>JAAELO010000905.1 GCA_024226555.1 Desulfobacterales bacterium | reverse complement strand
ATAAAGCAAAAACCATTAGTGACTCTGCTACAGCAAAATATTCTGGAACACAATTTATATCTTTTAAAAATTTTAGCAACTACAAATGCATTGTAATTGCTAGATTTTCGGAATTAATAGAATCGGAATTAAAAGAAAAGGACAAGCCAAATCTAATCGGATTATTAGGTGTTTTAAAAATCATAAATCTTAATGATAATGGTATGGCAAAGGATAAGGAAAAAAGTGTGGCAATGGTAATGGTCCCATACTATTTTGAATTAAATAATTCAGTAGCTAAAACTTTAAAAAAAAAACCTATAATCAATTTGTCTATAGGACTTTCAATTAAAACAATTGGTACTCAAAATAATAAATTACCAGGATTTTTCTCTATAGGTGTAGGGGTTGTTTCAATCTCAAATTTAAAGCTAGGATCAAGATCCATCATGGAACAAGATAAGTTAAAAAATATCTATTCTGATTTAATTCCTTACCCTAACAAGAATTCTATCTTGTCTATTTCATTAAGCGTAGTTGAGACCGGGAATATTGGATTCGACCACAAAAAAGCAGAAGCAGAAATTACAGCAGTTAAAGAAGCTATTGGCCCAACTGTAGAAGACACAATTAAAACAATTCTTTCTGATGAGGATTAAAAGAGGTTAAGAGTTAAGTCTTCTTTTGTCCTATATTAAAATCAAACAATAGTCAAACGAAGACTCGATTCTATTTGATAACTGTGGCCAGAAAGCTCAAGCGTTATAACAGAAAAAAATACAGAGGAATTAAATGGTAGTGTCAAAAGTTTTATGAAAAAAGATTAAATTATGAAAAATAGTATTTAAAATTAAGAGCGCATAAAAAAAATCCTGTGCTCCGACGAACGTATTTGGAGTCCATTCTCGCACAGGATTTTATTTCTGCTAATTGAGATAGCAAACAGGCATAGGTAGCCTGTTTTTATAATCAGGAATATTTGTTCTTTGACAATCTGATTTAAGAGTCACGCAGCCTGAGCAATAAGATTAACCCACTTTTCAGGCATAAAACAGCAATCTTTAAGAGCATCAAGAGTAACCGGCGGAGATTTTTTGATGGCACTATGAGGTCTCATAAAATTGTAGAAAGCAACAAAAAGAGTAGTAAGTGCTACAGCGCCGTCAAATGTTTTAAATCCAGCTCTTGGCCGGGTATGATATTTGTAGGTTCGGTTAAGACGTTCAACAAGCTGCTTGAAGCAACGGTATTCGGTGCTTTCTTCATCCAGATTTTTAAGACCGATAACCGTATGTTTGGTTAATTTACGACTATGATCCTTTATAAAACTGTTATAAGCCATAACAGCAGTATCATATGAAGGATTTGCATCTGTAACCAGAATTGATTGCTCTTTGTTTTCATCGGGTTTGCCAAAGCAGTTATATAAAAGAGCCAGTGCCGGCTGCATGTTCCGATGCTGAGACAAATTATATCCGCAAATTGCCCTTGTCTTGGAATCAATGATAAACCAGGTATATGTCCATTTATTATCAACTATAATATATGTTTCATCTGCGGCAGAAATTCCAAGCGGTTTGGGGCAATTATTATCTATATAATCAGACAGGTGCCCGGCTGATAAATTGATATAGTTGATGATGGTTTGATGAGAAAGGGATATATCAAATATACCTTTAAGTGCATCTCTGGTCACCCGGGAACTCAGCCCGAGGTTTATGGTAAACGTCAGCACAAGCCCTAATATATAATAACTGTTGTGTATTCTGCACAAATTATTTTCTGTATGTGAGGCAGGTCTTGCTGATTTAAGATCATCCGGTGAGATATGGTATTCCCTGTATTGATAATGAAGTTTGAAGTTGGGGTTATATTTTTGCTGGCCCCTTATTTTTTTTTCTTCCCGGGTTAGCAGCTTTTTATTGTTCAGGTAGTGAGTGCATGTATAACTAAAACATTTGTAAATAGTACTTTGTCTGCTTTCTTTCCATTTAAAAAGAGTACTTGAGCAATAAGGGCACAGGTATTTAGCCTTTGATTTTCGTTTGGTAATATGTGTAGGACTTGTTTTACCACAAATTTTACATTTTACCTGCGACAATAATTTTCCATTATTTAAATATAGATATTGTTTAGGTGCCTTACAATGGCTGCATTTACATCCGGGAGGCGGTTTTTTTCCATGACGAAGCTGAACCGGTTTAACAGGTCTTCCGGTTTTAAGTTCTTTTTCTTTTTTAAGTATTTTCCAGTCAGGATTTATGTAATCTGCCTGCTGGTTTGGTTTTGGTGGAAGCGTATCTACACGAAATTTTCTGTAATGAGGAGGCTTTTTATCAGGTTTAAGCGGGATGTCTTTTCTTGAAAAATTTAAAACCTCATGGAAAATAATAATTGCAGATGCCAGTTCGTTAAAAGTTAACTGTCTGCAAAACCATTTAATTATACGGATTAAAGAATGTTTCATTTTGTATGCGAGCCTTTCTGTTGTTTATTATTTCTTAATGGGGACTAATTTCAACTACTGGTTCGCATACATTTTAATCTCTTAAATTCAGATTTGAAATAGGGAAAAAGTATATTTCTTTCTAATGTATTGTAAATATAGAATTTACATAAAAAATATAAAAAAAGTTTTGACAAAAGTGCTACAATTAAAAGGAGAGACAATGAAAAAAACCATTTTCTTAATAATTATTACATTTATTTTTACCACAGCCTCTGCTTTTGCTCAGAATGACGCCATTAAGCAGTTAGATACCGGTTTTCACGGCACACAATTTATGTTCACTGTTTTTGGTGATACCCGAACATCGGAGCTGGAGTCCCTGGATGGTCACGATGTTGTATTCAGCCTTGCAAGAAATAAAGTATTTCAAAGTATTGGCGAGCAATTGAGCAATGGAAACGCTGCGTTCTCACTTTTTACAGGTGATCTTATATGGCAGGGGGGGAAGCAGGTTTACTGGGAGGAGCCGGGATATTATTTCCCTGAAACGGTCCGAAAAAAAATATACCCTATTCCAGGAAACCACGAAACCTGGGATGATCCCCTCCTGACAAATTATTTCTCTTTTTTCCCACAACTTAAAAAAAATCACAGCTATTATTTTACCTGTAGCAATTCTCTTTTTATTTCACT
>JAAELO010000904.1 GCA_024226555.1 Desulfobacterales bacterium | reverse complement strand
GAATAACACAGTAGTTCAGTCAAAGAGCAGTTTTTAGAGATTCCCTATATAGTGAATACCAACCTGGTCAAAATCAAGTCTCACTTTCCAAATAATTTTTTATGCATTTCTTTATAATTAATTGTTTTTTTAGTTTTTACAATAACCCAAAAACAACAATATCACAGTCATATCAACAGGTTTAGGCCATAATATTACTTACCATTTAAAAGGAATCACAGAAAAATATTTGACAAGTTCGATAGTCTGATTATTTTAGAATAATGGAAATATCAGAAATGGCAAAAATATTTAAGGCATTGTCAAATGAAAAGCGGCTACAGCTTTTCAAAAATATTTATGAGTGGCAGGTTGGTGAGATGAAACCTGAAGAAACGCTACAATGCTGTGATGGAATAAAGAAAACTTTTACCAAGGCTTGCGGTTGTATGGATTTATCACGCTCTACTGTTTCTCATCATCTCAAAGAACTCCAGAATGCAGGGTTGATAACATGTATAAGGGAAGGGCAAACGCTGGTATGCAAAGTAAATCAAGATGTAATAGATGCTGTTAAGACATTTATAGATTAAAAAAATTTGATTTGTATGTTCGATGGTTATCGTACATTCGAACAATGAGCGGTTATTTGGTTTACAGGTGAAAGCTGCTGAAATGAAAAATAAATCAATATGTAATTGTATACTGTTAAAGCTTCGAAGCTAAAAAAATTTAACTATAATGTTCGACTATATTAGAACATTCGAACATAAAAATAAAAAATTATTTATATTTGATCAAAACACTTATCAAACAGGAGTGAAGTAATGAACGGGAAATTTTCAAAAATGGTTAAGCTTTTTTCAGGCAAAGATGCCAGACAATTATTATTAAACGGCAAGTGGGGACTTGAAAAAGAGGCTATTAGAGTGAAGGGAAACGGGGATTTATCTCTGACACCTCATCCTGAAATTACCGGGAAAAAAATTGCAAACCCTCATGTAACTACTGATTTTTCTGAAAGCCAGATAGAGTTTATTACCCCTGCATTTAATTCTATTGAACAAACATTTTCATTTTTAGAAACTATTAAGGACGAAGTCGACAAAGTAATAAGTAGTGAACTGCTATGGCCTCACAGCATGCCTGGACCTCTTCCTGATGATGAACTGATTCCCATTGCAAGATTTGGAGATACAAATGATGGAAAGATAAAGGAGATTTATCGTTCAGGACTGGCACTCAGGTACGGAAAGAAAGTACAAATGATTTCAGGAATCCATTATAATTTCTCGTTTCAGGATGAATTTTGGGAAAAACTGTTCAAAAAGTTTGATATTGAAAATGGAAAGCAGATATTTAAAAATGAAACCTATGTTTCCCTGGTAAGAAATGTTCTGCGGTATCGTTGGTTACTGATTTATCTCTTTGGCGCATCACCAGTTGCTGATGAAAGTTATTATTCAGTTATTAAACAAAAAGGAAGTAATTGTACCGCCGGTAATTTTTCAGCATGTACTCAAAAGGCAACCTCTCTACGAATGAGTAGATTTGGGTATGATAATTCTTCTCAAAATCTGTTTTCCGTTTCTTATAATTCATTGGATGAGTATATCAGGGATATTAAGAGTATTCTTTCCACAAAAAACGATGCTTATTCAAAGATGGGAATTTACAAAGATGGAAAGCAGATTCAATTAAACGCTAATCAGATACAGCTTGAGAATGAATTTTATTCCCCGGTTCGTTTTAAACAGATTCCATATAATGGTGAAACTCAGATTCAGGCACTTGAAAATCGTGGGATAGATTATCTTGAACTCCGTACATTTGACTTAAATCCTTTTGAGAAAAACGGCATAAGTCTTGAACAATTATACTTCACACAGGTTTTCATGTTGTTCTGTCTTTTTGAGTCAAGCAACTATTTTACAAACCAGGAGGTAGAAACAATGAACCTGAATGCTCATAAAACTGCACTGATGGGCCGTACTGAGGGATTAATGCTTAATGGCAAAAATAATAAACTTATTTCACTCCAAAAATGGGGTAGTGAAATTATTGATAAATTAAGAGTGGTTGCAAGGCTGCTTGATAATAGTATTGGAAACACAATGTATGAAGATAGTGTAGAAAGCCAGTACAATAAAATTCTAAATAGCGATCTTCTTCCATCGTCACAAATGATTGAAGAGATGAAAAACAAAAATGAAACTTATCTGAATTTTAATCTCAGAATGGCCAGAGAAAATCGAAGTCAGAGATTATCAAATCATATAAACCGTTAAGCATGGAGGTAAAAATGAATTTTATTACACCGGGTTATGAATCAATGGAATTATCGACCCAAATTCTTATAAATGAGGCTCTTAACCGGAATATCAATGTGGATGTTCTCGATTGGCAGGATAATTTTATTACTCTTAGTAAAGGTGATAAAACTGAATATGTTAAACAGGCCACCCGAACTTCAAAAGATACATATATTTCTCCATTGATTATGGAAAACAAACAAGTCACAAAGAAAGTACTTAAAGAGCGCGGTATTAACGTACCGGAAGGCGTGACTTATATCAATCCGGAGAAAGCAATTTTAGAGTTCGAAAAGTATTTGGAAAAAAGTATAGTTATCAAACCTAAAAGCACAAATTTTGGACTGGGCATAACAATTCTGAAAAAACTCAGATCTCATGATGAGTTTAAAGAAGCAATTTTAGAAGCATTTAAACATGACTCATCTGTTCTGATTGAAACTTTTATTCCAGGGAAGGAATATCGTTTTCTGGTAATTAATGATGAAGTCGTTGCCGTTCTTCATAGAGTTGCTGCAAATGTTAAAGGAGATGGTATCCATACTATTGAAGAACTTGTTAAAGAGAAAAACAAAGATCCGTTACGGGGAACTGGTTATAAAAAACCCCTTGAAATAATAAAAACAGGCAAGGAAGAAGTTACTTTTTTAAAAACCCAGGGTTTGGATTTGGACTATATTCCCCGTAAAAAAGAAAAAGTGTATCTGCGGAATAATTCCAATATTAGTACGGGAGGAGATAGCATTGACTATACAGACGTTATTCCGGATTCCTATAAACAAATAGCAATAGATGCAGCAAGAACAGTGGGGGCAAAAATTTGTGGTGCAGATATTATTATAAGTGATCATAGGAAAGAGGTTGAGAAAGACAAATACGGAAACTTCAATTATGGAGTTATAGAGCTGAATTTTAATCCGGCCTTACACATTCATGAATTTCCCTTCAAGGGAGAGAAACATTATTCAGAAAAAAAAGTATTAGACCTTCTGGGATTCTAAAAAGGAAAAAAAACGATGTTGGAAATAAAAAATGTATCAAAACAATATAAAAAAGGTGCAATAGATGCCTTAAAAGATATTTCGTTTACTGTTAAAAAGGGCGAATTTGTTGCCCTCTTAGGTCAGAATGGCGCTGGTAAAAGTACACTTATTAATATCCTTGCCGGCAATGTTAAAAAAAGTAAAGGAACTGTTAAAATCGGCGGTATTGATTTGGATAAAAACGAACTTGATACCAAAAAAAAAGTTGGAGTTGTTCACCAGGAAATCAGCTTTGATTATGTATTTTCAGTGGACGAAGTACTTCGTAATCAGTCTGGCTATTTCGGGCTAAAAGACAATAACGGATATATTAATGAACTACTTGAAACACTTAGTTTAACGGATAAAAAAAATGATTCATCAAGGTCACTTTCCGGTGGTATGAAAAGGCGTCTTCTTATTGCGAAAGCTCTTGTTCACAGACCGGATCTGTTGATTCTGGATGAGCCTACGGCGGGTGTTGATATTGGTTTACGGCATCAGCTATATGACTTTTTAAATGAACTTCATAAAAAAGGAACAACAATTATCCTGACAACTCACTATCTTGAAGAAGCTGAAAAACTTTGTGACCGGGTTATCGTAATAGATCAGGGAAAAATAGTTGTAGATGAAAATAAAAAAGTACTTATGAAAAACCTTGGAGCAGAAACACTACTGGAATTTGATTTTAGCAAAGATATTGAAATCAAAGATATTGCTTTTCTAGCAGATTTTAATCCCAGGTTTGAAGGGAAAAGAAGGTTGCAACTTAAAGTTCTTCAAAATGAGATTGGCGTAGTCTTTCAGAAAATGGCTGATGCGGATTTATCGTTTTCAGGATTTAATTTAGAACCTAAAAAGCTTGAAAATATTTACCTTCAAATAGTAAACGGAAAAGCTGCATAACACTGCTTTTAAAAGGAAACTAATATGATAAGAACACTTTTTTACAACCCAACCGGATTTTTTACACTTCTAAACCGGGAAATAAGCCGTTTTATGAAGGTTTATATCCAGACGCTTATGGCTCCTCTTTTGTCTAATTTGCTTTTTCTAGGGGTTTTTGGTGGTATGCTTAAAACACGCGAGGTCGGTATTGAAGGAATAGGGTACCTACAGTTTTTAGTTCCAGGGCTTGCGGCAATGGGAGCAATCTTTGCTGCATTTCAAAACCCGTCGTTTTCGATTATCGCACAAAAATATCAGGATACTTTAAGGGATATCAACAGCTATCCTTTAACAACCTTTGAAAAAGTACTGGCTTTTGTTCTTGGGGGAACTTTCAGGGGTTTTTTAATCGGAACACTAACTTATATTGCTACCATCTGGTTTGTTGGATATCGGATTGAAAATCCTACCGTTTTTTTCATAATGCTGGCACTGATCTCTTTTATTTTTTCTTCATTAGGTGTCATAGCGGGACTTTTTCTGGAGAATTTTGAACGAATGAATTTTATTCTGGCCATTATTTTAACACCCATGGCTTATTTCGGCGGAGTTTTTTTTGAAATATCGAAACTCCCTGATTTTCTCTCAGGAGCAGGTTATTTAAATCCACTATTTCCCATGATCAATCTTCTGCGCTATGGCTATCTTGGAGTTTATGAGGGAAATCTTCTTATTCAACTGATATTTGTTCCTTTTGTAGCTGTTGCTGCGTTTGGTACAGCTTATTATTTTTTTAACAAAGGTGTTGGATTAAAAGATTGATCCTGATGTATTACAAAAATCAACTTACTTTTAATTAATAAGGTGTAAGAGCTATGGAAAAAAATAACTCTATAATTTGTCTAAACAATCCGACTTCTGTTCTTCCGGAGGCTAAATTTTTAAAAGGTTTGGTAAAAATCGAACATAACCATAAGCCATAGGTTTTGACTAAAATATCACAGGCTTTCAGGCAGGTGGGATACCTTAAGTCAGATTTTGTTAATATTTATCACAATGATCCGGCACTAAAGGGTAAAATATTTGGTTCTCTCGAAATAATCCTTTATGCTGGTTTGTGGGCTATTTTTTTTCATCGTATCGCCCATGTGCTCTTTACTTTAAAGATTCCGTTTCTTCCACGTCTTATTTCTCAGATATCAAGATTTCTAACAGGAATTGAAATTCACCCCGGTGCTAAAATCGGACCAGGCTTTTTTATTGATCACGGTCATGGAGTTGTTATCGGTGAAACGGCTGAAATTGGCAAAAATGTATTGATATTTCATCAGGTAACTCTTGGAGGTAAGGGTTTTGCAACAGGCAAACGCCATCCAACCATAGGTAACAACGTAATGATAGGTGCAGGATCTGTCATCTTAGGCCCTGTTTATATTGGCGATAATGTAAAAATTGGTGCTGCTACGGTTGTTTTAAATGATGTACCAACGGAGGCTGTTATCGTCGGTAACCCAGGGCAAATTGTTAAATTGAACGATCAAGGAGTTAATAATAATACATCATATAAAGCACTGGACATTCCTTCTTTATATAAGCAGGAGCTCTTGAACTGTACAGAAACTTGCTCGTTTGAGCATAGAACTTAATTTTTTTTCGGCTTTCTTCAACTAATATAATACGTAAGATATAAAGATATCAAAGTTCTAATTAATAGAGGTATCCTGTAGTGACACCCAGGATACTTCACAATCACCGTTTTCAGCCGAAATATAGGCGGTTTCCTCACTAATAGTTATGGAAAGATCCATGGTACGATTCACCAGTTTTGCGAATGTTTCTATACTTTCCCACTGAAACTGAAAAACTGAAACCTTTAGGTTGCTTATATCGTCCTGTCTCTGAGTCCACCATATCTCTGATTTAGAATTAAAACTATAGATCTTAACACTCTTTGATAGCCTGGTTGCTTTTTTAATTTTATCAACAGCAGGTTCACCTAACTCAATCCATAATAATATTTGATTATCCAGACTACGGGCCCATATATCAGGATCTTCCGCAGCGGAAACACCCTTTGTAAACTCAAGATATTCCTGAGCATTAATACAATATGCCAGAACACGAGCCATCATTCGCTCAACTGTTTCAGAAGGATGCTTTGCAATGGTTAGATTTAACTTGTCATAATAATCCCGGTTGACATCAGATAAGTCTATTTTCAATTTGTAAATTGTCGGTTTTAATGCCACCTGTTCTCCAGTTTTTATTAGTAATGTGAGTTGGATGAGATACCAGTTTATGATTTGCCAGTCAAAGAAAAAACAGGAGTTAAGGGACGTATTTTAAGCTTTAACAGATATGAAGTTTGTAAAAAATTGAAAACCCTGCTGTTTCAGGTGTTTTTTTATAGGTACAAGCCAGACAGCGCATGGTTACGATAACGATTTAATAACCAGTCGCCGATAAAGTTACCTGCCAAAAACTTTTCAGGCTAAAACGAACGAGCAATAACGATCTGGTTCATTTTTTCGTTATGTAGCTTTCGTTACCACTTTTTTAAAAAATGTGTAAGATTCAGTAAGCATAACCAAGTCTATCCTTTTTCTCCGAAAATCTTATTCAAAACTTCAGATAATTGGGCCTTTGAATATGGCTTTGGCACAACACCACAAAATCCATAATCCTCATAATTTGCCATTATGGGGTCATTGGAATATCCACTGGAAACGATTGCTTTTGTATTTGAATCAATTTTTAATAACTCTATAATAGTCTTAGTCCCTCCCATGCCTCCAGGAATTGTAAGGTCCAGAATTACCAAATCAAATGATTCTTTGGCTACGAAGGCTTCTCTATACTTTTTTACAGCATCAGTGCCATCTATGGCAAATTCAGTTTTATACCCCATGCGGTTTAACATCCTTCCAAGCATCTTTAAAATGGGTTCCTGATCATCCATTATCAGAATTCTGCCTTGTCCTGCATGTTTGACTTCTTCCCTATCCTCAATTTCCTTTATACCCATTGATGAGGCTGGCAGGTAAATATTAAAAGCAGTTCCTTTTTCGATCTCGGAATTCACAGTAATGTGGCCACCATGCAATTTAATGATAGAATATGTGGTTGCCAATCCAAGACCGCTCCCTTTTTGTTTCGTTGTAAAATATGGTTCGAATATATTTGAAAGATGCTTTTTTGAAATACCAACACCATGGTCTTCAAATACAATTTTGATATACCTTCCAGCAGATAAGGGTGGGAGACTTTCAGTATCAATCTCTACATTCTCTGTTCGGACTGTAATAGTTCCACCACTCAACATAGCGTGGTTGGCATTGATGATAAGATTGCCGACAACTTGATTAATCTGCCCTTCATCAACTTCACTTGCCCATAAATCATTTGAGAATTTAAAATTACATTTTGCTTTTGCTCCTCTAACCGTAAAGATAGCTGCTTCACTTATTAATTTGTTTAGATCAGTTTTTTTTTTAATTGGCTCACCACCTTTAGAAAATGTGAGCAATTGATGCGTTAGGCTTTGAGCTTGTTTTGCAGACTTTTTGACATCAGAAAGAACCTCAAATAATTCATCCTCCTTGTTCAAGTTGCTCAGTGCATATGATATATTTCCAGTAATAACTCCTATCATATTATTAAAATCATGCGCAATGCCACCTGCTAAATTGCCAATAGCCTCTAACTTTTGGTTTTGACGGAGTTTTTCTTCATATTTCTTTTTTTCTGTAATATCCCAAAATATCCCCAATATGCAGATAATACTACCATCAAAATCTTTAACAGGTATTTTTACTGTATTGACCCAAAATTCCTGTCCATTTTTAAAATACTTTTCTTGAAACTCTTCTATAACACCTGAGTCCATGACTCTTTCATCATCTGTCTTGTATTTATCAGATAACTGCTTTGGAAAAAAATCGTAATCTGTTTTTCCAGCGATTTGATTCGATTCAATTCCTAAATCTTTAGCATAGCTTTGATTACACGAAATATAGGTGGAGTTTTTATCTTTTAGGAATATTTTTTGTGGTAAATTTTCAACCAATATTCGATATCGTTCTTCACTTTCCCGCAGTGCTTTCTCAGACAGTAAACGTTCAGTGACATCCTGTCCGATAGCAAGCAAACCTATAACATTACCATCTTTATCTTTAAATGTTTTGTCATACCATTCCACAAGGACTTGACGACCATCTTTGGTGATAATTGGATTAATATTCCCTTTTGTTTGTATATTGCCCACCGCTTTTTGAAACAATTCACGGATTTTTTCATGATCATTGCCGGGTAAAAATGTGGAGAACCAGTCCTTATCTTTTACTTCCTCAAATTGATAGCCAGAGATTTTTTCCATATAGGGATTGAAACTTACAATCTGACCTTTTGTGTCCAACACTAACATAATAACCTGCGCTGTTTTTGTCAGGGCTTCCAGAAAATTACGATCTTTGAGGAGGATTTCGTTTTTCTTTTCTAACTTATTTATTTTTTCTTCCAATTCTTCATAAGCAGGTTTATTATTCATTAGAAAAATCTCATAAGTTTGTTTAGTAGTTAATTTCGTGAACGGCTAAGGAATAGCTTGCTAAAGTTTTGACTTTCTAAAAGTACATTACTTAGGCTTAAGTATTCACTTTTCACATCATACCTTTCATATTTTTATATCAAATTTTATTGATGGTTTCAAGCTACATAACTCTATTCCTATGTCCCCTTGAAATAGTATTTGTTATTGACAATATTAATAAATAATATTTATTCAATAAACCTTTAAATATAGGTTCCCTTTAATTAGTCACTCAGTTTTAAAAAAATGTAATATTTAAAACTGGTGTAAAAAAATAAATAATTATTTTCTTGTAAAAACAAGAAGTAATAATATATGCTTTTTGAGAAACACAAAAGTAAGATGTTTTACCATGAGCGAGCCGGAAAGGAGCGGACACTCCAAACCGACTCTGAACACAATCACTCTCGTATGAGGAGAACAATCATGTCTGTATTCTTTTTTACAGAAAGTCCACCATTCCGTCAACGCCTCTTTCACACCGGGCAGACTTTACACCAAAAACAAACTAAATGGAAAAGATTGAGTCTAAATCGCTGTATCTGTCTTTATAATACAGAACTGTGCACCTTTTAGGCAGTTTTTGATCTATCTGTTTTAGATGTTACTTGGTGTAATTTGGAACCGGGACTACATAAAAATGCTTTAGTTTTTTATGTAAATAAACCTTTAGATTCAATTTTTTAGTAGGGAAATTATTAGTTGAAGATTTTCTTCAGGTAAAACACTGGTTTTGCGTGATTGAGGCGGGCTACAATTAAATAACATATTTTTGCTAACGCAGTTCAAAAAAGAGGTTGTATTACCTGCCCTGCAATCTCTTTTATATTTATTTAGGATCATTAAAAGATGAGATTCCCTTTTTCAAGGGAATTATACGATTTTGATAAATAGAACCTCTTCTTTTTTAGCTAATTCAAAAGGAAGACGAGTAAAAAAATGGTTTTTATTTTTTATGCAATGCTTTAGCAAGAATTTTCTTCAGGCCTCTGGTTTTGCGCCCAGGCTCATAAGGCTTTTTTGAGGGTGGAAGAGGCGTTTTTATCAAAAGAGTGGTTGGATTTTTGAAATGATAATCCAGCCACTCACATAATTTTTTTATTGAATCAAAACATTAAAGAACATGGATTCCTGACTCATAAAAAACAAATGTTCCATTTGTATTGTTTTATTCTCAGGAATGACGGTCAGTCGTGATTTGAAGAATAACGCAGTAATTAATTAAAAGGATAATCATAAATGGATATTAAGTCACAGATTCCTGTCTTATCGATGAGTATTTATAGTGAAGCCTTAAGAATTAATGCTTTGGATCTATACAACTACTTACAGTGTGAAATATCGTTTAAAGAATGGATAGAGGATTTAATAGAAGGATATCAGGGAGTTCATGAATACATCGTTATACATGAACCCGCAGTAGGTAATAGAAATGAACCAATTGTGGTTTATTACATCAACCTGAGACTTGCCAAAACTGCTGCACTGAGAGCAGCTACTACTCAAGGGGAAAGGGCTTATGAACATTTAAAAAAGTCTAACTCCTCAGGTTTTTTGAGTATTACTAAATAGTTTAATTAGATCAGTTTTTTATGAGCAGGATTTTTGTTTTAATTTCAAGGTTTTTGAAAATTATATCTCGCAGGAATATGGTTTTATATTTCGAGATATATAATTTGAAGAAAAACGAAGAAATTAATCAAAAGGACAATCATAAAAGCAGCTACTACTCAAGGG
>JAAELO010000903.1 GCA_024226555.1 Desulfobacterales bacterium | reverse complement strand
ACTCTCGATCTGTAGTTTCATTTCAACATTACGGTTTGTTTACATTGAGCATCGGTGTCCACTTCGTTCTTAGTTGGGTATCGCTGTCTCAACATCGTTGTTTCGCTTGTTTCGTTTTCTGTTCTGGTTTCTCGAATTATCGTTAATCTTTATTTGGGGAAATCATCGGCGTCTCCTTTTTCTTTTTGTTTCTCCAAATCATTTTCATTTTTTGCTCGTTGCATCGTTACAATTTTTGTCGCATATCGTTTAATCGTTGCTTCGTAGGGGAGTCGTGTTACGGAATCTTCTTCGATTTTCGCTTTTCGAGGAGCCTCTCTTGTTTCAGTTGTCTCCTTTTGCGTTTTTTCGTTTGTTTGTTATTTCTGTTTTTCGTAGGACGGTTTGCCATAAGTGCCTTCTAATCATCGATATTCGGGATCGTTTGATTTCTTTATCTCTTTTTGTCGTGTTTCATCTGAATCTGTGTTCTTTTTTACCATAGTTTCTTTTCGTTTTTTCTTTTGTCCTATCTTTTGTTCTCTCTATTCTTTTTGGCAAAAGGAAGCTCATTTAAGCGACTTTCAAGTTGCTTTCACTGATGTTTGTTAACCCTGGCGTTCTTTTGTCCGCTCTCTGTAAGCTCGTTAATCGAATCTTCGTTTTTGCGACACCCGGGACTTCGTTGCGTTTCTTT
>JAAELO010000902.1 GCA_024226555.1 Desulfobacterales bacterium | reverse complement strand
AGATCTACAGCATCTTTTTTAAATTGTTTTGTATACTTGTTTCTTATTCCCATTATCCCTCCAAAAGTTTGTTTTCTTATACACTCTTTTCGAGGTGTCTGCTATAGCTATACCACACCAAGATGAGCTTAAAACTATATTGTCTTTATTTTCGAAGAATGCACTCTATTTTACCAATATCAATCCTGAATTTTGCAAAAGTGCCTATAACAACAGAGGATCTATTCTCCAGGATAGAGTATGTGCGTCATATATCAATCTTAATATAGTTTGCGAAAACAGCATTTGTCATTTTGTACATTTAGGTAGTCTCATTTGTTAACTATAGATTTTACAGAAACGGATACTATTTTTATTTGTATCCGTTTAGGTACATGATCAAAAATTGGTATTCTGCACATTCATATTTTTAACTTATGCTCTGGACAGAAATTTCTTTGTTTCAGTATTAACTTTAACCATCTCTCCTGGTTCAAGATATTCAGGAACCTGGATCTCAACACCATTAGAAAGAGTTGCTGGTTTGGTTCTTGCTGATGCACTGGCGCTTTTCATACCAGGAGCTGTTTCGGATATTTCAAAAATTAGAGTAGTTGGAATCTCAATCGCAACCATGTTTTCATCGATGATAAGACCAAGAATACCTTCCATGCCATCAGTGAGCCAGATAAATTCGTTCTCAATTGCATCACCATCTATCATATACTGGGAATAATCCTGACTATCCATGAATACATGTAGCTCTCCCTCAGGATAGAGATATTGCACTGATCTTCTCAGAAGCTCCACCTCATTTAGCATATCATTACCCTTGTAGCTTCCGTCATATTTTTGCTTTGTCTTAACATTGCTGAATCTGATTTTGTAAAGTGTTGCAGCCCCTCTTGCAGACGGAGTTTTAACATCAATATGTTTAACCATATAGGCTTCACCATTTATTTCAACAACATTTCCTTTTTTCAAATCACAAGCCTTAGGCATTTTATTCTCCTTGATAATATTAATAAAAAAGAATTAATAACATTCTAATGAAAATTTTAAAAGCATGATAAAAAATTATATTTCCCTCAATTTTCATTTTAATACTAAAAGATTGCCCTAAAAATTAGAATGGGATATTTTTAAAATATAGGGAATCTATAATAATCAACCTCCTCAATTATTGGAATTTAAAAATGACTAAAGAGATGGAACTTGCAAAGGAACAATTGGAAGAGATCAGGAAGAATTTAGAAGACTCTGACATCAAAAAAGTAAATGACAAAATAGGGGGAATGAAAAAAGGTGCTTTAAAAAATGTCTGGGATAAAATAACGCTTTTATGTGAAATGGTGAAAGACCCAAAAGCAGAATGGGAGAGTAAGGCTATCGCTTTAGGAGCACTTGTTTATACCATTGTGCCAATTGATGCTATTCCTGACTTACTACCTGCTCTTGGTTTCACAGACGATGCTGGAGTTATCACTGCTGCCATAGTTGCTTTAGGTGCGGCTTTGAAAAAGTATGAGAATAAAAAAGACAGGATAAATGAAGTTGTTTACATTGAAAGTAATACATCTGAATTTGATAAAACTGTAAAATTACTCAAAGTAATCGTTTCCGTATTAGGGCAATCTGCACATGCTGATGGTGATTTAAGCTACGAAGAAAACAAGCGTTGTGTTGAGATAATTGACCAGTTTATTTTCTCAGATGAGGGTATTTTTTCTGATGATAAAGTTAAACTATTTGGTATTGATAAAAAGAATGTTAAAAAAATAATTGATGAAACACTCGAAAA
Organism: Desulfobacterales bacterium; assembly: GCA_024226555.1. Lineage (GTDB taxonomy): Bacteria > Desulfobacterota > Desulfobacteria > Desulfobacterales > JAAELO01 > JAAELO01. The sequence continues at coordinate 33,633 of JAAELO010000902.1, read as the reverse complement.
TCCAACATCTTTAAAAAAGATCGGATCTTTTGCTCAGAAATCCGAATTGGAAGAAACTCTTTATTTTTATGCCTTTGCTATAATAAATGTGGATGAAAATATTAATAAAAAAGAGAGAAAATTTTTAGACCGTTTTGCTAAACAACTAGATCTGACTAAACATGATAAAAAGAAAATCGAACGAAACTTTCAAAAGCAATGGTTGGATTTTTCTGTAATCAAAGCCCCTCAGTGAGAGGCTTTAAATGAAGAACATGATACTGATTAGACCATGGTTTCAAGTTGCATTCGTTCAGTTGCAATTCTCATATTCATTTCAAGTGCGTTTTCAGGCACATCCGGTAGTACTTCCTTTTCCTGCATCGATAAGGAATTCTGGGGGCAAATATCAACGCATAATCCACATCCTATACAGCGATCCATATCCACTTCATGTATAAATGTTTTTTTACCAGCACTAACTTTTGTTTTAAAGATTGCATCTATCTGGCATTTTTTTGTACATTTCATACAACCATTGCATGAAGTATTATCAATGAACGCGTAGAAAGCTGCGTGGATCTCTTCGGCTGGTTTGGGGAATTTTCTTAAATTTCTGAACAGTTGACATGAATCCTTGTCACACATGCACATATTAACAATATCTTTTGAATTTGTACTGAAGGGGACTAATGATGCTTCCTCACATTCATCGATTTTTTCCATTAACTGATCTACTGTCAGTTCTTTACCAATACCGTTTTCAATATAGTATTGTGCAACTATTCCAAAAACCAGACATGTTTCCATGGGTCTTTCAACTTCATTACCCTTTTTAATTTGCTCAACTCTGCAAATACATGGAGCTGCAGCATAAGGTCCTTGTCCGGTTCCTTTTACAAGATCACGTATAATATCGTAGCTTTTTACAGTGCTTTTACCATTAAGAGATGTATCCACAGGTACAACGCGGAGCTGTTTGGTTTTTCTTCCTTTCCAGTGGTTTTCAAAAAGGCTGTCATAGATGTCATCAGCAAGTTCTGCCACCTCTTTATCAACCACATTCACATGCCATTCATAAAGTCCCATAATAAAATTGGGGTGGCGAAAAAGCGGTCCGTCTGGCGTGGAAACTCTAAAAAGGCTGCCTTCAGAGGCCATTTTTCTGATCTCAGAAATTGCTGTCTCCCTATCCATATCAAGCCTGTCTGCAATTGTTTCATCTGTTTCAGGCATAGGGCCAATTGTAACAGCAATCTTAGCCTGTGTTTCTGTATAGAATTTTTTTAGCATCTTAATTTCAGCGCCGGATTCTGTTTTTGCGTACCCCGCCGGCATCTTGTCAATATGTTCTCTCAGCTTTATATAAACTTCATCTCCCATTGGATCACCTCTCTATAGTCGTTTTTTATTTGTACACGTGTACAATAAATTCTCACAGCAAATAAAAAGTGTCAAGGTATTTTTGTACAGCTGTACAAATATGATACTTGAAAGCATAAAGCGCCTGTGGTAGATTCCTTAGGAAATATTATGATTTTTTATGTGAGAAAAAGGTTCAACAATGAAAAAAAAAAATAAAGATCCAAAAAAAACAAAGACTGCAATATTGAAAGCTGCATGTTTAATATTTGCTATGAACAATTATACCGATGCAAGTATTAGAATGATTGCAAGAGAGGGTGGATTTCCCCACGCATCGATCCGTTATTATTACCCCACTAAAGCAGATCTTTTTGATGCTGTTGCTGAGAAAATCTGTAATGAGCTTTATATTGAATGTGAAGAGTCTGTAATTGAAATAAGTTCTATGGACCGACTTGAAGGGTTTTCCCATTATGTTAAGCGCATGATAGATTTCTCACAGAAATCTCCCTGGATTTTTAGATTTTTTTTGTTAAATATTTCTTCCGAAACTGTTGGAACAATACCTGGTCATGCCAGAATTATCGGAATGATTGAATCGGTTAGAGGAATGATGGTAAAGGTTCTCAAATTCAAGTCATCCAATGAAGATTTTTATAGATTCAGTGACAGCTTTAATGCGCTTACATTTTATTATCTTGGCACACCGGAGAGTGCATCATGGCTTCTCAGATTTGATCCAGACAGTGATGATTATTATAATTGGGTTCATAAAACCCTGGTTGATATTTTTCTCCCTACCCTGAAAAAGCTTTTTCAGGATAGTTAATCAAACTTCTGGTTTATGAAGTGCTCTGCCTATTTCCATGGATCTGTCACAATCCCCCATTTAACTAAAAATCTTGAGAGTGGACTATTTCGATATTTGAATGGAATTATTTTTAATGATAATTTGTCACCGGTTTTCTTGTTTTTTGCCTCTATTGGTTTAAACAATGACATATGTCCAGGGCCCATTTTAGTCCATTCATATAAAGTTGCTTCAATTATTCCATGGGGGTGGTCTATCGTTACAATAATATCGCTATGATCTAATTTTTTCATCTTATTTTGTTTTTTCCTATTACCAAGTCACTTATTTCTCTTATATTTTTAATTATGAGAATCTCTTTTATCTTTTTTATTCTCAAAACTTCAACTCTACTAATTCAAACTACTTACAGCACTATTAAAATATTTTGCAATATCTGTATTCTTTTTATTACATTCGCTAAATCAAATATGTAGTGAATTTTTTAAGGTTATTGAAATAACCTATTATACTTACATATAAAAATTTAGAACACCTCAATGGGCATAAAGTCTCTTTTTTTAGAGAATTTAAACAACAAAATTCTATTATGTTTATATTCATTTTAAAATTTCAAACATATAAGAAAACTGGTAATTATAGGGAACCTCTAATAATTAGAATTTTGATTGAAATTCAAATTATAAAAGCTTTTAGTTTTATAAAATCTCTGCATTAGAAAAAATAACGAGCTGATTCGTTTATAAAAAAACTTTAATTTTATAACAACATTTTTTTTCGTAATAACGAAGTAGTTCGGTTAAAACTAACAAAACTAAAGCCTTTTGTTTTATAGGCGGTTATTAGATATTTCCTATTTTGAGTTTAACAAATCCACTTTTTTATGATTAGTATTACAATTCAAACTAATTATGGGATGGAGTTTTATATATGCTCAATGAAATTCAAAAATCTGCATTTGATTTTACTATAAAATTAATGCTTGAATCAGCAAGATGCTATAAAGAGAGTTGTGGAAGAGAATGGGTTTGTAACGGACATACCTTTACTATGGTTAGGCAACTCATGGACTGGGGTTGGATTGAAGCAAACAAATATATTGAAGCTGTTGAAGAGATATGTACTGCAAAAGCAGTATGACATTTTGCAACGGGAGAATGGTAAAGTGATACTGTTTTTATCATTTGAATATGCTTTAGTTTGTTTGCATAATGAATGGACCTCAATTAACAGGGGTAATGATGCCGATAAATCATCTGAAAAAGCCACCATTGTTAAACATTATAAGGTTTTAATTTGCTTCCTGTTAAATCGTGGATGGACAAGGGGTCTGGATTTTTACAATATGCTCCCTGAAGAGTGTTTGCCGGAGGAATATATTCTTTGGGAAGAAAAAGACACTGAGGAATGGAGGCATTCAGAAGATCACAAGTTTGTAAAAGACATAAAAAATGTATCATCCATCTATATGTTGGAAATAATAGAAATAAAAGATGAAAAACATGGCATTAGTGATGTCCACGCAAAAGTTCTGAAGACATATATGGGACCTGAAGAGAAGAAATTGATTTTTAAAACCGGCAGGTTTTTTTCTGGAGGATACATGTCCGGAGAGATCTCAATAAATTTTATAAATGAACGAATGCATACAAGTAGTTTTAGCAGATTATTGGTCAAGGAAAACAGTGGGGGTAAATATGTTGATATTTTAGAAGGAAATCCATCATATTTTGATAATAAGATTGCTCCAGTAAATCATACCGATAATCATATTTACTCATATGCTCTTAAAGCTTTTGAATCAATATTGGGCAACCTCTAAAAATCATTATTTTTCATTGAAATATCTTTTATCGTATAAAATAATGAGTATCGGTAGAAATATTAAATATAAACATGTAGTCAAATACGTAATAAATACAGAAATTAGTTCAAAATCACGACTATCATATAGACGTTGCAGTGTAAAACTGAACTCCTCAAAAAATGCAACAGTATAATAAAATAATTCATAATTTGAAGCAATCCAAATTAAGCAAACAAAAACAGATATATTAATAAATACTAAAAATGCATTTTTACTTCTTTTGAAAGTTAAAGCAGATAGTAACCATAGAATTGATAAAGTAAAATTAGACAATAGCTTAAGCAGGTATGTTAGAAAATCTGAATTCATAAGTTCTGAATCGAAATCAATTAAAACTGACGATAAAAATATAAATTTATTATCAAAAGTATAAAAAATATAAGAATGTATCAATGTCAAAACAACTAAAATTAGATAAATAAATATGGAGTTATCTTTTTTAGTAAAAACTTTATTTTTATATGACTCCTCTTGAGCAAAAGCATTAAATACTTTTTGTTTTGGAAGAGGAGGAATGTTTGTAACATTTTTATTTGAAGCGATTTTATCATTTTGAGTTTGTTCAATAGGATTTTGAATATTGATTTCTTCATTTTCAGAAACATATGATCTTTCATTAATTGCTTTTTGAATGTCATATTTTCTATTTTTATGAATCTCTTTTAATTTATTCATTGGTCTCCTAATAAAACATAATAAGTCTAATTTGTTCTACATCTTTTGTAAAAAACTGATAGATACTACACCAAACAAAACTGTGTATAAATAAAAAAGATATTTCCAGTACAAATATTTTAAAAATTCTATCAATCATGTATGAATATAAAAATGAAACTTCCTATTGAAGATGTAATTGATGAAATAAAAGAAACCATGTCAAACAACAGGTATGCAGTTATCCAAGCACCTCCGGGGGCTGGCAAGACTACACTTGTACCCCTTTCTCTGCTTAATGAGGCATGGCTTTCCGGCAAAAAGATCATAATGCTTGAACCCCGGAGAATTGCTGTTAGAGCATCGGCAAGTAGAATGGCTGATCTTATAAGCGAGCAGGTCGGCGAAACAGTGGGTTATCAGATTCGTATGGACAGAAAGATTGGGCCCACAACCCGAATTGAAGTTGTTACAGAAGGTATTCTAACACGTAGGATTCAAAATGATCCTTCCCTTGAAGGAGTTGGTCTTATTATTTTTGATGAATTTCATGAGAGGAACTTAAATAGTGACCTTGGTCTTGCTTTTTCTCTGGAGACCTGTGAAGTTTTTAGTACTGAATTAAAAATTCTTGTGATGTCGGCAACCATTGATGGTGATAATGTATCAAAACTTATGGATAATGCCCCCATTATCACTTCTGAGGGGAAAAGCTGGCCGGTTGAAACGAGATATGTACCCTCAACCCATCTATCACATCCTGCACAAATGATAAAAGATTGTGCTTCTTTAATACAAAAAGCTATTGAAAATGAAGATGGTGATATACTGGTTTTCCTACCTGGAGTTGGTGAGATAAAGAGAGTTGAATCCATACTTTGTGGTAATTTAAAAGAAGTTAACAAGGGGCTTTCAATTATTCCTTTGTATGGCAATCTAACCAAACAGGAACAGGATTTTGCCATATCTCCATCAGTTACAGGTCATAGAAAAATTGTGATCGCAACACCTATTGCTGAAACATCAATTACAATTGACGGAGTCTCTATTGTTATAGATTCAGGACTTATGAGGGTCCCGAAATATTTTTCAGGCACAGGCATGAGCAGATTGGAAACAATTGATGTTTCAAAGTCTTCCGCAGACCAAAGGCGTGGACGGGCGGGTCGAACAAAGCCTGGGATTTGCTATAGAATGTGGAGTGAGGGCATTATACCCAAAGAGTTTAATACACCGGAGATATTAAATACAGATTTGACTGGTTTTGTTCTTGAGCTGTCTGCATGGGGAGTTTCTAATATTTCTGATCTGAAATTACTGGACACTCCTTCTGAAAGTTCTGTTGAACAGGCAAAATCCATATTAAAAGATTTAGGTGCTTTGGATGCAAGTGGGAAGATAACTGAACATGGCAAAAAAATGACCGGCCTTGGAATTCATCCAAGGCTCGCCCACATGATTCTTGTGAGTAACACTGTTGGTTTGGGCTTTCTTGCTTGTCGTATTGCAGCCATATTAAGTGAACGGGATTTTATCATTTTTAGTGGGGTGCAGGATAACGATATTGCTTTAAGACTTGAAATATTGGAATCCAACGGACAATTTGCTGGAAATATCAAATTAAATAAGGGTGTGTTTAAAAGAGTCCTTAGAAATGCATCAAGATTTCAAAAGATTATTAATGCCAGATATGAATCATCAAACATCAATAAAGCCGGGTCCATACTGGCATTTGCATATCCTGACAGAGTTATAAAACTACATAAGGGATCAGGAAACAGTTCAAGAGTTAATGGTTTAATGTCTAATGGGATGGGCGTGTTTTTATCAACCGGAAACCCTCTATCTTCAGCGGGTTATGCTGTAGCGGCTTTACTTGATGGCAAACCAGGAAACTCGAAAATTTTCCTTGGGGCATCATACTCAAAACAATCTCTAATGCACGACTTCAAAGATAAAATTAAAAAAGTTACAACTGTAAAGTGGGACAAAAAATCGAAATCAGTTATCTCTACAGAGGAACTGAAATATGGTGCAATTAAGATTGAAAAGAGAATGATTAAAAAACCAGATGCAGAGAATCTTGCTTCCATAATGATAAACGGTATTAAACAGATGGGGCTTTCATGTTTGCCATGGAGCAAACATATTAAAAACTATCAGGCAAGAGCCGTTTTTCTACACAAAACCGGACGATATAAAAATTTTCCAAATATTGAAGATTCTGAGCTTGTCAAGACTCTGGATGTCTGGCTTAAACCTTTTATTCATGGGATGTCTAAAGCCTCTCAACTTAAAAGAGTTGATCTAAAATCAGCTCTGAATTCCTGTTTCTCCTGGGAAAACCAACGAGCAATTAAAAATGATGCTCCTGAAAAAATAACTGTTCCAAGCGGTTCGATTCTGCCATTAAAATATCCGAAAGGTGGAAAAGATCTCTCACCTGTTCTTGCTGTTCGCCTGCAGGAAATGTTTGGCCTTGAAGAAACTCCTTGTGTGGCAAAAGGTGAACCTGTGGTTATTCATCTTTTGTCTCCGGCATCAAGACCTGTACAGGTTACAAAAGATTTAAAAAATTTCTGGAAAACAACATATAGCGATGTGAAAAAAGAGCTGATGGGCAGATATCCTAAACATCACTGGCCAGACGACCCTTCAGAAGCTACGCCGACAAACAGAACAAAAAAGAAACAGAAGGTTAAGAAATAAAAAAAATCTTTTCAAATAATTTGCCTCTAAAACAAAAACGTAATGACTTTGTTTGATAGAGGACCTTTTTAACAATCTCTAACTTGTTATAATATCTTCTGATATCATCATAAAATGTTTCAGTAGAGGAGAACACCATTTATCAGCATGCCATATCATCATAACTGATGTTTCATAGCTATGTTCCCAATTAAGCTTTATAAGATCTCCGTCTCTAAGTTCTTTTTGTGCAGAAACTTCAGGACAAATAGTAAGTCCAACTCCTTTTCTTATACAATTTCTCAAACTATTAATACTGGAGAATAAAATTTTTTTGAGTTTTACATTTTCTTCTTTAAGCGACCGCTCAAAATCTCTTCTATAACTTCAGTCTGTACTTGGTAGCAAGAGGGATTCTCCAGCCAGATCTTTAAAAAGTACACTCTTTTTTTTTGATAGTTTGTTCTCCAGGTGAGACATAAGAATAAGATTTTCAGTTTTAAGCATTTTAACATTAACATCTGTAAAGTTTATTGAATCAGTCATTACAAATGCAAGGTCTATTCTTCCTGAGTTTAATTCCTCTTTCAGTTGCAAATCTGTGCAATTGATAAGATTAAGTTTTACCTGTGGATTGTCTCTATGAAATTCCTTCACAATATCCGGCATATATACAGATGCTATCGTCTCTGGAGCCCTGATTGTAAGAGATCCTTGAGCTTGCTGTGAATTAGATACTTCTGATCGTATCTCTTTTGTCATATCCTCAATCTTACGGGCATATGAATAAAGCTTTTGGCCAGCATCAGTGATCACAATATTTCTTCCAATACGGTCAAAAAGTTTTAAATTCAGATCCTCTTCAAGCAATTTTATTTGGGCAGAAACCGAAGATTGAGCCATATAAAGTATTTTGGATGCTTTTGTAAAACTTAGATTATCAGCGACTACTCTAAATGTTCTGAGTTGACGAATTTCCATAAAAGTACTCCTATCTAAAAAAGCGATATAACCCATCTATATAAATCGTTATAAACGATAGTTTGATTATGTTAATCTATATATCAGATTGATACAACATATTTTTTTTAATGGAGAATTATTATGAAAAGAAGAAAAAGAATACTCTATGCTGGTGATAATATTCGTGGAGAGCAATTGCGATTGGTACTGGATACTCAATCAGATTACATAGAAGTTGAAGTATTAAAAGATATGAACACAATTGATGAATCAATAATTCCTGATGTTATTATTCTTGATAATTTTCCCAATTCTGATTTGACAAAGAGTGTCTTTTATCATTTCAGAGGAAAATTTAAAAATGTGCTGTTTATAGCTTTAAATGAAAATCCAAATGATTTGAAATTTATTCACTTAGGTTCTCTTCCTTCATTTAGACTCACAGATTTTTCTACCGATAGTGTGATTAATGAAATTTCTAATATAGGGAATCTCTAATAGGATTAAAATGGTGCGTTAACGTGATAAACGCACCAATTTGACTGGATTATGCTACCTTCTGTTCCTTTGTTTCAATTGAGCCAGATATTTGATGAACTTTTCTTGTTCCATAAGCAACCATTGTATTTGATTCATCAAACACTTCAAAATCGGTTTCATCAAAACGTACCTCTACAGTCTGGGGAAAAGGGAGTTGATTAGTAAAATATACTTCAAAATTACTGACATCCTCTTTCAATTGATGAAATAAGGCCCTCATAACAATATTTCCGGTACACATTCCTTGCAAAAATACTTTTCCCTGTCTAAATATTTTTGCTGTGAGAATTGTGGCATGTGTAACGCTTAAGGCACCAGATACTGAACCAAACTTAGAAGCGATATTTTTTTTACAATAAAATTCTGAAATACCACAATTCTTAGAATCACTGAACTTTGATTCTTTATTGCGGAAGCTGTTATTTTTAAATGGAACATCAACTTTACCCCAGATATCTGATTTTTTAAGAGCTTCCATATCACTGTTTTTCATATTTAAAATTATGGTATGATCTATTGCCCTGAATAATACTTCTCCATCTTTTGATTCAACAACTGTCAGAGTTACCATATCAATTTTATTTCTTTTCAAAGGATACAGGTCAATCAATTTGAGTTTTACTACATTTGACTCTTTTACAACATTTGCGAAATTTTGAGGAAACTCAGCTTCCTGCCCTGTGTGTAATACATTTCTCAGGTTTAGCCCAAGTTCTGGCAACAGCTTTTTCATAAGCCAATCCATAAGCCATGGCCAATAATAGGTGTATGGAATGACTTTCGAATTACCTTCTGAATTCAACAATTCATTCCATTCATTAAGATAGTCTTTAGAAATCTTAAATTGTTTTGATGCACCAACATAAACACCATTAACTGGTTTTGGAATTATGAAATTTTGTTTTCTAAATACTGTTTTGAAAACATTTTTATTAAAAACCATTGATGTAAAAAATTTGAACCTGTTATCCATTAGAATATTTTTCCTTTTAAAAAGTTATCTTGTGTATGGGAAATGGGTAATTTCATTATTCGCAACAATAGCTTCATAGTCCAAATCAGCATTGATGAACAAAGATTCAAGTGTTATAGATTCGTCACAAAAGTGGGGATAATATTTATATACTGAATCCATAAGGTCCACGAGTGGTATATCTGAAAAGCTTCCATAGTAAGATATATATTCCATATGCCTCTCACCTGCTTTATTAAACGCAGGATAAACAGTATCATTTACTCCGTCAAATTCAGGTTTGATATAACCTGATTTTTCACATAGTCTTGAATCAAATGATGGAGTTGCCTTAACCCATTTTCCATCAAGTAATAATTCAGCAAAACCGTGGAAAGCAAATACATTTGTAAGCATGAATTCCTGCATTTTTGGTGGGTTAAGATGATTTATAACATCAGCAAATCCAAGGCGACATGGTATTCCTATAACCCTTGCACAAGCTGCTAAAACGAGAGCTTTGGAAACACAATAACCACTTCCTTTTTCCAGAATATAACTTGCTTTCATATAATTTGGATTAATTTCCAATCCAAATAAGTCGTACGAAATATCATCGCGAACTGCATTAAACAGATTTATCGCTTTCTCCTTTTCAGATTTAGCACCATCACATGCTCGTGATGCATATTCAATAATTGATTCCGCATCACTGTCGATAAAGAATGTTGGTTTAAGGAACTCATCGAGTGTTTGTTCAGCAACTGTTGTAAGCATTAACGCCTCCAATAAAAATTAAGTGAATAAATTCATATTTAATTACATGTACAAATTACATGTTAGATTTCTATAAAGAATCTGTTTGTATTTGATTTTAATTTTTAAGAGTTCACCACTGCACAATTAAATCATATTAGTTACATGATTTGGTGCAGGTTTACGTGCATGCTAATTGTTATTTAATCATAACGTTTTTCTAATTACAAAAACCTGAGAGTTAATCAAATTGATAATATAGTTCCGCAGCATTTAAATAATAGATTAAATCAATGATGATGAAACAAGAATTTGAATAGGGTTTTAAATGCTGTTTTTCACTATGAGGACTATTGTAAAATCAAAATCACTTTCTATCTAATTAGACTCTATGTTTATTAATAATGCATATTATTGATCATAATTCAAAAACTAACAGCAACTATGAATCAATTTATTTTATTTTCTCATGATTAATGTACAATGCAATTAGAAATTTATGTGGGAATATTTTTGAATAGCTATCTATGTTAAGAAATGTCATTTATTAATTGAATATAGTTAAGGGAGCCTCTAATAGTTAGAATTTTGATTGAAATACAAGGCCGTGAAAAAAATAATGAGCCGATTTTAAAAACAGTTCTTTTTTTTGAAGATACTCCGTTGTTTTGTTTTTTAAAACAACGATAAGTAGTTCGGTCAAAACAAACAAAACTAAAGCCTTTTGTTTTATAGGCAATTATTTGAGATTCCCTTAAGCTTCTTCTTTGATGTGTTAATAACTCCGTGTAGTAATTGTTTCAAAAACGATATAGTTTTTCATTATTTTTTTCTGATAATTTAAATAAAGGTGAGTTTATTAAAACTATAATATATTCCATAAGAATATACTTATGCCTTTTATAATAAAGGCTTACAAAGATATATCAAAATTAATAATTGACAAAGATAAATTTTTTAATTAAAGAGTTGTGAAACTTATTTAGGATAAAAAATGAATTTAAAGAAACTGGTAAATACAAAATCACTAAGAATTGACTCTCTCGTCAATGGTGTCGTCCTCTGTGTCGTCGTGATTTTGCTCACGCTTACCGGTTAAAGCTTTAATTTAAATAGTTTATAAAATTTAAGCCCAATCGGAAATCAAAATCCGGTTGGGCTTTTTTGTTTTTGGTCTGTTAAAAAAGGAAAAGAAAATGAAAATCTCAGGAGCTGATTTAATAATTAAACTAATTGAAAGGCAGAATATCACAACGATTGCCGGAATACCGGGAGGCGCTAATTTACCTCTTTATGATGCACTTTCAAAAAGCAGCATCAAACATATTCTTGCAAGACACGAGCAGGGAGGAGGATTTATTGCCCAGGGCATGGCTCGATCAACAGGTAAACCCTCTGTTTGCTTTGCAACCTCAGGACCAGGTGTAACAAATCTTGTTACAGCAATTGCCGATGCAAATATGGATTCTGTACCTGTTATTGCTATCACAGGCCAAACTCCGCTTCCTCTTATTGGTACTGATGCATTTCAGGAGGTTGATACCTATGGTCTGTTTCTACCAATAACTAAGCATAATTTTTTAGTAAGATCAGCCAAAGAGCTTTTAACTGTTATACCAGAGGCATTCAAAGTTGCAGTTTCAGGACGTCCCGGCCCTGTTCTTATAGATATTCCCAAGGATGTACAGCTTGAGATAATTGAAATTGACGAATTACCGGAGATTGGGCAGAAGACAATTTCACCCATCGCGGATATAAATAAAATCCTGGAAGCCGCTGAGATGATTAATTCATCAAAAAAACCTGTTCTTTATATAGGTGGTGGAATCGTTAATTCAAATTGCTGCGGTATGATAAAAGATTTATCAGAGAAGAGTTCAATACCGGTTACTTCAACATTAATGGGGTTAGGTGCATATAACAGTAAATCGGAACTATACCTTGGGATGCTTGGAATGCATGGAGCAAAACACACAAATATTGTTGTTGATCAATCAGATCTCCTTATAGCTGTTGGAGTTAGGTTTGATGATCGTGCCACAGGTAAAATAGAAGACTTTTGTAACCATGCTAACATTATCCATATAGATATAGATTATTCAGAAATTGATAAAATACGAGAATCAAATTGTGGAATTAAAGGAGATGCATGTGAAGTTCTGAAAATACTACTACCTTTAATCGATGAAAGCAAAAGAACAAACTGGATTAAAACTATTACAAATGTAAAAGATGAAAATCCCGTAATGGATTATGATGATTTAGATATCTTCTATCCGGGAAAACTTATTTATGAAACAGGTATTGCTGCCGGAAAAAATGTAATTGTAACAACTGATGTTGGGCAGCACCAAATGTGGACTGCACAGTCATATCCCTTTTCACGTCCGGGGCAGTTTCTAACTTCAGGCGGCCTGGGTACAATGGGATTTGGTCTTCCAACAGCGATAGGTGCTGCACTTGCAAATCCGGATAAAAAAATTATCTGCTTCAGTGGTGATGGATCAATCCTGATGAATATTCAGGAACTTGCAACTCTTTCTGAGCAAAATCTGAATGTTAAAATAATAATCCTTAATAATGGTCATCTGGGCCTTGTTAGACAACAGCAGGAACTTTTTTATAACGCAAACTATATGGCATCAAAGTTTGAGTGTCGTCCGGATTTCTCTAAAATTGCTGAAGGTTTTGGAATTAACTCATTTAAATTGAATAACTGTGTTTCACCGATAGAAGCACTTCAGGAAATAATGAAAGCTGAAGGCCCAACACTTATTGAAGTTGATATCGATCCTAATGAGAACGTTTATCCAATGGTACCTCCAGGTGCAGCAAATATTGAAATGATTACAGAAGGGGCATAGACCAATGAACAACATTATAATAGAATTAGAAGTAAATAATCATCCGGGAGTACTTTCACAGGTGGCAGGTCTTTTTGCAAGGCGTGCTTTTAACCTTGAAGGGATTCTATGTTTAAGCATCGGGGATAAAACAAAAAGTATAATCAAGCTTCTCGTTAACAAAGATGACAGGATAAGCCAGATAGTAAAACAACTTGAAAAGCTTTATGATATTTCAGGTGTAAAAGTGAAAGAGGATGACCAGAGTTTCTTCAACAACCTTAGAGAGACTTTGATAGAGCAATAGGCGGACCATATATTATTTAATTTTTGAACAGATTTTAGGGAACCTCTAACGAATCAGAGGTTCCCCTAATATCATAGACATTTCATATTCGTGAATTTCTAATATGTATCTCCACCAGTCGTTTTATCATTTGAATAGATTCCGGTATATTAATAGCTTTTGGACAGTTTTTCATACATGACATCTCTGTACATTTTTTACACTGTGAAGCGCTTTCATTTATACTCATATCAAGTTTTCTAAGAGCCCAGTAATCTTTACCCAGAAAATAATAGTTGTACTGTCTTAAAAGTATATGTATTTCAGTACCATATATACATCTGCACCTTTGACATCTGTCACATGGGATAGGTACAAAACTTTTTTCAAGCACTGACATCACTTCTGAAAATGAAGGGCGACCATAATTTTCAGGTTCTTTTAATGCCTGATCTGCTTGTTCACTGGTTCCTATACCTATTAATGCACTGGATACAGGGTATGATAGTACGCCGGATATAAGTGTTTTAACCGGGAAAAAAGAGGGAAGTATTCCTGCCGCATATACTTTATTAAGAATGAATCCTTTTTGTCTAAACGCAATTTCTGATTCTATTTGATCAAGCATGCCTCTTTCAAAAATGTTTCCACTGCCTTGAAGAACATCAACCCTTGAATCTTTTGCACCTCTTAACAATATGCCGTAGTAGTGCGAGGCAATCCCTGTAAATCTTATTCTACCCTCTGCTTTCAGTTCAATTAGTGCATCCACAGCGCCATATTTGCCAAAAGTAACATCCTCATTTCCTTCATCCACCTGATGTATGAAATAAATATCTGAATAAGAGTCAAGGTTTTTACAAGACTCAAGCACTGCTTTGTACATCTCATTTCCATCAAAGAATCTTGACTTATCTGATATAATAATGTTTTCCCTGCCAATATGAGCAGCAAATTTCCCCAGTTTTATCTCCGCATCTCCATATTCAGGAACGATTGCAGTATCAAAGAGATTGCAGCCAAGATTGTATGCATACTCCATTACACTTATCGCTTCATCTTCATTAAGACTGAAATAATCGGGCAGTACCGGAACATCTCCACTAAGTACAGGGATTGTCCCAAAGGATATTTCAGATACTTTTAGCCCGGTATTACCTAAATCTCTATACCTCATATACTACCTGTGCTGAAGGAATCTGTTTTTACCGAAACACCTTCCGGCAGGTGTTTTTTATCAAGGGCTGAGCACCATGCAAATGCTCTGGTATCAATAGACTCGAGCTCTTCCGGGAAATTTATGCCTGTCAGTTCATCGCAAAAAGCAAATGCTTCTTTACCTATTGTTTTAAGAGTTGTGGGCAATGTTATCTTCACTAAATTTTTGCATCTGTAAAAAGCCTTCTCAGGTATTTTAGTAATACCTTCAGGTATGACAACGCTTTTTAGAGACAGACAATGTTCAAATGCTCTTGGACCAATATATTTAAGCTTATCTGAAAGTTCCAGATTTTCTAATAATGAACACCCTGAAAAAGCATGTTTTTCTATCCTCTCCACACCATATGCATTTTTGACTGAAACCAGCCATTTACAATGTTCGAACGCACTTTTACCAATTTTAACTGTATCTTTTGATAAAGATATGTATGTTAGTAAATTACTATCTTTAAATACATTGTCGTTAATCGCTGTTATTCCATCTGGTAATACAAGATCGTTGATATTTCCTGTGCATTCGATAAGAACATTTTCATCTTCTGTTTTAAAACAATTTAAGCAATCTGTAAAAATTTGCCTGATAACATTAGGCAGCATTTCATCATATCTATCTGAGAGGTCTATCAAATGGTATTCTTTATCATCACCATCAGTTACACTTTTTAAATTTATACAGTTTCGAAACGCATACTTTTCCACAACAGTTTTGGAAGAAAAGGAAATACCTGTTAGTGCGTAGCAGTTTGCAAATGCCCAGCCTGATACTATTTTAACGGATTCAGGAATTACAACATCACCCTGACATAAAGAAGCATCAACCAGTATATTGTTTATAATCACCATCGGTGTGACAGCTTTCTGCTCTTCTAACCATATCGTACTATTAAAAGCTCTTTCACCAATATATTCCACACTTTCAGGTATATATATTTTCTCAAGATTCATAACATCTATAAAAACATTAGCTTTAATTGCTTTAATTCCATCAGGAATATGTACAGATATTCCATTGTTTTTGTATTCAATTATTGAGAGGTTTTCGTCAATATCAAAACAGCTGATTGCACTGTTGTATATAGATTTTACACTGTCTGGTATCTGTTTCTTTGAAATAACTGAATAGTGATCGGTAGTATATCTCTTTTCACAAATAACTATTGCTTTTAGAGCAGTACATCCGGCAAATGCATAACTTCCAAATTGAAGTCCTTCTTCAGATAACTCTATTTTTTCTATACTGCAACAATCCTCAAAAGCATGGGCTTCAACAACAGTGTCTGCACGTAGTGAAATACTTTTAAGTGAATTACAGCCGCCAAAAGCTCTGTGCCCTATGGATTTAATATTGGAAAAATCAAAGTCGCATAGAGAATCACATCCATTAAAACAACTGTCTCCTATATATTGCAGTTCGTTGCATTTGATGACTTCAATTGCAGAACAACCACAGAACACCTCTTTACCAAAAGATATTGTTTTATCTATCATTACTTTTTTCAGATTTATACAGTATGAAAATACACCTTCTTCTAATGTTTCCACATTACCTTTAACACTTATAAGCGATACACACTTTTCAAATGCTTTTTTACCAATATATTTCAAGGATGGAAGAGTAATCTCTTTTAGATTCTTACACCCTCCAAAAGCATCTTCTCCAATTGATTCAAGATTATCAGGAAACTTTATGCCGGTTATACTGTCATTTCCTGCAAAAGCATAAGGAGCAACACTAACTACATTTTCAGGAATAATAATCTCTTTTGTACAATTCTTACCATCAACAACAGTATCAGATATTATGACAAGTGATGATTTTTCTCTTATGTTTTGTAAAAACTGAGTTTTTCTAAAAGCTCCTGCCTGTATATCTGTGCAGTTTATCTCAATGTTTTCAAGCTTTCTACAACCATTAAATGCATTTTTACCAATATGGGCAGCTTTTGATGAAGGAACCTTAAGTATTGTATTGCATTCATAAAATGCATTGTCAGATATTCGTGAAATCCTGCCTTTGGAAACAACACTCCGAAGAGATGTACAATAAGCAAAAACTCCTTCTTCCAATACAGTTACATCATCTGGAAGTGTTATGCTTTTAAGTGAAGTGCATCCACAAAAAGCTCTCGAACCAATTAGTTTAAGAGATTTAGGAAATTTTACAGAAGTAATCCAGGTATTACCATAAAATGCTCCTCCTGCGATAGCAGTTATTCCTTCAGGTATTTCAACCTCTCCCAGAATTCTATCTCCATTTATACAGATAGTTCCTGCTGCTACTACTTCCTTTACTGTTTCTTTTATATAGATACTGTTTTCAAACGCATTTCTGCCTATATTTTCGATTGAAGAGGGTAGGTTCACATATTTAAGCGATGTCGATCCAAAAGCAAATTTATCACCAATATTTTTTATACCTTCACTGAAAGTCAGGCTCCACAGTTTATTACATTGGGAAAAAATATCTGTACCACATTTTTTCAAATCACAGTTTATTGTTGCAGATTTCAATCCTGCCGCTGTAAATACATTATTGCCAAGGCTATCTAAAGATTCCGGTAGTATTACTTCCTTTAATGACAGGCACTTATAAAATGCCATATCACCAATACTTTTCAATTTCTCAGGCAGAAGTAAATTTTTCAGTGAACTGCATGAGTAGAAAGCAAGGTCGTCAATCTCTTTAATATTACTTCCAAATTGCACATCTTTCAACTTTCTGCATCTGTTAAAAGCGGATTTTTCTATTGTGGTAAGTGATTCCGGGAGATCTATACGTATAAGTTTTACACAGTTTTCAAATGCCGATTTACCAAGATATGTCAGGCCTTTTGGAACATCAATATTCTGTAAAAGCAGGCAATCAGAAAAAGCCTCTTCACGAATCTCTCTGATGGAATCCGGCAGAATTACTTTGTCAATTACTTCATTGCCAGCAAAAGCTTTCTCTCCAATTACCGTTACATGATCGGGAACAATAACTCTTTCTTCATTTCCTCTATACTTTATCAATGTGGTACCACTGACAAAAAAATTATTCAGTATCTGTGAATGAATTGTACTTATTATATGTGGAGTGCTTTCATCAGATGTTTCTGACAAATTTTTAATTAATTCATATGTGTTCCCATCAGCTAATGCAATATGTTTTAGAGAAGTGCAATTTATGAAGGCATTACGGTTTATATTTATATTTTCGCTTCCAAATTCGATTTTTGCAAGACTGATACAATTACTAAATGCCAGGCTTCCAATCTCAGTTAAGGTTTCAGGAAACGTTACAGATACCAAACCCTTTTTATTAGAAAAACAGTTTTTTGAAATACCGGTTATGCCATTTGGTATCTCCACATCCTTTACATTAATTAGTAATTTTTGCAGAATGCCATCTTTAATCATCAGCATTCTGAATATATCAGTGACAATTGCTTTAGCCACAGGGTGGGCTTTAGAATGTTCAGATATAACCTCAATAACGTTTTCAACATTGCAAACAGTTCCATCAGATAAGACTATCTCAGATATCTTACTGCAACCCATTAAGATCTCATTTATGTTGGATATATCCAGATCACTTGAAACTTCAATTGTTTTTAAATTTACATCATTTAAAAAAACCTGTTTGTTAAGCTTTTTAACACCTTTAATAGAAACATATTCCAGGCTGTCACATAATAAAAATGCCCCTCTGCCAAGAGTTGTAACTCTATCAGGAAGTTTTGCAATACGTAAAGAATGACAACGATGGAAAGCATGTTCTCCAATATGGGTAAGATTTGAAGGAAAGTTTATCTCTTTCAGTTTTCTGCAGCCCTTAAAAGCAGTATCCACAATTTCTGTTACTCCTTCAGGAAGAGTAACCTGTTCAATACTTATACATCCCTTGAAAGCACCTTTACCAATGGATGTAACTTTATCTGGAACCTCTACAATCGCATCTCTTAGTGTATATGCTTCCAAGACACCATCTTTAATAATAAATCCATCTTCCATTAGTTAATCTTCCTGCTCATAAAATATTTTTTTTATAATATCTTTCAATTCAGTGATATTACCACATCTGAATAGTTCTGTTTTAAATTGCTTAGTTCCTTTTCGTTTCTTCATGCAGTATGAAGCAAGCTTTTTAATATAGGAAATTGTATATGTCTCATCATAGTATTTTGCTGTTAAATCTATCTGTTCAGATATTATAGTATACTTGTTCTTTTTAATCTCTTTGTTTGTAAGCTCACTGAATATAAATGGATTTTGAAGACCGTATCTGGCAATCATCACGCCATCTGCTCCTGTAAGATTCATCATTTTGTCAGCATCATCTTTGGAAAAAATACCACCATTTGCAATAACAGGTATTCCAACAACTGATTTTGCCTGTTCTATCTGGTCAAAATATGGAGTCCCCTGATACATCATATTTCTGCTTCTACCGTGAACAGTAATCATATCCGCTCCGGAATCTTCGCACATTTTTGCAAATTCCCCTGAAATCATTGCATCTTCTTTTATACCAACACGGAATTTGACAGTTACTGCCTTACCACTTTTTTTGCAGCCTTTAATAATAGCGGATGCTTTTTTTAAATCCCCAAGGAGTGCACTGCCATTTCCACTTTTAAACACATTTGGCACAGGGCATCCCATATTAATATCTATAATATCAAACCGGGCCAGATAATCACTCTTTGACATCTTTTCCATTACTCTTGGGTCACAACCCAATAATTGAGCAGCCTTTATCAACAATCATATCAAAGCTCACATCTTTAAATATTCTTATTACCCCATGATCATTATCACAACAACCAAATTGTTTGATAGCAGGTATCCATATTAAAATTCCATTTGCGCCATGGGACTGTTGTTCTTTAATAAACTCAATTACCGGAATATGATAATCCCCATCATTTTTAAAATTTGGGTCATCTCTGTCATAATTATTTTGATATTGCCATGAAGAGATAAAAGCATTTCCAACTCTTAATTCATAAAGATTGCAAAACTTAGCGTTACGCATCTCATAAGAGTTTGGGCAACTGATTTCAGGAACTTCACCTTTATCCTTATAATATTTATACACCGATTCCGGAATATTTTTTTCTTTTAACATTTTTTTATGGGATTCAATGTCAAAATCGAATGCCCTTAAGAAATATCCAAGCCCGGTATTTGTTCCTGAAAAAGCATAATCAACAGCTCTCTTGCCTAAAGAACTTTTAATTGTTGGATCAGCACCTTTTTCAATGAGCAGTGTTGCTGTTCTAATTGATTTTTCTACATCTTCATCTTTATAGCAAAATTTACCTGTAAGGGCCATTAAAGGTGTTTTGTCTTCAAAAACACCATTCATATCAACCCCTTTTGAGATATAACATCTAACCATATCTAAAGAACTGTTTCGTAAAACCTCATTAAAAAGCTCGGGGCCCTGCTTTTTAATATCTATGTGATCGAGCAAAATAGAAAGCCCATCAATATTATTGTTATATATGGTCTGGTAGTGTAAGCGATCAATAAACTCTTCATCCAGAATTTTGGAAAGATCAATAAATTCAAGCAATTTTAGAAGAATAGAACTATTTCCCTTTGCAAAAGCAACTCTTAAGACTTCTTTTTCATTTTTAATTATATGGGATCTGTTAAGAATAAGTTTCACAGCTTCATAGTTTTCAAGCTCAAAAGCAATTTGTAGGAGAACTCTTCCGGTTCTGTCCTCAGAGTCAATATCCAAACCACCATCAAGTATCTTCGTTAATAATCTGATATCTTTATTCTCTATGGCATAATAAGCATCTGTTATCTCTTTTGACAGATCATAAAGTGCAACATATGAAGTTACAAATTCACTCATTTTTTTATCAAAAATAAAAACAGACGAAATAGATTTTCCATCTTTATTCTCTAAAAAAGGGTCTGGCTTTTTCTCAAATATTTGTTCAAGTCCCTTAATATCTTCGTCATCAATACATTTTAAAGCTTTTTCAATAAGTTTCTGTTTTGACCAGATCATTATAAGATCTCCTTAAATTCAAATTAAATACCTAAAAGAAATAGAATAATAGTATTAAATATTCAAATTAAATCCTTCACATTCAATTGAAATTTTCGTATTTAAAATAATAACCAATTCATAGAAAAGGTATAGATTGATGGAAATAAAGGCGTTTGGAATTGAGTATTATGAGGAAGTATACTCATTGTGGGAATCCTGTGAGGGTGTAGGTTTAAGTGAGGCCGATTCAATTGATGCTATGTAGGGAGTCTCTAAAAACTGCTCTTTGACTGAACTACTGTGTTATTCGAAATAAAAAACTGTTGTAAAATCGGCTCGTTATTTATTTCTCATCCTTGTATTTCAATCAAATTTCTAGTTATTAGAGGTTCCCTTGATAGACTGGAAAGTGCAGGAATAAAAAAAGGTCACCTCTTTCTTTTTAAGAATAATGTTGCAGTAAATTTCTGGAAAAATACAGGTTGGGAATATCGAAATGATATTGCTGTTATGTCTTATCAGAAATAAATAACCCACTTGTTTTTTGATTTTTTAAAAGTTATAATATCTGAATTAAATCATAATCAAACCCAATAAAAAACATAAGTTATGAAATCTTTTAGAATTGTTCTATTACTATCAACATTTCTTGTTACGCAAGTTTATGCAGAAAAAAAAATTACACATTGGATGACGATTAACTATCCTCCTGCATATATATTATCAGGCCCCCAGAAGGGGACTGGTATGAATGATATCGCTATGCAGATCATGATAAATAATTTAAACTCATTTTCCCATGAAGTAATAGATGATGTAACAATACCCAGAATTATGCATTTCTGGCGAAAAAGCGGAATCTATTGCTCACCTGGTCTTGCAGTTACGAAGAATCAGTTTTCGAAAACATTATATTCAGCTCCGATACTCATAATGCCTCCAGCAGGTGTTATTGTTTTAAAAACAGAAGCATTCAAATTTAGAAAGAGCGAAAAAGGTGTTTATTTAGAAACAGTTTTAAAAGATACGGAACTTAAAGCCGGAATTATGAAAAGTGGCCAATATGGAAAATATATTGATAACCTGATACATAAATACAAAAAGCAAAATAATCTATATCAAAGAGTTGATATAGATCAGGTAGCTTTATTAAAGATGCTCTTATCAAAAAGAGTTGATTATTTGATCGATTACCCCATTTCATTCTATATAAATGCCAAAAAATTAAATAAAGAAGACCAGAAAAAAATTCTTTTTTTACCAATCAACTTCACACAAAACATAAAGTTTGTTAGAGCTGTTTGTAATGATAATGATGAGAGCAAAGAATTGATTGAAAAGCTTAACAAACTACTTAGAAAAAAATCTTTTAAAATACCTGTAACAAACAGCCTGCTAAATTTCCTTCCTATAGAGATCAGAGGTAAATACAGAAAAGTTAATATGAAGTATATTGGTGTTCCAGATTAGATTCAGCAAACTTCAATACCTGTATTTTGATTATTAGAGCTCTATTAGTAGAAAAATATTTACCGCAAATTAAGCAAAATTTTTTCTGCTAAAATCCCTAATATATAATTTATTTATTTTGTTTTAAATCACATATCTGTTTTTTTATTAAAATTCTGTTAGATCCTAACAAGAATATATTAAATAAATAAATTATATTTTTATTATAAAACTATATTCATTATTTCTTAAAAAAACTATCAAACGCCTTGTTTGCAAGTAAATTGCGGGACAGATATTAATGCTAACTGTAAATATAAATTATTTATTTAATCATTATAACAGCTTAATGTGATTTTTTTGCTGTTTGTTTATACAAATATTTGGTATTTAAAATAATGAAGGCAGGATAAATCCCTATTTAAAATTTCTATTGAGTAAGACCCAAAAGTTTTACAAGGATCGTTATGATCCTTTGTTTAGAGGCTATTGTTGTTTTTGAATTTTATCACTTACTAAAATGTACGGGGAGGTTATGGTATGACTGGATTAAAGCGGTTTCGTTTTTTGATGATTTTGTTTTCAGTATCACTCATATTTGCATGCGGATATATGGTGAGTGTCCCACAATTAAGGAATGCCGACAATAATGAAATTGTAAATGTCGGTGATTCAATCTTTGCTTTATCAGGTGATATTTATGATTACCTTCACAGCTGGGCCGGGGAGACCTGGCGTCATTATGCAATCTCTGGAACACAGCTAAATGGAGGTATATTAGGACCATCAATTCCGGAACAGTATGATACAGCCAAGGCAGATAATCCTAATATACGAGTCGTTTATATGGATGGAGGTGGAAATGATATTCTTCTTCCTGCAATAGCACTCGATCCATACAATTGTAAAACCTGTAATTACTGGTGGTGTGGAGATCTTTCACAACAGTGTAAAGATCTTATTGATGATCTTTATGTTGATGCTGTCAATCTTCTTAATGAAATGGGTCAGGATAATGTTCAGCAGGTTGTTTATCAGGGATATTACCATACTAAATTTGGTGTTTTTGGAGACCTTTCAAAACTATCAGATGCAGTTGATTATGGAAACCAGCGTCTTTCACAGGCATGTTCCAATGCTTCAGTAAACTGTGTATTCGTCGACCCAAGAAGCAGCTTTAAAAACAGTTATATAATTGTTGATGGTATACATCCAACAAAAGAAGGATCAAAAGTTCTTGCAAGCTTGATCTGGAATGTTATTGATATTTAGAATTTTTTTGAGGGTACCAGTAATTTGGTACCCTTTTTTTTGATAAACCTTTAAGAAAAAGATGAAGATATGAAACTAAAAATAATAGGCGCTTTATTCACCCTGACTCTTCTATACGCTGGTATTTTTTTCTTTTCAAACAAGGCTCCCCAGAAAAGCATAAATGGCAAGGACATAATGCAGCATAAAGAGGAAATTAAGAATTCCAAAAAAAAAGGAAAAAATAATAAGCAGCCAATGCTAATTACTAAAGAGGAACTTAAAAAAGCTCTTGAAGATAAAGATGGATTTATAGATATCTCCATTAAAAGTTTAAAAGCTAAGTTTGGTTCTTCAATTTCGGACATAAAAAATCAGCTAAAGTTGATAAGGTTTAGAAACTTTATAAAAAAACACTATCCTGAGAACTGGAAAAAACTTTTCCAAAAAATTATAAAAGGTGCTTTTCCAGATGAAGCAGAAAAAATTTTCAAATTAATAATCAAGATGGATGAATATAATAAGTGGCTTGCAACTGGTGAAAATTTTTCCGGGATGAATTACGATGAGATTAAACAGGCTCTGTCAGATATCAGAAAAAGTTTTTTTGGTGATGATGCAGCCAAAATATGGTCTGAAGAATCTAAGATAGATACTGTTAGAGATACAATTGCAATCCTTGATAAATCAACAGATACCATTGATGAGAAACTTGAAATTTTTAAAAATACTGTGGATGAGGAGTACTCTACTGAAAAAGAGACCCTAACAAACAGAAAATATAATCTTGCCACATCTTTTTTTAATATGAACTCAGTACAAAAAGAGCTGTTGGGTTTAAATCAGGATGATAGGTTAGATAAGCTAAACGAGATCAGAAAAGAGATAGGTTATAATCAGCAAGAGATAGAGGTGATGGCGAAAAGAGACCTTAAGCGGGAAAAGCGCTGGGAAAATGGTTTGAATTATATGAAAGAGAGAGATGCTTTAGCTAAGACATATGATGGCGATGATCTTGATGTTCAGTTAAATGAATTAAGGGAGAAGTATTTCAAATATGAGGCCAATACCATAGCAATTGAAGAAAAATCAGGATTCTATAGATACAACAGAAAGCGCATATTCGGACGGAATTAAAGGTGTCTTTGTAAAATTCCTCCAGTACGAGAGAAAAAAATACGCTTTTCTCTCCTTACTGCGTTAAAAATATTTGTTAGAAACGGGTCGTATTTCCAATACGTTGAGAAATTGACAGAAAGTTATAACGAAGAAAATGGAGAATTTTACAAAGCCCCTAAAAGTATCGGAAGAAATTCTTCGAGAGAAGCAACAACTCCTATGTCTGCAATCTGGAAAATAGCTGCCTGGGGATCTTTGTTAATTGCTATAATTTCCTGAGCCTGTCTTACTCCTGCAATATGCTGGTTTGATCCTGAAACTCCGCAGGCAATATAAAGTTTTGGAGATATAACTTTCCCTGTTTCACCAATCTGATGAGAGTATGGAAATATTCCGGCATCACATAATGGTCTTGATGCACCAACTCCACCATTCTTAAAAAACTTTGCAAATTCATGTATCAGCTCAATAACATCTTCATCTTCTGCGCCCCTTCCAGCACCAATCACAACCTCAGCATCTTCTATAGAGCTGTTATCATCATCCATTGAAGAAATATTTAATGAGGTATAACTATCATCACTTATTTCAATTTCTTCATAGGAAATTATATCTTCATCTATATCAATATAAATATCTTCTTGTGCTGAAAAGGCACCCTGATTAATTGTGAAAATTACAGGATAATTAAGAGGAGCTGTTTCTGTAATCCACTTTCCATTCATCACACTTTTTTTTAATAGAACCTGATCGTCTTTTTGAATTAAAGCATCCACCCCTGAAACCACGGAAGTGTTCAGGTTAATTGCTAAATCAGCGGCTATCTGACAACCTCTCATATTATGAGGCAGGCAGATGTATTTGGGTTTAACGCCATTAAGTCTACTTAAAATTTCCTTTGAAAAAGCTTGCGGGATTGGGTGTTTAAACTTGTCATTTAATACATTGAGAATATCAAGATCGTGACATTTATTCTCAGGCACCTGGGGTAGGATTTTGTTCCTACTTGAAATTATCATTTTTGATTTAATAGCATCTTGATCAAAATGATTTAAAATACCTATCAGATCATAATAGCCTGATGATAATTTGTCTTCTATTGTATCTATTAAAAGGAGAATATCTGCACTCATATCTAATTCCTATCCTATTTTGCGGGAATCTAATAACTGCCTTTTAACTGAAATACTGCGTTTTTTCCAAAAAAAGAACTGTTGTAAAAACCGGCTCATTATTTTTTTCTCTAGCCTTGTATTTCTATCAAAATTCAAATTATTATAGATTCCCTCTTAATATCGCTTTTTTATGAAGTAATTGAATCAGTTCTTCTGCTTTTTCTTCCATAGAGCCTTCAAGGAATTTAATTTTATTTGACCGTTCCGGAAGACTGATATTCAAAATTTTTTCATTGGTTTGAGGTTTTTTTAGAGAATTTATATCAATATTAATCAGGTCCTGTTTATTAGCTCTTAGCATGTTTGAAAGAGAAGGGTATCTGGGTTTATTAATACCGCTTTGAATGGTTGAAACTGAAGGTAGATTAAGTCTAACATTTTGATAATGGCCTCCCTCAAGTTCGCATTTTACTGAAATTTTTTCTGTTTTCTCGTCAAGTTTGGTTTCTACAACCGATACAGCGCATGGCAAATTTAAGTACGATGCAAGCATTGGTCCTACAAGAGATTGCATACTGTCTTCAGACATTATTCCGGTAAAGATAAGGTCGTAATCATTGTTTTGTGCGTATTGGCCTATCAGTGTTGCTATTGTAAGAGGATTTATGAAACCTTCTGTTTCGTCTTCAATATGAATCCCATTATCTGCTCCCATACCCATTGCTCTTCGAAGAGCAGTTTCAACCCGCTGCGGTCCAAATGATATAACATCAACTGTTGTACCTTTAGTTGTTTCTTTGATAAGAAGGGCTTCTTCGATGGCAAACTCATCGAACCTGTTTATGCGGTACTCAACATCAGTATCGGAAAGCCATTTTTTTTCTGTATCAAGCTCTAAGAGCTCTTCAACTATTGGAACCTGTTTTATGCAAACAAGAATTTTCATCTTAATTATCCTCTTTTATTTTTATACTCCTTTTATATACCAAATTTATTAAGAGGGCAATAAAATAATTCGAGCGCTCGCTCTATTTTCTTGACAATCATTTTTAAACTATCTATGGTCATATAAAGATTAAAACCAAAAGGTAAATTTAATGAAATTCTCAGATTTTAAAAAAGAGTTTAAGATGTCCATGGAGGATATCTGTTACGAAATCATTCAGGATGATAACAACTCAATCAAAGTTAAAAATGAGCGGGTTGGTGTTAAGAAACTTAAAACAATTATTGAAACTGCAATCACGATATCCAATAGAAAAGGTTTTCATGCAATGAGCTTAAGAGAGCTTTGCAGTGAATGTGGATTAAGTATGGGCGGTTTATATGGATATATAAGCAGTAAAGATGAACTTTTAGAAGTTATTCAGGATCAGGGAAGACGGTTACTTCTAAAAGTAATGGATACATATGGCAATGAAAAAGAAAGCTCAATAGATCAACTAACAAGGGCTATTTATACCCACATATATTTAAGTGAGTTAATGCAGCCTTGGTTTTTCTTTTCATATATGGAGGCTCGTTTTTTTATCAGGGAGGAACAGGAAAAATCCATTGAGACCGAGCTTTTAACGGAACAAATATTTTCAGAAATATTGGAAATGGGCCGTTTAAAAGGTGATTTTAAATTGGGCGACCCTGTTTTGACTGCATCTGCAATTAAATCTATGCTGCAGGATTGGTATCTGAAGAGATGGAAATACAATCGGCGGAACATCTCAGTGGATGATTATGCAAAGCATGTAATCTCCTTTGTAATGGCTTTTGTAAAGGGAGACTGCTAAATGAGTGAAATCTATTTAATAAGGCATGGTCAGGCATCCTTTGGTAAAGAGGATTATGATCAGTTGTCAGATAAAGGATATACACAGTCAAAACTGCTTGCAAATTTTTTGAACAAAACGGGAGTTAGGTTTGACAGCTTTTATCTTGGTGAAAACAAAAGGCACAGGCAGACTTTTTTACCATCTGAAAATCTTTTAAAAGAACATGAAGAGATTAAGATCAGATCGGCATTTAATGAGTTTGAGTTCGAAGATGTATTAAGGGAAGTTATACCTTATCTGATCAATGATGAACCTGAATTCAAAAAAGAAGTGGACAGAATGTTTGAGAGTAACAGAGCTTTTCAGTTAGTGTTTGAGAGATCAGTTTTCAAATGGCTTGAGCAGCCGGACAGATTTGATGTTATCAGCTGGAGAGGGTTTGTAGAACGTGTTGAAAAAGAGGTTTCAAAGGTTATGATTGATGAGGGGTCTTCCAAAAAAATTGGCATATTTAGTTCAGGTGGAGTGATTGCAGCAATTGTTCAGCTTGCACTAAATATATCAGATAAAGAGGCCTTAAAACTTTCGTGGCAGATTCTTAATTGTTCAATAACAAAGCTTAAATTTAACAAAGATAATTTTATATTGACCGGGTTTAATGAAACCGGTTTTTTGGCAGTTGAAGAGAAAATGCTGACTTTTAGATAGTTTTTTTCAGGACTATTTAAATTTTAAGCTAATATTTATATTTAACAATTATATCGATCGCTCGATATAATTATAGGAGGAAGTTATGGATTTTGAAATTTCAGAAAAAATGAAAGTAATTCTTGATATGATCAACGAATTTGTTGACAAAGAGTTGATCCCACTTGAACAAGAGTTTCTACACAAAGAGTTTAAAGAACTACTCCCAGTTCTTAGAGAGAAAAGGGAGATGGTAAAGCAGATGGAACTATGGGCTCCTAATCAGCCAAAAGGTATTGGTGGAATGGGTCTTGATCTTGTTGAACATGGACTTGTATCTGAAGCCTTGGGTAGAACTCCTATTGGGCATTATGTTTTTAATTGTCAGGCACCGGATGCAGGAAATATTGAAGTTTTACACAAGCATGGCACTGATGAGCAAAAAGAAAAATACTTGGTTCCACTTGTTAATGGTGACATAAGAAGTTGTTTTTCCATGACAGAAGTTGATATGCCAGGCTCCAACCCAATAATGCTTGAAACTACAGCAGTTAAGGATGGCTCTGATTACATTATTAACGGTCATAAGTGGTACACAACAAGTGCTGATGGTGCTGAGTTTGCAATTGTTATGGCGGTAACAAATCCTGAAGCATCAAAATATATGCAGGCAAGCATGATTATTGTCCCAACAAAAACTGAGGGCTTTAATCTTGTAAGAAATATCCCGGTTATGGGTCACGAAGGATCAGATTACAGTAGCCATGGAGAGATTCTTTATCAATCATGCAGAGTTCCACAAAGCAACCTTTTAGGGCCTGAGGGGCATGGTTTCGTTATAGCTCAGGAAAGACTCGGACCAGGGAGAATTCATCATTGCATGCGCTGGCTTGGAGTTTGTAACAGATCCTTTGACCTGATGTGCAAAAGAGCAAATGAAAGAGTGATAACTCCGGATGGTAAAACCCTTGGAACTCAGCAAATCATAAGAGCATGGATAGCTGAATCTGCAGCTGAAATTAAAGCAATAAGACTTATGACGCTTAATGCTGCATGGCAGATAGAAAAACATGGTGACAAGGCTGCACGTTATGATATCTCATTTATAAAGTTTGTTGTAGCAAATACAGTGCAGAAAGTTATCGACAGAGCTCTTCAGGTTCATGGTGGATTGGGTATGACAGACGATACTATTATTTCATACTTTTACAGACATGAAAGAGCTGCAAGAATTTTTGATGGTGCAGATGAAGTTCACAAGATGTCCGTTGCCAAAAAAATATTAAGAGCTCATAAAGAGGGTGGAATAAGAGCGGCCCTGGATATTTAGCCATTAGGAGATATAATGCAACAAATAGATTCCCCGAAGGAAGTTCGAGATGGTGAGGAGCTTGATACAGAAAAGATTGCTGCTTATTTAAAAGCCAATCTTAAAGAGATGGATGGTGAAATAAATATTAAGCAATTTCCCAGTGGTTTTTCAAATCTTACATATATGGTAACAGTTGGAGAAAGAGAACTTGTTTTAAGAAGGCCACCCTTTGGAACAAAAGCAAAATCTGCCCATGATATGAAAAGGGAGTTCAATATACTTTCATCCATCAAAGGCTCATTTAATTATGTGCCTGAAATGCTTTTATATTGTGATGATGAGGAAGTAATAGGTGCTCCGTTTTATGTAATGGAACGGTTAAAAGGGATTATTCTTCGTAAAGAGTTGCCC
The DNA here is from genome assembly GCA_024226555.1 of Desulfobacterales bacterium. Classification (GTDB taxonomy): domain Bacteria; phylum Desulfobacterota; class Desulfobacteria; order Desulfobacterales; family JAAELO01; genus JAAELO01. The sequence continues at coordinate 3,606 of JAAELO010000902.1, read as the reverse complement.
AATGGACTTTTCACAGATGAATCAGGAATTAAAAGTTTATGCAGAAACTGGGTTGATGTTCTATGTAATCTGCATAAACTTGACTATGAATCGTGTGGACTCAAAGATCTTGGTAAACCTGAAGGATATGTAAAGCGTCAGGTAAAGGGCTGGACAAAGCGATATAGAAATGCAAGAACAGAAGATGTTCCTGATTTTGAAGGAATAATGGAATGGTTAAAAGATAATATGCCGGAAGACTCTAAAACTCCTGCTCTCATTCATAATGATTATAAATTTGATAATGTTTTCCTGAATCCTGATAATCCATCTGAAATAACAGGGGTTGTAGACTGGGAGATGGCTACTATTGGAGATCCTTTAATGGATCTTGGTGCATCTCTCGCCTATTGGGTCAATCATGATGATAACGATGAGATGAAGCTTATTGCAACACTTCCAACAACAAGTCCGGGGATGCTTAATCGGGCAGAGATTGTTAAGCTGTATGAAGAGCTATCTGGTACTAAAATTAAAAATTTTGAGTTTTACTACTGTTTTGGTTTGTTCAGGCTGGCAGTTATTGCACAACAGATATATTACAGGTATTATCATGGGCAAACCAAGGACAAGCGTTTTGCAAATATAGCCTTTTTTGTACATATACTGGAAAGAACAGCATCGGAAGTGATGCTTAAAAGACAATTCTAAAACTGGAGATGAAAAATGAATCCATTTTCTTTAGAGAACAAGGTTGCTGTTATTACAGGTGGAAGCAGGGGAATTGGCAAAGCCATTGCAAAACTTTTAGCGGAATCTGGTGCGCATGTAATTCTTACCAGTAGAAAAATTGAAAGCTTAAAAGAAGTAGCAGATGAGATTAATGGTGCCGGGAATAAAGCAACTCCAATTGCTTGTCATGCAGGTAGTCTTGATCAAATCGAAGCATTATATAAAGAGATTGAAGAAAAATTCGGTAGATTAGATATATTGGTTAATAATGCAGCAACAAATCCACATTTTGGAAATCTCCTTGATGCGGAAGATTCCATGTGGGACAAAACAGTGGAAGTAAATCTAAAGGGCCCCTTTTTTATGATTAAAAAAGCTGTAGCCCTTATGAAGAAAAATGGTGGCGGAGCAATTGTAAATGTTTCATCCATAAATGGAATTAAACCAGGTCTTTTTCAGGGAGTCTATTCAGTTACAAAAGCTGGCTTAATAAATATGACACAGTCTTTTGCAAAAGAGCTTGCCGCAGATAACATTAGAGTAAATGCATTACTACCAGGACTTACTGAAACTAAATTTGCAAAAGCAATTACAGATAATGAAGATATTCAAAAAGAGATTTTTAAACAGATCCCAATGGGAAGAGCAGCTCAACCTGAAGAAATGGCCGGGGCTGTTCTGTATTTGGTAAGTGATGCAGCATCATTTACTACCGGAACCTGTTTGGTTTGTGATGGAGGATATCTCGTATCTTAATAGTATATCTATTTATTATCAGGTAAGGAACTGACCAGATTTAAATTTTTTTGATTAAAGGGAACCTCTATATGTTTTAGTAAAATTAAAACTAAAGCTTTTAAAATAATGGAATGAGAAAAATATATCGGGCTGGTTTGTTTATATAATACTCAGCAGCTCTTTTTTGGGAATAACGCAAAGCAAACATAATTAAAACTTTTGTTTCATTGTTGTTCAGCCAAAAAAAACATAATTAAAGCTTTTTAGTTTTATAATCTGTTAGAGGTTCCCCTAATTTTATAAGGAAGTAAAACATGAAAATAGAAGATTTAAATAAAATACTTGTAATTGGAGCTGGCACAATGGGACACCAGATTGGTTTTCTATGCGCTTTAAACGGTTATAATGTTGTTGTATATGATATTAATCAGGATGTTTTAGATAAAGCAAGCGAGCGGGTAAAACTTTTTGCAGATAAACTGGTTCATATGAAAAGATTAAAAGCGGATGAAAAAGAAAATTCTCTTGATCGAATGACCTATACAACAGACAAGGATTTAGCTGCAAAAGATGCTGATTTAATAACAGAATCAGTACCTGAAGATCCTAAAATGAAGGCAACAATTTTTAAAACCTTTAATGAGCTTTGCCCTGAAAGAACAATTTTTACTACTAATACTTCTACTCTGATTCCTTCAATGATTGCTGAAGAAACTGGTCGACCAGAAAAATTTCTGGCATTTCATTTCCACGATATTATTCAAACAGATGTTGTTGATATAATGCCACACCCTGGAACAAGTGAAGAGACAATAGAGCTTGTGAAAGCCTTAGCTGAAAAGCTTGGTCAGATTGTTATTATGCTAAAAAAAGAAAATTTTGGTTATGTCTTTAATGCAATGCTAAGTGACTTCTTAAAATCAGCTGTAACTCTTGCAAGCAATAAGGTAGCATCGGTAGAAGATATTGACAGAGCATGGATGGGCGTTATGAAATCACAATCAGGCCCCTTTGGAATTATGGACTCTATAGGTATTGATACTGTCTGGAAAATAACCGACAACATTGCAAAACTTTATGAAAATCCTCAAATCACAAAAAATGCAGAGTATTTGAAAGAATATGTGGATAACGGAAAACTAGGAATAAAATCCAGTGAAGGTTTTTATAGCTACCCTGATCCAAAATTTCTGGAAGATGATTTTATATCAAAAGGTTAATAAATTTCATTTCCTGCAGGAAAATCTTTCGGACATCAGGTGGTCAGCACCGATCAAAATGGATTAATTTTGTTCGGTGCATCATTTAAAAAGAAAAGTAAGTAAACTAAAATTAACTTCAAGCTCAGATTTTAGAGAATCTTTTACAACGGTGATAAAAACAACGAATTTATTTTCACCAGCTTACAGAGGGTCCATAGGTTTTATAACTTTAACTTACTCTCAAAAATTAATACTATTTTTTTACAGCCACATAACCGCTAAAAAGATAGGCTTTAAAAAATATTTGAATTTTAATGAAATCAGCTTCTTCCAGTAAAGATTCAGTACGCTTTTGAGTTATGCAATGAACTTCTTTATCCCGTAATTCAAATTCATCTTTAACCTTTTCTTTATCTCCTCTTTTAAATAGCTGTTGATCTTTCCAGGCAGAATTAAGGGAATTAAATTCATCCGAACCTTTCTCTCCTTCTAGGTCAACAAGAATTAGAACAGCTCCGGATTTTAATTTGTCAGCAATACCTTTTAAAAAACTAAGTTTTGTCCCATCATCAGGAAGAAAATGCATAACCAGAATAGATGTGGCAGCATCAAATTCTTTTTCAGCAACATCATTAATCAAGCCATGGACAAGGGATATTCTGTTTGTAAGAGAAGCAGCAGTCACTTTTTTTCTGGCAATTGTAAGCATCGGTTCTGCCGGATCAAAACCGGTAAAGGACCAGTTGGGATTATTCTGTGAACAGTCAATTATCTCTTTTCCTGTTCCTGCACCAGACACTAATATTTTTGCCTCTGCTCCCAGTTTATCTCTTAGTAGGTGTTGTGTTAACTCATAAAGAGTCTGGTAAGCAGGTATTATTTTATGTACAATATCATCATATTCATTGGATAGATCACCGCTAAAATCAATTTTAGTTTCTACACAATTTTTATT
>JAAELO010000901.1 GCA_024226555.1 Desulfobacterales bacterium | reverse complement strand
CTCTTAATTTCTCGTTTGCATACTTTGTTTAACCCTTTATTTTTCCTTTTTTGAGGCGGTTCTTTTACTTTTGCAAACGTTTAATTTTTGAGATTCAAAGTGTGAATAACTATTTTTCCATACAAATTATATGTGCTCGATAAATATTGCCATTTTTTTTAAATCATGCCGCCATATCAAACTCAATCTGTTCCTGCTTTGGCTTCTGTTTGGGCTTCCTTCGAGTTCCCGCTATTTCTATCAGTAATGTTGCCATGGTTGTAATGGTACATCTGGCTAATAAGCCATGCTGACTTCTGACACGTACCTCTTCAAGCCCCTCACGTTTTTTTAACAGATTAAACGGACGTTCACCATTTTTTCGAATATCTAATGCCTTTGCAACTTCATCACTACCATGAATAATTCTCTGAAAATGTCCATTATCAAATGGAATCTGTCTGAATTGAGGACATGCTTCTAATCGGAAACATTCACCAGGTTCCGCACTACACCTAAATTCATGGTGTTGATCTTCAGTCCCTGCATAATCCATTGGTATTTCACACAGGTCATCATATGTCACTTGCAATGTTTTCGTATCTACATTTTCAGGAAAAATAACTTTTGAAGATGGAGGTCTTATCAAATGCGTTCCTGTCTCGTCCTGCAAAGCGCCATCACCGTCATTGTATGCTTCGTCGGCAGTTACTAATTTAACATCTAAACCCATTGCTTTTCCCAAGTTTATTAATGGCAAAAGAAAATTGCTGTCGTTATGGTTCGCAGGTGACAGCAAGGAAATTAATGGAAAACTCCGACCGGTTTCAGGGTTGATTGCTGTCAAAGTGTGCAGACGGTATCCTACCACGTAAACAGATTTATCACGTTTCTTTCTGCGTTTTCCGCAGTCACAATCAATATCGTCGTAAATCCGTATCTTTTTATCGCCTATTTTTAAAGTCGCCAGTAATTGTTGACATTCAACTGCCAATTCCGTTGAATCAACACAATGAATCACTCCATCGTCTAAAAATCCGCATTGATTGAATTGATGAAGAATATATACCGTTAAATTAACTAATTGGGAAAAGCTTAAACCGGATCGAAACTGGGAAAGCTGAATATGGCTTAACATCTGTTTTTTCCTGAGGGAAAGCCCTATAAAGGATCTGTTCTGCTTCTGCGCGGTCCCTGTATATTCATTGTTTTCCTTATACCCTTTATACCTTTTATCATCTCCGCAGAATTTACGATAGCTGATCTCTGGATACTTGATAACTTTGAGCAGTTCAGCACGCAAAAAGGTGCCCGGAAAAAAATCACGCATTGCCGGAGTATAGCCATCATATGACAACAGCTTGTTGATTATGTCATCATCAAGAAGTTCATCAATGATTTTCAATTCCTCATCTTTGATATAAGAATGTCTCGTTTTGTTTTTAAGTCTGAATAGCATACTGTCATAATGATTGTCGATAAACTGCGCCATTTTTTCTAAATTCATTATTTTTGAATTCGGTTTTTGTTCTTCGATGCCCAGTAGCTCATACTCCGGCGTATCAATTTGTTGGTTGAAGTCATATCCCTTAACCACTTCATTTAATACCATGGCCGCAATATTTCTTTTTTCTTTCTTTGTTAATCTTTTCCAGTTGGGATATTCTTTTTTGAGTTGCTTTCTGATAATCGTCTTGATATTTTTCTCGTGCATGAAAAGCCTCCGTTTGGGATTATGTTTTTGGGGAAAAATCTAATCCTCTTATAGAGGCTTTTTTATCTTTAAACAACTGTTTTTAAATGCTGATTATCATATTTTATTAACACCCTTTATTAGACTAATTTTCTGAATATCATCCATTATTTCTTCGGTTAATTGTAAACAAAGCCTTTCAAACGGCACCTCTGTGGCGATTGGGAAACGTCCTCCTGCTATTCGCCTTGTAATCAAAATTATGCTTATTAATTTTATATGTTCCCATTTTATTAGCAGCCTCTTTTTTAACCCGACTTTCGCGGCTAAAAAAAAAGAGACCAATAATCGGTGGGTTACAGCTACAGGCACCACAGTCGGACCTCAAGTTTTTTATGCGATGGTTTTTGTCACAGGCAAATTTTCATACGGTACTCCTAACTTTTT
>JAAELO010000900.1 GCA_024226555.1 Desulfobacterales bacterium | reverse complement strand
AATAAAACATAAAAGGTAGGAGTCTAAAATGTACGTTGACATTAAGCCTGACTTTACCAGTACAGCCAGTGAATTTATAAAATGTATAAGATTCTTCGGTGGAAGCTATAATAAATGGTATATAGGCCTTACAAATGATGCGAAACACAGCTTTCTTAATATTCATAAATTAGATATGCATAATCCAGGTTGGATTCTTAGCAATCGGTGTGATTTGAACACCTTGCGCTTTGTGAAACAACTTCTGACTGAAATGGGCTGCAAAAACAGCATTGAGCTTGATATGAATGAGCCTGACCAAATATACCTCTATAAAATTAGAAAATGTACAAGAGAATGCATTGCGTTTCTTAGTGAGGAGAGAACGGCAAAAGTTTGAACCAAATGCATTAATTACTATTTCCTGTAATATTTTAAACTGGCTCTGGTTACTGAACCTTTCCAAAATACATACATGTTCAGACAGGGTCAGAATGCTGAAGCAAAAGCAAAAGATGGTAATAAGTATGAAGTTTATGATTATCCCGGATATCATGCACAGCACAAAAACGGTAATGACAGATCCAAAATGAATCTTGAGAGAATCACTGTTTTTCAGGAAACCATTACTGGTGTTGGCTCTGTTCCTCAGTTCTCTGCGGGTAAAGTATTCACACTTGAAGACCATGATATTGATGATTTTAATGCAGATTACATTATTGAATCTGTTATTCATAAAGGTTACCAGCCACAGGTTTTGCAGGAACTTGCTGATACTTCTGAAAGTTCAAGCTTT
>JAAELO010000899.1 GCA_024226555.1 Desulfobacterales bacterium | reverse complement strand
AATAAAACATAAAAGGTAGGAGTCTAAAATGTACGTTGACATTAAGCCTGACTTTACCAGTACAGCCAGTGAATTTATAAAATGTATAAGATTCTTCGGTGGAAGCTATAATAAATGGTATATAGGCCTTACAAATGATGCTAAACACAGCTTTCTTAATATTCATAAATTAGATATGACTAATCCAGGTTGGATTCTTAGCAATCGGTGTGATTTAAACACTTTGCGCTTTGTGAAACAACTTCTGACTGAAATGGGATGCCAAAACAGTATTGAGTTAGATATGAATGAGCCTGACCAAATATACCTCTATAAAATTAGAAAATGTACAAGGGAATGCATTGCGTTTCTAAATGGTGATTGAGAACTGGTTTATTTCAAAAAGGATAGATATGAATATATTAAAGGGTATTTTTAATTTTATTATAGAACATTTAGGTTTAATTATTTTTTTGGCATTAACATCTATTGCAATATATTTACCTTATTTATGGAAACCTGAAGGGAAATATTATGGTTTTATAATCTACTTATTACTCACTTTCTATATGATGTCATTTATTTTAATATTTTATAGAGGATACAATTTCCAGAGATATACAAGTAATGTTAAGAAAATTATACTTTATTATATTGAGATGATATTGGTTTTTTCAAGTATATATTTATGGCTCTTTTTATTGAGTGAAGGTTCAAAAATAAAAGGGTTTACAAAGTTTGATCTATCTTTATTAAGTAATAAGCTAACATTTAATTTCGAATTATATTTTGATAATATAATTCAAATAATTATTGATTCAATATACTTTTCAGTAACAACTGCATCAACATTAGGTTATGGTGATTTTGCTCCAACTCATATCTCATCAAAAATAGTGGTTATTATTCAAGTATTAGTAACTGTTTCAATTGTTTTGATTGGTATAGTAAAAACCTTTCAAGATGAATAATTGTTATTAGAGGCACCATGTGTAGACCTTCGGAAATCTAACATTATATAAAAGGTACATAAAAATACTAAAAGACGTATTTTAAATCAAAGCTCGGTTTTGTGTGCGAAGGAGGCATGACTATTTTTTAAACATAATACATTTTTATAATGGTCTGGTAGTCAACAGTTCTGCTGCCAGATCTTTTCTTTTAACAAGTATTAGAGGCATTCTCAAAAGTAGTAAAATAGTATTTTTGTTTTTTTTGAGAAAGTTTCTACTAATAGGAACCTCTGATAATTAGAGTTTTGATTGAAGCACAACGTTTATAAAAGCTTTTAGTTTTATAAAATCTCTGCCGAGGAAAAAATAACGAACCGCCTTTTACAACAGTTCTTTTTTTCGAAAACGCTGTAATTCAGTCAAAAGACAATTATTTGAGATTCCGTCAATTAAAAGGAAACTTCTAATGGTAATAGAAATTAAACCATCATTTGTAGAAACTTCACAGTCTTTTATCAAATATATAAAATTTTATGGAGGCTATTATTATCAATGGTATGTGGGGATTTCAACAAATCCCAAACATAGCTTTCTGAATATTCACAAGGTAGATATGCTTTCAAAAAGCTGGATATTAAGCAATGAATGCCATAAGTCCATCGCTCAGTTTTTAAAGAAATTTCTGATATCTATAGGTTGTTTTAATAATTCTGATTTGGATTATTATGAACCAGGTCAGATCCCAAGTATTTATTTATTCAGAATGCATGATGGTTCAAAACTAATAGAGGCTATATAGAATTGCAAGGTTAACTATCTAAAAAGATGTGCTTTGAAGTATAAATATATATTTTATTATTAAGGAGTTTTAATTATGTTAGATATGCTGTTTCTAAAGTATTTAAGCAAAAAAGGTAAGGTGTCGTATTGGGTTGGTCAGATTTCTATGGTTGCATTGTATTACAAAAAATAACGAGCTGATTTTTAATAAAGATTCCCTGTTAATATTTAAAAAATGGACTAATTATGAATAAAAAACAATATGCTTTGCTTAGTGTCGTCTTTCTTATCGTTATAGGAATACTAATTTTAAGATATACAAATAAATCCGAGTTTATAGATGCTGTTATTGCTGGAAACTCAACTGCTGTAAAAAATTCTTTTGGTTTTGGAGTAGACGTTGAAAACGAGATGCCAAGTGGAGATAGGCCTATAATATATTCTATCAAAAAGGGAAATATCCAGGTTGTAAAATTGCTGTTAGATAGACAAGGAGTTGATACTTCAGATTGCTTTCAAGAAGCTTTAAGAACAAAAAATGAAAAAATCATACTCCTCATGTTAAAACGTCGTCCACGGGAAAATAGAATACATCTTAAAAATGTTGTAACTGAAAATAATGTAGAAGCAACTGCTATACTTTTAAAAGCAGGTGGAGACCCTAATTTAGAAATTGAAGATTTTAGCATTCATACTATGGAGTCAAATAAAATTTCACTTTTGACAAAAGCAATTCAAAATAACAGCGTTAGAATGGTGGATCTCTTATTATCTCAAAAGGCAAATCCCAATTATATATGTAAAGAAAAGGTTAAAAATAATACTGGATTTGGTTATTTATATTTCTTCGAAACAACTTTTTTGCAAGCCATAAGAAAAGGGAATGATTCCATAGTGAAATCTCTTTTAAAACATGGTGTTAATCCGACTTTGAATGATAAAGACGGTAAAAAAGCTTTGGAATCAGCTAATAGTAGGGAGATGACTTTGACCCTGATGAAAGCTTTTAAATCGGTTCCGGAAATTGCTTTAGCAGCAATTGAGTGAAATAAGGGTAAACTAAAAATGCTCGTCAGAAAAGGGCAAAGTATGAATCAACAGATAAGCCCGGAGCAAAATCTACTTCAGTTTGTCATTGAAAATGGAAGTATAAAAGGTACAAGATTACTATTTGATATGGGGGTTAAGTATGACAAAAATAATCATAAATATTTTTTAAATGCTTTCTACTCAGGAAACCCTGAATTGCTAAGTCTCTTGATTAAAAAGGGGTTCAACCCAGATGTTATGCTACCAGGTAAAAAACAAAGTATTATGTCATATATGGCAGAGTTCTCGCGTAAAAATCAAAACCTTGAAATGATGAAACTTTTTCTACCAAGAGTTGATCAATGGACAACTCTAATGAAAAAAGCTATTTTTTCTAAAAAAAAAGAGTTTCAAAACTATATGAATAAAAATTCAAACACAATCGATAAAAGAAATAAAATTGGACAAACAGCCCTTATGTTATCTGCTATATACAGAAAGCATCAGAGTGTTGATTTACTTGTTCACAAAGGTGCAAGTGTAAATATAAAAGATGATATGCTTAACACTGCATTTTATTATTCTGTTAATTCTGGAGTATTGGAATCTGTAAAAACAATTCTATCCAAAAAACCATCATTGAATAGTGGTAGTAACAATTGTTTTGAATCTTTGAATAAATACGATGCACTTGAAGTTGCAAGAAATTACTTTTACAAAGGAATCCCACTAAAGAGACAGAATGTAGATTTCAAGTCGTTGATTTTAGTAACAAAACTAATTGCAAAAATCGGAAACCTAAGGGATGTTCTAAATGATAACCGAATAATGCCAATTAATCGGGCTTTTGTTAAATTATACGGACCAGATCAAAATGAGATTTATGAACTATTAAAAAAAATCCAAAATGACCCTTCTTATCCTTCTACTAATATTTGTAAAAAGATTTGGGTGGTGAAAAAAAAGCAGTAATTATACTTTTTAACATTCGCCTGTGCAAATTGTAAAAAATATAGAGGGAAACATGAGTGAAATCACTATTAAAGAGCAAAAAAGGGTGAAAAAGTTAAAGGAATTAAATGAAGAGATAAAAAAGCTATATCGTGCCGGGAAAAAAGAGCGTGCTGTTTCACTTGCTGAAAAAGTAGTGGAATTAACTAAGAAAAGCTATTCCAGTGACCATCCATATGTAGTAAGTAGTCTGAAAAATTTATCCAAATTATATAAATTACAAGGAAGCCATGATAAATCAGAGGAAGTCTACAAAAGAGCTTTATTAAGAGAAAAGAATGGAAGTTATGTAAGAATAAATGAAAATCTAATATCTAATAAATCCAACATAAATTTTAATATAGTAACTGCAATTAATAACAGATCAAAAGACATACCCATTCTCTTAATACTGACTTTTTTTATTGTAGGAATTGCTACATATTATGCTTTAATAGATCCATTTATAATAAATGCAGAATTAGCAAACCAGTGGTTTGAAAAAGGCAATGCTCTTATGGTTGCTGATAAAAAAGAAGAAGCATTAAGAGCTTATAATGAGGCGACTCAAAATAATCCAAATGAAGGGAACTACTGGATTAAAAAAACAGAATGTTTATTAATCCTTAAGAGAACTGAAGAGGCTCTTGAAACATTCAATAAAGCTCAGGTTGCCTATGATAAGGCAATCAGCAATAATCCTAAAGAACCACAAAACTGGGCTGACAAAGGTAGAAGTTTATATTTGTCTGAGCAGTATGGAAGAGCAATAAACGCCTACGATGAGGTTACCAGACTTGATCCAACCAATTCAAATGGATGGTTACAAAAAGCTAATTGTTTTTATGATCTTGAGTATTATGAAGAGGCAGCTCAGAACTTTGACAAGGTTATAAAACTACTTCCTGAAAATGAGAAAGGATGGGCTGGTAAAGCTCTGTGCTCATTAAAAATACTCAATTATGAAGATTCACTTAAAGCTTACAGTAAAGCCATTGAAATTAACCCAAATAACAGAAAACACTGGTTGGGCAAGATATACTGTTTAGGAAAGCTTCATAAATATCAGGAGTTAAGAAAAACGTTAAGTGATCAAAAAAAGGTAAACCGAAAATCTGATAAAAACAGGGAATCTTGAGAATTTGTTATAAGACAAGTTCTATTTATTCTTCGATTATAATTATTAGATATTTTGTCACAAATAGAAAATAAAGCAAAAAACTATGGATTCCCGACTCAAATTTGGAAATTAAAAACAATCCAAATCTTCGAGGCTGTGTCACAAATAAGAAAATTAAATAAAAACCTCTGGATTCCTGATACCTGATTAAGAACAAGCTTTAATCAGGTTCTGGAATGACGACCGTTCGTACTAAATCTTTTGAAGCTCAAATTTCAAAAGATTTTCACTCTAAAGAAGAGAAAATTGATTTGTGACACAGCCTCAATCTTCTCGGGAATGATGACCAGTAGTGAATTAAACATAACTAAATAATTCAAAGAAAACTTTATAAAACGAATTGCGACACAGCGCTCCTGCGCGAGAATAACGTAGTTATTATCATGTAATTTTATAATAAAATGGTTTGTTAATGGAGGAAAAATGCTGAGAGTTTCATTAGAGTATCTATCTAAAGAAAATGAAAATTGCTATTACAAAGGAAATCTTTATACAGGATTAGTAATTGATGTTGATGCAGGAAGAGTTGTTAGTTTGGATTTGTTTGAAGAAGGTCAGAGATCTACAGAATATACTAATGAGTATTGGGAAGTGTATGATTACAAGTTAAGAGTTGAAGACTCACAACTTTCATTTGAGTACAATGATAATCAAAATATTACATCCTATAATAACGAGGCATTTACAGGGATTGCCTTTAAATTTGAAAATGAATTTTGCACGGCAGAATCTCTTTATATAGATGGACAGTTAAGTTCAGAGCTGACCTTCTACAAAAATGGACAGATAGCTGATATCTCATTTAATAGAGATGGAATTGATTTTGATTGTAGCTGGTATCAAAATGGGTCAATGCATAAAATGGAAATTTTTAAACTTGATCTATTTGACATTTCACTTGAATTTACTGAAGAGAATAATCTTACTAATTTAAAAATAGAAGGAGATTATTTTAACAATATAGAACAGTTCAAAGATATAATTAAAGAACCTTTTTTCTATGATAAATCTTTTTTTAAAGATGTGGATGTGACTGAAGATATAACTATAACCGGAAAACACGTTGATGATATAATATTTGAAAACCTATTTTCCAACCAAGGTATGCATAAATTAAAAAAAATACTGCTTTTTGATACTTCAATAACGGATAAACATCTTCCCAAATTAGAATCACTCGATCATTTCGAAGCTGTTATAATAAATGGAATAAGAATAAATAGTAAAATGGTAGAAGAAAACAATGCTTCTTTAAGAACTATAGGTGCACTGATTTTATGCTTGTTGACTTCTTTTTATCTAATTCCACGTATATTTGGTGAAGTTAGTTCATATGATCGTGATCATGCAGGTGCGCTAACTATTGTTCTTTTTTCTGCTTTTGTTATTTCAAGTGGCATTATCTATAATGTAAACAAAATGGCCTCAATAATTTTTACAGTAATTGGGATTTTGATTTCAGATTCTATATTTATCTATATATTAGTTTGCACTAGAGGAAGTGGTGATGTTTTGAATATGATGGTTGTTGTAAATGCCGTATCATTAGTAATCCCCATTGCTATTCATAAGTTAATGGAAACGAAAGATAGTAGAATTTAAGATGATAATTCTGATTAAAGGAGATGGTTTTTAAATGCTAAATGGTGGATTTTTTCGAAGATTAGGTGCTTGTTTTATAGATTTTATACTATTATTGATAATCTTATTATTTGTTTTTTTATTAGAGAATTTACTTTGGCTGGATAGAACCTATTCTTTTCTAATTCAACTGATTGTAGGTGTATGGTTCAATGTTTATCTGGTTAAGAAATATGAGGGAACACCAGGAAAACTGCTCTTAAATATAAAAATAATTAAAATGAGTGGAGGAAAGATATCTTATCAGGATGCTTTTATGCGCTATTCTGTAATATTTATTCTTAATATTGTACTAACAATAGCTATTTATCAGGGTTCACAAAATATTAATTTTGTTGAATATGCAAAACTTGATTATATGAAAAGACTTGTTGTCGTAGGACAGACAGTTCCTGACCTTTATAATACAATAAGTAACATTATCACTTTATGGTGTTTTATAGGATTTGTTGTGTTACTTGCAAATTATGAACAAAGAGCTGCCCATGATCTTATTGGTGGAACGATAGTTGTAAGAGAAATGACTATTAAGGATGCTTTTAAATATTTGATTATAGCTGTTTCTGAACCGGAAACAAATGAAGAACAAATGTTAAAATCGTTGGAATATTACGGAGTACCTCTGGATTTAGGGTATAAAATGTACAATTTTACAAAAATAGCATGGGGAAGAGAATATTTAAGAGATAAAAGATATTTGTTATCAGAAAAATATTACTGTTTTAATGATAATGGGTCACTCTTTAATGATGGTTTATTAGACAATGACCCAAATTATATTTATGCAAGAGATGTTTATAATGACTATAAAGATACAACTGCTTTTGAAAAGATTGCATTAGAGTCTGTAGAGGTAAGGTTTTTTAAAGAAAATATGAATGAACTAAAGATTTATCCACCTTCTATGTACTTGAATAGTTTTTCAAACGTACCTGTTGATTTTGTTAATAAGCATATTGAACCATATAATCTTGAAAAATTGGTTATTATGGGAGCTTACTTTGAAGATGAGTTGAGATTTTATAATGAACTACTCAAAGAAAACGGAATTAAAGCTCATTTTGAAGAAAATAAAAATTATAGTTCAAATGCATTAAGAGAATTTTATCTACTTGTTAATGAAAAAGATCAGGAGAAAGCTTCTGTTCTGATAGATAATAATCAGATTATCGATGAATTTATACAGGTATAAATTAAATAAAATAAGGGGAACTATGAAGACAAGTGATGTTTTGAGAATTGTTGGATTATGCCTTGTAGGATTTGGTATTATTATTTCGGGTTCAGGTTATACGAAAATACAGAAAATTGAATCTTCTAAAATTGATAGATTACAGTGTTTAAAAGATGATTTAAAAAGGAATATCTATTCAAATAACTATTCAATGCCCTCGTCATATTCTATTCAAAGCATGGTTAGGCGTGAAAGTAAAAAGAAAGCCAGTTTAATTTTTAATTTAGGGGTTCTGCTTCTGCTTTTTGGTGTAGGTTTTTTAGTAGCATTCCAGCTATCTAATGAAAAACGATAAGTACAAATCAGAAACTAATTTTTTGTTGATCACTGCAGGTTTTTTATTGTTATTAGTCTTTTTAATAGAAACTGATAACTTATACACTATAGCTCCAGCGTCTGTTTCATATTTTATAATCTTATTTTACAGAAGCTTCGAAGTAATAACATTTAATGAGGATCATTGATTGAACATATATTATATACAATGGTGAAATTTGCATACCAGGATGGCCGATTGAAGAATGGCGTGGGTCTGTGTATTAATTAGCAGATTATTTCAAAAGTCTTTGATGTCTATCTATGCATATTACTAGTATTTAAAAACCTTTACGAAGGTTTTGTCATTTAATATAAAAGGAGAAATACAAAATGGGATTAGTTGGTTTATCATTAGGAATTAATGGCCTTATTACATTGATGTACTTAGACGAATTAGGAGAGTTTGGTATTATTATGGTAGGATACTGGTTATTTTCATTAATAACATCTATCGCCTATAGTCAGACTAAAAACAAGGTATTGGGTGTTTTGGCATTTATCGGATTTGCTGGTTATATTCCGATCGGTTTAATAGGCGTATTTGGAATAAGAAAGATGATGGATGAAGAAAAGCGTAATGAGGTTATCGCAGAAGAGAGACGGAATCAGAAGATAAACAAGGGGACTGTATAGTGGGAGATTATTCATATAATAAGTTTCAACTGAACATGATGTTAGGTGTGGGAATTCTTGGTATTATATTGTTTTTTGTGAGTCTTTCTTCGGGTAGAACCGGATCAAGCTTTGTTATGTGCTTTCCACTAATAATGTACTTCATGCTAATGAATTTTAAGCCAATTAAGATTTATGATACCCATATTGAATTTAAAGTGGCTCCGGTAAGAGGTCTTAATACTATTAGATTTTCTGAGATCAGCAGAATTGAAAGAAAAAATGAAAAGGTTTTAATGATTTTCAAAAATGACGGGAAAAAGGTAAAACTTCCATTAAATCTCATTAATGAAGATGATAGAAGTATTGTAGAAGATTTTATTAGCAAGAAATTAAACAGTTAAAGGGAATCTCTAATAATCGCCTATAAAACAATAGGCTTTAGTTTTGTTTGTTTAAATCGAACTACTTCGCCAAAAGAGAGGTTATTAGCGACTCCTCCAGAATAGATATTCTGGAACCTAACTGCCTAATAACACATAATATATAAAAAGTGTTACTTAGAAGAAGAGATTCCCTTAATAAATAACAAAAAAAGGAAACTAATATGAAACTGGAATCAGTAATAGATGCAACTGAAAAGAGTCAGAGAAAAACAGCAATATCATCAGCACTGAAAAGTATTGTCTCTGATTCAAAACAAGAGAAAGTGTCCATTAAGCCAAAAGAGGTGATTGAACGTTTTGGGAAAATTACTGAAGTTGAGCCAAATGGTGTATGGGTGAATTTTGATGGTAATCCTATGAAGTCTGAAGTTTTTGCAGAGTATGATTGCGCTGATATTACTTTGCAGGAATTAAGTGAGATAGTTGAACATGTGGATGTTGTAAAAATAGAGTTCAAAGATCCTGCATTAAAAAAGCCAGTTGTTAAGGATATCTATTTGCCAGTATCTGTATTTAAGCTTATGAAATATTTGTAACCATCTACCGATTTTAATCGGCGTTTTCGGTCTGACCCCATATTTGTAAACCCTTCCCTGTATGAGGATACTGATGGGAACCTCTAATAACTGATCTTTTTGCGAAACACAGATATAACAAAAATAAAACTGTAGTAAAATCAACCCGTTATTTTTT
>JAAELO010000898.1 GCA_024226555.1 Desulfobacterales bacterium | reverse complement strand
TAAAATCGGATCTTCTAAGTAGATGCCTTGAATTAATCATTGGGCTGTTATTACATAAAATCATAGGAATTTTTATATTTGGAATTATTTTAGCTTTGTGAGACAATTTATCAAAAATTTCATTTATAGGCATTTCTTTAAAAGTTATGTTTATTTTTTTTATCCATAAAAATGATTTTAAAAGCTTGACACAATTTGCACTTTTTGCATTTTCTTTTTTAATTATATTTTTCAAAAAAAAATATGATTTTTCATACAAAAGCTCAATTTCCTTTTTATATTTGATAGATTTATCAACAGTAGAGGATAGCTTTCTTACAAGATTCACAGATATTGCATCATAAAAACCACTCTCTCCATTTTTATCGGTAATCTGCTGTTTCAAAAAATTTGACTCTGAGCCTAAAGATTCTGTTATATCTATGTATGTATGTACCCATGCTCTATCAATTTTTTCTTCATCAATAAAATAATCTTTTTTTATTTCTTCAATTTCTTTTTTATATGTTTTATTCCAATTATCAAGATCCTTTATTGCACTCTCTTTCCTTTCCTTAAAAAATAAGAGTACTTCTTTAAATTTATCTCTTTTATCATCATTTATAAAACCTTCTATATCATTTTTTTCTTTCATTAGATTGTCTAAAGTACTTGACATCGATGCTGCGTATCCATTGTTTTTATGAGTTAGAAATAAAATCTCTTCAGCAGCTATAATTTTGGCATTCTCATTTAAATCTCTGGAAATCCCTATTGGATCAAAAAGGCAACAAGCACCTGCTATTACATTAGTCATGTTATCTCTTCTTAACAACTTAGCTTCCCATTCTTTAGGCATGTCACGTTTTTCGATACTAGTAAAATTGTTTTTTAAATCTTTTACTCCAAAAAGATTATGACTATCACCTGTTGTAATTTCAGTGCCTATCACAAAAGGCTGCATTCTATTTGACCTTAAAGTCTTATCACCGATGATTTTAGAAAGCCTGTGACTTGACCATTGAACTTCAGAGTAAGCAACCTGCATTGTAACACTTTGGTTTACTACAATATATTCACTCGTTGATGTTCTTTTTTTTGTTGGTCTTACATCTTCCTTCAAATTCCCTTCACACTTTTTAAGTTTTCCATTTTTAAGAATTTTATACTCATGCATATAAGTACCATCGTATACATACAACCATCCAGGATTTAATGGTAGTCTGGCATATTTTACTGAAGTTCCACTAAGTTTTTCTTTTTTGAAAGGGGATGTGTAATAATAATATTTTTTAGGTTTTGCATCAATAGACATTTTAGGATGTTTTGATTTAAAAGTGGATAAAGCATAATCTCTGAAAAGTTCCATTTTTAAATCATTTGTATCATCTTTTACAGTAGTGGAAGAAAATTTAGGAAAATGAGAATCTGGTATTTTATTTAAATATTTTTTATTTTTATAATAGTAATTCTTCCAATTTGTTTGCCCTTTACTTTTTAGAATTAAACCATAACGAAATGGTTTTATATAAGCTACTCCACTTGTTTTATTATCATTTGTTGATTTCCCATTTTTTGATTTCTTATTTTTTGGCTGACCAATCACACCATTCATAATATTGCCCTTTATTTTAATTTTATCAGCTTTATTTATCGAATTTCTTTTGACTAGTTACTCCGCTCATACAGATGGTATTACCCTTATTCAAAATCATTTGGTCAGAAAGCCTTGCAACAGCTTTTCCTTCAATAGTAACATCAGGAGAAAATGATACAAATTCTGCTTCTCCCTGTATCTCCCCGGATGAAAGTCCTTTTTGATCGCCAGCTTCATCCCCGGAGCTTTTAGAAAAAGTACAACCTTCTATCGCTATACTGTTTCCTCCGTCTGCTGTGACTGTTTCACTACCATCTGCTAAATCTGCTGTCTCAGCCATATTTGGATATGGAATTGGTACTGCAGCATTGCCAACTGTTGTAAGGCATATATCCGGTACTGTTGCTATTGCTTTTCCTCCACTTCCGATATGACAAATTGTAAGACCATCGTTTGCTGCTACTGTTACGGACATTTTATTCTCCTTAAGCTATTTTATAAGATTCAACTTCATTGAATCGTTTCAATTCAAGTAAGACTGATGCTTTTTCTTTTGGGTCTGATACAGAAATTATCACAGGGAATCTTTCACTTTCATCACCCCACTTTGCTTCTTCCAGAGCATGCACTATAAGCAATGGAATCGTAGCTGTTCCAACGTCTCCTATGCTTCCAGGTAATCTGAATATGGTTTTATCATCAGAAAACACTTTTGGCATTCGTATATAAGAACATCCAAATTCAAGAGAACTTTCACGCTTATTAAGGTCAAACATGATCCTGTTACATCTGGTATTTTTAGGTAATTTCTTTAAAACTTCTTTCATGGTTTTTGTAAGAGACCAACCCTTTGAAAACTCCTCTTTTTCTTCTTTGGTATCTGCGTTTAAAATTTCTGCATGTGGAATTTGTTCCATTCTTTTTGCATTTTCAGGACTTGCTAAAGTTATGAAACCTGCTCCTTCAGATGCTATTATTCCGTATTTATTTCCTACTGATAGAAGTTTTTCTTCGTTGCGCATTTCAGAGAGCATGTCAAATGTCTGGTAAGAATCAATACCACCAACTATGCAAATCGTATTTTCTTTCATAAATTTTAAAGAACCTTCTATCAACTTCGTAACTACTGCATGTCCTCCATAAAAAAAGCGTATCTCAGGATAATCAGTAAACTTTTTAAGAATATCTTCAAAAACTGGTTTTAACCCCTCTTCCAGATCCTGCGGAATGCCTTCTCTTTTTTCTGGTAATCCCACAAGCATCTTAATTTTATTAATCTTCTTAGGGTCTAATGATTTAACTGTATCCTGTAGAGCATTTTTTCCAAGTGTTATGAAACGCTCAATAAACTCTGCATTTTCATCAATATATCCTGCCTTGCCTATAGTTATAGGGTTATCATAAAAATCAGTAATAATTTCGTGTTTTCTGAAAAACTTCTGATTTGCCTGATTCATCGCATAACTCATCTCAGCTGATGTTCCGTTAATCGTTGAAGCACCATAATCTATTATGCTTATAGATTTTTTAATTGACATTTTTATCCACCTTTTGAACAAACTTCTCACCTTGTATTTCAATCAGTATTCTAAACATTAGAGGTTTCCTTGTTTTACTAATGCATGTGTTATTTGCTCCTCTTTTAGATTACAATTAAAAGAGATTTGCCATGTCATGGTTACTCTTGGATAATCCGGTTCAATAATAATTGTATGTAGTTCAGGTTCTTGCTCATACTCTTCTCCATCCATAAAAGTTGTTATGGTAAATTTATCTTGCGGAAGTAAAAATTTAAGAAAACCATCTGGTGTGAGGTTAGTTAGCTCTACGATTTCATTGCCGGAAACATCTACCTGCTGATCAGGTGGCGCAACCTGATTAAATTTATTATTAAAATCAAGTGGCAAAAAAGGTTTCTGTGTTTCTTCCCATTTTTTATTATAGGTGCCACCATATTTGTAACGGGGAAACCAGTTCTGTGCTATTGCTCCATACCCGGTGCTCTTTCCGGGTCTAAAGGGTAAATTTATACCAGGAGTCAATTCACCTTTTCTCTCTATATAGCCTGCTCCAACTGAGTTATGTTTCCATCGTTTCTTAAAATCTTCCCTTTGACCACCATAAGTATGTTCATATCTGATCGGGGTTTTAATGAATTTTTTTCTTGGCGAACCATAAAGAAGTAGGAACCTGAAGTAATGACTATCACCACGAACAATCAGTTTCTTGTTAATTTTATTTCCAAACTTTAGTTTGACTGTCTTCTTCTTAGTTGATTTTTTTGAATATGCATGTCCATTAAGTATTACGTCTGTTTTCTCTTTTGTAAGAACAATATCACCAGGGTATTTGATGGAAGAAATACCCGGGTCTCCATAAAACTCATCTAACAAACATACATCCGGCTGTTCTTCTGAAGGTGTAAGAAATCCTTCAGGTGCAATGTCATATGTTGCTTTTACAATTACTATCCATATCTCTTCACCATTTTGATTTCGTACAAACCCACTATTGGATGCAAATGGTGTCTTGTTTTTTATTTCCCACATAATTAATTAGCTCCAAATTTCCAGGGGTTTTCAAGGCAATCGCTATTCTCTGACTCAAGCCATAGATTAAGTCTGTCTATTGCCTTTTCCTGTTTTGCGATACTCCAGTAAGGGTTAAACCCTATTTTATGACCAGTACGAATAGAAAGCTCACTCCAGAGATTTAATCTATGTTCACCACTGTTTCTTTCATCTCTCAATTCAAGGATATGTGAGCTATAACTCCAGTTTTCACCCTTATAAACTCTTCGGTATCTGTATCTGAACAGTTCCTTTTCGCACCAATCATCAAATGCTTCAAATGGTGATTCCTCTTTAGAGAAGTCTACTCCAGTTATTTTAGATACTTCAAAATAGATCAGTTCAGAAAAATCACTTCCACCTCTTAACTCATCTCTGAAACATTCAATTGATTCAAGGCATGCTATGTTTGAAATTGCTTTAATAACACTTTTAACATATTGTTGATTTTCATTTTTCAGATGCTTCTTTAAAAGAGCCACATCAGCTATTTCACCCGCCATTCCAAGAAATTTTATGTGGCTGTTTTTTGTATCTATATCCTCTTTTACAGAAATCCTACACATATCAAGTGCATCATGATTTCCATTCAAAAGCATCAAAAACAAACGTTCTTCATAAAATTCTTCAGGAGCATTTTTAAGTATATATTCATAGGCATCTCTATCATCGAGCTTGACTCTTTGAATCATACCAAAATATTTTATTCTTCCTGGTTTGTTAGATGTTAATTGCCGCCAGTCCTGAACTGTTAGCTCACCACAAAATGCAAGTATTTCTAAACCTGCGTAGAGAACATTGCCAGAGCAGAATGGAAGTATTGTTAATAGCCTTGAAGAGATGTTTGGATTTAAGGAAACACTTAAACTATGAATATAGTCATTAAGATATTCATCTTCACAATGGGCAAAATAGTATAAAAGTTTATTCAGATTTGCCTCTGTAATGTCATAAATTGATGCTATTACAAATATTGAAGCCCTAAGAGACAGATGATCCTTATTATGAAGATTGGAAAAAAGGAATTTGTAAGACTCAAAATTCTTGTCAAAGGCTTTAACCTGATTACTTAATGTTCTACTGATATAATTAACTTTAATAACCGGATAGAATTTTTTAAGTTGATAATTAATTTGACCAAGTTTTGCACGAACACCCCTTAGGAGTCTTGTATTAGCATATCTGTAAAATTCCTGTTCAGGAGTTAGCTCAACCTCTTCATTATCAGAATACTCCTCATAAGATAGTTCTTCTTTCTCAGTAAAAGATCTATGATATGTGACAAGCTCATCAGCGACAAGAGATCTGTTAAACTCTTCGCCTCTTCTTTCAGTAGCTTCAATTATTTTATCTAAAAGATCACTCACAAAAACACCTCCAAAGGAGTCTAATAACTGCCTATAAAACAAAAGGCTTTAGTTTTGTTTTAATCGAACCACTCCCAATAAAACAAAAGTGGCTTAATTTTGTTTGCTTCTGATCTCAATCAAAATTATTAGAAATTTACCTAATTAAGTTGAATATCTGCTCCCATGATACGATTTGAATTTCTTGAGGTAGATACTAAATTATCAGACTCATTAAAGATCTCTTTTTTGTTTAGGACAACCGTAGAATTTCCACACGTAAGTTGAATCTCTGTTTCTGCATTCAGAACAATTTTCTTTGCAGTAAGGTTTATCTCTTCATCGTTTTGTTCTCTAAGTTTTGAGATTGAACAAAAGATATCTCTAATCACAGGTTTTTGAGTGTCTCCATCTTCAAAATCAATCTTTACAGATTCTACTAACTCTACAGATTTCTCAAGCTCATCAAATGAAATATGTAAGCATCCTAATTTAGCAATAACAGGAGTAGTGTCCGGGTTATTATCAAAATCGATCCAGATTTCATCATCTTCAATCCTGATAATTTTCCCATATGTGGCCTGTATAGTAATCTTTTCAAGATATTCTTCTGCTTTAGTCTCTATAGTTTCAATTAATGTATCTGTTTTCATGTCCTCTCCTTTTAATTACGACAAATATAAACCTGCATTTATTGAGAAGGAATCATTAGGTTCCCTGTTAATATTAGCAGAGTGATCACGGTATTAAGAGCAATTGCAACAGTAATTGCTACTATTGGTATTGCCGAATTGGTTACACAATTTATTTATATTTTATAAAAAGTGATTTTTTAAGGATCTGTTTATCACTGTTATTATTTTACTCGTAACATCGGAGTAGTCATGTATTTTATACTTATCAAATATATTGCCATCCTTAACTTAAGATCTACAGGATGGGTTGTTCAAGCAGAATACTTCTTAATCACCTTAAATAAAGGCTTCTGATTGAACTACAGAGATAGATTTCACTCATTTTTAAATTTAGATCTAATTCTTTTAATATAGAAATATTTTTAGTGGTATGAAATGTTTCACACTATGAAATATTAAATTTAATTCAATAGAAAATTCGTAATTTTCTTTATATGACAAATATATCGTCGTAAAAGCAATGGTGTGCGTTCTTAATATGCAATAAAGGTAGGCTGTCCCTTAAGTAACTATTTAACTTGTGAAGATATTTATATTATTTCCAATGGGGACAAATGAAATCATCCACTCCAAAACATATTTTAACGTTATTTAACCAAGGTAAACTATATTTAACTATCCCTATACAGAATTGATATTAAAAACTGATTAACTTTGGGAGAGTTAATCGCATCGGTATATTTTGTTGATACCGTCGCATGTTTTTCGCATGTTTTCGTCTTTAATCAAATTAATTTCGCAATATAACAATATTTTATCCTGTTTTTCATGTATGTCTTTTTTACAGGGACACATCATAGTTTACAACCCTGTAAAACCTTTAGAAACATGAGACATGGAGCGATTTGATTTGAAATAGTAGTATTTAAGACAGTTTTTTATTATTTTTTACTGAATATAAACCTATATCACAGGGGGCAGACTTGCTGGCTTCTTCAATTAATTCTTTTAAGAAATTGCCAATTCGGTATAAATTTATTATTACATTCACTTTCACAGTATTGTTAGCACTTGCTTTTGGAAGTTTTATTATTTATTCTGTTGTAAGAAAAACCCTTGAAAAAAGAATTGAAAGTGAACTGGGAAATACTACCGGAACAATATTAAACATGGTTGAATCTGCTACAGATATCTCCATAAAAAACAACCTGCGTGCTGTAGCTGAAAAAAATCGTGATATAGTCATTTATTTTTATGATAAAATTTTAAAAAAGGGAATGCACTGAAGAAGAAGCCGGAAAGAGATCTGCAAAAGTCTACTCAGCCAAACCATTGGAAAAAGTGGTTATATTTACTGCCTCAACAGTAAAGGCACAATTAAGGTTCACCCAAGTAATAGACTTATGGGAACCTCTAATAATTAGAATTTTTGATGAAAAACAAGGCATAACAAAAAATAACGGGTTGATTTTACTACAGTTTTAT
Organism: Desulfobacterales bacterium; assembly: GCA_024226555.1. Classification (GTDB taxonomy): domain Bacteria; phylum Desulfobacterota; class Desulfobacteria; order Desulfobacterales; family JAAELO01; genus JAAELO01. The sequence continues at coordinate 265 of JAAELO010000898.1, read as the reverse complement.
TTTTGTTATAACGATGTGTTTTGCAAAAAGATCAGTTATTAGAGATTCCCTTATTAATAAAAATGTATCAAACTTTGAATTTGTAAGAAATCAGATAGTAAAAAAAGAGGGTTAAATCGAGTATGACTGGGCTAATCCAGATGAAGTTGAATAACGTCCAAAAGCCCTTTATGACTTATTTTGAAAAAGGGATTGGATAATATCAGGGAATCTCTAATAATTAGAATTTTTGATGAAAAATAGCGTTTATAAAAGCTTTTAGTTT
>JAAELO010000897.1 GCA_024226555.1 Desulfobacterales bacterium | reverse complement strand
TTTCCAAATATTCTGGTTTTCAGGTCTGGTTTTTTTTCTGGTTTCCTCTTTTCTTTCTGGAATCTGTGCACACTTCACACACCGCCAAAAAACCTGGTCTGAGATAAGAACAAGGACCACAATTGCTCCAGTGAGCAACCAAAGGTCACAGTGTCTTGGAAAACCAATATCAGATCGTTCGTGGCAATGACAAGCAACGATGGTGCCATGACAGCACCCACCTTGCTCGACAGAGCGAGGGAAGGGTGTGCACAGATTCCAGAAAGAAAAGAGGAAACCAGAAAAAAAAACCAAACCTGAAAACCAGAATATTTGGAAAAAACCAAAATAAAATCCAACATCTGGAATGCGGAATGCGACCCGATTTTGAATTACACAGACCCCCGGGGTATGGTCATTTTGGCTCCCCAAGTGCAAATAGTCCTTAAATCGGAAATTAGACCCCTTCCATATACACAAGGCCAAATGGCATAAATGGGTGCGAACTCCCGTTGTCAAGAAATAATCCAAATACTATTCGACCCTCTCCATTTCATATCCAAGTACCCCTCCACGCCTAAACCAGCTAACTCTGTTCCTCTTTAAATACCTCATCCTAACACTTCTCCCCTTTCCCCACAATTTTCAACGGATAAATTA
>JAAELO010000896.1 GCA_024226555.1 Desulfobacterales bacterium | reverse complement strand
TCTCGAAACTTCCAAATTCATTTGATTACTTCGGGTTGCTTCACATTACCCAGAGTTGCGTGGCATTACTCGGGGTTACCTTTAAAGTTGCTTTGGGTTGCTTGGGATTACCCGATATTACTTGGAAAAAATCCTTTCCATCTTTTCGAAAAAATTAAATTTTCAAAGTTCATTTTTACCCATCGTAACTTCCGATTACTTTCGGTTACTCCACGCAACCCATCGCTAATCCAAATCCATTGCCTATAGTTACTTTCGATTACATTTTGTTACTCTAAATAACTTTGGATAACCTGGAATAACCATGGGTTACCCCACATTACGTACGGCAACTTTATTCCAAGGCATCGTTTTGATTTCCAAATTCTCATTTAATACTTTAATAGGAAGAAGACTTCGACCCGATGCTTTTAGAGACCAATTTAGCGCTAGCGGAGGAGAGCAAAGGAAGTGAAGATGTGAGAAAGACCATAATCCCCCAAATTAAAGTGAAAAAAGAAGCTTTAGAAAAGGTCGAAAGAATAGTTTTAAGATATAAAAACGGTGAAGAATTCATCGGATTAAAAAGAAAAAACGATAAGAAAGATGGTTTATACTCAAAAGACGAATTTTTATACGAATGCGAGATTTGCGGGAAAAGAGTAGGGAAACAAATAAACCTAAGAATCCATTGCCGAAAACATTCTTTAGCTTTAG
>JAAELO010000895.1 GCA_024226555.1 Desulfobacterales bacterium | reverse complement strand
CATTCCCGAAAATATTTGAGGCTGTGTCATAAATCAATTTCTCTTCTTTAGAGTGAAAATATTTTGAAATTTGATCTTAAGATATATTAACTCAAACGGTCGTCATTCCAGAACGCTACAAGAAACTTGCTTTTTTGGAGCGTATCAGGAATCCATAAGGTTTTTGCTTTATTTTTAATTTTTGACACAGCCTCGTATATTTTTCTAAGATCTTCAATGAAAAATATGAGTCATGAATTTAAGTATTTTTTACAGAATTTACATATCAAATTATTTTATAACTTCTATATCAATATTAAAATTTTCAATTAAATCAACTTTCTCAGCAATACTTAGATCAGTGTTCTGAACTATTTTTTTAATTTCATCTGTTTTACCAACTCTTTGACCAAGAACATTTGAAAGTATTGCACTAAAACCGGCATTTTTAGTTAGAATTGCTGAAACTAACTCCTGTTTATTCTTTGCGCCACCTTCAACCATACCATCTAAAAATGGAGTAGACATTGTATTATCAACACTAAAAACTTTAGCTTCTCGTAGTTGTATTCCCCATGAGTCACGCTCAATCTGACTATATTTGGATGTGTATGAATTAATTATATCTTCAGCTTTTTGTGTTATCTCGTTAGTTTTCTCATCTTTTAGAATTTCAAGATCAACCACCCAAACAGATTCCTCTTCATTCCAATCACAGGGAACAGGATCTTTTTCCCTTAAAGAAATATCTGGTGGAGAGATATTAGTAAAATTTCCATTTGAGTTTTCCCATTTATCGGGTCTTTCCAATCCCCAATCGCCAGTTCGATAAAACTCCACGGATTCATTTCTTGTTTCTTTATTATAATATTTCATTTTATTTCTCCATACCAAGGTTCAATATATTTTTTGGTAAATAAATTGAATCTAACAAGCCTTCATTGGGTTCAGCATCAAAAAGATTTTGTTTACATAGAAACATATCTTTTATTTTAATATCTGCATATAATGTGTTATTTCCGCTTTTGCCAAAAAACAAAGTTCCAGAAATTGGACTTTCATTCCAACTTGATGATTCAGCCCAAGATTCTTGCTGTCCATCAACATATAATCCTATGTTACCACCTTTTATTACTGCAACAACAAATGACCATTGAGCATTAGGGATAGTAATATTACTAATAGCTTGAATTTCAACAATGCCATTATTTATTTTCTGAAAAGACATTTTTGTATCAGTCATTCTATACAGTAACCAATAATTGTTACTGTCTTGATAAACACCAGTTACTGTGTGTCCGCCAGCAGGCCCTTGAAAACAAACCCATCCTCCGATAGTAAAATCAACAGATTTATTTTCAAAAATATCCCAATTCCCATATAAAGCAACACATGAAGAATGACTTAAAGGTAGATATAATGATCTGTCATTAAACTTAAAATTTGGCCCACCAGTTATATATCCTCCATGCATTGATGCATGCTTTTTAACACCAATATTATCGGGAATAAAGTTACTTATATAAGAAGGTGCGGCGTAATATGCTCCAAGAGTTTGACAAGGCATGTATAACTGAAGTCCTTCTATCCACCACTGACCACCATATTGAACCGGCTCAAGTTTCTTTCTTCCATGATCATACCTAAGAGATATCCACCCTGTTTCAGGGCATTCGATTCCATGTCCTTTCCCACTCTTCCATATAGATATATCAGATCCAGTTGGTGGCATAATTGTAAGTGTATGATCAGATTCTGATCTAAAGTGCCATATCTTTCCATCAACTGATGAATCCAGTGAATCAAACCTGAATGTTTTTTCTGATGCAGCATCCCTTGTGAGGATAAATTCTCTTGAAACGTCTGTTTTAAGAATTGTTATATCTTCAGTTACTGGGAAGTTTGGTATTACTTTTGATACTAAATATTCGGGGTTATTTAAAACTGATAATTATAAGGAACTAAAGCTACGGGCAAATGCCATTGTGTATCATTATAGTTTAAGTGATTCAACAACCCTTGCTGAACAGTTCAGTGATATGAAATGGGATGTACCTCTAAAAAAAATCAAAAAGCTAAAAGACAGGTTTAAAGAGGCTTATAGTAAAAATTGCCAGTTTAAATATCTTGATATTGATAATGATGGTGATAAAGAACTTCTAATGTTTTCTAAAGTCTCCAAAGAGAAGATATTTATAGTTACAGAGCCTGATGAGAACAGTTCTTATGATTTTACTGGAAGATATGGCAAAGACATTAATAAGTTAGATATTAATGGTTCAGAATATGAATATCGCAATGCTGAATATTTCCCGGTATCATATGGTAGTAAAAACTATATTGTAAAAATATCATTTGCTTATATGTTTAAGAAAAAGACTAATTCATTTATAATGGGTATTTATATGATTGAAGATAGTAAAATATCTTTAGTTGATTCTATGCTTATAAAACCTTCTCAGTTTCCCAGGAGTTTTCAGTTTTAAGGATTATCTCGAAATTATTAATATTATTTTTATAGAAATTATGGATTCCCGACTCATTTTTCTAAAGAATTTAAAACAGAATAGGGTCGGACAAGTGGGAATAACGTTTGAAACCATGGTTGTTTTTCTTGATATATCTAAAATTACTCCTGCTAATGTCAAATCTTTGTTGTGACCGGTGCATTCTAAAAAACAAGAACGACATCCTACGAAAGCTACAAGTTGTATTATTTGACTATAATTCTGAAGTTCCAATTTGTTCTCTGTTTAATGTTAACCTCTAATAATTATTAGATTCCTATATAAAACTACCGACCTCTCTAACTCTTTCCATCTCTTCATCAGATAATTTACCTTTATCAAGTGCCTCAAAACCCTCTAACATTTGCTTCTCATTTTTAGGACCGGTTATACAGACATCAAAATGGTTTGATGATAGGGCAAATCTGTAACAGTCTGATGCCGTTAAAGGCTCAACACCTTTAGGCATTTTTCTTTTGTTCATCAGCTTGCCCCAGCATGTTGCAGTATATGCGACAAGACCTGGTTTGTTATCATTTTTTATGTGAGGAAAGATATCCTGCTCTGCTCCGGGGTGGGATGCATTATATCTTGCCATTATAACATCAATTTCTGAATCCTCTTTTTTCACAAGTTCACCAAAGAGTTTTCTATTATGCCCTGAGATTGCAATATATTTGATCTTACCCTCATCTCTGAGCTTCAGAGCTTGATCTATTATTCTTCCCGGGGGGTATTTTTGAAACCAGCCGAGGATGAAAACATCGATATAATCTGAATTTATTGTTCTAAGGGCTTTTTCAAGGGCATGTTTAGTAAGAAGCCCTGAGTGGTCATAGGATTGAGCGGTAATAACCATTTCATCCCTATGTTTTACAGCAAGATGTTTTAGAGCTGCTTTCATTTTTTTACTTCTTGGGGTGCTCCAGAAAAAGTAGTTTACTTTGTATTCATGGAAAGCTTTTTCGATGGATGCCTGCTCAATTCCATAGCCGGACGCAAGGCCTAATCTACTGACCTTAAGGTCAGTTCTACCTAACTGTATCTGTTCCCTAAAATCCATATATTCCCTTAACTAAAAATTATTTAAGGTTAACTTCAAGGATAAATCAAAAGTCTTTTTTTTGAGCTTAACGCCCCATCAATCTCATTTGCATCATTGTTCTCCTTTGCATGAGATCTTCCCTGCCACCTGAATTCCATCTACTAAATGGAGATGCAAATACAGGCTCTTTCTCAACAACAGGTACTTGTTCCTGAGGTCTATTAATCTGTGATACGATTGATTCTTCTTCAGACTTAATATAGTTTGTCACTGCTGCTAATGCAGCCGCCATTTTTTTATTTTTCATAATTTTTTTTTATTATAAATTAAATGTAATCTCTAATAATTTGAATTTTGATGATAAACAAAACAAAAGCAGTATTCCTAAATAAAGAAATACTGCTTTTAAATGTTATCCTATTATGCAAAGAGCTGCATCTTTTGCAACTGAATCTCCAGAAGCAAAATTGATAGCTTGTAAAGTTCCTGAAACAGGAGATGGAAGTGCATTCTCCATTTTCATGGCTTCAAGTACTACAAGGATATCTCCTTTATTTACAGAATCTCCAACTTTTGCTTTATAATCAACAATCATGCCTGGCATTGGAGCGTTCAGTGGTGTACCGTTTGCGCTACTTGTTTGAGCGGGTGCAGGTGCTGCACTCTGAGGTTGTGCCGATGCAGCTGCTTGTGCTACTGGCGCAGCCTGTGTTGGTGCTGACTGTACTGCTTTTGGAGGAGCCGGGATAGAACCCTGTGCTGCCATTGGAACAATAGTGTCTGCAGGAACCTGATTTAAAGGGCCTGATGCATATGTTACAACGGGAGGTCCTCCAACCTCATCAACCTCAATTTCAAAGTATTCATTTTCAACATAAACACCAAAAGCTCTAACATGTTCAGATCTTTCAGGACCTCTGTTGATTGATTCAGGATCAACAAGTTTACCTGCTCTTGCTTTTTCAATCAAATCCTGTTCTTTTAAAGCTTCTTCAAGGGTAATTGGGCTAACTGATGCAGGTGGTTCCTCTTTTCCATATTTCCACTTTAGAAAACGCTTACCGGAAACAGGAAAAAGTGCGTAGATTAATTCATCTTCAATATCTACTGCTAAACCTTTAACTTCCTCTCTTACCTGTGGAAGTTCAGGTTTAATATCTTCAGCTGGTCGACAGTCAATAGGTTTATTACCCTTAGAGTATCCCTTTAATGCTTTCTTAATAAGTTTAGCATTAATTGGAGCTGCTGTTTCACCATATAGTCCGTAGCAAAGATCTTTAACCTGTGCAGAGATTATTGAGTATTCATCCTTACCTTCATCAAAAAGAACATTATTTACAGTCTGAATTGCAACAATTCTGCTTGTGGGTGTTACCAGTGGGATTTCACCAAGATCTCTTCTTACCTTGGCAAGTTCGGCATAAACCTCACCAAGCCTATCAAGTTCTCCCATATCTTCAAGCTGGGACTCAATGTTTGCAAAAAGGCCGGATGGTGCTTGAAACAGAGGAACATTGATATCTATTATAGATACTTTATCATCTTTAAGAAGGCTCTTGTATTTTGGAAGAATCTCTTTTTCCAGAATATCATTAATTTCTGCAAGATCATTAATATCAAAACCTGTATCCCGGTCAGTACCAAGAAGAGTCATCACAAGAGGCTCAATTGCAGGGTGTGAATTTCTGTATGCATAAGGCGACATACATGTATCTAAAATATCAACTCCAGCTTCAACTGCTTTCAAATGTGACATTGAAGCCATACCAGATGTAAAATGAGTATGGAAAGCAACAGGAACATTAGCAACTTCCTTAACAGCTTTTATCAGATCAAAGGCATCATACGGTGCTATCATACCAGCCATATCTTTGATACAGATACTGTCAGCTCCTGCATCCACAAGTTCTTTTGTCTTATTCACATAATATTCTACATTGTAAACATCTCCACCCATTCTTTGCTCTGTCATGGAGTAACAGATACAACCCTGGAAATGTTGACCGGCTTTTTTAATAGCTTTAACAGCTGTTTCAAAGTTTCTGTAGTCATTAAGAGCATCAAATGTTCTGAATATCTGTATTCCATTTTCTGCAGCTCTATCAACAAAAGCTTCAACAACATCATCAGCATAGTTTCTATAGGCAACCAGATTCTGGCCTCTTAAAAGCATTGATAAAGGTGTTTTCTTAATGTATTTTTTTAGTTTCCTGATTCTTTCCCATGGATCTTCATTCAGATAGGCATGCATCGCTCCAAAGGTATTTCCACCCCATGCCTCAATTGCCCAGTAACCAATCTCATCCATCTTCTCGGCTACAGGAATCATATCTTCTGTTCTACCAAGTGTTGTGAAAAGAGATTGATGACCATCCCTGAAAGTAACATCCATAATTTTCAAGGCATTACTTGCAGAAGGCCTGTCTTTATCATAATTCATTTTTGTTTTTTCAATACTCATCCATTTTCTCCTCTTGAATAAAAACGTAAGTTTTTATACCGGAATATTTCCATGCTTTTTAGCAGGCCTCATCTCACGTTTTGTGCTTAAAATCTCAAGAGCATCTATTAAACGAGGTCTTGTTTCTGAGGGAACAATAACTGAATCCACATAACCTCTGCTTGCAGCGCAATATGGATTTGAAAAGAGTTCATTGTACTCTTCAATTTTCTCTGCTCTTTTTTCTTCAGGATTATCTGAATTTGAAATCTCTTTCCTGTGAATTACGTTTGCTGCACCAGCTGCACCCATAACAGCAATCTCAGATGTTGGCCATGCAAAAACCATATCTGCACCAAGGTGTTTTGAACACATAGCAAGATATGATCCACCATAATCTTTTCTGGTAACAAGAAGAAGCTTTGGTACAGTTGCTTCAGAATAGCACCAAAGAAGTTTTGCTCCGTGTCTTATAATACCACTCCATTCCTGATCGCTTCCTGGAAGATACCCTGGAACATCTGCAATTGTAAGTAGTGGGATGTTGAAAGCATCGCAAAATCTGATAAACCTTGTAGCTTTATCAGAAGCATTGATATCAAGACATCCTGCTAAGAAATTGGGCTGATTTGCAATAATCCCTATTACCCTTCCATTCAATCTTGCAAAACATATCACAATGTTTTTCGCATAATACATGTGCGGCTCAAACAGTTCGCCATCATCAACAACTGAGCGAATCACTTCAAACACATCATATGACTGGTTTGGATTTTCAGGAATTAGTTCATCAAGCTTTGGATCAACTCTTTTTGGGTCATCTTTTGGTGGAATATATGGAGGATCTTCCATATTGTTAAGTGGCAAATAAGATAAAAGTTTCTTAATCTGCTCAATAGCATCCTGATCATTCTCACAGGCAAATTGAGCAACCCCGCTTTTTTCGTTATGTGTCATTGCACCACCAAGGTCCTCAAAATTGATAACCTCTCCCGTGACCGACTTAATAACCTCAGGACCTGTGATGAACATATAACTTGTGTTTTTTACCATAAAAACCCAGTCAGTCATTGCTGGGGAATAAACAGCCCCACCAGCAGTAGGTCCCATAATTGCGGAAATTTGAGGGATAACACCTGATGCAGCAGAGTTTCTAAAAAAGATCTCACCATAACCCGATAGAGAATCTATTCCTTCCTGAATTCTTGCTCCACCTGAGTCATTAATTCCAAGGAAAGGAACGCCTGCTTTCATCGCAAGGTCCATAACCTTACAGATTTTCTTTGCCTGCATCTCTCCCATACTTCCGGCTCTTGATGTGAAATCCTGAGAATATGCGAAAAGTGGTCTTCCATTTACAAGCCCATGCCCTGTAACTACACCATCAGCTGGTATATCCACATTTTCCATTCCAAAATTAGTGCATCTGTGCGTAACAAACATATCAATTTCACGGAAGGTTCCCTTGTCAAACAGAAGGTCAAGACGTTCACGGGCTGTAAGCTTTCCCTGCTCATGACGTTTTGCAATGGCTGCCTCTCCACCCATTGCCAGTACTTTTTTCTCTCTCTCTTTGAGATCCTTGATTTTATCAGAAACGATACCCATAAAATTTTCCTTTCATTTCTCAAGTTAACCTAATATAAATACTTAAAATTATTCGCAATATCATGGTCTGCATAAAGTGACACAAGATTCTTCTAAAAATATAATAGTAAAATGCAGATTTTTGATTCATATCAAAAATTTGTTCCATAATACAGGATAATCCTTATTACTCGATATTTCAGCCTGTTTTTAATATTTTGCTTTTTCGATAAAAGTTTGTATTAAGTAACATTATTACACCTTATCAATACTAATTTAGATTCATTTTTTTTTTAAGATTGAAAAGATTTAGCAGAAAGCACGTGGTAATTTTTTTTACCTGCGTAACGTTGTTACATGTAAAAAAATAAAATATAGTGGATTCTCTTTGAATCCCTTTGATTTCAATAAACTTCTAACATAGAAGAAAATATTTTTGTAATATTTTTTAATAAAAAAAGTTTAGCATTTATAAATTCTTATTTTTTTCATAAAAAATTACATTTTTATCTATTTTTCAAATACTCTAAACAAAATCATAATTTTAATAACATCTAAAATAGAAATTAATGAATGTAAAAAACATAATATGGAATTCATTGATTTTATGGATTCTTACAATATAATTCTGTGTTTTTTTTGCGATGCATGTTATTATTTACTATTTTATATGAAAAATTTATTTATCTAATTATATTTTTATCTTATCTTTTTTTTATTCTGATTTTTATAAATGGTTCTTTGGAGATGTTCCCAATTGATGAACAAGAGAATAAAATAAAAGAAGTTTCTGTGTTTTTTATTTCATTTATATTGCTTGGTTTTTTCTCTTTTAAAAATATAGACATGAGGTTGAGTGATGGATTTTGAAAAACTGGAGAATGTTCTTTATAAAAAAGGATTAGACGCGTTTGCAACTCTTTTCACATCAAGACCACTTGATAATTTCTATTCATTTGGATTTTATACCACTGGTGAGTATAATTATGCTGCAACAACAGCAAGTTCTTATGAAGGACTTGAGCAGGTACTAAATGAGTACGGGTATGGTGACAAACCTAAGGATAGTATTGAAATAAAATGGTCTCCTGTAGATAGCCCTCTTCACTCAGACAGCGAATGTTGTGGAATTATTAAAGAGGTTAATGAACTTTTAAATGAAGCTTTGAATGAATCTGATAGAATATATGAGAATGAGGGTTTAGAAGGCTTAGAAGAATTTAATGCGCAGATTGAGAACGCTTTTCTCAATGCTCTAAAAAGGCTGGATGCAAAGGGTGTCTTTGGAAAGGATGAGCTAAGAAAAAAAGTTGTTGTTAACCTTCTAAAGGGTGATCAAAGTTATGAAGAACGATTAGAGTTTGCGAAAAAGCTAAATCCACCTGAAGCCGTTGAAATTTTCACAAAAGACATGGATCTTGATACCTACAATCTCAAAAAGAAGTAAAAAAGAAAGGACACTTCTAACAAATATATTTCGAACAAGCTAAGTTGTTTTTTTAAAAAATAAACAAAACAACAGAGTATTTCAAAAAAAAGAACTGTTGTAAAATCACCTCGTTATTTTTTTCTCACACAGAGATTTTATAAAACTGAAAGTTTTTATAATCTGTATTTAATTAAATCAAAATTCTAATTATTTACTAGAGATTCCCTTTAGATTTTTCCTATTTTACTACGACTTTGATTAAGCTAAAAGAACCTCATCATTTTCAAAATCTTTTTTTCGAATATCATTAAACATTGCAATCAGTTTCTCAACCGTAAGCTGCTTCTTTTTCTCGCCCTTTACATCAATAATTACTTCACCACCATCCATCATCAGGAGTCTGTTTCCATAGTCAATTGCATGCTGCATGTTGTGTGTAATCATCATTGTCGTTAATGAGTGCTGCTCAATAAATTTAGCCGTAAGATCCATTACAATAGAAGCATTTCTTGGGTCGAGTGCTGCTGTATGTTCATCAAGAAGTATTATTTCAGGCTTGGATAACACAGTCATTAAAAGAGTTAAGGCCTGTCTTTGACCACCGGACAGAAGGCTTACATTCTCTTTTAATCTATTCTCAAGCCCCATATTAAGCTGCAGGAGCTCCTTCTTAAAAAAGGATCGCTTCTTTCTGTTCAAACTTATCTTTAACCACTTGAACCCTTTTTTGTAGGTGATCATCATATTATCTTCAAGGGTCATTGTTGAAGCTGTTCCTAAAAGAGGGTCCTGGAATATTCTTCCAATATACTTTGCTCTTTTGTATTCAGCATCATCTGTTACATCTTTATCTCCAACAGAGACAGTTCCATTTGTTGGAAACATATTACCTGAAATAAGATTAAAGAGAGTTGTTTTTCCAGCGCCATTACTACCGATAATTGTTACAAAATCATTTTTCTCAATATTTAGGTTCAGCCCTTTAATAACGGTTTTTGCATTATGGGTTCCACCATTAAATATTTTGGAAATATTACTAAGTTGTATCATCAGGATGATCTCCCTTTAATTTTCTTGTAGTTTGCAATAAACAGCGAAACAATAACGAGGAGTCCTGATATTAGTTTAAGATCGTTTGGAGTCATGTTTATGTGGTAACCATAAAATCTTCCAAGGTACATTATCGCTTTATATAAAATAGCCCCAAGGATAACTCTTAGAGTGAGGATAGATATTTTGTTTGATTTGATAAGGAACTCACCAAGCATAACTGATGCAAGTCCCGATATCACAATTCCCTGCCCAAGATTTACATCTGCAAAACCAAGATATTGGGCGGCAAAAGCACCGGACAGTGCTACAAGTCCATTTGAAAGGCCTACACCAATCATTTTCATTGTATCCGGAGATATTCCCTGATTAACAACCATCTGTTGATTATCCCCCAGGGCTCCAAAAATAAGACCCATATCGGTATGAAAGAAGATGTCCAACAGAAGTTTTATTAACAGAACAATCAGAATAAAAAAGATGAGATATGCATATTCCTCTGAGATAATCCCCTCTGTCTTTTCTGCTATGAAGGACATGACGTTTTTCACATTCATCAAAGGAAGATTAGCTCTGTTTGAAAGAATTCTTATATTGATAGAATAGAGCATTGTCATGGTTAGTATTCCGGCAAGGAGATGTGGTACTTTTAACTTGTTATGGATCGCAGCGGTTACAAAACCAGCCAGGACACCCCCAGAAAAGGCAAGGATTGTACCTAAAAAGATACCCATGTTATTTTCCAGGCAAACTGCCATAATTACTGCACCCATGGGAAATGAACCATCCACGGTAAGATCAGGGAAATCTAAAATCCTGAATGTAAAAAAAACGCCAAGAGCCATAATTCCGTAAATCAGGCCTTCTACAAAAATACCTTCTAACATATGAAATCCAACATTTAATATTCAAAAAAAAAGTAAGCCTTAATCCATTTAAGACTTACCTTACTAAAGCATGAAATTTTTTAAACATACTTTTTTTATTTTTTAACAACTTTGCCATTTTTAATAACTGTTGCCTGTTTTAAAATATCCTCAGGAATAGTAATTCCTATCTTTTTAGCAACATCAAGGTTTATAATTAGATCAACATCCGATGCATCTGTCATAAACTTAGTTGGTATATCTACTGTTTTTTCACCTTTTAAAATTCTTGAAACTATTTTACCTGTGGCAACACCCATTTTATAATAGTCAAAACCCCATGCTGCGAAAACAGGATTCTTTTTAGCAGAACTTGGGTCTGCTGACATTACTGGTTTTTTATTTCTTGTAGCAACACTAAGAACAGAGCTCAGTGCAGAAAAAACTGTGTTATCATTACTTAGATATATTCCATCAACTCTACCTATAATAGCCTGAGTTGCCTGCTTTACTTCGGAAGAGTTTGTAACAGTTGATTCAACAAATTTAATACCAAGTTCTTTACAAACTTTTCTTGCTATCTTTGCAAGTTTTACTGCATTTGCTTCACTACTGGAATATACATGACCAAGAGTTTTAATGTTTGCAAGTTTAATAAGCATTTCAATCTGCTGCCTTACGGGTGTCATATCTGATGTACCAGTTACATATTTTTCACCTTTCTTAACAGATTTTACAAGACCCGCTCCAACAGGATCAGTTACTGCACAAAATACTACCGGGCTTCTTTTAATAGAGTTAACGAGTGCCTGAGCTGTAGGAGTTGCTATACCAACAGCAACATCAACTTTTGCAGCTTTAAACTTATGAGCTATCTGAGATGCTGTGGACATCTCTCCATTTGCGTTTTGAAGATCAAATTTTGCATCCGGAAACGACTTTTTTACACCATCCTGAACACCTCTTTCCAAAGCATCAAGTGCTGGATGAGCTACAATTTTGGAAATTCCGATTAAAACATCTTTTGAATATGCACCAGATGTTAGAAACACAGACACTAAAATCGTTAAAAGACCAACTGTTAATATTTTTTTCATATTCCCCCCATATATTTATAAAACCTGACATCTTTAATAATCTAATAAATACGTTATTGTTCATAGAAACAAACACCTTATATATCATTGTTATCAAAAGTAACAAGTTTTTTTTATTATTATTGCTATATGGTTATTATCATTGAGTTAATCTATATTGCTAATATGTAAATATTAAATAATACTTTTTATTTCTTAATTAATCTTTAACAAACTCCATTTAATTATCTGTTTATATAAATTGCTTTTTAGTTTATAAAGGGGAATGAACCTTGTTAAAAATTTGTGATCGAAAAGGACCCCCCATGGTAAAAAAAATATTCTTAACAGTAATTTGTATTTTTATCTCCTTAGAAGTATACAGCGCTGATCTAACAACAATTGAAATTTTTCAGAATCAGGTAAGTTCAGAAATTTCAAATAGAATGGGAATCATAAAGAGTAAACCAAAAACCAGTTCTGTGAAATTCTATAAACTGAACCTCGATCTTTTGCTTGGTAATGAAACCTTTGATATAGAATTAGTTCCTGGATCAAAATTATCATTTGAGAAAGACGATTTAACCCTAAGAACTATGACATCATATTCCTGGAGAGGAAAAATAGTTGGAAATGTTAAAAGCAGAGCTATTTTCGCAGTTGAAGGTAGTGATCTTTCAGGAAACATAACTATCGATAACATGACATTTGAAATAAGACCTATGGGTGATGGGGTTCACAGTTTATCTGAAGTAGATACATCAATGCTTAAAAGTGAATCTCCTTTCGTTAGTGTTCCTCCTGATCCAAATGCTCCTACGCTTGATATTAAATCATTTAAAGATGATGGTTCCACAATCGATGTTATGGTCGCCTACACTCAAGATGCAGCAGCTCAATCTTCGAACATTCTGACAGAAATACAACTATTTGTGGATAATACAAATCAGTATTATTCAAACTGTGGAGTTACCCAAAGAATAAGTTTAGTAAAAACCATGCTTGTATATTATTCTGAAAGTTATGCAGCTGTAACAGATTTAGATCGGTTAAGAAATACTTCAGATGATTATCTGGATGAGATACATACAGTTCGTGACTCTTATGGTGCTGACATTGTGACTTTATTAGTAAATAGAATGGATGATGCATGTGGGATTGCCTATGTACTTACTCAGGCAAATCAAAATTATTTTGCTTCTTCTGCTTTCAATGTTGTTGATATTGATTGTGGTTCTATGACTTATGCCCATGAGTTAGCCCATAATATGGGTGCCGTTCATGACTCCGGTGCTTCATCTGGAAACTCTGGGGGGTGGGATACATACAGCAGGGGTTATATTGATAATGCAAACAATTTTAGAACATTAATGGCATATACTACTGCTTGCACAGGATCTTGTCCAAGAATAGGATACTTTTCGAGTACTGTTGCTACATACGGAGCATGGGCCTTAACTGGTGGTACTGATGACAATGTTCAAACTCTTGATGACACACGAACTATTGTAGCAAATTTTCGTACTTCTGTTAGTGGAGAGGCTTATGGTGATGATACTGACCTCTGGGATGTGTGTTTTATTGGATTAGTAAAAGGTGAAAAAGGACTACCACATATTCTTTTAATAGCAGTTTTATTTCTTGTGGTTCCATTTCTGATTTATATATACCCAACTATGTTCAGGTATCTAAAAATAATCCCTTTTCTTGTTCTAACCCTCCTATTAATAGCTGACTATTCAAATGCTCAGGTTGCAACTCCCTCTTTAGATTACTTGCAGTATTCTGAAATGCCGGCTTCAGCAGGATACAGAGATAAAAGTTTTGTAACAGGTGCTATTTCATATGGAACAGGAACCCAGGTTTCAGATGTTTCAGGTGGTGGAGAGAATGATGTTGAAAAACTTCAGGGTATGGCATTTCTAAACAAAAAAATGGGTTCAATTGACATTGAATTTGTTGTTGAACCAACAAGGAGAGCGCTTACAATAAATGATCAGGAGGTTATATATAATGAAAGAAAAATTATAGTAAATACTGCATATTTACTTTCAGATGGTTTTTCTACAGGAATAAAAGGTTACTATTTTCAATCTGAGAGTGACGATTCAAATAGTATAGTTGTAGATCTCTTTGCATTTGGAGGAGGGGTTTCGAAAAAACTGAACGATAAAATTACTGTGGCAGCAGGTCTCTCCTATTTTAGTGAGACAGAAACAGATGCTAAAAACCTTTCCTATCTCGAAGCTGTTGTTGGAGCAGGATATAAAGTAAAATCAGCCAAACCTTTTCGCTTTGAATACTCTGTCACTTACTCTCCTAAAGCAGTTAATAACGGTAGTGGTACAGTTAATACCAACATGAAACCAAAAACATATACCCACAGAGTCTCCTTTGACCTGATAAACCAAAATTATTTAACTACGGCTAATGTAAAACATATAACGGAGGAAGCTTTAAATACCAGCTATGAAGACAAAACTTTAGTAATTGGAAAATTTTCTCTATCAACAAACCTTAAACAATACAATAATATGAGAATAGGAGGATTCCTTAAATATAAGACGGAAACATACGGAACATCCAGTGCCACTTCAACTGAAATAGGATGTTTTATTACCAAATTATTTTAATGCAAACTCTAATAAATAACCTTTCATCGAATTACAGTGGTTTTTTGTTCATTGTGAATTCTCCCATTGTTTAGTTTCCATATTTTTTTCCTACCAGAATTATAATAACTGAAATATTGAACTTGTTCTCAAAATGATAAACAAGCAGTGAAATCATATGGTTGTTTAATTGTTGTTTCTATGGTTATAATTTTAATGATGCAAAACAATCTTTGATTATTTCATTTGAAATAGATACTACTGTTTTCTTTATAAGGAAATAATATGCGCACATATAAAAACAATCCATTGGACAAGAAAAGAAAAAAAGGAGATGAAAAACGTAACTCATATTTTTTATATCTTTTGAAACCGGATACTCATGCGGTTATGAAGGTAAATCTAAAGCTGAAATGCTTGGGTTTTCAAAAGACAGTTCATCATTTGCTCTTCGTTATGTTTATTCCAAAGCTACCGGAGGATCAGTATGTAAATATCCATCTGTTAATGGGATTAAGCCAACCCAGGTAGAACTCCTGCTTTATCAAACTGGTAAAAAAACAGAACACTGGACAATATATAAAGATCCTGAAAATGGGTTATGGTTTTGAATATGTAAAACCTAAGGGAGAAAAGCTAACTTGTACCAGCCATAGCAAAGCATCAATTATCCTTAAGAAAGCTAAAGAAGCATTTAAAAAAACTAATATTGTTATGAAATACAAAGGAGAAGAAACAAAACTTTCAAAATTAAAAATCAAAAAGGATAAAAAGGAAGTAAAATTAAATTGTATTTATATACCGGAAAAAATCATGAAAAAGTACGGGTGCAACTCATCAGTCAGTATATACTCTGAACTTACACGTGAACTGCCTGAAAAACGATCTAATCTTCATAGCTATTATGCATATACGAAAGATTATAAAAAAATTATTATTGAAAGCTGGGAAGTAATGAATTTTCATTTCTACAGAAGTTTTGGTTCAGCATGTTTTTCGCCTGACAAATCTAAACTGATTTTTACTTACAACAATGCTGCAGGACCTAATAAACCGACTGTGGTTGATATTAAAGATTTGGCTACTATAATTATTTTAAATAAAAGTGATTAAGAGATAGATCATTTTGTGATCAAACCATGCTTAATCAGGATTTTTTATATACCATTTTTTTTAAGTTTTCTTATGTGAATTTGGATAACTTCTGAACACCATTATACATGTTGTGGATACTAAAAGAGGCTTATCAAGTTATCCGAAATACTTACTATTTTTTTCTCAACTTTTATTTCAATCAAAATTCTTATTAGAGGTTCCCAGTAGTGATTTTCTACCGCGAATGGCTTGTAACGCAACATTTGCAGTAAATCAGCCTCGCCTAAAAATAAAAAAAGCCCGGTCAAACCGGGCTTTTTTATTTATGATTGCCAACTACTAATATCTGTAGTGATCTGCTTTATAAGGTCCTTCAACAGGAACGCCTAAATAGTCTGCCTGCTCCTGAGAAAGAGTAGTAAGTTTTACATCAAGTCTTCCAAGGTGTAATCTTGCAACTTCCTCATCAAGCTTCTTAGGAAGTGTGTAAACTTTCTTCTCAAGCTTGTTCTGAGCTAGTTCAATCTGAGCAAGAGTCTGATTTGTAAAACTGTTACTCATAACAAAACTTGGGTGACCTGTAGCACAACCTAAGTTAACAAGTCTTCCTTCTGCAAGAACGATAATTGAGTTACCTGATTTAAGAGTCCACTTATCAACCTGAGGCTTGATGTTAAGTACTGTTATACCATCTGTTTGCTCAAGGTAAGACATCTCAATTTCGTTATCAAAGTGTCCAATGTTACAAACGATAGCTTCATCTTTCATTTTTTCCATGTGTGAACCGTCAATAACGTTATAACAACCTGTTGCAGTTACAAAGATATCTCCCTTTGGAAGGGCTTCTTCAAGAGTTAATACTTCGTAACCTTCCATTGAAGCCTGAAGAGCACAAATTGGATCGATCTCTGTAACGATTACTCTTGATCCGTAACCTCTCATTGAAGCTGCGCAACCCTTACCAACATCACCAAAACCACAAACAACAACTGCTTTACCAGCAAGCATTACATCTGTTGCTCTCTTAATACCATCAGCAAGTGATTCCTGGCATCCATAAAGATTGTCGAACTTGGATTTTGTTACTGAGTCATTTACATTGATTGCTGGAAAAAGTAGTTCATTATTTTTCTCAAGCTGATAAAGTCTGTGAACACCAGTTGTTGTTTCTTCAGAAACACCCTGAATTTTTTCAGCAACTTTGTGCCAGTGCTTTGGATCTCTTTCATATGTTGCTTTAAGTCTTGCCATTAGACACTTCATATCAACATTATCATACTCCACGTCCAGCAATGAAGGATCATCTTCAACTTTAACACCCTGATGGATAAAAAGAGTAGCATCACCACCATCATCAACTATTAAATCCGGTCCACTTCCATCAGGCCATGTTAGTGCCATCTCTGTACACCACCAGAACTCTTCAAGAGTTTCACCTTTCCATGCATATACTGCTGAAGTTCCTTTGTCAGCTATAGCTGCTGCTGCGTGATCCTGTGTGGAAAAGATGTTACATGTTGCCCATCTAAGGTCTGCTCCAAGAGCAGCTAGAGTATCGATAAGCATAGCGGTCTGGATAGTCATGTGAAGACTTCCCATAATCTTAAGACCTTTAAGAGGCTTATCTTTACCATATTTTTCAATACATGACATAAGGCCTGGCATCTCTTTTTCTGAAAGCTGAAGGTCCTTATGACCATATTCAGCAAGACTCATATCTGCTACTTTGTTCTTTAATGATAGATCTAATTCTTCGAAGCTCATTATTATTTCTCCTAATTTTTTATTATACAAAAAATGTTTAAATCAGTTCCTTATAGCCTTATAAATAACAAGCCTAAGAGACTGATCAACGTTTTCCTTTTTATAGGTTTCAAGTGTGAAGTTTTTACCTAAAAATCCTTCTATCTCCTCCAGGGAAAACCCAAGCCACCTGTCGCCATATGTTTTGCGCATCTCTTCATTTTTATGCTTATCAAAATCAGCAATAATGAAGGACCCGCCTTTTTTTAGAATTCTTGCAACCTCAGAAATAACTTCATAAGGGTTTGATATATGGTGCAATACCATTGAAATAACAGCAAGATCTGCTTCAGAATCGGAAAGTGGAAGATGTTCAAGTTCACCGAGTCTTAAGTTAACATAATCATTACTGTTTTTGAATAGTTTTCTTGCTTCTTCAAGCATATTTGGAGAGTTATCAACTCCAATAGTATATTTGGAACGACTCTTTAGTTTGGTTAAGAATTCTCCTGTTCCACAGCCTAAATCCACAGCCATTTCACAATCATCTATATATGAAAGAATACTGCTGTTAAGATCGAAATCGCCAATAATCTGATTTTTCAGTTTATTCCATTCAGGTGCAATATCGTTAAAGAACTTTCTGGAAATTAGAGATCTGTCCGCAATAATTTGTTTGGCTGTAAAAAGGTCAGTTTTTAGTTCATCTTCCTCTGTAAAAAGAAATTTAATACCATCTATAAAAAGTTTTCCATCCCCATTTGAAATAGCTGAGTAAAAGGCCCATATTCCATCGCGCCTGCATTCAATTATTCCAGCATCACTCATTATTTTAAGATGCCTTGAAATACGGGATTGGCCCATATCCATAATGGCAACAATCTCATTTACACTTAGTTCAAAATGAACAAGTATATTCATGAGTCTTAATCTTGTTTCGTCCGATAGAGATTTAAAATAATTTATATTTTTCATTCAAGCTTTTCTATTAATTTAAATATTTACATATCAACATATCTTGATATGTTGATTAAATTATGTTTTTTTTAGTGAAATGTCAAGAGATTTGATAAAGAGAATATCTAATAACCGATCTTTTGGCGAAAAACTTAAGTTGTTTAAAAAAGCAAAACAACAGAATTATTTCCAAAAAAAACTGTAACAAAATCAGCTCGTTATTTTTTGTCAAACCTTGTATTTTATCCAAAATTTTAATTATTAGAGGTTCCCTAAAAGTATTTAAATTTAAATAAAAAACCAAAAATTTAGAATAGATTTTTAATTGATAAACCTTTGTAATTAAAAGGGTTTATGTGTTAAAACTGTATTAAGAGTTCAAAAAAGCAAATTTAAGTAACACAATCCTAACAAAATATGATATCAGGTGTCACGTTTTATAAGAGATTAAAACGTATTGTTTATAGACAGTTTAGCTATTTTTGCTTTATTATTGTTAGAAAATTAAGATTGTGATTTTAGTATTTTTTTAATATCTTAACAAAATCCTAACATATATCTAGTATTTCACATCTGAATTTATGATTGGTAAAGAAATACTAAAACTTAATGAGGATTATTTTTTTATGGAAATGTTTATGTTTGCTTTGGTCTTACTGGCTTGCCTTGCCATATTTGACCTTGTGGTGGGTGTCAGCAACGATGCTGTAAATTTTTTAAATTCATCCATCGGATCAAAAGCAGCTCCCCGTAACGTTATAATGATTATAGCAAGTTTAGGAATGCTTGCTGGTGTAACTTTCTCGAGCGGTATGATGGAAGTTGCAAGAAAAGGTATTTTTCATCCTGAGTTCTTCAATATGCCCGAACTTATCTCAATTTTCCTTGCTGTAATGCTTACAGATATAATCCTTTTAGATACCTTTAATACATTTGGTTTTCCAACTTCAACTACAGTATCAATCGTTTTTGAACTATTAGGTGCAGCGGTTGCTGTTTCTTTGATAAAAATATATATGGCCGGCGATCTTTTCATAACCTTGGCAAAATATATCAATACAGGAAAAGCCCTTGCAATAATCACAGGTATATTACTTTCAGTTATTGTCGCTTTTATAGCTGGTGCTATTGTACAGTTTTTTGCTAGACTAACTTTTACGTTTGACTATGCAAAAACACTAAAAAAATATGGCGGTATCTGGGGTGGTTTTGCTTTTTCCGTGATCACATACTTTATCCTTATTAAAGGAGCAAAGGGAACATCATTTCTATCAAAAGAGGCTGTTCTGTTTATTAAAGATCATGCATGGCTCATACTTGGTGGTAATTTTGTAGTCTTTGGTCTTCTTTTCCAACTCCTTACGGTTTTCACAAAAATAAATGTACTAAAGCCAATTGTTCTGATGGGAACATTTGCCCTTGCAATGGCTTTTGCTGCCAACGACCTTGTTAACTTTATCGGAGTACCTTTAGCAGGTTTAAGTGCATATAATGTTGCTGAATTATCATCAGATCCATTGAATGTTTTGATGGGAGCACTTAAGGGAAAATCCCAGGCTAATACATTGCTCCTTCTTTTAGCTGGTACTGTAATGGTAATAACTCTCTGGTTTTCAAAAAAATCCAGATCTGTTTCAAAAACAGAACTTAGCCTTGGTCGTCAGGATGAAGGTGTGGAAAGATTTGGTGCGTCAACTCTTTCAAGAATAATTGTTAGAATGGTCCATACTCAATTTGTGTTTATAAAAAAATTTATACCAGCTTCAATTCAAAGGGGTATCGCAAATCGTCTGACTATTGTTAATACTAAAAAAACAGAAGACCCTGAACAACAACAGTCTTTTGACCTCTTGAGAGCTTCAGTAAACCTCATGGTAGCAAGTGCAGTTGTTTCCTTTGCAACATCTTTAAAACTTCCTCTTTCAACAACCTATGTTACCTTTATGGTATCTATGGGAACTTCCCTTTCCGATCAGGCATGGGGTAGAGAAAGTGCTGTTTACAGAGTAACCGGAGTTCTCGCTGTTGTGGGCGGATGGTTTGTTACAGCTTTAGCTGCGTTTACTGCTTCCATGATATTTGCATCCATCATCTTCTACTTTGAGCTTCCTGGAATAATATTTGTTGTTTTCTTTGCAGCATTTCTACTGTTCAGAAGCCATCACATGCATGGAAAAAGACAAAAAGCTGATAAAGCCTTAGAGGCTTTTAATATGACACATATTGATGATCCTGAAATTGCTATCAAAACTTCCTTTGAACAAACAGGATACTATTTAAGAGAGATAAGTGATACTTTGGAGCATTGCTTTGAAGCAACTTTCCTTGAAGATAGAAGCAGGCTTAATAATATGAGGGTAGAGACCAATAAAATTAATAAATGGTCCGATATTATAACCGCAAATATCTTCAGAACTCTTAATTTTCTTCAAAAGGAAGATGTAGTTTACACACAGACATATCTTCATACCATAAGATCGTTAAAAGATATTTCTGATTCCCACAGAGATCTGATTCTTAATGCATATAATCATTTTGAAAATAATCATGAAGGCCTGACTGCTAAACAGATAGGGGAATTACGATATATTAAAACATGTATCACTAGACTTCTGTGGAATACCAGCATTATGCTGCTACAAAGAAAGAGAGTGGATTTTGATTATATAGCAAGACAGAGCTTAAAACTTGTAAAGCTCGTTGATGATTTTGATAAAACCCAGATTAAAAGAATTCAAAATGGTGAGTCTGGAACCCGCTTAAGTATTCTTTTTTATGGTTTTATGGATAATAGTGTAAAGATATCTGAGCAGACACATAATTTACTTGATATCTTTAGGAATTCTTTTATAAAAAACGGCGGGCATATCAAGGGAACCTCTAATAATTAGAATTTTGGATGAAATACAAGGCATTTCTAAAAACAACGAGCCGATTTTATTACAGTTTTTTTTAGAAATAACAAAGTATTTCGCCAAAAGAGCAGTTATTAGAGATTCCCTAAAGAGTTAAGTCCGTTATTTTTAAGAACCAAAAGGAGAGATTTTTAATGAATATCCCTTTTCTATCATTTTTTTCATTTATGAAAACGTCCCCGTTTGATGGACTACTTGAACACGCTGAAAAAGTTAAAGAGTGTGCATGGGTTTTTCAGCAGGCTCTTGAATGTTATGTATCAAATAATCTGACCTCTTTTGAAGAGTACAGGGTTGAAGTAAGCAAGCTTGAAAGTGAAGCTGATGCAATCAAGAGAAGAATCAGGGGACATATCCCCATGGGAACAAAAATGATAGTTCCGGAATTTCAGTTCTTTATGTATCTGAAAGAACAGGATAAAATCCTGGATTCTGTTGAAACAACACTGGATTGGTTATCTTACAGGGTAGAAACTAAATTACCGGAAGAGGTAAAAGCAGATTTTCTTCTACTTGTGGATTCAGTTCTTGAGCCAATTGAGCAGATGAGCCGCCTTGTTAAAGAGGCCGATAAATACTTTAAAAATTACTCTGACAAGCAAAGAAATATTATAAAAGAGATCATCCGTGACCTGAGACAAAAAGAACATGAAGTTGACAGGGTTGAGTATAGACTCAAGAATCAGTATTTTGCTTTAGAGTCAACAGAAAACAATACTTTTCATTTTGTAAAGCTTGTTGAAACCATTGGTTCCATTGCAGACCATGCCGAAAATGCCGGAGATATGATGAGATCTATGATCTCAAGAAAGAAGGGTTTTTTCTTTTAAAAATTATTTTTATTGAAAAATATTCAAGGGTGGATCTTTTTGATCTGCCCTTTTTTTTTCATCTGTATAAATAAATAATGGAGTTTTTTTGACATCACCGGTGAATGAAAAAAGTTTTCAAACAAAAAGTCGATAATTCTCTTAAATCAGTATTCTAAATCACAATTGTAATATGGAACGTATACAATTTTCCGGTTTCATAACATACATCTATATGTTCTGTTACGCTGGTTTTGAGCGTAAAACGGCACCAACCAGATCTGCCGGATTCAGTTTCCTTAAGTTCTCCAACTCTTCCAAAACCAAGTAGAAGGTCATTTGACATTTGAGATGCTATTTTATTATCAACAGGTCCTTTGATGGAGCAGGATGAAGATCTGTTATTGTATGATTTACAATATTTTCCTGTTCTATTAGAGTTAGTATCTGATGAAAAATGCCCAAAGAGTGAATATGCTTTTGTTATACTATGTCAGTTTTGCAGGGAAGTAGTTGTTCTGCACAAAATCAGAGGTTTAAAGAGCCTGGAGAAACTAAGTAATTTTATTAATTCTATGAAAAAACCAGACTCCGGTTATGCATCTTCCTGGTTTTCTTATGTGAATAGTTTGTTAGCATATATTGAACAAACATATAATTCTTCATCATAGCCCCACTCACGGACAATTTCCGGGGTTATTTCATCTGAGTCTTCTAAAATTCTAATTGTCATTATACCTTTTATTTTTTTTTACCAGTTTCTGAGGTTAATATCTCTTCTTTAAGCCATTCTATTGCATCATCTCTTGATCGGAAAAAATCTAAAACAACATCCCACTGATTTTCTACAAACACTTCCCACATTCTGTTTATTCCAAACTCAAGGTCACGGGAAACAAAAATAGCACATTTTGCAGGTCCAAATTTATGTTTTAGCCTTGAACATTGATTGGCGATCTCTTTGATCTCTTCAATAGAAAGATTTTCAGAGTGGAAATTAGTTTCATCAATTAAAACCGGTGTTCCAGGTTTCCAGTTTTTATGATTTAACAGATTGAAAAAGAAACCTTCATATTCATTTGGGATAAAATCACCAGAGAGGATGATATCAAAAAACCATTTATTGAATTTCAAACTGACTTCCATTGCAATTATACCTTTATTATTCTGAGTCATTTCCTAACCACTCGATAGCATCCTCTCTTGATCTGAAAAACTCTAAAACAACATCCCATTCATTTTCTACAAACACTTCCCCCATTCTGTTTACTCCAAACTCAAGGTCACGGGAAACAAAAATAGCACACTTTGCAGGTCCGAATTTATGTCTCAATCTTACACATTGATTAGCGATCTCTTTAATCTCTTCAATAGAAAGGTTTTTAGAAAGGAAATTAGTTTCATCAATCAAAACAGGTGTTCCGGGTTTCCAGTTTTTATCATTTAACATATTGAAAAAGAAACCTTCATACTCATTTGGGATAAAATCGCCAGAAATAACGACATCAAAAAACCATTTATTGAATTTCAAACTGACTTCCATTGCAATTATACCTTTTTTTTATGAGTCATTTTCTAACCATTCTACAGTTTCATCTCTTGATCTGAAAAATTCATAGGTTACATCCCATTTCTTTCAACCAGAACTCCAAATTCGTCTTTACGTTTTACGCATTGAAATGCAATTTTCTGTACATCAATATCAGTCATATCTTCTGCTAAAACATTAGATTCATCCATCAGAATAGGTGTAAACCTGGTTCCCTTTTTTCGTGGGTTAGAAGAGAGTTAAACAGATCTGTTTTTGTGTCTGGATAGATTCTACGGATATAGTAACTTCCAAAAAGAATTCATTAAATTTCAAACTTACATCAATCATTTATAAAAAATTACCCCGATTGTTTATTGCTAATAATATATTAAATATCAAATTTGAAAACAAATAGGTAGTGTAAAATCTATATTTGATTATGTTCTATATGTTGGGAACAGTTGTTAACCTTTTCAAACAGGCTGGCTGCCTGATAAGAACTCCTTACAAAAGGTCCACTTGCAACTTCTATGAAACCTTTCTCAAGTGCAATTTCCCTTAAATTTTCAAAATCTTCCGGAGTTACAAATTGCTCAACAGGAAGGTGGTCTTTTGATGGTTGAAGATATTGTCCTATAGTTAAAGCATCACAACCATGCTCTACAAGGTCCTGAAAAGTTTGTATAAGATCTTCTTTTTTTTCACCAAGCCCAACCATAAGACCTGATTTTGTGGGTATTCCCGGAGCATAAGCTTTGGATCTCTTAATCAGATCGAGGGATCTTTCATATATCGCTTCAGGTCTGACTCTGTGATATAATGAAGGAACAGTTTCTATGTTGTGGTTTAGTACATCGGGTTTTGCATCAAGAACAGTTTTAAGAGCCTTCTTATTGCCTTGAAAATCGGGTATTAACACCTCCACAAGAATATCTTTATTAAGTTTTTTTATCTCCCTTATTGTCTCAGCAAAAAAAGATGCACCGCCATCTTCAAGATCATCTCTTGTTACAGAAGTAATAACAACATAGGAAAGATTCATTTTCTCAACTGTTTTGGAAACTCTTTTTGGTTCTTTAAGATCTGGCAAATCTATTGGATTATTCTGAACAGCACAGAAGTTGCAATTTCTTGTGCACTTTTCACCCATAATCATAAAAGTTGAAGTTCCTTTTGAGAAACATTCAAACTGATTAGGGCATTTCGCTTCCTGGCAAACAGTATTCAAGTTATTACCCGAAAGAAGTTTCTTCATTCTTTCATATTCAGGACCAGTGGGAAGTGTTCTTTTTAACCATTCCGGTTTTTGCTTTTTTCGTATCTTCATTGCATCACATCACTTTTGTAAGTAAATTCTCTTTTGTCATAGGTTTAAAATTAACTTCGAATATCTCTTTAGTATTCTCTATAATCCTGTCATATGCATTATCAATATTGATTTCCACCCCGAGCTCGTGCTCAAGAGAAGTTATTCCAACTCCTTCAAGTCCACACGGATTAATCCATTTAAATGGAGTTAAATCAGGCCTGACATTTAACGAAAGCCCATGGAAAACAATGCCCTTTTTTACTGCTATCCCAACACTACCTATTTTTTTGTTTCCAACCCATGTGCCCCTGTTAAGCTCATTTCTATTGATATCAACTCCAAAATCACGGGATGTACTGATCATAATATCTTCAAGTTTTGAAACATAATCTTTGACGGAAAATCCAAACTGTTTAAGATCTATAACAGGATAGACGATTATCTGCCCCTCTCCATGATATGTTATATTCCCGCCTCTTTCCACATGAACAACACTAACTCCTTTCTCTTCAAGAAAATCATCCGTAACCGTAAGATTTTCTTTTCCACCCCTTTTGCCAAGGGTGAAAACACTTTTGTGCTCAAGAAAGAATACAAAATTGTCTAAAAGCTCTCCATTCTCTTTTTTCAATGCAATAGAGCGTTGAAGATCGTAGATCTCTTTGTAGTCAGTGATGCCTAAGTTTATAGAATATGTTGTCATAATTCCAATAAAAAAATAAAAAGGTCGATTCCTATATAAGAACCGACCCTATATTTGTAACTTAAATTTCTACCCTGTTAAACAAGGTTTTCTTGCCGCAGTTGTTTCATCCAGTCTTCTCATTCGACAAAACTTAGGAGATTCCTTAAGCATATCGGGATTCTCTTTTGACTCTTTGGCAATAATTTTTAAAACTTCAATAAGCTTATCAATATCTTCCTTTGACTCTGTTTCAGTAGGTTCAATCATCATTGCCCCACTAACAACAAGTGGAAAATATATTGTTGGCGGATGAAAGCCATAATCCATAAGTCTTTTTGCTATATCAAGTGTTGATACATGATTTTCTTCCTGAAGTTTGTCATTAACTATACACTCGTGCATACAAGGTCTGTCATAAGGAATATGGAAATCTCCCCGAAGTTTTTCCTTGATGTAATTTGCACTAAGAACAGCATATTGACTAACTTTTTTAAGGTCCTTACCCATAGTCAGGATATAACTGTAAGCTCTGATCAGAATGCTGAAATTTCCGTAGAAAGCATGAAGTTTTCCAATTGAATCTGGTCTGTTATCAACAAGAATAAACTTATCACCCTGTTTTTCTACTCTTGGTACCGGTAGAAATTTCTCAAGCTCTTTGGTAACACAAACAGGGCCGGACCCTGGACCACCTCCACCATGTGGAGTTGAAAAGGTTTTATGAAGATTAAGGTGCATTACATCCACACCTATTTTACCCATCTGCACAATACCCATAACCGCATTCATATTGGCACCATCTGCATAAACAAGACCACCTTTATCATGAACAATCTTATTTATCTCAAGGATATTATCTTCAAAAAGTCCTAATGTATTAGGGTTTGTTATCATTATACCAGCAGTATCTTCATCCATTAATTCAGCAACAGTTTTGGGATCAAGAATTCCATCTTCATTGGAAGGGACCGGAATTGACTTATATCCACAAAGAGCGGCACTTGCAGGGTTTGTTCCGTGGGCTGTATCTGGAATTAATATTTTATTTCTCTGAGCACCTTTTTTTTGGTGATATGCATGGAAAATTAACATTCCGGCAAGTTCACCATGAGCTCCTGCTGCTGGTTGAAGGCTTATTGCATCCATTCCTGTTACTTCGCAGAGATGTTGTTCAAGATTATAAATTAGCTCTAAAGCGCCCTGGGATAGTTCTTCAGCAAGAAGTGGATGTGATCCTGCAAAACCGGGAAGAGATGCTTGTCTCTCATTGGTTTTTGGATTGTACTTCATAGTGCAGGAACCCAAAGGGTACATCCCTGTGTCAAGACCAAAGTTCCACTGGGAAAGTCTTGTGTAGTGTCTGACAACTTCAACTTCTGAAAGATCCGGAAAATCTGGTCCTTCTCCCAAAAGATCACTATCAACTTCAAAAGATCCAACATCATTTTTAGGAACTGAGAATCCTTCTTTTCCTTTTTTGCCTTTTTCCCAAAGGAGAGATTCGTCCTGAACGATTCCTTTTGCAACTATATTGTCATTCATTTCGTCACCTCCTGGACCAGTTTATCAATATCTTCTTTGCTAGCTGTTTCAGTAATGCAGAAGAGATAATTATTTTTCAGTTCTGGGTAGTAATCTTCAAGTTTAAGCCCTGCAATAATATTTTCTTCCTTAAGTTTGTTATGGGTTTTATCAAACCCCTCTGAAAATTCAGCTACAAATTCATTAAAAGTTGGGGTATCAAATTTTATTTTAATACCCTTCTTTTTAAGCTCAGATTTGAAGTACTCAGTTTTGTCAAAATTAACCTTTGCAAGTTTCTTTATGCCTGTTCCACCAACTGATGCCATGTACATTGCAGAGGTCATTGCACAAAGTCCCTGGTTAGAACAGATGTTTGAAGTCGCTTTCTCACGTCTTATATGCTGTTCTCGTGTTGCAAGGGTTAATACATATGCTCTTTTTCCTTCAAGATCTGTAGTCTGACCTATAAGTCTTCCTGGGGCATTTCTCATAAATTTATTATTACATGCAAACATTCCAAGACCTGGTCCTCCATAGGACTGGGGAATTCCAAAGCTCTGTCCTTCACCACAAACAATATCTGCTCCCAGACTTCCAGGATTTTTATACAATCCATATGCAAGTGGTTCAGAAAAACAAGTAACAAGCATTGTTTTCTTCTCGCTTTCCGTTAATGCTTTTACTGCTTTTAAATCTTCTATAACACCAAAAAAATTAGGTGACTGGACAGCAATGGCTGCAAAATCGCCAACATTTGTGATTGATGAAAGATCTATTCTTCCATTATCCAAATATGGAATCTCTACAATCTCATATTTAGTTGGATGAAAATATGTTTCAACAACTTTTCTGTAGCTTGGGTGGATTGCTTTTGAAACAGCTACTTTCTTTTTCCTGGTTATTCTTATAGCCATTAAAAGCGCTTCGGCTAAAGCAGATGCTCCATCATACATAGAAGCATTAGCGATATCCATTCCAAGGAGTCTTGCAACAAGTGTCTGATATTCAAAAATGCCCTGAAGAGTACCCTGGCTGATCTCTGGTTGATAAGGTGTATATGCTGTAGAAAACTCAGATCTTCCCAGAAGATAGTTGATGGATTCCGGAATAAAATGATTGTAACTTCCTGCACCAACAAAAACCTTATATTCACTGGAACTTCCCATTTTACCGGCAAGTGAGTCCATATGATCATTAAGTTCCCATTCTGTCATGGGTTCCGGAAGCTTAAGATCTCCTTCCATTTTACAATCTTCAGGTATAGTAGGGAATAGATCATCCAGCGTTTTTACCCCTACAACCTTCAGCATAGAAGATATCTCTTCTTCTGTATGAGGTAAATATCTCATGTTATTATCCTTTCAGTTGGTTTAGGTACGCTTCTTTACTCATCAGTGAGTCAAATTCACTCTCATCTGATGGTTTGATTTTTACAATCCATGCTCCATTGGGATCTGAATTCAAAAGTTCAGGTTCATCTTCAAGAGCTTCATTAATTTCCACAATCTCACCACCAACAGGAAGGAACAGATCCGAAACAGCTTTTACTGACTCAAGAGTTCCAAATGTTTCATCTTTATCGAAAGAATCTCCAATTTCCGGGAACTCTACGAATACGATATCCCCAAGTTGATCCTGAGCATAATCAGTAATTCCAATCTGAAGAGTATCACCATCTTTTTTTACCCACTCATGTTCTGCTGTATATTTATAATCTTCCGGTAGTACTAGCTCGTTTATCTCTTTCATTTTTGTTCCTCCTTATTTAGAGAATTTCTAATAACTGCTCTTTTGGCGAAATACTTAAGTTGTTTAAAAAAGCAAAACAACAGAACTATTTCCCAAAAAAAACTGTAAACTTTATAAAATAAAACCTTCTTTATAAACGAATCGGCTCGTTTTTTTTTATAAAACTAAAAGCTTTTATAAACGCTGTATTTCATCCAAAATTCTAATTATTAGTTCCCTTTATTTAAAAATCCTGCTGTTTTTTTAAACTCTAATAATCATTAGAATTTTCTGAAATTTTAAATCATATCTTTTATTCTTTTTCGTGCTGTTCTGTCAGGGCGAACATCACTTCTTATTTCAACTTTCAGTTTTCTTTTACCATCACTCAGGTATATAGTCTGACCAGATTTTGTAAGAGTGTTAATTTGAACGAATCCGCAACACAGTCCTTTAATTTTCATTTCAGGCTTATCAGGGGAAGTTATGCTGTATATTTTACCATCACTTCTTCCAATGGCCATATCTGTTGCACAGGTTAAAACTGTTCCAATTTCGTTACCACTCTCATCTAAAACTTTACTATTCTCCGTTGCAATTTTACGAAGATCAAAGCCAGCAAAGGGATATGTATATTTTCTATCTTTAATATTTTTTAAAGCGGAAGCTCCTACAAAATCCTTTGTAAAATCTGATATTGTAACATTATAAGGAAGTGCAAAGTGCCATGGATTATTCGAAAATGGCCATGAACCTATATCCTGGTGTGATAAAGGAAGAACCGCTCCTGCTCTCAGAGAATCCCTTGAAGCAAGTCCACATGGAACAAGGTCAAATTCTGCACCTGCTTCAATGATTTTTTCCCAGAGTTCAAGGGTTTTATTTTCATCAACAAATATCTCAAATCCAAATTCACCGGTATAACCTGTTCGTGAAAGAAGAATTGGTGTGCCATCAAGAAGTCTTACATCGTCCGAAAGCATCGATGCATCATTGTGATGTCCTTTAAAGTTGAAATAACCAAAGGATTCAAATACTTTCTCAGGATTTTTAATTATTTTGGACAGTATTTTTGCTGAATTTGGTCCCTGAACATCCATCTTACCAAGTTTATCGGTAAGATCTTCAATCATTACAATGTTGTTCTCTTTTTTTGATTCAAGTGTCGCTGCTATCGTTCCTCCCATAGCGGCATTAACAACAATCATATAGATATTGGTCTCGAGCTTATAAACTATGGCATCATCAATCACACCACCTTCTTCATCAAGAAAAACTCCATAAACACATTTACCAATTTCGATCGGGGTTTTGCTTTTCCCAATGCAACTATTAAGATCCTTTGAAAAACAAAGTTGCAATAGATCAAAGGCATGTTCTCCTGTTACTGTAACTGCTGCCATATGACTTGTATCAAACAAACCAGCAGCTGTTACAACTGAAAGATGCTCCTCTTTTGCACCTTTTGGGTACCATAAAGGCATATCGTAATTTCCAAAATTACCCATATTTGCACCATTTGACATATGCCACTCATGCATCTTAGTTGCTTTTACTTTATCCTGCATATCATTTTCCTCTTAATTTTTTTAATTATTATATACTGCACTCTTCGCAGGGAACCTTTAAATTGTACGCTTTATAAACAACAAAAGTTTCAACTGATTGAACATCACCAACCTTGGACATCTGTTCTGTATAAAATTCCAAAAGTCCAAAACCTTTTTTAAAAGCTGTTGTTACTACAAGATCAAAACGACCTGTCACAACACACACAGAAACCACGCCTTTAAGTTTACTGATCTCTTCACCTTTCCCAACAAGATCCATAGTGTTCAGTTTCACACCGATCATTACAATGCTCTGCCCGGGAATAGCTTCAGGATCAACAAGACCTGTAATTTCTAAAATACCTTCATCTTTCAGTTTCTTGACTCTTGACCTAACGGTTCCTTCTGCAAGGGACAGATCATCGGCAATTTTTTTAAAAGGTGTTCTTCCATCTTTTAGCCGGTTAATTATTTCAACTGTTGTTTTGTCAATTTTCATAAAATTTATCCTTATTAAGATTTAATCTGATTTACCTTTGAGACCATATCTACTACAATGTTTTGTTAGTGCTAAAACCCTGAAACGTTTTAGTATTTTTTTAGCCAAATCCTACTGGATAAACGCAGCATTTTTTAAATGCTATTAACTTTAATGTACCTTAAGTTTTATTTATGGGGCAAAATGATCATCTTGTCAATATTATTTGGCAATATTTACAAATACAATAATACAACTTGACATTTTCGACGTATATGGCAAATTATAAAACATAACAAATGAAAGGAGCTAATATGTCAAAAAAAATTACAATCATAGGTGCAGGTCCTGGAGGATATGTCGCAGCAGTTAGGGCAGCGCAGTCGGGTTCAGAAGTTACCTTAATAGAAAAATATAATGTGGGAGGAACTTGCCTCAACTATGGTTGCATACCCTCCAAAATTTTTAAAAAATCTGCTGATCTTTTAGGAAGCATTAATAAAGCTTCTGAATTCGGTCTTAAATTAGGCGAAAAAGCAACGCCTGATATGGAAAGCCTTCAAACAAGAAAAACAAATATTATAAACAGTCAGACAAAAGGTATTGAAGGGCTCCTGAAACATCATAAAATAAATCATATTAAAGGTACGGCTCACATAAAAGGGCCGAATGAAGTTACAGTTGAGCTTCCTGATGGTGGGTCAACTTTGATAAACTGGGACAAGCTGATCATCGCAACAGGAACAACGCCTTTAAATGTACCAGTATTTCCATTCGATGGTGAGAAAATCATATCCAGTGACCACTTGCTTGACATGACTGAAATCCCGGAATCTATAGTTATTATAGGAGGGGGAGTAATAGGATGTGAATTTGCTTTTATTCTATCAGCATTAGGATCAAAAGTAACTGTTGTTGAAGCAATGTCCCGGGTTTTACCTCTCCCATCTGTTGATATTGATTGTTCATCAATTCTACAACGGGAGATGAAAAAACGCAAAATAAAATTTCATGTTGATAGGGTTGTTGAGACAATTAATATGGAAGGATCAAAAGTTAAAGCTGTGACAATACCATCTCCTTTCGCAGAAAAAATTAAAGAGAAAGATAAAGCCCCTCTTGAAATTGAAGCTGATAAAATTCTTGTTTGCATTGGAAGATCGCCTGTAAACGATATCGGTCTTTCAAATATTGGAGTTGAAACCGACGAAAAGGGCTGGATTAATGTAAATGAAAAAATGGAAACAAATGTGGATGGGGTTTATGCAATAGGGGATATAACTGGTCCATCTAAAGTAATGCTCGCACACGTTGCTTCTACTGAAGCTGAAGTAGCGGTGGATAATGCAACAGGAAAAAGTCGAAAGATGAAGTATGATGTAATTCCAGGAGCTGTTTTTACAATGCCTGAAATTGGAAACGTTGGACACACTGAAGAAACAGCTAAAGATAGTGGGTTAGACATAAGGAGTGATGCAATTCTATTTAGAACCCTTGGAAAAGCTCAGGTTTTAGGTGAAATTGCGGGACAGTTAAAAATAATTTCAGAAATAAAAACAGGTAAAATTGTTGGTGTTCATATTATTGGACCCCAGGCAACAGATCTTTTGGGAGAGGGAACATTAGCTGTTCAAAAAGGTGTCACTGTAAAAGAGCTTGCAGAAACAATCCATGCTCACCCAACTCTTTCTGAAGCAATGCTTGAAGCATCTTTTAAAGCACTTGACATGTCGCTTCATGGGTAGATTTTTTAAATATTTTTTGAAAAACCGGAAATTATCCGGTTTTTTCTTAAAGTATACACTGGAAAAACCCGATCATAAATGTTAAAGGGAACCTCTTATACATTTTACTACAATATAAGATTTTGATATGAAAAACGAAGCGATTTTCAAATATTATTTTAAAAATAATAAACTCACTCCAACCAGTGATAATGATATATTTAATAGCCTGGAAAATGATTCTGTCTATGAAGTTATAAAAGTTGTTAATGGTGTTGCTCTTTTTTTAGAAGAACATATGAACAGAATGCGATTTTCTGCAAAAAATATGATAATTCCATTTGAATGCAGTGATAAATCTATTAAAGAAAAGATCAATGAGTTAGTTAAGAAAAATAACAAAAGAAATAATAATGTGAAAGTCATATGTTCAAGGGAAAAAACCTTTCTAACCTATATGGTTAAGTCCAACTATCCTAAAAAAGAGAACTACGAAGAGGGCGTTCATACTATTCTCTTTAAAGGAGAGAGGGAAAATCCAAATTTTAAAACTCTAAAGGATGCTTTCAAAAGCAGGGTTAGTAAGCTCACAAAAAAAGAGAATGCCAGAGAAGCCCTTCTTGTTAATAAAGACAATTTTATCACTGAAGGAGCAAGGTCAAACATTTTTTTTGTTTTGGGTCAATCGATATACACACCACCTGCTAATAAGGTTCTTCAAGGCATTACGAGGAAATATATCCTTAAGATATGTAAAAATAAAGGATTTGATGTTCAGGAAAAGTTGCTTCATACAGATGATATCAAAAAAATAAAAGGCGCATTTCTGACAGGAACTTCCATTGGATTTCTACCAATATCATCCATTGGTGATTTCCAACTTAATTCAATAAAAGAACCATATGTAAAAGAGATCATAAAATGCTTTGACCAAACTATGGATAAGTATATTTCAGATAGTTTATAATTTTTAATATTATAAAACTATAAATATAGTCTACCTCTATGATTGAAACAAACAATTGAAAAAACTTGACTAACAATGAGAACTCCATGTATTCTTCAACTTGATTCTAATATTGTGAGGACTTATTAAAATGTATGTAGTTGGAAACTTCATTGGTGCATTTGCATTAATACTTGGTATTATTTTAGATCTTTATATGTATGTGGTAATAGCCAGAGCTGTACTTTCATGGGTAAGCCCTGACCCAAATAACCCAATTGTTCAGTTTATAAATAAAATTACGGAACCAGTATTATACAGACTTAGAAAAATGCTACCGGATTTAGGTGGTATAGATATATCCCCTATTATTGTTATTTTTATCATAATGTTTCTTCAAAGTGCTGTAATTAATTCACTTAAAATTTTTGCCAGCTCTCTTCATTAGAAAGGTTATAGATATGATTAAATTAACACCAATGGATATACAACAACAGAAATTTACCACCAGAGTACGTGGTTTTGATAGCCAGGAAGTTGATAGATTCCTTGAAGAAGTGGCTTCTGGTTTTGAAGAGCTTTTACATGAAAATGAAGATTACAGAAAAGAGATTCAAAATCTGAAACTTGAATCCCAGGAGTATAAAAACAGAGAGGAAACATTTAAAAGAATTATGTTAAACTCTCAGAAAGTTATAGATCAGATGAAAGATAATGCAAATAAATCTTCTGATCTTATAATTGCAAAAGCTGAAGT
>JAAELO010000894.1 GCA_024226555.1 Desulfobacterales bacterium | reverse complement strand
GACGTCAGCAAAAAATAGGATGCATGACGTCATACATATTTATGACGTCATATATATGATAAAAACGCAAATTTCTTAAATTTTTCTACTTAATATTAGTCAGATAGTTGCAAAATATCTTAGGAATTTCTAAGGACCTCAAAAATACCTTTAAAAACCTGTTTTACTTTGGCGTCAAATTTTGTGTTCATTATAAACTGAAAATATTCATATTTATTTGATATTTTTTCGTTAATATTTCTTAGATACAACGAATCTCAATACTTTCTACCTAAAAGCAACGTATTACATCGTTTTCGTCGTAAAAGTTTGGCGTTTTGGACAAAATATGCGAGTTTTCCAAAGGAAACCTGATTTTTCTAACTACTCTTCCTAATTTGGTTGCTAGGCAACAAATCACGTGACTAATTAACACCTCATTGTCGTTTTCTTACTAATGAAGGATCACTAATCACATACACTAAGTTTAATTGCCCTAAGTATTATAGTTCTCGAGATATATAGGGGGGGCATTTTTTGCCCCCCCCCCGGGTTGTGGTCTGATCATGCGAGCCCGGGTAGAATAGGGTTAAATGGTTCTTCTTAAGACCTTTGCTTATGCAGTTCTTTGTAAATCGTAAACACCATGCCATGCCGTCACTCTTTATGTAGTGCAGTAAATCTTTCTTTCTAATCAACTGTCCCACTGGTTCTGCTTTCTCTCTTGGGTATATGCGATGATGTCTTTAACTTGTTTGATTTCACTACT
>JAAELO010000893.1 GCA_024226555.1 Desulfobacterales bacterium | reverse complement strand
GCCACTGCTCCTGTAAGTGATGCTAAGCAAATAATCAGTGGGCTTGGTAGTTCAAACAGCACTCTACTTGAGCGTTTGGAAGATAAAATACATGGTGATGAATATAAGCAGTACCACAAAATATTGAATGCCCTTTATTTCCAAAGCATGAAACCGAAAGAAGCAGCTCGTAAAATGAAAGGTGCAAAGGAACTGCCCTGGTCAGATCCAGGGTTTATTAAAGCATTATGGACGGAACGGTATTATTATCGTCATATAAAAATAACCGATAAGGGAAAAATTCAATTCAAATATTTTTATGTGAAACGTACCATGGGAAAAGAAGAGCAGCTGGTAGAATTAGATCCCTTTGAAATGGTAGCAGTAAGATTCTATACTGAGGAACCCGAAGCTGGAGCTAAAGAAGGTGAAGTGAAATTTATGCCTGCCATTAATTTCCTGGCCCTCCTATCTAAAACTGTTTAGACAAGAAGTAGGGATAACCGCTGATGTTCTTATGACTATGTCAGGGATTGGCGCTATAGTCTCTGCTCCAGGTAAAGGTAAGAAAATCATTGGAGTACTTCAGGTTGCCTTTGGTTTGACCGATGGAGTTATACGGGAGTTCCGGGGGAAAATATCACAGTCTGACGAAGGAAAAGAGTTTTTAAAATACTGGGACATGGTAACAGCACTGG
>JAAELO010000892.1 GCA_024226555.1 Desulfobacterales bacterium | reverse complement strand
TCCCATAAGAGTTTTGGGTGGAGTTCTTAGTACTTTTTGTCGATTTGCTTCCCGAGAAAATGAAAAAGTAACGGAAAATGAAATAATAGAATGCGTAAAAGCATATTTAAAATATTTCTCCGATGGACCTATAAAAACGGAAGATGCTTTGTTTCGTTCATTTTATCGTTGGGAAGAGTTAAAAGAGACTTGCGATATCGCGCAGCTAATAAATGCTTTGAAAAAAAGAAAAATTGATTTTACAGAAGTCCTGCATGCCGTAGATCAATTGCCAGAGGCACCGAAAGAATGAGTATGTTTAGTGTTTGCCCATGAAACAAGCAATAATTAACGAATGTATGATAATAGATTTCACCAAAAAGACAAGAAAAAACAAAGGAAAAAAAGGAATCGACATGACCAAACATTAATTATCCTCTTAATTGTAATACAGTATAACACTCCCCCAATTCTTCGACATCCGTCTGTCAATTACGAACTTGTGTATTTCTCCTTTACATGGGTGTGTGACGGGGACAGAATATTCCATGGAGTGTTGATGAAGAACAAAAAGACGTGGGCCTGTCCTATATTGGATCTGAGGAGAAAATAATAATTTCTCAAAATAAATTCAAGATCAAATTTTTCTCGAAATATTCATTTTTCTTATGGTCTCAGTGCACCTCGAACACAACGAGTCTTTTTTGAAAAAGCGTGAGGGGTGGAGGTGCACTGCGACCATAAGAAAAATGAATATTTCGAGAAAAATTTGATCTCGAATTTATTTTGAGAAATTATTATTTTCTCCTCAGATCCAAGATAGGACAGGCCCACGTACAAGCCTACCAGAAGAGATGTGAAAATATAATAAGTGAAAAAACGTGCGAAACTCAAGTATTCGTGTTATTCTCACACTGCAGTGTTGACGAACTCTAGCTTGTATTTCCGTTTTTCTCCTGTCGTGTTACGAAACCATTTCACAACTGAAAAGATGTCAGAAGTTCGAACAAACTATGGACAAGAAACAGTGCACACGAAAACTTTGTGTGACCAGGCCAATAATGATTGATTTCAATGTCTCTTGGGATACTATTATCGATAATAAAACTCCCAATCGATTGTCTCAACTTTT
>JAAELO010000891.1 GCA_024226555.1 Desulfobacterales bacterium | reverse complement strand
ATCCCTTTTCGGGGTTTCAATTATTTCGCTTTCATCTTTTATAAAAATAATTGGATTTAATTTCGCTTCTTTTTTAACCCTCCCAATTCCATGCCTAAAAACTAAGGTATGTCTCATATCCCTTGGAGAGTACCCTCCATTTGCCAAACGGTTGAAATGTGGGCAGTTTTTTGCTCGGCAAATCGGTTTATCTTCCAAATTCCCGTGGAAATACTCTGAAAAATGCCATAAATCTTTTTTAGAAACTTCAGTTTTATCGTTTTCTTTTTCTTTTTTCTTTAAATCGCAATAAATCGGGCATTTATTTATCGATAGATTCGAAGCATCGCCTTCGCAACTTTCCGTTTCCGTTTCGAATTCTTTTTCTTCGAATTGAAGCTTTTCTAAATATTTGCACCATTTCTTTGTTTCGAAGGGGTCATCGCCGTAATCGACCTTAATGCGTAGATATGAAAAGCTGAAAGAAACGACCATCGCATTTTTTCCACCCGTCAACTCGTCGAGAGTTTTGCTCCTTGCTTTTCCCCAAAAAAAGTTCAATTTAAGCAATGCTTTTTCATTTCCGTCTAAAGTCGAAGGATTCAATTCCACTTTGTCAATTATAATTCTTTTTATGGAAGGCTGAAATTTTTTGAAACGCTCCAAGTGCTTTTTATTTATTTTATCTT
>JAAELO010000890.1 GCA_024226555.1 Desulfobacterales bacterium | reverse complement strand
TTTCAGATTTATTTTTTAATAATCCATCAAGAATATAAATGGCT
This sequence comes from Desulfobacterales bacterium, assembly GCA_024226555.1. GTDB lineage: Bacteria > Desulfobacterota > Desulfobacteria > Desulfobacterales > JAAELO01 > JAAELO01. Next base: position 3,657 of record JAAELO010000890.1, on the reverse strand, counting down.
TCATAAACACCACAAGGAATAAAGTGGCTAAAAAGGGCAATATAGCTGTCAGATACATGATAATAACCAATTCCGCCCCATCCTCCATATCGGATATGATATTCGCTTAAAAGATTTCGTTGATACATATCCCACTTTGTTCCGTCTGCAGATGCACTTTTGCCATGTCCCCATACTTTTGGAAGTTTAAATTTGTTATACTGATCAATTGTTTTTATAATAGACTGCTGGAGTTTATCCTCATCAATATGTCGTTGATTTAAATATGCAATTTGTTTTCTACTAATTCCATCTAAAGACCGCTCTGTCTGGGTTGGTCCTAAATAACAACCGTAACAGAAAGTAGTTTTAATATATTTTTCCTGGGGTGAGTCAATGCGGGCTTCATATCCTGAAATTGGCCGGAAATCTGATGTCCAATTGATCCAATGCTCTGTATCGGATAAAATATCAATTAAATTTAATTCAGGCATACGTTCTGTAAGTAACTGCTTGATTAAATCAAGACCCTCAGGATCTCTTGTTTTAGGAATTTTTCTGATTACAAGCTCTTCATTTTTTATAGATACAGACTCATTAGAAGGAAAAGACTTATCTGTTGATAAAACAGAGGTTAAAAGAGAATTTTTTAAACCTGGAGCAATCTGATTAATATCAGTAGGGAGGCCTATCTGTTTGAGGAAATGAGTGATTTCTTTTTTAAATTCCTTCCATGAAACGAATTGTTTACTGTAGTCACCATACTTATCGCTGCTTTCTATGTAAAGATCGCCAGATTTCAATGCCTGCATAACAATAGAAAATAAACAGATTTCAAAATATATTCGATTAACGTTCTGGATAGTTTTTTTTCTTTGCGAAATTCCGGTTACTGTCTTCCACCATTTATCAGGCACCCAAGATAAATTTACCAGAGGTAATTCATCTATCGTACCGTCATTATTTTTCACTTTCTTTACAATTTCTATTTTGTCAGCCTTCATATTTCTTTTTGAAATTATAAATTTAATCGCATTTTCTAAGGATTTATCAGTGCTTGATGATTTTGGTTTAATAATTTCAACAAATTCAAAATAATTTTTTCTTTGTGATTTATAGAGTTTGGGAAGAAAAGGAAGGTAGTTATTTTCGGAAAAAATCATATGAGCTCTACATTGTTTAAGAAGATTATCAGCATCATCACTTATAACAGAATCCACAGCTTCTATACGTTCAGCATCTGTGTTATCTGTTTTCCAAATACTAACTATTTCTTCAAGGGTGTGAACGAGCTTATCTGTTTTATCCTGATGAAGTATTCGGTATTCATTTAATGCTTCTCGGCCACGATTATGGACAGATTGAAGTCTCCTAACAAATATATCAGTAAAGTCATCCGTTGCTTTCGCAGCTTGCGTAAAAATTAGTGCAGCCATAAACGCGTATTTTTTGTTTTCCCTTGTTTCATCAATCCCTGTAAGATCAAGTGTCTTTGCTTCATCTGCAAAATGTTTTACCTTTATTTCAGGAATGAAATCAAATCGAGCATTTTTCTTATTTAATGATCGAAGCCAATGCATGTGTTTAGCAAACTCACGCATATTTTTTGTTGTGGGCTGGCGCGGTTCATGTTTTAAACGATGCCACAAGCTTCTCCCTTCCTCTGGTTTATCTAAAAGCGAAGCAATAAGGCTTTTTTGTTTTTTAGTAAGATCATTATTAATCTGCTTGTAAAAAACGTTATTTACTTCATGCCGAGCTTCGTGAGCTGCTCTGTTCATGGTACTGAAAGAAGGTAACTCAAATTTTTGACGAATAAGTTCTTCGATGCTCGCATTAATAATATCAGCAATAATATTTTTTGATTGAGATGCCTCTATCATTACATTTATCATCGTTTTTTCACCGCCTTCTGAATAAGCTTTTATGCCAAGGCGTGATCGGATAAGAGCCATGTGTTTCCAACGAGATCCTCCTGAATCATATTTTCGAATCTTACGGGATATTCCTTTTAAGCTCGCGTGAACCGCAATATGATTAATGATTCGTGTTGGAATTTCATCTATCTGTGGAAAATATCCAAGTCGCTGAAAAACTTTCAAAAGAACAAGCAACCCAAGCCTTGTTAGAGCTACATAGGTATTTTTTTTTGCAAACTCGATTTCCTCCTTATTTGGTGTGTATATTTTAAAGAGTTCCTTTTCGGTCATATTTAAACGAATACGAGGGTAAGCGGTTTCATGAATAGCTGACACAATAATAATCCTTTTGTAAAAATATATGTTTCAAAAATGTACAATTATGGAACAGTTTTTTATCTCTCAAAATTCAAATAAATTTCAACGAATCTATCTGAATTTTTGTTTCATAAATCTGTTTCATTTTGAAATTGTTTCATATATCATTGAGGTTGGGTTTTTGAAACATTTTAATGATAACAACGGAGAAACCATGGCACTAGTTGGTTATGCGAGAGTTAGTAAAGAAGGACAAGAGCTTGACCTCCAAATCAATGCGCTCAAAGAAGCGGGATGTATTAAAATTTTTAAGGAAAAACAGTCAGGAAAGAATATTGATGATAGACCCATATTCAAGGAGCTACTCAAGTTTTTGAGGAAGGATGATGTTCTAATTGTTTGGAAGACAGACCGAATAGGACGCTCACTTAAAGATCTTGTTAATTTAGTAGAAGAGCTAAAAGAAAAAGGTGTTGGAATCAAAAGCACTACCCAGGGGATGTTTGATACCACAAAACCTTATGGAGAAATGATATTCAACTTATTTGGCATGCTCGCACAATACGAAAGGAGCTTACTAATTGAGAGGACAAATGCTGGTTTAGCCGCAGCGAAAGCCAGGGGGCAAAAGTTGGGAAGGAAAAAGTTACTTTTGGATGAGGAGGCTAATATGGTAAGAAGTCTTGTGGCTAATCCAAAAATTAGCATTAAAGATATATGTCAAAAATATAATATAAGTCGCACTACGCTTTACCGATATGTTAAAGGGGGAAGATCATCTGCTACACAACTTTAAACGTTGAGAATTCCATTTCGACTTTCTTATTCCGGTTTTACCGCTATATTAATGAGGACAAAATTAATAAAGGCAAACGACATTGATTTCGTATTATTACAGATATATAGAGGCGAATATCTAGGATTTCGCACGTTTCTTGGCCGAACCTCCATACACTGAGCGCGGAGTAAAGAACGCTATTTTATTAGATCCCAAAGCTCTCCCTATTTTTGAAAAAATCAAACAGGAAAAAGATGCAGGTGCGTCAATTCCAGTTATCAAGAAAAAAATGTCAAACAGTGATGTACCAAAGATTAAACAAGAAAAATCAGACAACAAAACAAACATTAAGGATGATCATTTTACTGATGAATGGTTGGGTGTAAAAGAAGCTATAAAATTATCAAAAAAGTCAGAGACGACTATTAGAAGGTTGGTTTTAAAACTAAAAAAAGATAATAATTTCAGAGTAATAAAAAAAGATGATAAGAAAAGGGATAAGTGGTTGATAAGTAAACAGTTTGTTTTGGAACATTTTGACATAGTCAACCGACATACTCCTGAATATCCCACTGACAATGTCAGTAACAAGTCCATTGACATAGTCAGTAACAAGTCCATTGACATAGTCAGTAACAAGTCCATTGACAATGTCAGTGACTA
>JAAELO010000889.1 GCA_024226555.1 Desulfobacterales bacterium | reverse complement strand
GCTTCAGGTGGTTTGTTGGATGAGGTTATGGAACTTACGAGGCTTAAAGATACTGATGAAGGTTACGATATTGCAAAATTAGGTGTGCAAACATTTTTAAAAGAGCTTCTTAAGCCGGATAAAGATGTTGAGAAGGTAGATAAGAAACTTGTTATGAGCATGATTGATGAGATTGATGTTGTTCTTGGAAAGCAGATGGATGAAATTCTGCACAATGAAAAATTCCAGGAAATTGAATCTGCATGGTCATCACTTAACATGATGGTGCGTAAGACAGATTTTAAAGAGAATATTAAGATTCAGATCCTGGATACTACAAAAGAAAATCTTATTGATGATTTTGATGAAGCTGCTGATGTAACGAAATCCGGGCTTTACCAGCATATGTATACTCAGGAATATGGTCAGTATGGTGGGGAACCTGTTGCTGCAATGATAGCAAATTATGAATTTACTCCCGGTTCTCAGGATGTAAAACTGATGAGAGATGTATCAAGCATCGGTGCGATGAGTCATGCTCCATTTATAGCATCTGCATCTCCAGAATTTTTCACAGTTGATTCATATGATGATCTCCAGTCTATTAAGGATATTGAATCTATTTTTGATGGACCACAATATGCGAAATGGAGAGGTTTTCGTGAATCTGATGATTCAAGAAATTTCTCATTAGCCCTTCCAAATTTCATGCTTCGCTCTGTTTATAATGAAGATAATCCTGTAAAATCTTTTAATTATGTCGAAAAAACAGATGGTAAATCTGAAAACTATTTGTGGGGAAATGCAGCATTTGCACTTGGCACAAGATTAACAGATAGTTTTGCGAAATACCGTTGGTGTCCAAACATAATAGGTCCACAAAGTGGTGGCGCTGTTCTTGACCTGCCTATCGATTTTAATAAGGACAATGGTCAGCAGGTTATAGGACCAACAGAGGCCGGACTTTCAGACAGAAGAGAATTTGAACTTGCTGAACTGGGGTTTATTCCTCTTACAATGAAAAAAGGTGCAGATAATGCAACTTTCTTCTCTGCAAATTCTGTTCAGAAGACAAAATTTTATGGTGCTGACAGTGAAGGAAAGCAGGCAGAATTAAACTACAGATTAGGAACTCAACTGCCATATCTTTTTATTGTTAACAGGTTAGCACATTACATTAAAGTTCTTCAGAGAGAAAATCTTGGAAGCTGGAAAAGCCGTAACGATCTTGACCGAGAGCTTAATCGCTGGATCAGGCAATATGTTTCAGATCAGGAAAACCCTTCACCGGATGTGCGAAGTAAGAGACCACTCAGATCAGCAGAAATTATTGTTTCTGATGTTGAAGGAGAAGCAGGCTGGTATCATGTGGAGATGAAAGTAACACCACATTTCAAATTTATGGGTGCTTATTTTACTCTCTTTTTAGAAGGTAAACTTGATCTTGTTTAAAACTTTTTAAGAGGCTATGAGATGAGCTTTGATATCAGGGCCCTTTATAATAAATTGAATTTCTGTTGCAGAAACTCTTTGGAAGATGCTGTTGCAAATGCGGTACAAAGGGAAAGTTATGAAGTTACACCGGAGGATTTTTTACTTTGTTTGTGTAATAACAACAATTGTGATTTATCACTGATTATAAGTAACTTCAGTCTTGATATGGGGCAATTCACAGCAGAACTTCAGGAAGAGCTGGAAAAAACAAATACGGGAAATAGTGGGAAACCGGTATTTTCTCCTTTGTTAATAAATCTTTTAAAAGATTCATGGTTAGTTGCATCCATAGATCTGTCTGAAGACCTTATCTCCTCTTTTTCAATTTTAATAGCCATTAAGCGATTCTCTCAATATAAACTGAGTGGTTTCGCAGGTTTTTTTGATTCAGTCTCTGAAGATGAAATTTTGAAATCACTTTCAAAGATCAGAGATTTTTCCATTGAAACTACTCTAAGAGATCCTGATTCATCAGAAGTGGAAAGTGGCAAAAAAGAGCTTGGTAAAGAGACTGTATTATCAAAGTATACGATTGATTACACTGACAACGCAGCAAAGGATAATTTTGATCCTGTATTTTGCCGTGATGAAGAAATTCACCAGATGATGGATGTTTTAAGCAGAAGAAGAAAAAATAACCCGATTCTGGTCGGTGAGCCAGGTGTAGGGAAAACAGCAGTTATTGAGGGACTTGCTCAAAAAATTGCACAGGGAACCGTGCCGGATTTTTTTAAAGATGCAAAGTTGCTTGAGCTTGATCTTGTTCTTTTGCAAACTGGTGCTGGAGTAAAAGGAGAATTTGAGAAAAGAATAAAAAATATTATAACTGAAATAAAATCTTTTGAGAGGAAGATAATTCTCTTTATTGATGAAGCTCATGGTTTGATCGGAGCTGGTGGTGATGAAGGAAAAAGCGATGCTGCCAATCTGATAAAACCTGCTCTGGCAAGGGGAGAGCTCAGGGTGATTGGAGCAACAACCTGGTCTGAGTATAAAAAATATTTTGAAAAAGATAAAGCCCTTGCGAGAAGGTTTCAACTGATTAAAATTGAGGAACCATCTGTTGATGATTCAATTACAATTTTAAGAGGTCTTAAAGATAAATATGAAGAAGCTCATGGAGTATATGTAAGGGATGATGCTATATCTGCTGCTGTGATATTATCTTCCAAGTATATCAGCGGAAGGCTGCTGCCGGATAAAGCCATTGACGTTCTTGATACAAGTTGCGCCAGAGTCAATCTTTCAACAAGTAAAAAACCATATGATATTGAAAAGAAAGAAAAAAATATTCAAATGGTAAAACTTGAAAGAGAGGCCATCTTAAGGGATTTAAAAGTAACCGGTACAACTTCTGAACACTCCGATAAAGAGATTGAAGACCTTAATACTAAAATCAAGTCTCTTGAAGTTGAGTTAAAAGAGGTTACAGATAAATGGTCTGGTCAGAAAGTTATTGTTGATAAGCTTTTGGCTAAACGAAGAGAATTCCTTAAAGCTGGTGATAAAGATTCTGAAAGTCAGACTTCAGAAGATAGTTTAGAAAATTTGAAAGATACAGATCTGGACGGGGAAGACCTTTATCCTTATGAAGTATCCCCGGATCTTGTGGGTAATGTAATATCAGGCTGGACAGGAATACCTGTGGGAAAGCTGAAAAAAGATGATGTTTCTGTTGTAAAAAGTATTCATACACATATAGAAAAAATCATTAAAGGCCAATCCCAGGCCATAAAAAAAATCGGTAAAATACTAAAGACTTCAAAGGCAGGCATGGGCAATCCCGAAGCACCTTTAGGTGTATTTCTGTTAACAGGACCCAGTGGAACGGGTAAAACTGAAACAGCAAAGACAATTGCTGATTTAATGTTTGGCGGTGATCATGCCCTGATCACTGTTAATATGTCAGAATTCCAGGAAAAACACACAATATCGAGACTTATAGGTTCTCCTCCAGGATATGTAGGATATGGGGAAGGGGGCGTTTTAACTGAGGCAGTCAGGCGAAATCCATATTCAGTAGTTCTCCTTGATGAAGTTGAAAAAGCTTCTGTTGATGTTTTAAATCTCTTTTATCAGGTTTTCGATAAAGGTGCTTTAAAAGATGGAGAAGGAGTTGATATAGATTTCAAAAATACTGTTATTTTTCTAACAAGTAATTTAGGAACCAGTCAGATTATAGAGGTTTATAATGAAGATGCAAATGCTTCCATGGATGATGCCAAAGATCTTATTAATGAAATACTTTCAAATCATTTCAAACCAGCTCTGCTGGCCAGGATGGAAGTAGTGCCTTTTCTTCCATTAGGCGCAGATGTTTTAAAGGATATTATTAAAGCAAAATTAAGTAAAATTGATGAAAGGCTGATGAATAACTATAATGTTGAAATTTCATATAATGAAGAACTGGTTAATTTTATATCCTCAAAGTGTACAGATATAAATTCCGGTGCAAGAAATATTGATCATATGATTCAGAATTATATTCTTCCTGAGATTTCATCAATTGTTTTGGATATAGAAGATACAGTGGATAAACAATTAATTCAACTGGGTGTTGAGGATGAGGAGTTAAATTGTTTATTGCTTTGAGTCCCATATTTGATTCATTTAAAACTTTTTAAAGGAGAAAAATTATGCCAATTCCAGCTTATATGACAATTACTGGTGTTTCACAGGAAGACATAACAGCAGGAGTAAATTCAGAAGACAGTGTTGGAAATGATTTTCAGGAAGAGCATGAAGATGAATTTCTGGTTCAGTCATTTCAGCATAAAATAATTGTTCCAACAAACCCGCAAAGTGGTCAGCCCAGTGGACAAAGAATCCATCAGGGACTGATTGTTACCAAGGTTTTTGATAAATGCTCACCCCTTTTATATACGGCTTTAACAACAGGTGAACGATTATCAGAGTGTGAAATTAAATGGTATCGAACAACCAGTGAAGGGCAGGAAGAACATTATTTCACACATACCCTTGAAGATGCAGTAATAGTTGAGATAGAAGCTATAATGCCTGATGCTCAGGACCCTGCATTTGCACATCAGACACATATGGAAAGATTATCTTTCAGATACAGAAAAATAACCTGGGAACATGTTATTGCCGGAACTGAAGGGTCAGATGACTGGCGTGCAAAAGCAGCCGGATAAATTTGAGAGGAGTTTATACTCCTCTTTTCAAAAAACCATTGGAATCTTTAAAAGATTTTTTCAATTATGAGTAATAAGTTTTATTTTATAAAATTCTTAATTCTGTTGTTTGTGATATTCTCAGGTTGTTCTGTGAAGAATAAAGTAGATATATCTGAGAAAGCCCCACAAACAAAGGTAGAAGCAACTGAAGAAACATCCTTAGGCATTATGGATGTCTGGATCTTCAAAAAAAATGCTATAGAGATGCATATTACTCCCTCAAAAGATTTAAATAAATATCAGGAAAGGGAGCATACACTTTTTCTATTGATTTTTCAGATGAATGATCCAAATGGATTCAACTCTTTATGTGCAACTACAGAAGGAATACAAAGTATTCTAAGTGGTGACGTTGTGGAAAGTTCAATAGGAATACTTTCAACAGAGAAATTTGTTGTTAGTCCGGGAAAAGAGATGATAGTTAAAATTGACAGGGCAAAATCAGCTCAGAATATTGGTTTTATAGCTGCTTACTTCAATTTAGCCCCGGAAAAAGTTTTTAAAATTCTTAAGATACCTGCTGTTCAGGATGGGAAAAAAGGAATTGATATAATTAATCCCTTTAAAGATGCGCCACCTGCAAGACCTGCTATAATGAAAATATGGATGGAGCTGGATAAAAGTAGAATAAAAGATATTACTTTAATTACGGAATGAAATAATGAATATAAAAAAACAATTATTCTGGCATCAGGGGCTTTTATTGCAACCCCAGCATTTTCAGTACATGGACATGGTGCAAAATAACCCTGTATTTCCGATGATGGAAATAACAAATCCTTATTTATACGGAGTTATTAATATAAAGCATAGTCAAAGCTCTCTTTTAAATGATGTTTTTGAGACAGAATCTCTTGAGCTGCTTTTATCGGACGGGACTCTTGTAGACAGCCCTGAAAATGCAGTAGTAAAACCAAGATCATTTGCAGGATTCTGGACAGAAACGCTTGAGCCTTTCACCATTTATGCCGGTGTAAAGAAGCTAAATAAAAAAGGTGGCAATGTTACAGTTGTTTCAAGTATTGATGAGGCTGAAGATGTTAAAACGAGGTATATCTCACTTTCAGAACCAGAGGAATTTCCTGATCTGCATCAGGAAGGTCCTTTTGCACAGATGAAAACTCTGATAATTGTAGTAAAACTGTTTTTTGAAGATGAAGTAAAAGATGCAGGAGATTATGATTTGATTCCAGTGGCTCAGCTTATTAAAGGAGGAGACGAAGTAAAACATTCTCCTGATTTTATTCCCCCTTCACTTCATATTTCAAGTTCGTCTGTTCTGATGAATAAAATTTTCAGAATCAGAGATGAGCTTACGGGCAGAGCGAGACAACTGGAAGAGTACAAAATATCTGTGGGCGATTCCGGAAAAAGTACAGACGTTCGAACTATACCTTACAGATTCTCTCTGCAGCTATTAAGTCATTATGGCCCCTTACTCTACCACTACACAGAAACCCATAAAATCCACCCTTTTCAGGTTTATGGTGTTTTAAGGCAAATGGTTGGCGGACTCAGTACTCTTTCTGACAGAGTCTCATTTCTTGGAGAAACAGGAAAGGAACAAACATCAGTTCTCCCATATAAACATAATAATCTTGGAGAATGTTTCAATAATATATGCGGGGTGATTGAATTACTATTAAATGAAATTTCAATTGAGTCCGAATCTGTTGTTACTCTGGAAAAAGTTGAAGAGGGTAAATATCAGGCTGATATACCAGCAGAACTGTTTGCTCCACAAAACCATTTCTTTTTAGGTATAAGAACAGCATCAAAGTTTGAAGAGATGATTGATACATTTACAAATTTTTCTAAAACCGGTTCCGTTCCGGAGGTTGATATATATGTTGAAAGATCCCTGCCAGGTCTTACCCTTAAATTTTTGAGAGCACATCCTGAAGGCATTCCTAAAAGGCAAAATGCCAATTATTTTGAAATAGACAGAAACGATCCTGCCATGAAAAGCATACAGGACTGGAAAAATATTGTGTTGTTGTGGGATCAGGCTCCTGAAGATATGAAAGTAGAATTTATAGTACTAAGGAGATAAAGAGATGAGAATGATCGACTGTTTTTTCCAGGTTCTTGCAGATACGGTGAGCATAATTGATTCCATTAAAAACGGGGAATCCCTGGATTATGAGGAAACCCGTCTGACTATTGAAAAATCATTGTCAGAACACTCATCAGATTACTATAGAGGAGGGTATTCTGAAGAACAATATGATCTTGCAAAATATGGTGTTCTTGCTTTTATTGATGAGGTGATTCTCTCTTCTTCCTGGGAGCATAAGGTACTTTGGAAAAATGAATTGCTACAGAAGGAACATTTTAAAACTGTAAATGCAGGTTATGCATTTTTTGATAACATGAATAATTTAAACCCTGTAAATCCCGCAGAAAAGGATATCAGGGAAGTTTACTACTACTGCCTTGTATTGGGGTTCAAAGGTAAATATTATCTTGATGATGACAAATTTAAACTAGATGAAATAAAAGAAGCAAATCTTAATCTTCTGAAAAAAGAAACTCAAAACTCAAAATCAAATGCAAACTATCTGTTCCCGGAAAGTCTTATACCCGGAGTAGCAGGCAGTGGTGTAAGAAACACTCAAAGTTTAATGACTTTCTATTATGGAATTCCAGTGATCATTATTGTGATCCTTTTTTTTATATTTAAATCAAACATTGTTGATCTGGCGAATTATTTAGTAACTATAATATAGGGTAACCTCTATTCGAGATTGCCAAAAGAATACGGGATAAACATTGTGAAAAAATTCCTTAAATTTTTACTATTTATTATCATATGGATTGTAATTGCAGCGTTAATAACGTTTGGAGCGGTTTTACTAGATCAACCAGCTTCAACAGGTTTATACATTTCGTTGTTTCTGTTTATTTTCTGGATAGTTTTTAAAACTCTTAAGAAGATTATTGTTCAATACAATGCAAAAAAGAGAGTTCAAAATCTTATAAACACAGAAGATCCAGAGTATAAATCTAAAAGATCAGGTTTTTTAACATCTCTGTTTTCATTTCAATCCTCCGATAATATGAGCCGTCGTTTTAAAAAACTTCTGGAAACATTAAAAAAGTCGGAATTAAGAAAGAAGGGAGATCCATTATCTGTATTGCCCTGGTTCCTGATTATGGGACCTTCAAAATCCGGGAAAACTTCATCTTTTCAATATGGAAAAATGGAAGCCCCGTCTTTTGATGATATGGCAACCCAGAGTGATGGATATAACTGGCTTCTTTACAATAAAGGTATTGTTATAGATACACCTGATATTGATTTTAGTTCTGTTGATAACATAAGCAAAAAGGAGTGGAACACACTTCTTTCTCTTTTAAGGAAACAAAAAAGCAGTGAACCTCTAAATGGTATTGTTGTAACAGTTAGTTATGATAAACTAAATAATTCCGATGAATCCCATCTATATGACATAGGAAAAACATATCAGGCGCGAATTACTGAAACAATGAAACTTCTGAAAGTAAGGGTTCCTGTATATATTCTTGTAACAAAATGCGACTTGATGGAGGGTTTTGAACAATGGTGCGAAATACTTCCGACAAGTTCTCTTGATCAGCCAATGGGATTTGCTGTAAAAGAAGAAATTGATGATATCCCATCCATGGTAACAGAAAGTATCGATTCAATAGTATCCCATGTTAAGGATTTGATTCTGAAAGGAATCCAGAGCGATACAAAAAATGAAAAACTCCTTCGTCTTCCAGGTGGAATTGATAAACTAAAGGAGAAGTTAATCTCATTTGGAGCAGGTATATTTCAGAATAATCCGTATCAGGAATCCCCCATTGCAAGGGGAATTTATCTTTCGGGAATCTCATCTGAAAATTTAATAAATAAAGACCAGAGAACAGGTCTGTTTTTAAAACAATTCTACAATAATATACTTCCTGCTGATCGTAAAATGATCAGTACACTGTCGAGTGCAGAGAAGGCAGAAGCTTTGACTAAAAAGTATATCATGGGTGGCTGGTCAGTGGCATTTATTGCATTAATTCTGCTGTTAAGTTCTGTTTACTTTTCAAATATCTCCTATCTCGAAAAAATTGTTAAGGAGTCTGCAGGTCAGTTTGTCGAAAAATCTGATCTGAATCAAAACATTAAAACAATGAACAATTTAAAAGAGATGATCAGAGATGTTGATGATGAGACAGGAAGCTGGTTAACGCCATGGTTTGAAATAGGTGAAAAACCAGTATTCATGCAAAAAATGGAGAAAATTTATGTAGAAAGGTTTAAAAAGGATATACTTCTTGATCTTGATAAACTTTATTTTGAAAAGATCTCTTTCAAAAGAGGTGCTGAAAACAGATCTCTTGTTATGGGTGGGTATAGTTTACAGGTTGCTTCAACTCAGGATCTGAATAAAGCTAAAAAGCTTGTTTCATCATTAAAAACTGAAAATCACGCTGCATTTTATACAGGACCGGATAATAACAGATGGTACAGGGTTTGTTTTGATAAATTTAAAACAAGAAGAGAAGCAAACGAGAAATTAGTCAATTTAAATAATAACGGATTTGACAGAGAACTGATTGTTATTAAGGTCAATACTCCTTTAAAGGTAAAACCTAAGGCCGCCGTATTTGTTAAGAAGAATGCAAAGATCATTAAATCATTGATCAAAAGGATAAATATTTTAAGCTCATTTATCAGAGGAGCAGATTTTGATGATGTTTCAGAACTGCCAGACGCTTTTGAAGATGATACTTTTAACAGTTACAACAAAAGTATAGTTAACGATATTTCTGCATTAAATAAATTATACATTCAATATCTGTTCTGGAGTAAAGAGAGAAGTGGTTTTGAAAACAAACTTAAAGAGTTGAAGGATCTCCTTGTTAACTTGTTAAAGAGTAATAAAAATGAGTTTAGCTGGTTAATAAGTCTTGCCAATGATCAGGTTAAAAAAGGTGAATTATATAATATCGCATCATTCTGGCCTGGGTCTGGAAGGATCTCCCCTGAAATAAAAATACCGGGAGCTTTTACTCTGGAAGGTAAAGCTTATATAGATGATTTTATCGACAAACTTGTTTTATCACTTCCTGATTCTCAGCACTTAAAAACAATGAAGTCTTCATTTAATAAGATGTACCTTAAGGAATATTTAAAAGCATGGGAACAGTTTGCATTAAATTTCAGTAATGGTTCAGGCTCTCTTCAAAACAGACAGGAATGGATTGATATGATCGACCTTATTGCTTCAAGTAAAAACCCGTTTTTCAGAGCAATGAACCTTATGATCTCTGAAATAAAGCCACTTGAAGAACTTAAAGAAAAGCCGGAATGGCTGGAACTGCTTCTTACCTATGATAAGTTTCTTGCTTTTGGTCCTGACACTGGAGTTGATAACAGCAAACGGAACAAAACTCTGTCTAAAATGGCGCTTAAAACAATTTCAAAATTAGGGCCTGTTGGGAAATCAATTGCAGGACTTGGTAAATCGGGAATGAAAACCAAGAAAAAACTTGGTGGTAAAGGGAAGACCAGTGCTGAAAGAGACCTTGTACTTGAAGATGCAGGAAAAGCTCTTGGTGAATATGTAAAGGCTTTGCAGGAAGTATCATTCAGTTCAGCTTCAAGAACGGTTTCATTTGCCTCAATGGTTAACTACTTCTCAAAACCTGATAATCCGGGTAGTGGTGAAGGCCCTGAAGCCAGAGCATACAAAAGCATTCATACATTAAAAATTCTTATAGGAAAAGATAACAGACATAATAAAGCATTTTGGAAACTTTACTCAGGGTCATTGGATTTTGTTTATGATTACCTGGTAAAAGAGGCTTCCTGTGATCTTCAGAAAAAATGGACAGAAAATTTTCTGGTCGAAATAGAGGGAGTCCCTGAGTATAAACTTAAGGATTTAATGTTTGGTGGAAGTGGCAAAATATGGGAATTTTTAAATGGAGATGCAGCGCCATTTATTAAAAAGAGGTACGGAAAGGGATTTGTTCCTTCAATTATCAAAGGAAGAGTTATTCCGTTTAAAACTAATTTTATTAATTATATTTCAAGGGGCAGAGACCAGCAACAATCAAAAGAGGGCAGTTACCCGGTTCTGATTAAAAGTCTCCCTGTAAGTGCTAACAGAGATGCTCTTTCACAGCCAAGCTCAGTTACCTTAACTCTTGATACTCCAAATAAGGCTCAGACACTCAAACATTTCAACTATACAGCCAGTAAAACGTTTAAATGGAATGACAAATGTGGAGATGTACATCTTGCGATACAGGTCGCCAGTATGACTCTAAAAAAGAGATACACCGGTGCAGGTGCATTTATTAAATTTTTAAAAGATTTCAGGTATGGTAGTCAAAGGCTCCTGCCTAAGGACTTCCCAAAATATAAGAAAACTCTGGAAAATTTAAAAATTGAGTTCATAGATATTCAATTTAAGCTTTCAGGCCATGAACAGGTTATAAGCTCACAGGGTAAAATTCCATCATTACAACCTCCAAAATCAATAATCTCCTGCTGGAGCAATTACTGATGGAACATTTAATAAATAGGTATTTTTGATGAAATATAGCGTTTATAAAAGCTTTTAGTTTTATAAAATCTTTGCATGACAAAAAATAATGAGGCGGTTCGTTTATAAAACGTTTTAATTTATAAACATGACAAAAGTTCTTTTTGGGAAATAATTCTGTTGTTTCGTTTTTTTAACAATTTAAGTATTTCGGAAAAAGAGCAGTTATTAGAGTTCCATCTTAAAATAAATAAGACTTGATTTGATATGGATAGAATAAAACTTACATATGCAACTGAAGAATCTGATGATTTGGAACTTCCTTTTAGAGTACTTGTGCTGGGAGATTTTTCCCTGCAAAATGCTGAGTATATAAATGAATCACTTGAAGCTATACAGATAAACAGAGAAAATTTCAATTCGGTACTAAAAGATCATAATATAGTATTACGACTTTCTGTGAAAAATCACATAGTAAATGGGGGAGAAAATCTTACTGTTACTTTTCCAATTACTTCTCTTGATGATTTATCACCGGATAGTGTTGTTGCAAAAGTGCCTGATATGAAACGACTGGTTGAGTTTAAAAACAGGCTGGTAAAAATACGGCAGGATAACCTTTTAGCATCAGGAGATCCGGCTGCAATTGACGAGAGTAACAAAGAGTTTTTAAGTTCAATTGGAATAGACATTTTAAACCTTACCCAGGAAAAATTTAATTTTGTAATTGCTGAAATAGTTTACAGGATGAATAAACAACTTGATGAAATACTCCATACCAAAGAGTATATTGATATTGAGTCTATCTGGAGAGGTCTTCATTTTGTTGTGGAGAAATCAAATCCAAGAGAAAACTGCACAGTGGATATTCTTGATATCTCCAAAATGGCTCTGAGAAGTGATTTTGAAGAGTGGAATGATATATCGGAATCAACTCTTTTCAAATTGATATATGAAGAGGAGTTTGGTCAGTTTGGTGGTAAACCCTTTGGAGTGATTATAGGAGTTTATAAGTTTTCCCACAAATTAAAGGATCTTGAGTTATTAAAAAATATTTCAAAAATTTCATCAATTAGTCATTGTCCCTTTATTGCTGATGTGAGCCCGGAATTTTTTGGTATAGAGGATCTTTCTAATATTGCAGAGATAAGTGAAATAAATGATCTGATTGAAAAAGGTGTTCAATATCAAAAATGGAGATCGTTCAGGTCAACAGATAATTCAAAATATATAGGTCTTACTCTTCCCGGTTTTAAATTACGGTCAGAGTACGACTACAGATTTGATAACATTAAGAGTTTTAACTATAAAGAGAGTGGTTTTAATCTCTGGGGTAACGCCTCTTATGCTTTTGCATCGTGTCTTTTAAACAGTTTTGTTCTGAACAGATGGTGTTTGAATATAACAGGGCCGGAATGGGGTAAAGTAACGGATCTTTTTTGTCACAGAGATAATGTTCTTGGAAAAAACCAACTCTCAATATCAACACAGATGCTTATTTCAGAAGAGAAAGATGCCCAGTTGACACAAGCCGGGTTTATCCCTCTTACACATGACAAAAGCAGTGATTATGCTGTTTTTTATTCGGCTTCCTCTGTTAGAAATCAGGTCATTTCTGACCAGAATGTTGTTTTAGATGATCAGGTAAAACTGAATCTAAAACTTGAATCTCAACTGCCTTATTTAATGGTTATATGCCGTCTTGCCCATTATTTGAAAATAATCCAGAGGGACAATATTGGTACATCAAAAACAAGAATGCAAATCGAAAAAGAACTTAACAGATGGCTTTCAGGCTATGTATCAGATATGGATAATCCCTCTCAAAGTGTTAAATCCAAAAGACCTCTGAGAAAAGCAAAAATTAATGTGGAAAGCCTTAAAGATAGTGAAAACTG
This sequence comes from Desulfobacterales bacterium, assembly GCA_024226555.1. GTDB lineage: Bacteria > Desulfobacterota > Desulfobacteria > Desulfobacterales > JAAELO01 > JAAELO01. The sequence continues at coordinate 4,008 of JAAELO010000889.1, read as the reverse complement.
GTATTTAATGAAATTAACAGTTATGCCACATTTAAGTTATATGGGAGCTGATTTTTCAATTTCTTTAAAGGGCAGATTAAGTAAAAATTGATTGAGAATGGTGATCGATGAAAACAATTTCAATAATCAGTGGTAAAGGTGGAACCGGAAAAAGTTCCATATCTGTTTCAATATCCAGCCTGCTTGCGCACTGTGGATTTAAAACACTTATCATAGATCTTGACCTTTTTACACATGGATTGACCTTTTATTCATTGGGAAGTAGCCTTGATAAGATATCAGGCTCCTTAAGTGATATTTTTATGGAAGAAAAAAATGAAGATATAATAGTTCCTGTTATTATACCTTCTGAATTTACCAGTGGTAATCTTTTTATTTTACCCAGTATTTCCAATGTAAAGCAGTCAGTAGCAAAATCGGCTTTTGATAATAAATATATAAATCTGACGGATTTTAGAAGAACTGTTGATACTATTTTGAAAAATATCTCTCCTGATGAATTTGAATACGTTTTTATTGATACAAGAGGAGGGACAGACTATACAAGTATTGGTTCTGCTCTATCATCAGACTACTTTATAGTAGTAACAGAAGCAGACAAACCCTCATGGAAAATGGGGGACTTTCTAATAAACTCAATTGTAGAAGCTGAAAAAAACGAGAAAATCCATTCAAAAAGAATGGGATTTATCATCAATAAAAATGTACTCCCATCTGAAGATATTGAACAGTATCTTAGAAAGAAATGGGGAATGCCACATGTGGGGACTATTCCCTTTGACAAATCAGCAATAAAGTATTTCCAGGAAAACAGAATTACAATTGAGGAGGACCCTGGGTGTTTTTTTTCAAAAGAGATACACAATATTGTAAGAGATGTCTTTGTTTCTGATAAATGGACAGATAGAAATATCAACAGGCTTGAACTGGCAGTAGAACCCGGGATTTTAAGTATGATTTTCAATCTTTTCAGAAATTAGTAGAGGTTCTCTTAAAATCGTAAAAACTATTACTGAGGATTTTCCATGGCGCTAAACAGTGAAAGTACCGGAAATAATTTAATCGATCATATCTGCAGAACCATCGCAATTAATGAGCCTTTTTCAATAGAAGAGATCGTAATCACATATAACAAATTTAGTTCAATTGACAAAGTAATTGAGTTAATTGAACTATCCAAAGTACAGATGTGCAGCCTTCTCGATGTAAGAGAACAAAAACCAGAGCAAAGCCTTACCATGAAAGGAAACATTAAACTTGGGTTTAATGTTGGTCCTGAAATAAAGAAGTGAATTTTCAGTAATCGGGAGATTTGGTATGACGAAAATTATATTTAGTTTTTTACTATCTGTTTTGTTGATCAGTTCAACAAGCTTGAAAGCTGGTGACTACCCCGCAGATATCCAAAAAATTGTTGATAAGAAAAAGATTGTGATCGCTATGTATGAGCATGATCAATCACCTTTTTTTATGAAATCCAAAAATGGTGAATTAGTTGGATTTGATGTGGATCTTGCCAAAGGAATTGCAAATGAACTTGGTGTTGAGGTCGTATTTAACAGGTCTGCGAAAAGTTTTAACGAAACTGTGGAACTTGTGATTGATAAAAAGGCTGATATTGTTATTTCCAAATTAAGCAGAACTTTGAGCAGATCCAAAAAAGTATTGTTTACAAAACCCTATATAGTCTTAAGAAAAGGTTTGCTGGTTAACAGGTTAAGACTTGCCCAATCCAAAAAAGGAGTTTCAACTTTTAAGTTTATAAAAAACTTCACAGGTGATCTTGGTGTTATGGCGGACTCTTCCTATGTAGGGTTTGCTAAAAAGATGTTTCCAAATGCTAAAATCGTTGAATTTGCTCTATGGGAAGAGATTACGGCTGCAGTGATAGATGGTAGAGTTACAGCTGGTTTCAGAGATGAACTTGAAATTAAAAAAATCATAAAATCAGCTTCAGATCAGGTTATTAAGCTTCAATCTATAGTTTTTAAAGACACTAAAGATCCAATAGCCATTGCTGTTTCCAGTGACGCCCGTCATCTGAGATTCTGGCTTAATCAATATCTTGATACTTTGAGTCAGGATATAACAGCCGATAATTTATTGGAAAAGTTCAAGCATCACAATATAAAAGCAAGTATTAAGAAAACAGAGGTAAAAAAATGAATGATACAAAAAAAAGCAAATTTCATTTTAATCAGGAATGGCTTCTAAGTCCCTGGGCGATTTTTATCTCTATGGCTATTGGTATTTTAATCGGTGCTTATCAAAAAGATCTGGCGGGAACAATAGCACCTTTTGGTAAAATTTATCTTTCACTTCTTCAGATGTGCATATTGCCAGTATTGTTGTGCGCTGTTGCTTCAAGTCTTGGAAAACTTGTAAAGTCCAATGAAGCAAAAGGTTCTATCAAAAAAATGGTAATAATATTTAGTATTGGTCTGTTTGCTGCAAGTGTTTTAGGGATACTGGCAGGTATTATAGGGCAACCTGGAAACGGATTAAATGAAGAAACACAGGCTGTTCTTGGCCGTCTTGTTCAGAAAACGGGGTCAAACCTTAATCTTGAAATGTTCTTTTTTCAGGAAAATCCTATGGCTAAAGGAGCTCCAAGTCTTGTTGACTTTTTTGTAAAAATTATTCCACCAAATGTTGTTGAATCCATGTCCAGTGGTAGAAATTTACAGGTGCTGTTTTTTGCAGTAATGCTGGGAGTTGCGGCTGGATTTATACCTCAGAGAGAATCTGACAATCTTCTTATGTCCCTTGAGGGTACGTATCTTGCTTTTTCTAAAGTAATTAAATGGGCTATGTATATACTTCCTTTCGGACTCTGTTGTCTTATGGCTGAACAGGTTTCTCAAATAGGCGTAGAGATATTGATGGCCATGACAAAGTTTGTAGCAACATTTATACTTTGTGCCCTTTTCATTTTTCTGCTTTGCACATTAATAATATGGCGACGTTCCAAAAGAAAAATTTCTGAAGTAATTATCGAGTTAAAGGAACCAATAATTATAGCCCTTGGTACCCGCAGCAGTCTTGCAACAATCCCTTCATGTCTGGAAGCGTTGCATACAAAGCTGGGTTTCGATAAGACAAATACTAACATTTTAGTTCCACTTGGTGTGACATTGTGCAGATTTGGAAGCATTGTATATTTTGCACTGGCAACGATATTTATAACACAACTATATGATGTCCAGCTTGGTACTCAGGGATACATTATCGCTTTAATAGGCTCTATTCTTGCCGGTATGGCCACATCTGGAGCAACTGGTGTTTTAACTCTTTCCATGATGATATTGGTTCTTGAACCACTTGGATTACCATTTGAAGCCGTTCTGGTTCTTTTTATAGCTATAGACCCTATAATTGATCCCTTCAGAACACTTTTAATAGTTTATGCAGCTTGTGCTTCAAGCGCATTAATTTCAGGCAGAGAAAAATATATTAATCTTGATAGAATCTATTTTGAAAGTGGGGATTGTTATTTTGCAACAGATAGAGCAGATCTTAAAGTTTTAAATGTTAACTCCTTTGGAATAGCATGTGAAAGTGACATTGAGCTCGAATCAAACGAAACAATTGAAAAAGGTACTTTGAAATATAAGGATTTTACAATTGGTGATTATAACTTCAAAGTAGTACGGGTTGAAAAGGGGCTAAACAATAACTCTTTTGAGTTAGGTTTGGAAATCATTGACTCTCTTATTAATGTTGAAGATATAGTATCACTTAAAAGCAAATTCGCTAAAACTTAAGAGGTTTTTTCTATTTCGTGGGAACCTCTAATATCTAGGATTTTGTTTGAAATACAAGGGTGAGAAAAATGTAACGAGCTGATTTTAAAACAGTTATATTTTACGAACAACGCTGTAGTTCGATCAAAAGGCAGTTATTAGAGATTCCCTCATAATAGATCCGGATTTTTAAATAAGGGAATTTCTAATAATTAGAATTTTTGATGAAATACAAGGCTGAGAAAAAAACAATGGGGTTGATTTT
>JAAELO010000888.1 GCA_024226555.1 Desulfobacterales bacterium | reverse complement strand
GCGGCATAAAGCCTTGAGGAGAGGAGGAAGAAGACGAGATCTGTAAAAAAACGAGTTAATCTCTTCATCTTCCTCCTTTTCTTTCGGGAACAGCGCTTGACAATGAAGAGGTTGTTGTTCTTGTGAAGCTGTGGTCATGTTGAATGTAGTAACCGACCCGAAGCTCAACAGGTTTGTTCCCAAGTCTACTTCTCCACACACGCGAAAAAACTTGTGTCACCCAAAGAAAAAACAACAACAGATCATTGGGGATTGTGGGTGTCTATTGTGGTTGTTGTGTTGATTTGGAGATCGTATAGGTGGACATGGCAATGGAAATGGATCTCTATAATGGTTATATCAGCCTGGTAAGTCTCTCTTTTGCCTCCGTTGTGAGTGGTCAAGGTTGCGACTTGGCGTGAGAAAAAAAGTGGTCATTAAACTGATTAAAGTGGTCATTTCTTTGTAAAATGGTTATTCTTATTTTTTTCAAGTGTAAAAAAAATTTTACAATTGAACTTGATTTTTTTTATTTTTGGAAAATTGGATTTTACAATTTTGCAAAATTACACCATTTTTCTCGCGCAAATTCGCAACCCACTCTCATATTTTTCGATTCCTTATATGCCTCAAATCATCATTCCACACAGATTTCGAACATATAAGATTACAAAGTGTTTGATCCTTATTTATTCGAAATTGAATTTCAATTTATTTATTGAACATCTAATTTTACAAAATTCGGAAATTCTTTAGTATCTTATTTTTGACTTTTTTTTCTCCTCCCAAAAAAACCAAAAAACAATTTTTAAGGGACAAAAAAACGCAAAAAGCCAAAAACTGTAAAATTTGTTTTTGAAATTTGAAAACCATTTTACAAAAACCAAAGGTCGGCCTTCATAAGCCATTTTACAACTTGGCCTTGTAAAATTAAAATTCGATTTTCGGAGAAGAAAAAAATTATCTTTTATAATTAGCTCAGAGCTTAGTATAAGAGATTGTAATTTGGTGTTT
>JAAELO010000887.1 GCA_024226555.1 Desulfobacterales bacterium | reverse complement strand
GATAAAATACAAGGCATTTCAAAAAATAACGAGCCGATTTTATTACAGTTTTATTTTTGTTATAACGATGTGTTTCGCAAAAAGATCAGTTATTAGAGATTCCCTTATTAGCGAATCCCTTGGTGGTCTGTACTAACCCCCAAATAACTATTTTAAACAAAAGAATTACGAGAGTTATATTTATTGAAATTAAAATCATTTCAATAATTAGTGATTTATTTGAGAAATAATTAGATTATGGGAACCTCTAATAATTAGAATTTTGGATAAAATACAAGGCATTTCAAAAAATAACGAGCCGATTTTATTAAAGTTTTTTTTGGAAATAACATAGTATTTCGCCAAAAGAGAGGTTATTAGAGATTCCCTACAGTTGTTTTTTTAAAAAGCAGTATTTCGCAAAAAGATCAGTCATTAGAGGTTCCCTGATTATTTAAGTAGATTCCTATGATACATATCATTGGAACCTTTCATTCTCTTTCTTATAGAACTACAATATTAATAAATATAGGGAACCTTGTATAAAAATATTGTTTACTCTTTTTTAATTTGTCATAATCCCAAATAAAGCTGTGTCGCAATTCTATCTTTTGATAGATTTATGAGTCGTTAAATAACAGATTTGTAATAACCTGTATTAAAGACATCAATCAGAATATTGAATTATATCATAGCCTGAATTATGCCCTTGACATAATAATTGTATTGTTATCTATCTGAAAACTTAATAAAATTACAACTACTTTGGAGAACAAACAATGGATTCATATTATAAACCTGAAGATCTACCAAAATTTGAACAAATTGGAGAGGAAGCTCCTGAACTTGCAAAGAAATTTTTTGACTATTATGGATCAGTATTTGCGGAGGGAGAATTAACAGAAAGAGAAAAATCATTAATAGCCCTTGCAGTAGCCCATGCTGTACAGTGTCCTTATTGTATAGATGCCTATACCAAAGACTGTCTTGAAAAAGGTTCAAATGTTGCTGAAATGACTGAAGCTCTTCATGTTGTTACTGCGATCAGGGGTGGGGCTTCGCTTGTGCATGGAGTTCAAATGAGAAATATAGCTGACAAACTGTCCATGTAGATAAAGATTTTTACTATGAATAATGACATTAAAACATTTCAAACGACCCTTAAAGATCATAATTTAAAACTTCTTCGGAGAGATATAACTACACTTCAGATCAATACAGGACTTTTATGTAATCAGATATGTAAACATTGTCATCTTTCAGCTGGTCCCAAAAAATCGGAATTGATGACAAGAAAAACTATGGATGAAATAAAAACTTTTGCAACTGGATACACCTTTAAAATTATCGATATAACTGGCGGGGCTCCCGAGATGAATCCAGATCTTCCATACATAATAGAGATTTTAAAAGGTCTTGCACCCGAAATTATTTTAAGGTCAAATCTTTCAGCACTTTCAGAATTTGATAATGATTCATTGATTGAGTTATTAAAAGATGCGACAATATCAATTACAGCTTCTTTTCCATCAATAAATGAGAAGCAGACCAATGTCCAGCGTGGTAATGGAATATTTAGTACAAGTGTTCATATGTTACAAAAACTAAATAGTTTTGGATATGGTATTGAAGGTAGTGGGCTAAAGCTAAATCTTGTATCAAACCCATCCGGTGCTTTCATGCCTGCATCTCAGGAAGATGCTGAAAAACGCTTTAGAAAAGTTCTTATGTCAAAATGGAACATATCTTTTACAAATTTGTTTAGTTTTACAAATGTTCCCCTTGGAAGATATAAGACCTGGCTCAAAGAATCCGGGAATTATGATTCATACATTCAAAAACTGATCGATAATTTTAATTCTGAAGCTTTAGAAAACTTAATGTGTAGGGATTTAATGTCTGTATCATGGGATGGTTTTATCCATGATTGTGATTTTAATCTTGCAGCAGGAATTCATTCAGGTGATAGAAAAACACACATAACCGAAATAAATAAACCATTTGTAAATGGTTCAGCAATAATTACAGATAACCACTGCTACTCTTGTACTGCAGGTGCAGGCTTTACGTGAGGTGGTTCTATCGAGTGAGTATCACTCAAAAGGCAATTATTAGAGATTTGTTCTAAAACATATTGGAAGTTTTCAAGTAGAAAAAAATTTTACAAACATAAAAAGTATTTTTACTCTGGAGGATCCAAATGGATATTTTTGTTGCAAGACAACCAATCTTTGATCGTGACAAAAAGGTAGCGGCATATGAACTTCTGTTTAGAGATAGTATGGAAAACTATATGTCTCAGGATGTTGATGGTGATAAAGCGACATCATCTGTTTTATCAAGAAGTTTTATGAACTTTGGTCTGGATTCTATTGCCAGTGGTAAAATGGTTTTTATAAATTTTACTAAAAATCTCCTGATTAATCAGATCCCAACAATTTTTCCTGCAAAACAAACTGTTGTAGAGATTCTTGAGGATATTGAACCAACTGATGATGTTATTAATGCATGCTTAGAGCTAAAAAAAGCAAATTACATTATAGCTCTGGATGACTTTATATTTGACCCAAACATGCAAAGATTTGTTGATTTAGCTGATATTATAAAAGTTGATTTTATGGATGCCCCCAAAGAAACCATTGAGAGGGAAGTTGTGAAACTGCCAAAAAATATCAAGCTTCTGGCAGAAAAGGTTGAGACATGGGAGGAATATAAATTTGGACTTGATCTGGGTTTTGAATATTTTCAGGGTTATTTCTTTAGTAAGCCAGAGATAATCAAAGGAAAAGATTTTTCAGCCATGGATATATCCCTTGTTGAGTTAATTGCTGAAGTTAACAAGGAGGAACCCAACTATGATAAAGTCATTGCAGCTATTTCCAAGGATGTTTCAATATCTTATAAATTACTTAGCCTTATGAATTCAGCCCTTTTTAAAAGAGTTGTTGAGGTTAAATCAATTCGTGAGACACTTAACTATCTTGGCCAAAATGAGTTTAAAAGGTTTATCTCAGTCATCTCCATGTCAAATCTTTCAAAGGCTTCGAATTTTGACATTTCAATTCTTTCATGTATTAGAGCGCGATTTTGTGAACTTTTAGCTGAAAAGTGCGGAATGAATACTCAGGAAGCATTTGCAATGGGTCTTTTTTCTATGATAGATGCCGTTTTAGGAAAATCAATAGAAGAGTTAATGAAAATGCTTCCCCTTTCTGAAGACATAAAGAGTGCATTGGTAGATCGTAAAGGTGAGCTTTATAAAATATTGTTTATCGTTCAGGAGTTTGAGAAAGGTGAATTTTGGAAAGCTGAAAAAATAGTGAAACATTTGAAAATGAATTTTGATGAGATACCTGAAGTTTATAAAGAGGCTTTAGCATGGGCTGATATTATAAAATCCAAATCCAAAAAGAAATAATTTATAGAAATATTTTAATAATTAGAGGGAACCTCAGCGTTTATAAAGTTTACACTCTTTTTGTAGAATATCAGTAAGTTTTCACTGTATATGCCCACAGTAAGTCAAAAAGTCGTTGCTACAGGTTATCCATCAGAAACACTTTTGTCTCGATATGTCTCAATTTTAAAATAATGGAGCATTAACTATGCAGATTTTTAAGGGCCTTTTTGCAAAAGATCGACCATCTCCATCTTATCCAGTACTACCGGTTCTTAGTCCAGAAGGGGAATCAAATATAAAAGGACTTTATATGGCTGGAGAGATTGCTGGAAAACCTCTTATTAAAATTGCTCTAAATGAAGGTTACACAATAGCTGAAAATCTATCAGAAAAGCTTAAGGGTATTAATAATAAAGTTGATTATGATGTAATTGTAGTTGGTGCGGGCATTGCAGGCGTAGCTGCTGCAACAAAGCTTAGCGAACTTAAAGCAAGAGTGATAGTAATAGAATCAGGAAGAAGTTTTCAAACTTTAAGAAACTTCACAAAAGGTAAACTTATATTGGCTGAACCTGCTGAGATTGAGATAAAAGGCTCTATCCCTTTTGAAGAGGGAAGTATAGAAAAAACATTAGAGGGCTTTGACGGATCTCTGTCAAAAATTGATTATGAAATAAAAGAGTATACAAAAGTATCCGATATAAGGAAAAATGTTGATTTTTTTCATGTTACTACTGATAGAGGAGAATTAACATCTACATTTGTTCTGTTGGCAACAGGTAAAGCAGGAAACCCTCGAAAATCCGGAGTACCTGGTGAACTTGAATATGCAGATAAAATTGCCCATTTCTTAAAAGATCCCGATGAATATGAAAATAAAAAAATACTGATATATGGTGGTGGGGATGTTGCAGCAGAAGCAGCACTTGCCCTTTCCGATAATAATAAGGTTACACTTGCAACTGTTGATGAAGAGTTTATTTTCCCTAAGAAAAAAAATGTTGATGGGATGAGGGAGAAAGAGAAACAGGGTAAATTAGATATCTTAATGTCAACAAGTCTTAAAAAGGTAGATGAAAAAAAAGTAGCCCTCGAAAATATGACAACTAAAGAGGAGTTGGTTGTTGAAAATGATTATCTCTTTGAGATGATTGGAGCAGAACCCCCGGTTGCTTTTTTTAATAAGATAGGAGTTAACTTAGAGAATAAATGGAGTTTTAATAAAATAATAGTTTTTCTCATAACATGTGCAATTGTCCTTCCTCTCTATACATGGAAAAAAGGTTTTTGGCCCTTCAGCTATGCTCAGGGTATTTCACATCTTCCTGCTATCTTTAAACATCCCTCATTCTGGTATTCTGCTGTTTATACAATTTTAATGACAGTTTTTGGATTGATTGCAATGAAAAGGTGGAGTAAAGGATGGACCGATACGTACCAGATAAAACGTTTTACATCCCTTATTATTTTTCAGTTACTATCATTCTTCACAATTGAGTGTCTTTTTGCTGTTTATCTACCTAAAGATACCTGGTGGAGAACCTATGCTGTAAACAATCCTTTCCCCCTTCTATTTGACTCATTTTTCAATATGTTTGGTTTGAAACAAACAGATCTTAAATGGATTATTGCTGCAATGGGTTTTTGTGTAACATTTATAATTATCCCAATAGCTGTAAGGTATCATGGTAAAAGATTCTGTACTTGGATCTGTGGATGTGGAGGTCTTGCTGAAACTTTAGGTGACAGGTGGAGGCATCTTTCCCAAAAAGGTGAAAGAAGCAGAAAATGGGAAGTTATGGGAACAGTTGTTCTGTTCTGGGTTGTTATAAGTGCTCTTGTTATATTGGTATTCTACAATGGAAATACAGGTGCTGCCGGAGCCTGGCACAAATCCTATGCTCTCATAGCTGATTTCTGGTTAATAGCTATTATACCAATAGCTCTATATCCTATCTATGGTGGCAAAGTCTGGTGTAGATACTGGTGTCCTCTTGCTAAATATATGGAATATTTAAGCAGAGCCTACGGCAAGTTAAAAATTACCTCAAACGATAAATGCATTCAATGTACACAATGTTCATTATACTGTCAGGTTGGAGTTGATGTGATGGCATTTGCCAAAAATGCAGAAGAATTTTCCAATAAAGAGACCAGCTGCATCCATTGTGGAATTTGTATTATGGTTTGTCCAATGGACGTTCTTAAATTTGAGATATAGGATAGGAAAATTACGATCATGAAAAAAAATATAATACTAACATTGCTTTTAATATATCCTTTTGTAGCCCACACTTTTGACCATAACCATACACTTTATGACAATATTCTTAAAAAGAATATAAAGTTAATTGATAAAGGAATACAATCAAAGGTTAACTATTCAGCCCTAAAGAAAGATTCAAAGAAGTTTGAAAAATACCTTACACAACTATCAGCAGTAACAAAAAAAGAGTTTGATTCATGGAGTAAAAATCAGCAGCTGTCATTTCTTATAAATGCCTATAATGCTTTTACTATAGAGCTTATATTAAAAAATTACCCGGTTAAATCTATTAAAGAAACCGGATCATTTTTTAAAGGACCATGGAAAGTTAAATTTATCAATCTTATTGGGAAGAAAATTTCACTTGATGATATTGAACATGAATTGATCAGGAAAAAAGGAATTTATGATGAACCAAGGATTCACTTTGCTGTAGTATGTGCATCTATAGGATGTCCGGCAATTCAAAACGAAGCTTTCACTGCAGAAAAACTGGACTTAATGCTTGAAAAAGGATTAATAAATTTTTTATCTGATCAAACAAGGAACAGGTATAACAAAAGAGAGAAGGTATTTGAAGTATCTAAAATTTTTAAATGGTATGATGGAGACTTTAAAAAGAGATATGGATCTGTTATAAAACTTTTAAATTCATATGGTAAATATATAACAGCAAAACCATCAAAGAATATAACAGATATAGAATATCTTAATTATGACTGGAACCTGAATGATACGAAATAATGGATTCTCAAATGTTTGAATTGGTAAAGATCTCGCTTATCTCTCTATATCTTTTTGCGGCATGTGCACTTATGCTTTATGGCCTAAATGCATATGTGATGATCTTTTTATATAAAAAAGGTGTTAAAAAAGCATACATAAAAAGAGAAAGAGTGTTAAACGATTTTCATAAAAACCCTCCTTTAAAACTTCCAAATATTACGACCCAGATTCCAATTTTCAATGAATTTAATGTTGCTGAAAGAGTAATTAGAGCAGCCTGTAAAATGGAATATCCCGGTCAACATGAAGTCCAGGTTCTTGATGATTCCACTGATGAAACGATTGAACTTGTTGATAAAGTTGCAAATGAATTACAAAATAAAGATTTCCTTGTCAAAGTAATAAGAAGAGATGACAGAGAAGGTTTTAAAGCCGGTGCACTTGCCCACGGAATGGCGCAGTCCACAAGTGAGTTTATTGCAGTTTTTGATGCTGATTTTGTTCCGCCAAAGGATTATCTGTTAAAAACAATTCCTTATTTTCTAAATAATAACAAACTTGGTCTGGTTCAGACCAGATGGGGCCATCTCAACAGAAAAAAATCCCTTCTTACAAGGGTTCAGTCAATAGGTATCGATGGACACTTTATGGTTGAACAATCCGCAAGGAATTGGGGCAACCTGTTTATGAACTTTAACGGGACTGCTGGTGTCTGGAGAAAGGAATCTATAGTTGATGGAGGAGGTTGGCAGTGGGATACACTTACTGAAGATATGGATCTCTCCTACAGGGTTCAGTTCAAAGGTTGGGATACTTTCTACCTTCCAAATATAGTTGTACCAGCTGAAATTCCTGAAGATATAAATGCTTTTAAAAGTCAGCAATTCCGGTGGGCTAAAGGGTCTATTGAAACAGCTATAAAACTTTTCCCTTCAATAATAAAAATGAATGTTTCCCTTTTCAAAAAGATTGAAGCTTTTTTTCATTTAACACATTATGTGGTTCACCCACTAATGCTAATTTTAGCTATTTTGGCACTACCAGTTATGAGTATGCTTGAAAATTTACCAGGACCATTACTGTTCTCTTTCATTGCATTAATACTACTCTTTTCCATGAGTGCACCCAGTGCCCTATACATTTATAGTCAAAAAATTGCGTATAATAACTGGAAAAGCCGAATCATTTTCCTGCCCGCTCTTGTTGTTATCGGTACAGGTATAGCATTATCAAACACCAGAGCTGTTTACGAAGCTATCATAAAAAAGAAAAGCGGGTTTATCAGGACACCTAAAAAAGGGGATATTAATAAGAAGAGCTATAAAGTTCAATTACCTGTTTCAGCTCTTTTAGAAATTTTACTTGGAGCATATTGCAGTGTATCATTTCTTGCTTATATATCCCATGAGAAATATTTAGTGGGACCATTTCTTGCGATATATGCTGTGGGTTTTCTTTATACCGGTTTTTTAACTATATTTCATCAATTCAAATGAAAAATTACACAAACAAATCAGATCTCCCGTTTTTTCTCTTTTTTCTTATACCATTTTTCATATTCTGTTTTATCGGCGGGTTTTGGGGTGTATCCGGAGATGGTTCTTTTATAGTATTCGACTATGTTTTGATGGGAGCTGAATTTGTATTAATTTATTCTTTTATTTTTATCCCATTGATTTTTATGTTCTTCTTCTTTCCTTTTAAAGGATTTGATAGAAAGAATATCGCTGTCATATTTATACTCTCACTTTTAGCAAGAGTTCTTATTTTCTTTCAGGACCCATCTGATGATATTTACAGATATCTTTGGGAGGGATTTGTTTTTAATGAGGGTGTGAATCCATATCTTACTCCTCCAAATGATATGTCACTATTTAGATATACAGCTGATTTTATCAATTTCCCCCTTATCAATCATCCTGATATACCAGCAGCATATCCGCCACTGGCAATATTACTATTCTCTCTTCTTGTTAAAATTTCATTGTCTGTACCTCTTATTAAATTTGTAGTTGTTTGCTTTGATTTGGGTAGTATTTACTTTCTGATTAAGATAGTTCAAAGACGTAATATCGATATAAGATGGACAATTTTATACGCTCTTAATCCTCTTATACTATATAGTTTTGCAGGAGGAGGACACATAGACGCAATGCAGAACTTCTTTTTACTCTGGGCTATTCACAGTTTTGACAGAAAAAAATGGTTAGGGGTTTTTTTCTTAATCGGACTTGCTATTCAAACAAAATACGTAGCAGTTATTGCACTTCCTTTCTTAATTAACAAAGAAAATTTTAGATATATTCCAATAATTGTGATTCCTTTAATTCTTCCATATCTTCCTTTTTTGAGTTGTGATATTGATCTTATCTTTAACGGCATTGTTAGATTTGGGGAAGAGTTTGCATTTAATGGGCCTGTTCATAGTGTATTAAGATATATTTTAGAAGATATGGTATTTGCATCTCTTATGACTAAAACACTTTTTATGGGATTGTTTTTCTACGGAGTTATAAAAATATGTTTTCTTGATAAAAGTAAAGATCCTGTTAATGGTATTTTTTTTGCTTTTGCTTCACTATTAATATTAACTCCAACTTTGCATATCTGGTACATTAGTTGGATTCTTCCTTTTGTTATAATAAGAGGAACTACTTCCTGGATAGTTCTTACTCTTTCGGCCTCAATGTATTATGTAACAACAAGTGTGGTATGGTATGGTAATGACTGGTCATTACCTCTTTGGGCTCAAATTATGGAATGGACTCCTTTTTTTCTTTTTTTCATATTTGAACTTTACTTCTCAGTGCTGAGAACCCGGTATTTTTTTAGAACTATAAATGATTCAATTACTGTTGTAATACCTGTTTTAAATGAGGAAATACAAATAATAGAGTGCATTAATAGTGTTAAAAACTGTAGAGTCGATGAGATAATAGTTGTGGATGGTGGATCTTCTGATAATACTGTTGAATCAGCTAAAAACTCAGGAGTAATAACATTAATTAATGACAACCCAATTGATGGTGGTGGGGGAAGAGGGGGCCAGATTTTAACAGGAATCAGTGCTGCAACATCTGATATTGTAGCTATTGTCCATTCCGATACTATTTTAAAATCTGATACATTCTATGAATTGAAAAATTTTCTATCTATGAATACCGATGTTGTTGGAGGTGCTTGTGGGACAAAGTTTTACTCAAATCCTAAAATGAAACTCATTGAATTTTTAAATGGTCTTCGTGCCGTGTTTTTCGGGATAAGCTTTGGGGATCAAATTCAGTTTTTTAGAAGAGATGTTGTTTTTAATAACAATCTTTTTCCCAATATCCCTCTGATGGAAGATGTGGAGTTAAGTATTATTCTTCCAAAAATAGGACGAACAGTTTTTCTTTTTGGTGATTCAACCGTCTCAACAAGAAGATGGGAAAAAAAGGGAATATCAAATTTTTTTCACGTCCTTAGTCTTTTCATTGTTTATCTTCTAAAAAGGCCATTTAAAAAACCTGATACTGTTAAAATGTATAAAAATTACTACAAAATTTTATAAAGGAATCTATAATAATAGGGTATGGGAATCATTTCAAAAAACATTACAATTATTTTTCTGCGGGCTCCTGAAAAAGGTAAAGTGAAAACAAGACTTAGTAAAGGACTTTCAGATAATTTGGTTCTTGATCTTTACAAGGGTTTTATTAAAGACATCGTTAAAGAAGTCTCTGCTGTTTCAGATATTCTGTTATATTGTCACCCCCCTGATAAAAAAGATGTTATATCCGAATTATTTGACAACAAATATATAATCTTTCCCCAAAAAGGTGATGATATTGGTCAAAAAATGTTCAACGCTTTCACCGAAACTTTTGAAAATAATTTTGATAAAGTTGTTTTAATAGGTACTGATATACCAGAGATTAAGAGTAATATTATCGAACAGTCTTTTAATATGTTAGATCAATATGATTCAGTTATTGGACCTTCAGAGGATGGTGGGTATTATTTAATTGGGTTTGGGAAAGATACCTTGGAACAAAGCGCTTTTGAAAATATTGACTGGTCAACAAGTAGTGTTTTTGAAGAAACATCTGAAATTATCAAATCAAAAAATAAAAGTTACTTTCTGCTTCCCAAACTTAATGATATTGATACAATTGATGATTTGAAAGATTTGATAAAAAATAGAGATAGAGTTGGTGGTACTACAAAAAATAATTTAATAAAGATTAAAGATCATATAAAGTAAGGATTCTCTTCTAAGGGAATCTCTAATAACTGATCTTTTTGCAAAACACAGATATAACAATAATAAAACTGTAAACTTTATAAAATAAAATCTTTTTTATAAACGATTCAACTCGCTGTTTTTATTATAGTTTATATACATCTAAAGCTTTTATAAACGTTATGCCCTGTTTTTCATCAAAAATTCTAATTACTAGAGGTCTCCGGGAATGAAACTTTCAATTGTAATACCTGCATTA
This sequence comes from Desulfobacterales bacterium, assembly GCA_024226555.1. Lineage (GTDB taxonomy): Bacteria > Desulfobacterota > Desulfobacteria > Desulfobacterales > JAAELO01 > JAAELO01. The sequence goes on along the minus strand of JAAELO010000887.1, from coordinate 2,026 downwards.
AATGAAACCTGTACCATTAATGAAACCATTGAATCAATATATAGCTTAGATATATCACATGATATTGAAATTATAGTAGTTGATGGAAATCCTGATGAAAATACACTCCATGCAATTACTTATGATAAAGTAATTAAAATTTCGAGTACTCCCGGACGAGGTATTCAAATGAATAAAGGTGCAGAAATCGCAAAAGGAGAAGTTATTTTATTTCTCCATTCAGATACAAAATTACCATCAAATGCAATATTATTACTAATGAAAACGCTTGAAAATGTTAACCTATCGGGAGGGGCTTTTGATCTTTCAATAGATTCAAAAGGATTTCTTTATAGAGTTATTGAAAGGGTTGCAAACATAAGATCCAGGATTACAAACGTTCCCTTTGGTGATCAGGGAATTTTTATCAGAAAAGATGTTTTTGATAATATAGGTGGTTACAAAGAGATTCCGATTATGGAGGATATTGATTTAGCCAGACGACTTAAAAAAAATAACAGTAGTTTGAAAATAATTAAAGCAAATGTATTGACCTCAGCAAGACGTTGGAAAAATGAAGGGGTTATATACTGTACACTAAGGAACTGGTTTATTTTGGCTCTGTTTTTTTTGGGTGTTTCTCCTTTTATAATAAAGAGATTATACAAATAGTAATTTTTTAAGAATACTCCATTTTGGCACACTGAAAAATCAAAAATAACACTGTAACTACAATTTATTATGCTATGCCATTATGGCATACCACCTTTTTAATGATTAATACCTTGAAAACCCTTCATTTCCTAGCATTAACGATGAGGACTTATTTTCTTTATTTCATAAGATTCATAGTTTTTAAAAAGCAAATAATTTCATTAATAAACAAGGAGTTTACAGATGATTTTAGATGCTGTGCGAAGACTCATTGGTAGTAAAAAAGCATGGTTTGGTGGATTAATTGCAGGTCTTATTCTTGATGTTGTAACAGTACTTGCTTCTGGCTTCAACTATTCCAGAACAATTTTTTTTGTCCTTTAAAAAAATTAAAAACCTATCTTTTCTTTACTTGATATTAAATTCCGTGATAATGTTCTGTTACTGTAACTAATTATTAGATTCCCTATAGAGAACCTCTAATAACTGCTCTTTTGGCGAAATACTTCGTTATTACCAAAAAAAACTGTAATAAAATCGCCTCATTATTTTTAGAAATGCCTTGTATTTCATCCAAAATTTCAATTATTAGAGGTTCACTATAGTTAGTTTTTAAATTTTCCCAAATAAACTAAAAGGATATTTATGATTGAATCAATTCCTACACGTGGAAGAACCCTTGATATGGCCTCAGTTGTCTACGATCTTCTTGAACCTCTTTGTCTTTTAGGACAGCAAAAGAAAATAAATAATCACCTTGTATCCTTACTTGATGTTAAATCCTGTGATAAAGTATTGGATGTAGGTTGTGGGACGGGAGTCCTTACTAAGCTAATATCAGAAAAGATGAACCCTACTGAAGGAGGCTATTCATTGGGTATTGATGCAGCTGGAAAAATGATCAGTGCGGCTCGTAAAAAAAGAGGAAACACAGCCTGTAAATTTGAAGCAATGGCAGCTGAGAGCCTTTCATTTGAAAATGAAACATTTGATTCAATTGTTTCCAGTTTTTTTTATCATCATATACAGTTTGACCTTAAGCAGAAAGCATTTGCTGAAGCATATCGTGTTCTTAAACCAGGTGGGAAATTAATAATTGCAGATATGCATATACCTACATCTTTTATGGGAGCACTCACAGCACATACATCAAGATGGATTCTATTCCAACCTCAAATTGGAGAAAACATAAAAGGTGTTTTACCTGAACTTATAGAAAATGAAGGATTTTCTTACCCAAAAACAGTTGAGAATTATCTGGGTTATGTAACTGTTTTTTCGGCAAATAAAGGAAATCTCTTCTAAGTAACACTTTTTATATATTATGTGTTATTAGGCAGTTAGGTTCCAGAATATCTATTCTGGAGGAGTCGCTAATAACTGACTTTTAACT
>JAAELO010000886.1 GCA_024226555.1 Desulfobacterales bacterium | reverse complement strand
ATAGCTGGTAAAAGAAAACAGGTAAATCCTTCAGGAAAATTATGGCATTCAGTTCTTGAATCTACCGGACAGGGGTCATTACAGAATAAATAGTTGTATGAATTTATTTTAAGAACCGCACAATTATTGTCTTTAAAACAAATCCATGATACCAGACTCTGTTATTCTTTTTTTCACATATAAATTTTAAACAGGTTTTTTATGAGTGTTTTTCAAAAATTGAAAGTTGATAATATATTAAAAGAATCTTCAAATATTGATTTGACAGGTTTTGATGGTTCAGAAAAGTCCCTCTTAATTTCAGATTTTTATAAAGCAAACAGAGTAAATACCGTTGTAATCGTTCCAGACCAGAAAGATTGTGAAAAGGTTAAAAATGATATCTCTTTCTTTGCCGGGAAAACAGATATTCCTGTTGAAATTTTTCCTGAATATAACATTCTTCCCTTTAAATCACTGTCATACCATAGTGATATTGCAGCTCAGAGAATAAAGATTCTCTATAAAATAATTGAGAATAGTAATCCGTCAATTATTATAACTACATCAAACGCAGCTCTTCAAAGAATCATTCCAAGAAATGAACTTTCAGATTATGCTGAACTAATAATGAAAAATGAAGACGTTGACAGAGATGAACTTATTGCAAAACTGATTTCCGGAGGATATCTTCGAACTCCTATTGTTGAAGAACCCGGAGAGTTTTGTATTCGTGGTGGCATAATAGATATTTTCTCTCCTTCATATGATGATCCTTTAAGAATAGAATTTTTTGGAGATACTGTAGAATCTATTCGTTTTTTCTCACCCCTTTCACAAAGAAAACTAAAAGATATAGATGAAGCTATAATTTTGCCTGCAAGAGAGGTTATTGTACAGAAAAAAGACGCAGATAGTATCCTCTCAAGAATCAGAAAACAAGCCTCACTACTTGATCTTAAAGTAACAGACCTTAGAAAAATTGTTGAATCTTTTAAAGAGGAAGGTTCTTTTCCAGGTATCGAAAGTGTACTTCCACTGGTATATACAAAGCTTGATTCTTTTGTTGACTACACTCCAGACGACACAGCATATTTCGTGTACTCATATGAAGATTCATACAAAGCATCTCTTGATTATGAAAATAAAGCCGTTGAAAATTATGAAAATGCTCTAAACAACAGAAAACTTTGTGTTGATCCAAAAACTTACAACTTAACCTGGGATGATATCTCTGAAAAGATCTCCACTAAAAAATCTATTTTTTTTAAAACCCTTGAAGTTGCAAACAATAAACTAAAAAAATCGTATGAAATAAATCACAATGAAGATCTCTCAACAAAACTTAACAGTAACAGAGAAAAAGAAGAGCTGTTAAGCCCACTGGTTGATTGGATTGAGGATAAAAGAAACAGTAATTATCTAACTGTTCTAACCTGCAGTACTGAAACTCAGTCTAAAAGACTCCAATTATTGCTACAGCCATATGGAGTTGAGTTTTTCACATCTTCACATTTTCCGGATATTAAAAGAAACAAGGGACTTGTTTACATCTCAACGGGATATGTCTCCAAAGGATTTGTCTGGAAAGATCTATCCCTTGCAATTGTTACAGATGATGAAATCTTCGGAGCAAAAAAGAGAATCAGTAAGAACTCTTTTAAAACATACAGATCTGAAATTACTGCTTTTGAGGACCTTCAGAATGGAGATATAGTTGTTCACAAGGAGCATGGCTTAGGAAAGTATGATGGTTTAGTAAAACTTACACATGCTGCCATTACAAGTGATTATCTTCTAATAATCTTTAGTGGTGAAGATAAGCTCTATCTGCCTGTTGACAGAATGGGTATCATCCAAAAATACATTGGTGTTGATGGAATGGACCCAATTCTTGATAAGATGGGGGGCAAATCATGGAAAAAATCCAGAGCCAGGATTAAAGAAAATGTTGAAAAGATGGCCGGTGAACTTCTTAAGCTATATGCTGAAAGAAAGGTACAAAAAGGTCATGCCTTCGGTCTTACAGATAGCTACTTTCAAGATTTTGAAGCATCCTTCCCCTATGAAGAAACCTCTGGACAAAATAAAGCAATCAATGAAGTTCTAAGTGATATGGAATCCAATATACCTATGGATAGACTTGTTTGCGGTGATGTTGGATATGGTAAAACAGAAGTTGCTTTAAGAGCTGCTTTCAAAGCTGTAAATGATTCAAAACAGGTTGCGGTTCTTGTTCCAACAACAGTTCTGGCTGAACAGCATTTCAAAACTTTTAAAGAGAGATTTAAAGATTATCCAATAAATATTAATTGCCTCAGTAGATTTAAAAAACCAAAAGAACAAAAACAGATAGTTAAAGATCTTTCCGAAGGTAAGATAGATATAATAATTGGAACCCACAGACTTATCCAGAAAGATATTATTATTCCTCATTTAGGACTATTTGTAATAGATGAAGAACAGCGTTTTGGGGTTAAACATAAAGAAAAACTTAAGAAAATCAGATCAACTGTTGATGTTCTCACATTAACAGCAACTCCAATTCCAAGAACTCTTCATATGTCCATGATGGGAATGAGGGATATAAGTCTTATAGAAACACCTCCTGAAGAACGTCAATCAATTATCTCCTACATCTCAGAATATGATGATGGAGTTATCAAAGATGCCATAAAAAAAGAGCTTAGTCGTGGTGGTCAGGCGTTTTTTGTACATAACAACATCAACACTATCTACAATATAGCAAATCATCTCCAGAAAATAGTTCCTGAAGTGAAAATTGGTGTGGCTCATGGAAGGTTGACCGAGACTGAATTAGAAAAGGTTATGTACAACTTTATAAATGGTGAAACCAACATGCTTGTTTGCACAACAATCATTGAATCTGGTCTTGATATCCCCCTTGCAAACACAATGCTCATCAACAGAGCAGACAGAATGGGATTGGCCCAGCTTTATCAGCTTCGTGGCAGAGTTGGCAGGAGTAATCGTCAGGCATATGCATATCTTTTCATACCTGATGAAAACCTGATCGGGAAAAACGCCCGTAAGAGACTTAAGGTCATTATGGAAAACAGTAACCTTGGCTCTGGTTTCAAAATTGCGATGAGTGACCTTCAAATCAGAGGTGGTGGTACTGCCTTAGGAGCTTCTCAGTCCGGACAAATTGCAGCTGTAGGTTATGATATGTTTCTTGAGCTTATGGATAATGCAATATCTGAACTCAAGGGAGAAACGGTTCTTGAGAAACTTGAACCTGAAATTAATATCCCAATATCAACATTTTTTCCGGAATCATATATTGTTGACCTTGATCAGAGACTTCTCACCTATAGAAGACTTGCTAAAATGGAAAAAATCAAGGAGATCTCTGTTCTAAAAGAAGAACTCACTGACAGGTTCGGAAAAATGCCTGAAGAAGCTACTAACATTCTTCTTAAAATCATGCTTAGAATTCTCTCAAAACAGGGAGGTATTAAGCAACTTGATCTAAATGGGACTAATCTGTCACTAAAATTTTCAGAGCTTCATCAAACCAAACCTTTTGCTATTGTTGACCTGATTACTAAAAAACCAGATGTTTTTAAACTTTTAACCAACAATTCCTTACAGGTTAAGCTTAAAAAAGGCAGCATGAACCAATTACTTGTTCAAACAAAAAATCTCTTGAAAGAAATTATAGAGCATGTTAACCCCAGACTTTTATAACAACTTTATAAATGAAAGCTTGATTAAGATATCTATTATTTCTATACTGAATAGATTATAAAATTATGATTAAAAATCATAAAAACAATAAGGCATATGTATGAAAAGATCTTATATATTAGTACTGTTTATATTAATAATTACCTCATGTTCAGGAACAGAAGATAAAAACAGTAATAAAAATATTCTAATTCAAATTAAAGAAAATAAATTAACAGTATCTGATTTTCGTAAAGCTCTCGAAATATCAAAAACAGCTTATCAACATAACTTTACTCAAAATAAAAACTCCCTTGCTTCTGTTCAGGAAAGACTTTTAAAGCAACTCACAGAAGAGCTGCTTTTAAAAACATATGCTAAAGATAAAAAGATTTATATATCCGATGTTGAGCTAAAAAAAGAGATAGACAGGATTAAGGCTGAATATCCGGATAATGCTATTTTCGAACAGATGCTTCTTGAAAATGCCGTATCATTTGATGCGTGGAAAGAGAGACTTAAAGTACGGATTCTAATGGAAAAAGTTATAAAAATAGTTATCCATCCAAAAATTAAGGTCACAAGTGCTGATATGTCAGAATTTTATAAAAAATATTATAAAAATGACCTTAAACCAGACAAGAAAAAAATGGCTAAGATAAGAAGAGAAAATACAAATGCACTTCTTGTTCAGCTTCTAAGAAAGAAAAAAACAGAAGAACTTTATAATAAGTGGATTGATGAAATCAAAACAGTATATAAAGTTAAAATTAACTATGATTTATGGAAAAAAATAACAAATTAGAGGTTTACTAAGATTCATGAAAAAAGTTTTATTTATTTTATTATCAGTTGTTTTTATTTTAAATGCAGATGCGAGTTCAAAAGAAATTGTTGATAGAATTGTAGCTATTGTCAATAATGATATTATCACTCTTTCTGATCTTAAAAGTCAGTTAAAACTGTATGAAAATCAGATTAACGCAAAACGTCTGCCTGCTTCAAAAAAGAGGGAATTACTATACAAAGTTCGTACAGAGCTCCTTGGTAACCTCATAAATCAGAAATTAACAGATCAGGAAGCTAAAAAAGCTAAAATATTTGTATCAAAATCTGAAGTAGACAATACGATTGAGAGGATGAAGGAATCAAATTCTCTAACCCATGAAGGCCTAATTAAAGCTCTGAAAAAAGAGGGTATAACTCTTACTGAATATAGAAAACAAATTAAAGATCAGCTAATTAGGCCAAGGGTAATAAACAGTAAGGTTCGTTCAAAAATTATAATAACAGATGATGAAATTGAGAGTTTTTATAAAGCGAATACAGAGAAATATGCAGGATCCAAAAAATATGATCTTAAGCACATTCTTATGAAAAAACGTGATAATAACAAAGCTGTCATGGATGAACTTCTTATAAGATTGAGAAAAGGAGAATCCTTTGACAAAATTTCCACTAAATATTCCAAATCTCCCCTTGTAAAGAGAGGAGGAAGATTAGGATTTATAAACGTTGAAGATCTTCCAGAGAAACTAAAAAATGCGATTTATAAAACTAAAGAAGGTGGATATACAAATGTTATAGATACAAGAAATGGTCTCCAGATATTTCATGTAACTAAAATTAAACTAACAAATGGAAAAAACCTATTAGATGTGACTCCTGAAATTTCAAAAACCCTATATAACCAAAAAATCGAGGCTCAATACAAAATTTGGCTTAAAGGTTTAAAAAAAGAGGCTCATATAAAAGTAATTAAATAAAAGATATGGTTGAAAAAGAAGCCAACATTTCATTTGGTAGCTACCTGAGATTCAAAAGAATTCAGAATGAACTGACTGTTGATAAGATCTCAGAATACACAAATATCTCAACAGATGTTATTGAACTGATTGAGAACGAAGATCATAAAAACCTTCCTGAAGAAGTCTTTGTGAAAGGGTTTTTAAGGTTATATGCAAAAGAACTGGGTATTGATGAAAATGAGATTGTATCAAAATACTATACGAATCTAACAAAATATAGAAATGCTTTAAAAGCAGACATCTCAATAATTAAATATGATAAAGATTTTTGGAAGCGGATTATCTCAATAGTTCTTGTATTCGCAACTTTGGTTTATGTAAGTACCCAGATTTTATTTGTAACAGAAGATAGTGAAACTCTTGATCAAACAAATGTTAAAATAACTAAGAAAAAAGAGATTAAAAAAGAGAAGAACCTTTTAGAACTTAAGATTAAGGCTATAGAAGATACTTGGTTAAAAATAATAATTGACGATCAGCCCCACAAGGAATATACACTATCAACAGGTGATAGCATAGTTCTTAAAGCAACTAAAAGCTATAATGTAATGATAGGAAGTGCAACATCAGTTGTTATATCTTTTAATGGGAAACCTGTTGCCACCTATGGACGAACAGGTCAGATTTTAAACGTTGTTTTACCTTAAGGGCTTTAAAAAAATTCACTTAGCATGAAAAGGATTTGATTTAGATGGTTATTCTTAAAGATAAAAATAATATGCTTGTGGATACAATAAGAAGATTTCTAAGGAGGGATGCGATTTCACACCTCTCCAAAATTATAAACAACACCCACGCTGCTGACCTTTCAATTGTTTTTAGATCATTTTCTATCTATCAACAACTCAAACTGTTTAATCTAATCCTTGATATTGAACAAAAAGCAGACACTTTTTCAGAACTTGAAGAGAAAGATCTTCTTGACCTGATAGCGCATATTAAGGATGAAGATGTAGTAAAAATCCTTAAATATATGCCAGCGGATGATACAACCGACCTAATATCCAAACTTCCTGAAGAAAGATCCAACAAACTTCTTGAAAGTATGAATTTTAAGGAATCAGAAGAGGTTGAAGAACTTTTAAGTTATGGAACTGATACCGCTGGTGGTATAATGATTCCTGATTACATAGCTTTAAGGGAAGATATAACTGCAAAAGAGGCCATAGAAGCTCTTCAAAATGATTATAGTGAAGTTGAGATGCCTTTTTATTTGTATGTTAGTGACGAATTCGAAAAACTTGTTGGAGTTTGCTCTCTTAGACAATTAGTTGTTGTAAGCCCTTACACTCAACTTAAAAAAATAATGTCCACAGATATATTTTCTGTAAGAACAGATACTGATCAGGAGGAAGTTGCAAAAATAGTTGCAAGATATGATATTCTTGCAGTCCCTGTTGTTGATGAAAATAATAAACTTGTAGGTATTGTAACTGTTGACGATGTTATCGATATCTTCAGAAAAGAGGCAACGGAAGATATCCTTAAAATGGCAGGTGTTGGTGAGGAGTTTGTTGAAACCCAAACCATATTGCGAAGCACTAAAACCCGCCTCCCATGGTTATTTGCAAGCTGTCTTGGTGGAATTCTTGCTTTTTTTGTTATTGGTCAGTTTGAAGACACAATTGCAAAATACGCCTATTTAGCTGCATTTATGCCTGTTATACTCGGAATGGGTGGTAATATTGGTACCCAATCATCTACAATCGTTGTAAGAGGGATTGCAACTGGCCGTATTAATTCCCATGAGATCTGGAAAGTTGTTATTAAAGAATTAACGATTGGAGTTATACTTGGTTGCATATATGGACTACTAATCGCAATTGTTGCCAATGTCAGATTTTATGATCAGCAGTTTGCCGGTTACTTAGCACTCGCTGTGGGTCTTGCTGTTTTGTCATCAATGAGTATCGCAGCACTTGTTGGTTCTTTCGTACCAATGCTTTTTGAAAAGCTTCACATAGATCCTGCAATTGCAACAGGACCTTTTGTAACAACTTCAATTGATATTGTCAGTGTTTTCTTCTATTTCAGTATTGCATCAATACTCCTTGGTATTTAAATGTCAAGCTTAGTAACTCCAGCTATTTTAATCAGAAGATTAGATTTTGGTGATCACGATCTTATTTCAACCTTCATGACCCAGAATTTTGGGAAGATAACTGCCATAGGAAAAAATGCAAAGAAGAGCGTCAAAAGATTCGGGGGGTCGCTTGAACTATTCACAGAATCAAATATTGTTATTACAAAAGGTAAGAGAAAAGATATTCTTTTTCTGCAGGAAGCCTACCTTGAAAAACCCAATACCAATATAAGAAAAAGTATTTCAAAAACCGCTTATGCAAGCTATTTTTCAGAAATAGTAAACCTCTGGATGGAGGAAAATTTTAAACAAGCCTCAGTATTCAGACTCCTGTCGCATTCGCTTTGCGGACTTGATACCAAAACAATCCCTGCTGAAATAAGTATATTTTTTCAGGTTCAGTTTTTAAAACTTGCCGGCATCTCACCTGAACTAACAAAATGCAGATGTACAGAGTTGGAAGATATTGAAACACCTCAATTTACTTTCAGCCTGAATAAAGGATCCATAATCTGTAAAAACTGTTCCGATAAAATTTCCGGAATACCTCTTTCCAAAGGAACGGTGAAACTTTTTAGATGGATTGAGGAGTGTGATCCAGATAAAGTTGACAGAATTAAATTTTCTAATAAAGCATTAAAAGAAGGTCTGCTTTTCCTTGAACAGTTCCTACCTTACCACCTTGGTAAGAATCCCAGAAGTTTGGATTTTTTAAGAAACCTTAGAAGATCATAGAAAGGATAACAAATGGATTATCAAAATGAACTTGAAAAAAGTGTTACTTTTTCAGCTCCATGCAGGGTTGATATGGGGGGTACACTTGATATAAGTACTTTTTACGTCCCTCTTCACAGGTTTGAGCCAAGTACATTCAACATAGCTTTAGATATCAGAACCAGAGTTACTGTTTCAAAATTTGATAAGGGGCTCGTAAAAATTTCATCCAGAGGTTTTGAAACTGTTACTTTTGAAACCGATAAGGCTCCTTTTACCCACCCAATGGGTATGATGTTTGCCATTGCGACTCACTTTGGTGCAAATGGAGTCCATATAGATATCGAATCATCATCCCCTCCCAAAAGTGGTCTCGGAGGTTCTTCTGTTGCAGGCGTTGCTATAACAGCAGCTTTAATGAGATTAAGAAACCCGGAAAGACTTATTGATGATGAATTCAGAAAAGAAGCTGCAATTATCGCACATAATATAGAAAACAGTACACTTGGAGTTCCTTGTGGTACTCAAGACCAACTTGCTGCAGCTTTTGGGGGAATTAATTCCTGGAATTTTAATATTAAAGACCTCTTCACTCAAAGAAAAATATTTAATAGCGATAAAGCTAAAGAGTTCTCAAAAAACATTGCAATTGCATACTGCGGAGAACCGCATGAATCTGTAGATATTAATGGCAGATGGGTAAAAGAATTTCTTAATGGAAATGAAAGAGGTAGCTGGATTAAAATAGCCCAATTAGCAAATAGTTTCACAGAAGCAGTGAAGCAATATGATATTAAAAATGCAGTTGATCTTATGAAAGAGGAAGTTGATTTAAGGATTTCCATGACTCCTGATGTTTTTGACCAAACTGGTCAAAAACTTCTTTCAAAGTCTCTTGAAAACAACTGTGCTGCCAGATTCACTGGGGCTGGTGGAGGTGGATGCATATGGGCTCTCGGAGAAGAAAAAGACATTAAAAATGTTAAAGAATCATGGCAAAGAATCATTGAAAAAAAGAAAAACGCAAAATTATTAGAGGCTGTTATAGATACTGAGGGTATAGTTGAGGAGACATAGAATAATGCCTCCATTTTGCTACTTTACATAATCATTTTTTAATACATAATTTTCTATTATCATCTCTGAAGTATAGTATATAAACTCCAAATAAAAGACAAAAAATATCTCTGATTAAAACCCATATATTACTCATAACACTTTGAGGTTCTCCAAAAGACACACATCCACAATCAAATTCATGCCCTCTAATCAAATTTATCGATATTGCTATTATAAATAAAGATAACATAATATTGATAATCATAACCCCTGATTTTGGATAGACACCGATTATAAGCGACAGTCCTGCAAAGAGTTCAAGAAATGGAACTGATATAGCAAATATATTTATGATTGAGTGTGGAAATAAAGAATACCCATAAATAACTTTTGCAAATTCTGCTGGATTACCAATTTTATGAAGGGATGAATAAAAAAATAATATACCCAGACTCACTCTTACTAAAAGTTCAATATTATTGTTTTCAAGTATTTTTATTATATTATTTTTCAACAGGAAACCCCTCCTTTTTCCACTCTGGGAATCCTCCAGGAAAAACACTAACCCTTTTATACCCAAGTTCTTCAAGATTTTTTGCTAACATGTGGCTATCTTCACAATATATACCCGAACAATAGGTAATAATTCTCTGATCCTTTTTAAATTTCGTCCAGATCATCTCCACATTATCTTCAAATTTATTAACAGGGATCGAAATAGCTCCCTTAATATGCCCCTTTGAATAATCTTCATTTGTTCTTGCATCCATGAAAAGCACTCCCAAATCAAAAAGTTTTTTTAACTCTTTGTTATCAGTTATCTCTCTCTTATGATTTACTGTGCTATTCTTTGGATTTGCTGATATAACTCCATTTTTTATGTCCCATTCACCAATTAGAGCTATTCCCACAGGTGACATGTAGTTAACAATAAAAGCTGTTATCAGTGATATAATTCCAATTAAACAGAAGTATTTTAAATCTTTAATATTCACTCTATAAAACTCCTCTATAGTTATTTTATATACTAAATATCACCAATTGCTCCAATTGAATAGAGGGAACTCTAATAATTAGAATTTTAATTGAAATACAGCGTTTATAAAAGCTTTTAGTTTTATAAAATCTCTGCATAAGAAAAAATAACGAGCTGATTCGTTTATAAAAAGCTCTTATTTTATAAAGTTTACAGTTTTTTTTTCGTAATAACGAAGTAGTTCGGTTAAAAGGCGGTTATTAGAGATTCCCTTAAGTAGTTCGATTAAAAGGTTGTTATTAGAGATTCCATTGATAAAATAATCAAAGGGAACAAACATCAAAACAATAATCAGAGTTATAAAACAATCTGAAACATCTTTATTTTCTGGCAATTGATTCTAAATAATTGTATTATTGTAGAATAATTTTTGAGATTCAAATGCTAATCTAACTTTTTTGTGAAACACTTCATATCCGGTTTTTTTAAAAGAATATATTATTGACGTATTAATTATTGAAAAATAACCTCTAACTTAAAGGAGAGGGAATATGATTGAGAATAATTATTCATGGGACTATGTTAAAAGAAAGCTTCAGGAAAATCTTGAAAGAAACCAAAATAAAGAACAGAATGATAAAAAATTCAGTAAACCGGATTTAAAAGATAAAAACAATAAGAGTTTTCCAGGTAAACAGGCATAGAACCTATTATTTAATATTCATTTTTATTTTTTCAAGAACCTGAGATCTTTTTTCTGGAATTAATACTTCGAACCACTCATGTAGGAGGTTTACAACTCTTTTTTCCTTTTCAGTTATAACATTTGTTTCCAGTTCATCAATCTTACTCTTATACGAATCATTGGATGGTTCTTTTTCTAAAAGGTAATAATAAACAGAAAGTGCGTCCATAAAATATCCTTGTTCTTCATATAAACCAGCAATGGACTTTGTATTTAAAAGGCTTTTAACATATTCATCACTCATTTTTTACCTGCCTTTTTTGTTTTCTTGACTTCATTTTTGAATTTGAATATTATTTCATCCTTTCCAACCATCCCTAACTCTTTTCTTGCAACATCTTCAACATATTTTTGATCATTTTTAAGTCTTTCAATTATTGTTGCAAGCTTTTTATTTTCTAACCTTAATTTTTCGTTTGTTGCCTCAATAACATTTATTTTTTTTCGAACTTCATAAAGATCAAGCACTCCATTGTCATCAAACACAATCTTTAAAAGCATAAACAGCATTAAAAACACTGCAACTCCAATTATGAAAATATGCTTTTTATTCATCTTTTTTATTACCTTTAATATGCTTAATTAGAATATAAAGCTCACTGCTTTTAGTAAAATAAGAACATATTGCATAAACCATTATTCCAATTAGAATGATCAGAAAAATATAGAAAATCTGTAAAATCAAAACATCTGTAAAGTATATTTTGTTTAAAGCCGTATAAACGATTGCACCCATTATGACAGAATTAAATATAGTTTTACAAGAGGATGATAGAATATTTATGTAATCAATTTTAATTTTTTTTCCAAGTAATAAAACAAGAACAGTAAGATTTATTGATCCTGAAATTGAAGAGGCCAGAGCAATTCCTGAAACCCCTAAATGAAAAACCAGTGATATTGCAAAAATTATATTCAGAATCATAGATATTGAAGATATTATTGCAGGTGTCTTATTATCTTCCAGTGAATAATATACAGATACGGTTATTCTTGTTACCCCCCAAACCCACATGGAAATTGAATAAAACAGAAGGACCTGAGAAATATCTTTTATTTCAGGAGGTGTAAATTTACCCAAAAACAATATACTAATAACGGGTTCTCTTATTAAAATAAGACCAACCATAGCTGGTATTATGACAAAAAGAATTAGTTTCACACATGACATGTATAATTTTTTAATTTCATCATTGACAGTTTCCCTTGCTATGGATGGGAAAAATGCACTTGAAAGTGAAGTTCCCAAAACAGATAGTGGAAACTGAACCAGTCTGTCTGCAATATAAAGATATGTCACACTTCCCTGCACCAGAAAAGTTGCTACAATAGTGCCTGTGAGCATATTCATCTGAGATAACGAAATTCCTAAGGTTGAATTAAAAGAGTTCGATATAACCTTGCTAATATTTATATTATCTTTTTTTATAATTGTTCGAAATGTGAAACCATTTTGTTTTAGAAAAGGAACCTGAATCAAAAACTGTAATAAGCCTCCTGCTACAACACCAACAGCTATGTAAACAACCGGATTTTCGGCAGTTAGATATGCAACAGAAATAAAAGAAATAATTGTCAGGTTTAAAAGTACTGAAGACAAAGCTGGTGATGTAAAGTGATTAAGACTATTTAAAAAACCCATTGATATTGCTGAAAGAGATACAAAAAAAAGATATGGAAACATAATTTGTGAAAGCAATACAGTAAGTTGAAATTTTTCAGGATTTTTAAAGAAACCCCCTGCAAAAATTTTAATAAATTCCGGTGAGAAAACAATGAGCAATATAACTGCCGGAATCAAAAGTATTATAGTTGATCTAAAAAGCGAGCCTGCAATATTATTTAATTTTATTCTGTCATCAATATTTTTTGAAAAAAGGGGTATAAATGATGAACTTAATGAACCTTCTGCGCAGAGTTTTCGAAATGTTTCAGGAACTCTGAAAGCAGCAAAAAAAGCATCTGAAAAAAATGAGGTCCCTAACAACCAAACAATCATTATATCTCTGACAAATCCCAGAATCCTGCTAAGAAGTGTAGAGCTTGCGATAATCAATGATGCATTAAATAAATGATCTCTCTCTTTTTTCATGCTTTATACTCAGGTAAAACTTATGGTAATAAGAAATTAATTGAAATTATCTTTACAATTTCGATCAAATGACTGTTATTTATGGTTACTTTAATGTATTTTAAGCTCATAATAAAGCTTTAATAAATAAATAATCAGAGAATGACTTGAAAAATTATCATTTTAAAGATATATTCGTATATTAATTGAATTTTGCTTGACATTTTTTTCAATGAAGTGTAGAAAACTTTGTCTTTGTTAGAACTATATAAAAATGAATAAAATAAGGAGCTGTAAGATTGGCTAATCATAAATCTGCTGAAAAAAGAGCAAGACAATCTCTAAAGAAAAATCTTAGAAACAAAATAGTTAAGACTAAAGTTAAAAATGCTGTAAAAAGAGTTCAGGCCCTAGAAAGTGGCTCAGAAAATCCAGCTGAAGCTTTAAACATTGCAAAATCAGTTATTGATAAGGCTGCTAAAAAAGGCACTCTACACAATAAAACTGCAGCAAGAAAGATCTCAAAACTTACTAAGCTTTACAACACAAAAGTAGCTTAGATAAAATAATAAAAAAGCATTATCTTCAGAAGATGATGCTTTTTAATTGTTTTTTTATCTTCCAACTAACCTAACTTCCAATACTATTACTGTATAATAAATACATATTTTTCAGAATTATTTTTTTAGAAAATTAGAAATAATTTTATATTCTTAAAGAGATTTTGTTCACCTTCCTTCGATTTCAACAAAGATTAATCGCTTTTATAAAATCTCTGCATAACAAAAAAACAACGGGTTGATTCGTTTACAGTTTTATTTTTGTTATATCTGTGTTTCACAAAAAGATCAGTTATTTGAGATTCCCTTTATTTATAAAGTTTATTTAAGACTTGACTTATCATCATCTTTTACACTATGTATGTTTCTATGGATAAGAACACGGAAATAAAAAATACTCATAGAACCCCTTTTACATGGCTTTGGTGGTGCTCGTATTTTTTGTATTTTTCCGGTTAAATTAATTTTATATAATTAAAATCAAAACGGCCGGGATAAAATCCCGGCCTTTTTTATTGGGAGAAACAAAAATGTTAGTAGTAATGGATATAAATGCAAAACAGGAATTGATAGATGCAGTTGTTGAAACTGCTGAGAATAAGGGCTATAAAGCTATGCCCATTCCAGGTGGAGATAGAGTCTCAATTGGTATCTTATACAACAAAGGATCTGTGGACAAATCGCACTTCCTGGGATTTGAAGGTGTGAAAGAAGTTATCCCTGTAACAAAACCATATAAACAGGTTAGCCGGGAATTCAAGAATGAAAATACTATTATCAAAGTTGGTGATATACAAATAGGTGGTGATGAAATCACCATTATTGCCGGACCATGTGCCATTGAAAGTGAAAAACAGGCAATGGACATAGCTCTTAGCGTCAAAGAAGCCGGGGCTACACTTTTTAGAGGTGGTGCATATAAACCCAGATCTTCACCATATTCCTTTCAGGGAATGGGTATTGGTGGATTAAAGATTCTATCCAAAGTCCGTGAAGAAACTGGACTACCTGTGGTTTCTGAAGTTATAGACCTTGAAGTATTTGATGCTGTTGAAGATTATGTTGATGTTCTTCAAATCGGCACAAGAAATATGCAGAATTTTAGCCTTCTTAAAAGAGCCGGTAAAGCTAAAAAGCCTGTTATACTAAAACGTGGTATGGCTGCAACAATTGAAGAATGGTTAATGGCTGCTGAATACATTATGGAAAACGGAAATCCGGATATTATTCTTTGTGAAAGAGGTGTACGAACATTTGTTAATCACAGTCGTAACACTTTAGACATATCAGCAATCCCGGTTGTTCAGAAAGAGAGTCATTTACCCATAATAACAGACCCTAGTCATGCTGCTGGTGTACGTGATCAGGTTCTACCCTTAAGCCTGGCATCAGTTGCCGCTGAAACAGATGGTCTTATGATAGAAGTGCATAACAAGCCTGAGGAAGCATTGTGTGATGGAGCTCAGTCTTTATTGCCGGAGCAATTTGATATGCTTTGCAAAAAAGTTAGAAAAATGAAGGAGCTTTGCAGGGAATAGTTATGAAAGAGATTAAAATAAAAGGCTGTTCAAATGATTCAAGCATTTTTGTGGGTGAAAGCTTAGATAACTTAAGCAAATATATAGGTGATAGAAATTCTGTAATTATCACAGATGAAAAGGTCAGTAAACTTTATGGTGATAGATTTCCACATTCTCCTGTTATTCAAATCGGTACCGGGGAAAAGATCAAAACAATGGACACCGTTTTATATATTTTAAGAAAAATGGTTCAGTGTAGTTGTGACAGATCAACTATTCTTATTGGTATTGGTGGAGGGATTGTAACGGATATCGCCGGATTTGCGGCATCTCTTTTTATGCGTGGTATTTCTTTTGGGTTTGTTTCAACAACACTTCTTGCCCAGGTAGATGCCAGTTGTGGAGGCAAAAACGGAGTTAACCTTGATGGTTTTAAAAATATGATTGGGGTCTTCAATCAACCTGAGTTTGTAATATGTGATACATCACTTCTAAGTACTCTTCCTGATAGAGAAATTTCATGTGGCTTTGCAGAGATTATTAAACATGCAGCTATATTTGATTCCGCAATGTTCAAATTCCTTTCAGAAAATTATAAAGATGCACTTAGTCTGGATAAAGATATCGTTGATAAACTTGTTTATGACTCTGTAGTAATTAAATCAAATATTGTTAATCAGGATGAGACTGAACAAGGTGTGCGTAAAAAACTAAACTTTGGTCATACTTATGGACATGCAATTGAAAAAATAACTGATTATAACCATGGAGAAGCTATAAGCATAGGAATGGTTATAGCTGCGAAAGCTTCTGGAATTTCTGAAGCAGAGGATTTATCTAACCTTCTTCAAAAATACAATCTACCTGTTAATATTGGAAAGAACATACAAATTACTGATGCTCTTTCAAAAGATAAAAAAAGAAAGAGTAGTACAATTGATTTTGTTTTCCTCTCTAAAATTGGGGGTTGTTACGTTAAGAATGTTATAATAGATGATGTCGCAACCTACCTGTAAGCATA
Organism: Desulfobacterales bacterium; assembly: GCA_024226555.1. Lineage (GTDB taxonomy): Bacteria > Desulfobacterota > Desulfobacteria > Desulfobacterales > JAAELO01 > JAAELO01. The sequence continues at coordinate 12,019 of JAAELO010000886.1, read as the reverse complement.
GAGAGTTAATTATTTAAGTGATTTTCCTTTAAAAAACCATTACAATGATTTTTTAAGTTTTAAGAAAAATTACTACAGGGAACCTCTAATAATTAGGATTTTGATTGAAATACAAAGTTTATAAAAGCTTTTAGTTTTATAAAATCTCTGCGTGATAAAAAAATAACGAACCGGTTCGTTTATAAAAAAGCTTTAATTTATAAACTTTACAACAGTTTTTTTTGAGAACATACTCTGTTGTTTTGTTTTTATTTCTTTTAAAACAACTTATGTAGTTCGATAAAAAGACAGTTATTAGAGATTCCCTATAAATTAATACTAGGAAAAATCACTATCGAATTATTAAAAACAGTCAAACACTACAACAATCTTTTTATATTATTTATTGGAATGTTGGCGACCCAGCTCATTTCAACTATACACCACTATATTTTCTTCACAGGTTTTAAACAATCTGTAGAATCAATCAAAAATGCTGGTTATTACATTATTCCCAACATCACTACATTAGAGAACTTTATCTCTTTTAAAAATATGTTCTGTGGTGGTTTTTTCATAACAATAACTTTAGGTTCCACAATCTCTCTTTTCATTGTATTTGCCATTATCTTATTGGACAAATTTAATGTTAAACGAAGTTATATTCCTTTTCTGATAATTCAAATTATTGTATTGTTATTTACAAATATAAAAGGACTAAATATATCATCATCTCTTTACCTAATTGTTTTACCACCTGTCATTTACATCTTAACCTCACAAATGAAACCTAAGGAGCAGATCTCAAAAAAAAAATTAAAAATCAAAATATTACCAGTAGTAATTTTACTTTTCCTTTTTTTATCAATGTACAATAGAGCCCTTTTCCATAATGTAAGAGATAGTATTCTGTTAACAAATAAGGTTGGTATATCTGTTAATTCATTCTACTATAAATATACTCTCTTTCCAGCTGAAACCATAAAACCAGTATCAAAGAAAACTCTTAAAACCTACAGTATTGATACAATTAATAATAGAATACAAAAGATTATCCAGAATGTATTGGTTAAGAGAGATTATCTCCTTGTAAAGAATCATGAAAATGACATGGAAATAAAAGTCCGGAAAGACATGCTCTATTTCTCACACAATGGAAATCTTATTCTAAAAGAGAGCATCAATGATTTCGTTAAATCCCCATCTAAAACACTTGATGATTTTTCACATATAACAGACAAAAATTATTACTTTCGTTCAATTATACTATTTTCATTAGTTATAGGTTTTCCAATAACTCTCTATTTTCTGATATCCTCACTTATAAATTTACTATTTTCATTAATCCTTAGAAAACACAAACCTGTTGGAGATATTCTATGTTTTATTACAGGATTACTATTCTTTTTATCTGTGTATAATATGGATTTAGATATAGATAAAAAAAATCTAACACAAAATCTTTCATCACCAGAATGGGAAAAGAAAGTAGCAGCTCTTAAATATATTGCAAAATACAACATTGAGATCACTAATTTTAAAAATTTAGATGAAATTACAAAGAATTCAACCCAGGTAAAGTACTGGTTCGCTATTGTTTTGGGTAAAAGCAGATCTAAAGATACTGATAAGTATTTATTGAAACTGATAGATGATAATGAGGTTATTATCCAGTGCAAAGCTCTTGAGGCGATTGGATTATTAAGAAAAAACAGATTTTTAAAAGTAATTAAAGATAAAATGAAAAGTTCAAAAGTCTGGTATGTTCAATTAAACGGATATAAGGCTTTAAGGAGGACTGGTTGGAGTCAGAAAATCTTGAACTGAAACATTCCTTCATAATTCTTTCTGTAATCGTAATCATTGAAGCTATTCTTACTTATATTGAGCGATCTGGCATGGCCTTGTTTGCCGGAGTTAGATTATTTCAGATTTTTATAACTCTATTAATTATCTTTATAATTTATAAAAATTTTAATACCATTGGTTTAAAGGATCTGTTCAAAGGTTTCTACAAAGGACTCTTGTGGTCTTTTTGTTTCGGAGTCATCGTTTCTATTGTAGGTGTTTTTCTTTATTTTTCAAAGTCCAACCCTTTCTCGTTGTTTCAGACAAGACTCCCTGTTGATAAAATTGAATTGATAACTTTTTTTTTAAGCATCTGCATTATTGCCCCTGTCTATGAGGAGATAATTTTCAGAGGGGTTATATATCGTTTATTAAGAGTACGAGGTATTGCAGTCGCAATAGTATCCAGTTCAGTTATTTTTTCACTTGCACATCTTATAAATGGTGATATTTCAATAGTCAATATTATTGGGGGTTTTCTTTTTGCAATCGCTTTTGAGGTTGAAAAGAATCTGATTACGCCAATTACAATACATATCACAGGCAATACTGCTTTGTTCCTTATATTATTGTACAAATAGGGAATCTCTAATAACTGCTCTTTTAGCGAAATACTTCGTTATCACCAAAAAAGAACTGTAAAAAAATCGGCTCGTTATTTTTTTCATCCAAAAATTATAGCTATTAGAGGTTCTCAGTAATTATCGGCTTGACTTGAATAGCTCCTTCTGTTAGCGTAATTTAAATTTTTTAACTAATAGAAAAGAAGAGAAATGATTACAAAAAATTCACAGGTAAACAGGAACAGAGAAAAAGCAGAATATTTTTTTAGCTTTTATTTCTTTTTTGGTTTTATCCTCGCCTGTGACTCTTAGCTAATCAGGAAATTTAAATACAAAGGGTCGCAGGCACTGAGCCAGCGGCCCTTTTTTTATTTTGTGCCCTCGGTTTATCCTTCGATTAAAAAAAGGAGTCTATCATGCATTTAGGAACATCTGTAAGATTAGAGAGAATTTTCAACAGAAATACAAACCGTACTATTATTGTGCCACTTGACCATGGAGTAAGTGTTGGTCCAATTTTTGGCGTTGTAGATTTAAGGGATACTGTGAACAAAGTCGCTGAAGGTGGAGCCAATGCTGTACTTATGCACAAAGGGATTCCAAGAAGATCACATAGGGGAAGTGGGCAGGATATTGGTTTGATTATCCACCTTTCTGCAAGTACTGACTTATCTCCATATCCCAATGCAAAAACTCTTGTTGGTTCTGTAGAAGATGCTATAAAGCTTGGTGCAGATGCTGTTTCTATACATATTAATTTAGGTGATGAAACAGAAAGAGATATGCTTAAAGAGTTTGGTGATGTTACTTCCAGCGCAAATAAATGGGGAATGCCAGTTCTTGCCATGGTTTATGCAAGAGGACCAAAAGTAACAAATGAATTTGATGTTGATATTGTTAAACACTGTGCAAGACTTGGTGAAGAGATCGGTGCGGATGTTGTTAAGGTTCCTTACACTGGAAGCCCGGAAACTTTTACCGGAGTTGTTGAAGGTTGTGATATACCTGTTGTAATTGCCGGTGGCCCTAAAATGGATAGCCATAAAGATATTCTTGAGATGGTTCACGGATCAGTTGTAGCTGGTGGCGCTGGTCTATCTGTGGGAAGGAATATATTCCAGGATAAGCACCCTGACATACTTGTTAAGGCGATCCACGGCATTGTACATGAAGGACAAAGTGTTGAGCAGGGACTCGCTTTAATTGATGAAATGAAAAAAGAGATTTAGATCATTGGGATTTTACAGAAAGAGATTTTTATTGTTTATGCAAAAAATTAAAAATGATATGAATTTTCTTTTATAGGAACCTCTAATAACTGTTATTTTGGCGAAATATTTTGTTATTTCCAAAAAAAACTGTAATAAAATCGGCTCGTTATTTTTGGAAATGCCTCGTATTTCATCCAAAATTCTAATTATTAGAGGTTCCCTTATAGGGGTACTGCATATTTAGACAATATTATAATTCAATCATTAAAAAAGGCAGTCAGGATTTCTCCTACCTGCCTTTTATTTTTTATCCTGTGAAGGTATAAAATGTACTACGAAGCATTGGAAATTATTATTTCTTTTTTCTCAAGTTGCATCAATAATAAATGATATGGTTTTAGAGGTTACCAGTTTTGTTTTATAGTTTTATTCTCTCAAGTTGAATTATTAACTGATGAATCGAACACTAAAAAAGGACAGAAAATGAAAAACTACAGAAAAGAACTTTTTTTTGAAGTACCTTCAAGAAGAGGATTGATAAATATTTCACGAGATGTTCAGGATTGTATTAATGAAAGTGGGGTAAGAGAAGGACTTGTTCTCGTTAATGCTATGCATATTACTGCTTCTGTTTTCATAAATGATGATGAATCTGGTCTTCACCATGACTATGATGTGTGGCTTGAAAAACTTGCTCCACATGAACCTGTTTCACAATACAGGCACAATGTGGGCGAAGATAATGCCGATGCTCACATGAAAAGACAGATAATGGGAAGAGAAGTTGTTGTTGCAATCACAGAAGGTGAACTTGATTTTGGAACATGGGAACAGATATTCTATGGTGAGTTTGATGGTAGAAGAAGAAAAAGGGTTCTTGTTAAAATAATAGGAGAATAAGTATTTAAAATCATAATATTTTTATTCTAAGAAATTGCATAAATAATAAAAAACAGTTTTTTATGCAATCCTATGATTTAAATTTTTCATTTAAAAATTTTAAGATACATTTCTGGATAATTTTGTTTGCTGTTTTTAAATCCATATAGCTTGCATCAGTATTATTACCATATCTTGAATCCAGCCAATATCCTTTATAAATTTTCTCTCCATCATTATATTCGAAATCCCCATGTTTATCTTCCGGGGGATTCAAAAAGGAAGCTACATCAATATAGTCATGGCTTGTGCATATTGTAAAATCCCAGAAATCCCATTTTGCTCTGAAATAGAAATTAAAATCAAGAATGTAACCATCTGCCTGAACCGGATGTTGACCATAAACATTATAGTGGTATTTATCTGTCTTTACAAAGTCTGTGAGATATTCCCCCGATATTATAAAATATTTATTACAAGAGGTACACATCATGACACAACCAGCACCACTTCCATCATGCATGAACTCTTCTTTACAATCAGGGCATATAATTTTTTCAAGCATATCTGGTAACCTCTAAACCTATAACTCTAATAATCTTTTTTTTACAAAAGGTTATTTAATTAAATTTCTGGTCAGTTCTTTCTATAATCTCATCCTGAAGAGCTTTCTCAAGATTATTAAAATGATCGCTGTAACCTGCAACACGAACTATCAGATCGTTGTAATCATCTGGATTCTTTTGAGCTTCCATAAGTACTTTCTTATCAATTATATTAAACTGTATATGGTGTCCATCAAGAGCAAAGTATGATTTCACAAGTGATGCAAGATTATTTATTCCCTTTTCTCCCTCAACAATCGAAGGTGAAAATTTCTGGTTAAGAAGAGTTCCACCAGTATTTATATGATCCATTTTTGAAGCTGATTTAATAACAGAAGTTGGCCCATTCACATCGGCACCCTTTTCCGGTGATATCCCATCTGGAAGAGGTTTTCCTGACAGTCTCCCATTCACAGATGCTTTCATAACACTACCAAAATAAATATGACATGTGGTGGGAAGCATATTGATTCTGTATGTTCCTCCCTTCATGTTTGGCCTGTTTGTAACAAGCCTGTGGTACATATCAAAAACAGATTTCATTATGTTATCTGCATAGTCATCATCATTTCCATATTTTGGAGTTTTGTGTTTGACGAGATTATAAATATTCTCATGCCCTTCAAAATTACTGTTTATTGCTGAAATAAGTTCTTCCATTGTGATTTTTTTTTCATCAAAGACATTATATTTTATTGAGGTCAGGCAATCTGTTATTGTACCTATTCCAACGCCCTGCAAATATGAAGTATTGTATCGGGCACCACCTTCATTATAATCCATACCTCTTTTAATACAATCATCTGTCATAACTGAGAGAAATGGTGCCGGCATCTGTTTGCCGTAAATTCTTTCAATAATATTATTTCCGATTATTTTTATATCTATGAAATGTTTCAACTGTTTTTCATATGCAGATAAAATCTCTTCATATGATTTAAAATCTGTAACTTCTCCTGTTTTTAAACCTATCTGCCTGGAAGAATAATCATCAAAACCATTATTAAGTGTAATTTCAAGAATTTTTGGTAGATTAAAATAACCCGTCAGTATATATGCTTCTTTCCCAAACGCACCGGTTTCAACACATCCACTTGCACCGCCTTGTCTTGCATCTCTAATCTCTTTGCCTGCCAGGATAAGTTCCTGAACAATAACATCTGTATTATAGAATGCTGGTTGCCCCCATCCCTTTCGAGAAACCTCAAGAGCTTTTCGTAAGAAATTGTTAGGAGTTTTTTTACTTATCTGCACATTGGAACTTGGCTGTAGTAGTTTCATTTCATCCATTGTTTCCAATATTAGATAACTGACTTCATTAACACCATTACTTCCATCTTTTTTGATACCGCCGGTATTAATATTAGCAAAATCTGTATATGTAGCACTCTCTTTTAAAGTAATTCCAACTTTTGGAGGGGCTGGTTGATTATTAAACTTAATCCATAAGCATTCAAGTAATTCCCGTGCCTTACCCCGGCCTATCTCTCCCGATTCTGTATCCTGATTGTAAAAAGGTATAAGGTGTTGGTCTAATCTGCCCGGACTATATGCATCCCAGTTATTAAGTTCACTTGTGACTCCAATATGAATAAACCAATACATCTGAACCGCCTGCCAGTAACTTTTTGGTTTGTTAGCAGGAACAGTTTTGCAATTTTCAGCAATCTTCAGCAGTTCTTCTTTTCTTTCAGGATTCTTTTCATTATTTGCCATTGAAATGGCCAACTCATAATATCTTTTTCCATATGAAATTATCGCCTCACATGTAATTCTCATAGCATTCAATTGAACTTTTCTGTCTAAAGCCCTTCTATCATTTTTATAATCTATGGATACAATCTCATTATCGATATCAGCTATAAAATCAGAGAAACCTTTTTCATATATTTTTCCATCAGCAACAGTGTGACCTGGACTTCTCTGCTCCATAAACTCTGTGAAAATGCCAGCATGATAACAATCTTTCCACTCATCAGATACGTGTTCAAATATTTTTGACCGTATGGATCTCTTTTCCCAGAATGGGATTATTATCTCTTCCTGAATTTTGAGATCATCTTTTACTACTTCAAAACCAATCCGCTCCCGATTATTCATAACATCAAGATCATCAAGTGTATGACAACACAGTTCAGGATATGTTGGTACAGATAATGGTGAAGGCCCTTTCTCCCCAACTATCAGATCACCTGAACTAATATGTAATTTCTTATTCTCCATTAAATGTCTGAATGTAAGAGCTCTAAGGATTGGTATATCTACTGTTCCTTCATATTTTTTATAAGCCTCAGTTATGAGAATCGACCTCTCCATAGATATATTTGGTTTAGTGGATACACTTTCATTTCTAAGTTTCTGTGTTCTCTTGGTAAATCCTCTTTCCATATTAACCTCCAATAATGGTTTTATATCCATTATCCTGAAATCTCTTTTGCATATGATTTATGAAATGATCAGATGGTGTTTTAAATTTCTCAACCCTGTCAGTTATAGTTGCTTTACCAATAGCCATATCATGATAGGGTAAAATATTTATCTGGTCTATATTTATTGAACATAAAAGTTTAAGAACGGAATCTATATGTTTATCGTTATTGTTTAAATCATCTATTACAGGTAAGCGTAACCAAACTTTAGCTTTATTCAATGATAATTTCTTTAGATTTTCAATAATAAGGTTATTGCTTACTCCGGTATGAAGTTTGTGTGATTTTAGATCCATTATTTTAATGTCATATAAGAAAAGATCTGCATGGGGAATAATTCGTTCAAAATATTCAAATGGTACCTGACCGCTAGTATCGACTGCCACATGTATACCATGCATTTTACATTTATGTGCAAGCTTTTCAAGCGAATCTATTTGCAACAGAGGTTCTCCACCTGAAAAAGTAACACCTCCACCTGATTCATCATAAAAGATCTGATCTGATTCAATTAAACCAACTAAATCATTAAGGTTATATTCTTTTCCTGCAAGTTCTCTTGCTGAATTAATACAACAATCTGCACATTTGCCACACCCTTTGCATTCTATATCTTTAACTGAACAAACCCTACCATTATTAATATATAATTTATTAACCGGACAACTATTTAAACAACTCCCACAACCTTTACAATTTTGATCTTTTGTCAGAATTTCAGGTACACTTTTTTTACTTTCTGGATTGTGACACCAGGAGCAACTTAATGGACATCCTTTATAAAAAATAGTGGTTCTTATTCCAGGACCATCATAAATTGAAAATTTTTGAATATTAAAAATCAGATTTTTATTATATTTCATAAGAAAATATCTATATTATTAGACTCAATTTTAAAATATGCATTTCATGTACACAATAAGTAATTATTTATGACACATTTAAAAAATGTGAAATAGATAATTGACATGTCGCCCGTTAAAAATTAAATTTTAATTAATATATTTTAAAAAAAAAGAGATTAAATATGGGATTAATAAAAGCAGTTAATAAAGGTAAAGACCTGACAGTTGCAAAAGCTTTGAAATATCTTGTTAATAACAAGATAGAAAACTATGGGAAAGTGGGCAAATTTAAACTTGATAGTTTGAAAAAGACTATTGCAATGGATATTTCTTTAAAAGGCGAAAATGAGTCTATTACAATCGATATAATTAATTATAAGTTTGAAAAAGTGAATAATGAGGTTCTGTTTTTGTTTTCTTCCGTGAATGCTTCACGGAAATGGTTAACAAACCTAATTAATGACTTTTTGAGTGGAAATAAGATTAAAATACCTGAAAAAATTGCCGGAGTTGTTAAAAGTATTATGTAGAACCGGCTAAATCCCTTAAATTAAAAATCCTGAGGATTGAGCCCACTTCTTAATGCCTTTATGACTTCCTCTGAATATGATCTGCTCTGACCTTTTTTCAAGGCTGTAATTATACATAGGATCATAATAATGGGTAAGAAGTTTTTCTATCCAGACCTTATGCTTTGATACATCACCATGATCCTTATGAGCATCAAATGCATTTGTCATATCTTCTTGAATTTCTTTATGTTTTAACCCTCCCAATTTCTTTGAGATCCTTTTAAGATTAAACAAAAAAAGATTAAAAAATGAATCGTAGTCATTTGGGTTTATTTGAAGATACTCTTCGAGAGATTCCTCCACATACTCTTTGAGAATTATGTCAACTCTCTGTTCCATAGGCGTTTCAAGTACCACAATATCTGAATTATACATTATTTTTGTTAAAATATCTGGTACATGGATTTTTCCAATTAATCTGCTTTCATCTTCAATCAAAACATTCACATCTTGATAATTACATAATCTCATTAAATCCAAGGAGATTATATTCTCAAAATCTATCTGTGCTGGTTGATTGGTAAAGTGCTTTCCAAATGAAGAGCCTCTGTGATTAGCCCTTTTTTCAAGATCAATTATATTTTTAAATTCATTTAAAAGAATAGTTTTCCCTGATCCTGTTGTTCCGCTTAAAACCACAAAATTAGCAATCTTACAGTTTTTTTCGAATTCAGTAATAAGAAAGTTTCTTAGTGATTTAAATCCTCCATCAATAAATGGAACCTCATTATTAGTCTCAAATATCCATTTTTGCGACATCTGAGATCTTAAACCACCTCTTGCGCAGTATATTAGAGCATTTCTGTTTTCTTTAAGAAAAGTATTCCACTTATGAACTCTTTCTTTTTTTATATCACCACTAACTAACTCTTTACCAAGTTCTATAGCTTTTTCCTGACCTTCCTTTCTGTAACAGGTACCAACCTTTTCTCTTTCACAATCTATAAGAATGGGCATATTTACGGAATTAGGGATTGAGCCTTTTGAAAACTCAACTTCCGAACGAACGTCTATAAAAGGTGTGTCATTTAAAAGTAACTCTTTAAATTGTGTATTTTTAATAGTTTTCATATATTAATCAAATAGTTGAGCAACTTATTCCTAAAGTGATTTAATTCAATCACCGATATTTATGTAAATAGTTCATTTTATTGGAAATCTCATTTCCCAAAACAGAACTGATTTATATAGATAATATCAATAAATGTAAATATTTTCCGGGAAAAATTTCCCACTATTTGACTGTCATCTTCCAAAAGGCCTGTGAAATAGGCCACTCATATATGGCATATCTCTTGCTTTGATATTATTGAAACTGAAATTGATCGGAGGTATCAAATGAATAAAATAAAAAAACAAAAAGCTGAATTGATTAAGATGGCGATGAAAAAAAACCCGGGTTCTGAACTTATACCATGTGGTAAAAGAAGTACACTTGATGAATGCTTTACCGTTTTTGAAAATAAGATCCTTTTTTGGTTTAACACAACTAATAGCAGTTCAACACAAATGATTTATTCTAAAATGTAGTGTCAGCAATTTGAACAGACTGATAAATTTCTGACGCTAAGTCTGATATTTTAATATATGCAATAATAAAAATGTTTAACCTAATTATCAGGCTTAGTTTAATTTCCCGGGACTTGTTCATAAGTTATTCAAGAAAAATGATTCAGGAATCTCTTATAATTAAAATTTTTTGATGAAAAATAGCGTTTGTAAAAGCTTTTAGTTTTATAAAATCTGCATAACAAAAACAACGGGTTGATTCGTTTATAAAAAACTTTAATTTTATAAAGTTTACAGTTTTATTTTTGCTATATTTTGCAAAAAGATCAGTTATTAGAGATTCCTTTTAAGTAATTCGATCAAAACAAAACTAAAGCCTTTTGTTTTATAAACAGTTTATTAGATGTTCCCTTTAAGTTATTTAATAGTAAAGTCCTGGGCCAGTATGGATTCCCTAATAACCTTCATTAAACAAAAAGTTCGACATTTCCGAATACTGAATAAGATTTATTTCCACTTTGAACAGCTTTTCTTATTGACAAAACACTTTTCAATTTGTAAAAGAGCCTTCATTTATTTGATAATAAATTACCTGTAATTGTTTAATAGAGCCTTTAAGTCAGCTCAATTGTCTTGTTAAACATCTACGGGTTTTTGTATTTTTAAAAGAGGAGTTGGAAATTGAAAAGAATAGTTTTAGTTATACTTATGACTTTATTAGTAGCTTGTTCAACAAACCAGGTATGGAAAAGTAGCCCAATTAAACAGGCTGCAAAAAACAATTGTTTTGATACAAGAATTGACCCTGCTTATGACCAGAACAAAATTATTGGATTTGATATAAAGGTTAAAAACAACTGTAAAGAAGATGTTCAGATCATTTGGGACAAAACTCTTTTTGTGTATAATGGAAAAACTCTTGGTAACTTCATTTTTAGAAATGAAGATTATAAGTCCTGTGGTAAAAAAAGATCTGCTGAGACAATTAAAGGTGGTGCAGTTATCTCAAGAAGAATTTTCCCAATGGAACTTACAGATTTTGATCACCCTTTTACACCTCTTAGAGAGGGTAAAAATGGTGTTTATGTAACTGTTAAAAAAGGTTTACGTGGATACCACGAAACACTTTCACTTAACATTAGTATTCAAAAAATATAGCTAAAAAAAACCTAAGATACTTTAATATCTTATTGCGATAAAATTATCGTTGGGATATTAAACTTGATTTTTTAGTTTTAGATAATGTACAAAGTGCTAACTGAAAATTTTAGCGATCATCTTTTTTATTCATGGTAGCAAATTTTTTGGACCTTATTTATATAGTAATAACTATAAAGTTTTTTTCGGTGGCGATAGCATCAAAGTAACACCCGTTCCCATCCCGAACACGGAAGTTAAGCTTGATAGCGCCGATGGTACTGCAGGGGTAGCCCTGTGGGAGAGTAGGACGCTGCCGGAATTTTTTTATATTGGCCTTAAGATTAAATTCTTAAGGCCTTTTTTTATTCTAATATAGAAAACCATGCCCTCCGGGTATGGTCAGAGTTCGGAGGCTTTGCCGTATGAACGACTCTATGTT
>JAAELO010000885.1 GCA_024226555.1 Desulfobacterales bacterium | reverse complement strand
CTCTTATAGAATTATTCTTGAAAAGAAGCGGTTCTTACATAGAAACGAATTCCAAGATTATTTATGGGATAAATACAGTTGGGTTATCTAAATCAAATAGAAAAGTACTAGATGAGGTAGTAAAAGGTGTCAATTTAATGAATCTTACACGCCATGGGAAACCAATTTGGATGGAAGCCAGGGATGGTCCATAACATTGATAATGCTGGCTTTATGGCTGATGTCCAATTTATTGAAAAGCTGTAAGGAGTGCGTAAAAGGGAATCAAAATAATAATTATACAGTAACATTATGAATTCCACTTCAATTTAACAACTCATCCAGTTCTTTCAACAATTCTTTTCGCTTTATAGCATTCCAAAGCCATACATTTAAGACACCACTCGATTTTTCAAGCTCATCTCTAATCTGTTTAATACGCAGCTTTTTCTTTTGGTCTGCTTCCCACTCTACTTTTATCTGCTCAGGCGTTTTTCCATCTGGTAATAGCTTAATGGAATTTCTGAGAACATCATTAATTTTTTTAAGTTCTATAAGCCGCCCATTAAGCTCTATATGTTTATAATTCTGTTTACGTTCATCATGAAGCCTGTCTTCATTAAGCTGTTCATACTTTTTTTGCAGGGAAAAAAACATCTCTCTAAAATCATCACTGCTGCTTTGGTTTGATAATAGTTTGCATTTAGTTTGCTGGGCTTTGTTAGTAGGAATAATTGTACCTCTTATCTCCTTTTCAATAATGCTGAGAGCAATAGATTTTTCTTTTAACTGCTTGATTTTATCAAAAATAATTAATGCATTGTTGTCATACAAAATTCGATTACTATCACCTCTACTAGTATGAGGTTCTAAAACGTCTTTTAAACAACTATTACACCTACGTATAAAAGAAGCTTTCAAACCAGTTTTTTTTTCAAGATCTTTTATAGTAAACATGAGGCTTTATAGACTATTAGGGTTTGTTAGGAAGGCTCTCTCAAAGGGTGGTAAACTATTCTTAAACCATAGCATTTAAAGGCTATAAAATCAAATTATCTTTAAAAAGCTGAAATAAAAATTCATCAATTAGTAATAATTATAAATGTTAACAATTAAAGGAGAAAGAGTGTCCTACATCATGGTAGCGTGCTTTTAACACCACTGATGTTATGCAAGTATATCGTCTATTTATTCGTCCTCCTCTTTACAACACTGACGCAGCATTTAAAAATATGATAATTTTTTAGCCTTTCTGTAATAACAATAATGGTATAGAGTTCGTAAATAATTTGTTAAAGCTTTTTTGGAGGAAGTATTATGTCCAACACATTTGATAAATCAGTTGCTGACATTATGAATAATTTAAAATTCTTTAATGCGAGACATGACAAAAAGAAGTATGATAATCGTGGGGAGATGAAGAATGGGAAGTTTGTAATGCTGACAATGAAGATAAAAAAGAGTTTCGAACGTTGAGAGAGAGGTTGTAACTCACTACAAACTTGATTTATAAAAAGCACTATGCTGAGCGGTCTCAAATAGGCTACTAACTAAAATATAATTTAGAATTACAATAAGGACGAAAATGGATTACACAGAAAAATATAAATCTGAAGTTTTAAAAAAATTACAATCTCCCCATAACTATGGGTGTAATTAAACATTTAGGGAAAATCCGTCATAGGATTTAATCTATCAACACACCCAAGGCTTTATACTAAAATTCCACTTCCCATTTTAAAGCACCAGCAGATCCAATAATTCTGGAAGTTGAAATTCAATCGGATTCTTTAAATTTTCTTCAGAAAAATCATACTAACCTTACAAGTAGCCCTTTGTCCTTTCTCGTAAAAATGCTCGTTAATGGTTTCCAAAAACATAAACTGAATACAGCTGAATTTTAGTTAATAAAATCATAAACTAAAATTGACTTTTTATGTTTTTAGTTAAATTCAATGAAATTCTTTTAAAAAACGAAGATAATATGAAGCCTGCAGAAGTAAAATCAAAGCATCGGGTCGTTGCTTACTTGCGTATTTCTATTGGAGATCAAGATATTAATACACAGAGGCTTGAACTGCATGAATATGCTCGAAAAAATGACCTCAAGATAGATGAGTTTATTGAAACTGAAATTTTTTTTGATTACTCTCAACATTCAAACCAGAAATTGAAGCTTTGTTGAAGAATGGTAGCTCAAAAATATTTATCGGCAAGAGATACAATACATCGCTTCCAAATTTTTACAAATGGATGAAGAAGCATGGGTTGAAATAATAAGGAAAAGTTAGGTGGGTTAAACCCTATGACAGATTTTCCCTAAATGTGCAATTACACCCATCAATCAGGCTCAAGTATTGCAGGGTGATATAAAAATAGATATCTGGATAAGACTTAAAACAAATAAAAAACGT
>JAAELO010000884.1 GCA_024226555.1 Desulfobacterales bacterium | reverse complement strand
CAAGACTTCTGACACGTTCCATTGGTGTAATTATGTCTGTAAGTCTTACTCCAAACTTCTCATTTACAACAACAACTTCACCCCTTGCTACAAGCTTTGTATTGATGTAAATTTCGAGTGGTTCACCTGCAAGTTTGTTCAGTTCTATAATAGAACCCTGTCCTAGTTGCAGAAGGTCATTTACAAGCATTCGACTTCTACCAAGTTCAACTGATAGTTCTAGTGGAATATCCAGAATGAAATCAAGATCCTGATGTGTTTGAACCAGATCTTCATCCTCTTCTCCCTCACCTTCCTGAGGTTCACCAGTCTCATCCTCTTCGGATTCATCAGAGTCTTCACCAAGCCCCTCTGTTAAATCTTCTGACATCTCATCAGGTAATTCCTCACCAGAGTCTTCATTTAATGCGTTAAGTTCTTCTTCTGTTAATTCATCATCAGCCATATTATTAATCTCTCTTTAAATGTAATTTCTTTTCTAAGCGAAAAGCTCTGAAACCTCTCTGAATTCCAGCAAAACCTTGCAGCTTAGAAGCCCCTTCAATATAACCGATTAGCGGTTCATCAGCATCCTGATCAAGTTGGATAACATCTCCAAGCTTCAACTGGATTAACCTTTCACCGTCAATCCGAACTGTCCCTAATTGAATTTTTAACTCAATTTCAGAACTTAAAATCTCACCCTTAAGTCGTTTTTGCCATGTGTAGTCAATATCTTCAACTTCAGCCTGGAACCCTGCAGCCAGTTTTCCTCTTAGTGGTTCAATCATCGCATACGGGAGACAAACAATCAGAGTTCCCACAGACTGCTCAAGTTCAATTTCATATCGTGTAACAATAACAAGGTCATCAGGCATAACTATGGAAGCAAACTGAGGGTTCACTTCAGATCTTACGAGAATTGTTTTTACAGGTTCAACGGGAAGCCACGAAGTTGAGAGATCTTTCAGGCATTCTTCCACAACCTTATTAATCATAACATCTTCAATTGCTGTAAATTCACGCCCCTCAATCCTGGCCTTACTAGATCCTTTTCCGCCAAAAAACTGGTCTATCAGGTTGAACACAAGTTGACTTTCAAGCACTAAAAGAGCATGCCCCCTAAGAGGTTCCATCCTAAATACATGAAGACTGGTTGGAACCGGAAGACTTCGTCCAAATTCAGCGAATTTGATTGTATCTAAAGATTCAGCACTAATATCAACTGTTGTATGAAGCATCTTTGAAAGACTTGTTCTTATCTCCCTTGCAAACCTTTCATTAATAACTTCAAAGGTTGGCATACGGCCCCTGATGACTCTATCCTGATTGGTAAAGTCATATCCGCCATATGAAACTTTGGGGGCACTACCACCTGTAGCAACACCAGGTTCCTGGGGTACGGCTGTTTCTGTTTCAACCTGCCCCTGACTCAGGCCCGAGAGTAAACTGTCAACTTCTTCCTGGGATAATATATCGCTCATGATTCCAATTTATGCATTATGAATTTATTAAAATATATGTTTCTCACCTTACCGGTGCCAAAGATATCGTTAAACTTCTTTATCAACTCTTTTTTCAGCAATAACTTACCATCAACTGTTCGCAAATCATAAAAAGATTTTTGCTCTAATAAAATAAGTATCGCTTCATTAACCTCATCAACTCTACCCTGCATATCTTCCTTAATTTTTCCACTTCCTACTTCTATTGCAATTTTTAGAACCAGAAACCTTTTAGGATCTGAATCACTCAAATCTATCGTTAATTGATCATAGTAAATTATTTTTTTATATTTAGTCTCAAAAACTTCAATTTTTTCAAAACCTGTATCTTCAAGAGTCTTTTTCTCCTCTTCATCATCAGAGAAAAGAGAGATAAAAATCATACAAAAAAACAGGAGTAGAAAAACAATTACTATAATGATTAATTGCTTTTTTGACATTCCTTTGAGCTTGCCAAGAAATCCAGTACTTTCAAGCAATTCTTCCTGTTCCTGCTCTTCATTTTCTAAAAATTCTTCCAAAAGGCAATTCCCTCAATAGTCAAAATTTCGACGTTTTCAAACATAGATCTCAAACAATATAGCTCACAAATCTTGTAAACCGCTCTATTAATAGAGTTTTTTAAAAACAGCTATTAAATGCTATATAATGTTAATGCAAATACCAAGCCATAAATCTATTCAAATACTAAACCAAAAAACAGCAAAAGTCCTCTTCATTAATATAAAGAGGACTTTTAAAGCAGATCAGAGTATGGTTTGAATCAGTTATTATCTCTTCATCTGGATAACATCACCCATCATACCATCTACTGTTGTAACTATTTTAGAGTTAGCCTGGAATCCTCTTTGAGTTGTTATCATCTTAACAAACTGATTTGCAATATCAACGTTGGATTGCTCAAGTGAATTTGGCGCGATACTGCCAACCCCATTAATACCAGGCTTGTTAGTTATGACACTTCCACTTATTCTTGTTTGTTTAAAAAGATTACCACCCTCTTTATGAAGACCATGGGGATTCTGAAATTTACCAAGAGCAACCCTGTAAAGAGGGCTTACCTGACCATTATCATATTGACCTGTTATAACACCATCCACATCGACATTTAAACTTTGAAGGCTACCAGCACCATACCCATTTGCTGTCTGGAAAATTGTTGAAGATGCTGAAGCAACACTTGTTGAGGATAGTGGGTCAGAAACCCAGTTTAGTCCATTATAATGACTTCCAAAATCCATCTCAACCTGCATTTGAGTTAAATCGTCCGGAGCTCCTAAAAAATCTGGGGTAAAAGTATAATGTTCATTTTGAAGATCCTCAAGGGACATCTTAACCCAGTTATTGTCATCATTAAGATCATCTGGATTTCCCTCAACAACTTTAATATCAAAAGCATCTCCTTCAAAAATTGTAGATCCTTTTTTAAAGCTAACAAATAAACCATCGGGACCCCTTAATTGTAGCCCTTCTGTATAGTTTCTTGGAATTGTTATTTTATCAAATTCATTCCAGTAGATTTCAATTTCATCAACACCAACTACACCCAAAGCTTTTGGTGGCGGGGCATCCTCATTCACTTCAGGTGGGTTTTCCGGATCTATAACTTTTATTGGTTCATATTTTCCAGCAGAAAAATGAATTGAAGCAAGCTTGGAACCGGTTTCTCCGGTTGGAACTGTAACACCCGTGTAATCTCCAAAAACTTTTGGCATCGCCGGATGCTTAAATGAAGCCGTAACGGATTCTTCTTCAAGTTGGGCAGCCCCCTTGTTTCCAATAAACCTTTGAAATTGCTCGCCAATTAATGCACCACTATAGTCAAATTCAAGAACACCTCTTGCAAGCAAACCACGTCCCTGATCTGTACCATCTCCATCTTTGTCGTTGAAGAGATCTCTTGCATCTTCTGTTGGCTCAGTTGCTATTATAAATTCATATGTTTTACCATCTATTGTTTCATTACCTGCATCATAATATGTTGAGATATCGTGCTTGTTACCAAGCGAGTCATAAACCGGCTCTGTAGTATGATATTCATAGTCAGATGGCATGATATGCTCCTCCTCCTCACCACTTCCTTTCCACACTCTTGAAAGAGCCATATTGTCAAACTGGGATTTAATATCTATTGTGTGGTTGGTTGAGGCCTCATCTGTAGGATCATTTCTTCTTGCATCAAGATTTGTTATAAATGATACTTTTGTAGAAGGATCCGGAGGAGATGTAAAGCTTTCCAGCTTTATATCTTTTACACTTCCCACATCTTCAATTTCAAGCCCATCACCTTTTCTCTTGAGTTCCCATCCCTGTGCAACATAACCTGCTGGTGTAGTTAATTTTCCGTCTTTATCGAATTTAAATTCACCAGCTCTTGTAAAAAATCTATTATCAACACTTTCAGGGTGCCTTACAATAAAGAAACCATCTCCACCAATGGCAAGATCTGTTTCAGATTCAGTAGCTTCAAAAGACCCCTGCTTAAAAGATGTATCCACATCTGCAAGCCTGACTCCCCTACCAACCTGTGCAGAACCTGCGCTGGTTGCCACTGTCTGGCTTAAAGCATCTTCAAAAAGTGCCCTGCTTGACTTAAAACCGACTGTATTAACGTTTGCAATATTATCACCAACAACAGTCATGGAATTCCCAAGAACACTTAAACCACTTATACCTGAATATAATGAACTACTTAATGACATCTCCTGCCCTCCACCTTATGTGAAAATTTAAATCCTAAATTTTATTTTTTTATTTTATCTGTAACTTTTACCTTAACAATATTTTTCGGATCAACCGACTTGCCATCTACCTGAAGGAAAGGTATTTTGTTTCTGAATATTATTGATTCGGCAACACCTTTTATAGATGTACCAACCTGTACATAATCACCCTTAGTATCTTTAGCAACAGCCTTATATCTGTATAATCCATCACCAAGGGGTTCATTCATATCATTTCTACCATCCCAATCAATACCATGGGTTCCGGCACTAACGTTTTTTGGAAATAATTGTCTTACTTTGTTACCGTTGGAATCATAGATAACTACTGAAACTTCTGCAGCCTTATCATTTGTAAAAAAACCACCCACTACAGATCCGCCAACAAGTTTCATTGGGTTTCCATTGCTTGTAACTTCCTTACCTATATAATCAAATACAGAATCATCTGTTTCAGATGTTTCAAGACTTTTTCTTATTGAAGAAAGATTAGTGTTTGTGTTTAATGCCTGTTCAAGGGATGAAAACTGAGCCAGCTGAGTTGTAAACTGAGTACCTTCCATAGGATTCATTGGATCCTGATTTTTCAGCTGTGCAATCATCATAGTCAAAAATGCATCTTTTCCAAGGGGTTTTTTATCATCTGTTTTTGCAGATTTAGCGTTCTGCTTTTGGATAAATGTTTTTTTGATTGTTTCATTGTTTTGAACTGCTGTTGTATTCATATTTCCCACCAATCTTTTTAATTACGCCACTAAATCCAGGTTACCACTGCCTTTTTTTACTCTTTTCGGGACAAGTTCCTGCTCTTGATTGACAGCAGTAGCCCCCCTTGCTTTTGCGGCCTGTACCATTTTTGCTCTTCTATCTTTTGCTGAATGGAAATCATTTCCCTGTTGGGCAAGATTTGCACCAAAATCCTGATTGATTTCAACATCTATTGAGTCTACCAGAACACCCTGCTCAGCGATCATATTTCTTAATTCTGATATCTGTGATGTCAGCATCTCTTTTGTTGCACTATGTTCAGCAACGATGGAAATTTTAAGACCATTGGATGCATTTTCGAGGCTCATCTGAAGACGTCCCAATCTCGGGGGTTTTATATTTATTAGCAGTTGGTTATCACCCCTTTTTACTGATTTTACAAGTTGTCTTGAAACCTGTTCCATCACGAATGACGGAAGAGTTTTACCTGTTGCAGCTTTAGGTGCATCAGGGGCAAAATCGTTTTGAATACGAGCCTCTTTCATGCCTTCTGTTAATATAGTTGGATCCTTAATATTTTCGTTATCTCTTAAGGACTCAAGCATTTTATCCCGCATCATACTGAAGTTGATATCATTTGAAGAAGTTTGCTCAACCATCCCCTCCATCACTTTCTCAAGTAGTGAGTAGTTAGAAAGCATCCCATCAACCAATCCGCTGGTTTCGGTACTTAAAACACCTTCAATCATTCCTGGTTGAAATTTTCCAAATTGTGAAGAGGTATCACCTGCTTTATTCTTAACTTTAATTTTATCAAAGAAATTGTTCATTTTTCCGTTCAGGTTTTTATTGTCGGATCTTTCATTCATTGTTGAAGCAACTAACTGCTTCAGCTCAAGAGCAAATTTTGCAAGTGTAATTGGTCCATCTGAATCTGTGTTTGTCAGATCAATCCTATCCATCAGATGATGTGCCTGGGATTGAGCAAATTGTCCAGGAACCGGTGTTTTATAATTGTTTTGAGCTATAAATTCATTTATTTTATCAAAAAGTCTGTTTGCATCAACACCAAAATTTCTAATTTTTGTTCCTGAAAGTAATCCTTCGATCTGTTTCTCACCTACTCCAAGATGGCTTAGAATTGCCTTTATAAAAGGTACAGATGAAACATCCATTAAAACGGTATCATCTTCATCTTTCTCTAACTTAGAAAGCTTATTAAAAAGAGATCTAAGTTTAATATCTCCTGATTTTTCAAAACCTCCTGTTAACTCTTCAATATCGGCTTCGTTAAATCCCAGGCCTTTAAAAAACTCTTTTATTTCATGCAAGGATTGTTTATTAGCTTCAAGGTCGTTAAGATTCATGCCTTTTGCTGATATTTGACCGGTAAGAAGCTTGATTATATCTTCTGCACTTAACTGTTTCATCATATCAAAGGCAGGGAATTTTCCTTTTGAATTTGGTTTTCCAGGTTCTGAAAGGTTTATTCCATTAATTTTTGCAGTTTTGAAAATCCCTTTCTTAGCCATCGCAACGCCATCTGATGTGTTTGTTAGTGTATCAACCTCTTTAATGAATCCAGAGTCATCATTCATAGCCATACCAAGTTCCTGAGAAAAATCATCTCCTCCACCAACCACATCTTTAGAGTGAATTGGACCTTGCATTAAAATATTTTCATTAGGGACCTTAGTGATCATTTTTTTCTCCTAAAAATTTATTTTGAAATAGAATTTTGCAACGACCATGCCAAACCACAACACATTACCTACACAGCCTATAACAAAAGGTTTGTTACATTTCTCAAAAGGCTATTTTTTTAAATAAGAATTTTTTTTCCTTGTATGAAGGATATTATCAGGGAAAATTTTACCGGTTTTTATTTTGGATAATAAATTGTGTTTTAAAACATGAAAAATTATAATTTTTATTGGATTTATCTAAAAATCATTTTAAAATATTAATTTATTTAAAAAAAATAATTATAATTCTACAAAAAGAATATTCATTACAAATGATATTATCTGAAAATTATAACTCTATACATATTCCTTTATATAGAACGTTTACACCAATTTATCTTATTGAATATCTATTAAAGAATTTATAATATTGATGAAAAATTAAAAATAAAGATTTTAAAGATTTTAAAGATTTTAAATTTATACTTGACCCGCACTATCATACTGAATATATTGCTCCTTCTTGCAAAATAAAAAACATTCATTTTGTTTTTATATAATTAAAGACAGACCAAAGAATTGATTTATTTTATAAATTGATTTATTATGTGTCTGTAAATAGATTACGGTTTTATTAGAAAGCTATGAACGACAACGTTGTAGATTTTTTTCTACGACACAATTAATGTAAACAGGTGTTGATATGGGTATTGCAGACAGAAAAGCTCGTGAAAAAGAAGCTCGCAGAAACTACATCATGGAAGCAGCAAACAGGTTATTTCGTGAAAAAGGTTTTAGTGGCACAACAATGGAAGATATCGCTCGGGATGTTGAACTAAGTACATCCACTATTTATCTTTATTTTAAAAACAAAGAAGAGTTATATGCATCGCTCAATCTTAAGGTATTGAAAAATTTACTGGAAAAGATTGAAGAGGTTGATATTGAGGATGTACTTCCTCCTGAGGAAAAAGTTCTTGCTCTAAAAAAGCTTTTATACAGCTTTTATGAATATGATCCTATGCTTCTTCTTGATGTTTTTAACTTTCAGACCTCTGAACTTATCAGGGAATTATCTCCGCAAATAGTTTTAGAACTTAAGCAATTTGCAAGAAATGCTGTTCATTCCATAGCAAAAATATTTGAATTTGGAATAAAAGATGGTGTTTATAAACCAGTTAATACAGTAGCTCTGGCAGATGTAATCTGGAGTATGTTTTCCGGACTTGTAATTTGGGAAGAGAGCAAGACTGCTCTTAATTCAAAGAAGCAACATATGGAAGCAACTTTGGATCTTGCATTTGATATCATCCATGATGGAATCAAAATAAGCGATTAAAATTTTATTTCTATATTTTAGTAAAACCACTTAAAGCCGGAATTGTATATCAATCCCGGCTTTATTTTTTCATAACTTCAGTTTTTGCTTCTTTTCCTCGACCTGCTTGTTAAAACCTTTTTCATTAATAATATATCGAATATGTGTTCCTTCAGATATTTTATCAACTCCGTCATCTGCTTCAATATAAAATGTTAGCTTTTTTCCCTCAATTTTGTCCAGGCGACACCTCACTGTTACATCGAAACCAGGGGGTGTGGCTGCAAGATGGCTGAAATTTACGTAAGTTCCTACAGTCATTTCATTTGGCCAGTCAAGATATTCCTTCAAGGCCCTGACACATGCAAGTTCAAAAAGACCAATCATGAATCCTGTTGCCAAAACTCTGGGCATAACATGAGTTTCTTCAATTTCCGGGAAGATATAAGGAACTGTTTTATTCTCATTAATAACTTGAGTAAATTCAAAAGTCATACCTGTTTTTAGCTCTTTTTTCATTAAAAACTCTCCTTAATCAAATTAGGGAATCATTGTTTTAAAGAAATTAAAAACAACTCTTCTATTTTCTATAGTTTTCAAACATCCCTAAAGCTTCTTTTTTCAATTTGTCCCTTAATTCCTGAGGTTCTAAAACCACAGCATTTTGTCCCCATTGCAAAATCCATATCTTGATCTCATCAATTCCAGCAACCTGAATCTCTAAAACCATAGAACCATCATTTTCCCAGGTTATCGACTGGGATTCATGCCATTTTTTTTCTGCAACTATATTTGCAATATCTTTTGAAAATCTGATTTTTACTTTGGTTGTTTCTCCTTGAAATACACCAAAACTAGGTTTCATATACTCTTCAACATTAAAATCTTTGGGTACAGTGAAATTATCACTTGTTACTTTTAGTGATTTAATTCTGTCTATGGAAAACGTTCTGACATTTTTTCTTAAAGTACAATAAGCTATAAGGTAAAAAGTACCATTAAAAAACCATATGGTGTACGGAGCAACCATCCTTTTAGTAATTTCATCCCGGCTAATTGTATAATAATCAATTTCGATATATTTTTTTGCCATGGCTGCATCATTTACATCTTTCATAACATCTGCAAGGCTTTGGTTAAACTTTGTTTGCTTTGCACTAACCTGAAAAGTTTTCTCAATTTTATCAAGATACTCTAATGATTCTTCAGGAATTTTTGTTTTTATCTTCTCCACCAATGATTTTAGAGAATCCGATAAAAAAGTTCCATCAAGAGCTTTTAAAAGATCCCGACCAAAATAAAGGGCCATAAGCTCTGTTATATTAAAAGGTGTTTCAATTTTCTGGTCATTATCTAAAACAAACCAAATATTTCTACCATCCACTTTTTCATTATAAAGTGGGAAACCTGCATTTTGAAGAGCTTCAATATCTCTGTAAACAGTTCTTCTTTGACATTCCAGTTCACTGATAAGCTCAGCAACTGCCTTTCCATTTCTTGCACTGGATATTTTCTGAAGTATCTTCCACTGCCTTCCAAGCTGATCCCCTCGTCCCATTTTGTCCCTCAAGCTTTGTAAATAGTAATTTGAACATGATTAAGAGAACCTCTAATAACCGCCTTTTGACCGAACTACTGCGTTATTACAAAAAAACTGTTGTAATGTTTATAAAATTAAAGCTTTTTTATAAACGAATCCGCTCGTTATTTTTTCTAATGCCTTGTATTTCAATCAAAATCCTAATTATTTGAGATTCGCTTTAAATAGTATCATCGTCATAAAACCTCAACACTTTAGCTTTAACAAGCATTCCAAATTAACTCTCTTAAACCCGAGCTCCTTGAAATCCTTTTTGCAACAGCCTCAATGAAAGCTCTCTCCTCACCGGCAATTTCAACATTTTTTTTCGCTCTTGTGATTCCTGTATAAACTACTTCTCTTGTATATATCTTAGAATCTTTATCAGGAGTTATGAGTAAAATATTTTCAAATTCTGACCCCTGACTTTTATGAATAGTCATACAAAAAACAGTTTCATGCTCTGGAAGTCTGGATGGATGATATTTGTTGATTTTTCCGTCAACCCCCCTGAAAACCACCCATAAATTCTTTGATTCATCCTTTATAGTGATACCAGTATCTCCATTGAAAAGACCTGACGAATAATCATTCCTTGTTATCAAAACTGGTCGCCCTGGATAAAAATCATCGCTTTTACCACTATTAATTGTAGACTCTATTAATCCATTAATAGCTTTAACACCATAGGGCCCATCTCTCAGAACACAAAGAACTCTGAAAAGATCAAAATAACTTAAAGCAAGTTTAGGGTCTGTAAAATCCAGACTGAAATATTTTTTATAACCTTTCAATATACGTTCCTTTAAGAAATCAGGAACATCTCTTAAATCAGGATATTTAGACCATTTCACATTTTTAAAGCGATCATTTTTCATCACTTTGAGACCATTATCGCCCATACCTTCATTTACCAAACGACTTATCTGGCTTATTCCATTTTTTTCGCCAAATCTGTAACTTTTCTTTAATTCAGCTATTGATTCAAACATATCTGAAGGTTGTTCAGCAAAAAGATCAACTTCAGGTGCCACCCCAAGAATTTCCTCACTTTTTTCTATAAAATCATCAGTATAAGTATGGGAAGTAACCCCCCCACAAATATCATTTAATACTGCCCCGGCTTCAACAGAAGAAAGCTGATTTTTATCTCCAACAATAATTAATCTTCCATCTTCAGGAATTGCATCAGTTAGCTTAGACATTAAAGCAAGATCAATCATTGAAGCTTCATCAACTATTATTAAATCACAGGGAATTTTATTGTTTCTGTTATGTACAAAGTAGGGTGATTTATCAATACTTCCTAAAAGCCTGTGAACTGTATAAGCTTCTTCAGGTATCTGGGAAAGTATTTCAGATTCTATGGCAAGTTTCTTTTTTGAGGATCCAACAGACTCAGATAATCTTGCGGCAGCTTTTCCAGTTGGAGCCGCAAGAATAATTCTGAAGTTTTTATAGCCACTTTTTCTTGCAGCAAGAATGAGAAGTGCCATAACTTTTGTGACAGTTGTTGTTTTTCCTGTTCCAGGACCTCCTGTTATTACACAAAACCGCTTCATAAGTGCTGTGAAAACTGCTATCTTTTGCCAGTCAACAACCTCTTTTGAATCCTTAAAAAGAGAATTGATATCATCTTTAATTTCTGCATTAACAATAGATAACCCTTTTGTTTTGTTTTGAATGAATTCGTAAACTTTTTTTTGATATTCCCAATATCTGAAAAGATAAAGTCGTTTTTTATTATCAATAATGAGTGGTGTATAGTCTCCAACCTTACCAACAACGTTTGTATCAAGAGCATTGGTCCAATTTGTAATTGAGGGATAATAAATATATTCCTCTGATCTATGATCAATAAAAAACAATTTACTCGACAGCTTTTCAAGTTCCAGGCAAATATGTCCCCTCCGGGTGTTTAAGCTTATAAGAGCTGCCGTAAAAAAAAGTGTACTGTTTTTATCAGATGAGAGTTCTTCTATATGATTGGCAAAATTGATATCAATATCAGTGAAAATTCCAGAATCAATTATTTTTTTTAAATATTTCAATTTTCCCCCTGATCAAATAAAAACTCAAATTTTTCTATTAGTTCAAGGGATGGCCTGTCATTATATATTCCTGTATTTGATTCTCCATCAACACCTCTCAAAAATATGTAAAACACTCCTCCAAAATGTGCTTCAAAATCATAATCCTCAACTCTGATTTTAAGGTATTTGTGGAGAGCAACAGTATATATATAATATTGAAGATGATAATAATTTTCCTCTATCGCCTCTTTTAGGCTTTCAAAGTTGTAATCAAAAAGAGAATCTCCAAGATAGTTTGATTTCCAGTCAATTATATAATACCTACCTTCATGATGTATTATAAGGTCTATATAACCTTTCATATATCCTTTAAGTTTTGAAAAATTTAAACCTTCATCAGATAGTATCTGATTAATTCCTTTTGAGGTAATGCTGCTGACAGGAAAGTAAAACTCAAGTTCATTTATTCTGTTTTTAGTATCTATTTTTGAAAGTGAAAGCTCGGTATCTTCATCAAGATTTGTATAAAGAACCTTGTTAACCATATCTATTATAGTCTCAGCCCAATCGTCTTCAAAATCGTATTTTAATAGTTTCTCTTTAACTATTTCGGTTATTTCAGGATCTGAGGATTCAGCATAATTAATATCTTCAAAAATTTCATGCATAAAAAGTCCGGGTACAGCACCTTTAGGAAAAGAAAAAATATTCATCACACCTTGAGTTTTTACTTCATCTTCATATAAAAAATTGTAATCTGTATTTTTATACGATTTACTCATTGAAGTTAATGCCGAAAAACTTGAAACTTTAAAAGAGTCGTCAATTAAACTGTTAAATGATTTCATTGTTGAAACAGGATCTGTAGTTTTGGCTAATCTCTCTCTATGATTGTCATGATCTTTAAGGGTTGAAAAGCTAATAGTTCCTTCAGATTTTGCACATAGAGCCTTGATGTCAGTTATCATCTCATTATCACTTAGCTTTTTGGCTCTCTCTGCAAAATTTTCATCATCTGAACTATGAAAAAGATAGGATGGAGCTGATGAAAAATACTTTCCAATTTTCCCATAGGCCATATAGCATCTGTTTTTGGCTCGTGTCAGTGCCACATATAGTATCCTGAGATTCTCAGCAAGACTCTCCTTGATAGCTCTGTTTAAATTTAACTCTTTGTTTTCTGATCCAATATCAAGTGAAAGTTTCTCATCTATTTTATCATAAAAAAAGATGTGTGAGGCCGGGTTATTAACTTTGGACTCATTAAATAGAAAAGGTGCAAAAACAACAGAATATTCCATACCTTTACTCTTATGAATTGTAACAATTTTAATAAGGTTTTCATCACTTTCAAGCCTAACATGTCCTTCATCATCTCTTATAGAAAGAGGATTATTCATTTCATCAAACCATTTTAAAAGAAATTCAGGTCCTTTACCCATGGAATCATATTTATGCAATACTTCAGTCAGATGAAGTATATTTGTTGCTTTTCTCTCGCCATCCTCTAACTTTACAACCTTTGATATTATTTTTTCTTTAGATATAAATTCCCTTATCATCTTAATAAATCCTGATTTTCTCCATATTTTCCAGTAATATCGAAAATCTGCAAGGACCTGTTCAAACTTTAACTCATCTTCAACTATAGAAGTAATATCAGCTAAAGAATAACCCATTGCTTCTGTTGCGAGAGCAGCTTTGGCAAAACTTTTATTATCAGGGTTTGAAATAGCCTTTAGAATCCTTGAAAGTTCAATAGATTCCAGAGAATCAAAAACACTGGCATTACTGTATATTACTGATTTCAAACCATACTCAGAAAGTATTTTTTTCACAAATTCAGCTTCATTGTTTTTTCTTACTAATATTGCAATATCTCTTTGTTGAAAGCCATTAGAATTGTCTTCCAATATATCAATTATTTCACGGGCTATATTTTCAGTAATAATTCTATCGGCAATACTCCTCGAAATTCCTCTGTTTTTACCAGTGTCATTTTCAGATTCAAGATACCATATATTAAAAGGAGGGTTTGTAATTTCAGAAGAATCTGCTGGTATTGATTCACTAAAACCTATCCAATCAAAGAAAAAAGGGTTCTTATTGTGCATGAAAATTGTGTTTACGGCTTTTACAAGCCCATTATCGCTCCTATAATTATTTGATAGCGTATATTTCTTAAGAGTTTTTTCTGATGCTTTTTTATATGAATAAATATCAGCACCTCTGAAACTGTATATAGCCTGTTTGGGATCTCCAATTAGAAACAGATCACTTTTTTCAGGAAATATTTTGTTGAAAATTTCAAACTGCACGGGATCTGTATCCTGAAACTCATCAATAAGTGCCACATTGAACTTTTTTCTTATATTATCAATGAATTGATTCCCATGTTCTGCATAAAGAGCTTTATGCATATCAGATAGAAGGTCATCAAAACCCAAAACATTTTTTTTCTGTTTAACAATTTTTAACTGCTTTAGACCTTTTTCAACAAGAGATCTTTTAATATTAATTATATGATGATCATAAAGCTTTATTAACTTTTTATTTAAAAAAATAAATTCCTGGCAAACATCAAAAAAATTATGTTCGGGTTGATCCATATTTTTTTTTACAGAATTCCCCATATACTCATTGCCAAATTTTTCAAAACCAGGAAACAGATTTGTATTTTTTTCACCATAATGAAGAAATGAATCCATCTCGGTTAAAAGTTTGCGAATCGTTTTGACCTGATATTTATTCCTGTTCAAACTTTTGTTTTCAAGTAGAATGGTACTTATCTGTTTCTGATCTGAAAACCAAATTTCCTGAACTTTTTTATATATTTCAAGGTATTTAATTTCGATTTCATTAAAATTAACCTCATTTAAATCCGGTATGATATTAATATTTTGTCTTCCAACAACTGAGAGTAGAAAATGGTTTAAACTATCTGGGTTTATTTTACTTTGGTAAGCATACCCTGCAAAAAGAGATGAGGTCTTGTGAAAGTTCTTTCTGTAAAAATCATCCGTTATCTGCCTTAGTAATCCCCCCTGATCTTTTACAATTTCAGTATCAAAAAGTGTATGACTTTCAAAAGCATTTTCTATAAGCATCTTCCTGCAAAAACCGTGAATAGTGAGAATCTGCACCTGATCGAATGCTTTAAGAGTATCATTAATAGTTTCAACATGTCGTTTATCTTTAAAATTGTTTGCAATATCTGAAATAAACCTATCTTCAGAGTGCTCTTTTGTCATTGCTTCATACAGCTCTTTTAACCTTGCTCTAATTCTCTCTTTTAACTCTTTTGTAGCAGCATCTGTAAAGGTAACCACAAGGATTTTATCATGGGGAATTTTTTTTTCCAGAATAAATCTTATGAAAAGGCTTGCTATTGTGTATGTTTTTCCAGTTCCAGCACTTGCTTCAATAAGGTTGGATCCATCGATTGGGGAATTATTCAGATTAAAAGGGTTCATTATTTTCATTTGGTCCACACTCTTGAGGTAAAATAAAACTTTCCCTATGAAATACCTATAAAGAAAAATAGGTGTCAAGCTTTATTCTGGTTGTTGAATTATGTTAAACTTAAGGTTTTTAATTAATCATCCAATAAAGTTTAAACGAATATAGGTAATCTCTAATAACTGCCTTTTGACCGAACTATTAATAAGATGTTCTATATACATTAATTTTTATAAATATAGACTCTTTTATGTTTATTAAGTATTTTTCAAAATACATTCCCTATATTATTCATTTTCAGTAAAAATAATTATTGTTTCAGTATTTTTTTAGTTAATAAAAATAAGCTATTACAAAATGAGTAGTTTTTTTTTAGTCATAGTATGAAATATTTCACACCTAAAAAACAATCAAATGAAGTATTTATTTCTTTTTATGCTCTTTTAAAACTAACATGACTGCTTTTGATTTAGTTTATTGTGGTTTTTATTAAACTTGACTTCTTTATTTGAAATCATTTATTATGTTATTTTAAATTTTACTTCTTGGTCTAATTACTTTTTTATGAAAAGCCTAATTAAAGACACTGTTAAACTTAGTCTGGTTTTATTTTTTGTAAGTGGGTGTGCCAATGATCTCTTTTATTTCCCCAATAGCAAATTATATCAGACTCCGGCTTACTTGAACTTACAATATGAATCAGTTTATTTTAACAGTAAAGACGGTACAAAATTACATGGATGGTTTATGCCTTCAAAAGGTAAAGCTTTAGGAACTGTTGTCCACTTCCATGGTAATGCTCAAAATATCTCAAGCCATTTTAGAATGGTTAGCTGGCTTCCTGAGAGAAATTATAATGTTTTTGTATTTGACTACAGAGGGTATGGAAAGTCTGATGGAGAAACTGAAAGACAAGGTATATTTGAAGATTCAGTGTCAGCTCTAAGGTATGTTGCAGGAAGAAATGATGTTGATAAAAACAATATATTCTTAATTGGTCAAAGCTTAGGTGGTGCAAACTGTATCGCAGTTGCTGCTACAGTTAAGGATATTAAAATAAGAGCTGTTGTTATTGACAGTGCTTTTAGTTCCTATCAACTTATCGCAAGGGATAAAATAGCATATTTTTCTATATTATCATGGTTTAAAACACAACTTTCCAAAATGCTGGTATCAGATAAAATGAGTCCTGTTGAATATATAAATAAGATATCTCCAATTCCGGTGTTTTTGATACATGGTAAGAAAGATAAAGTAATTCCGATATACCACGGAAAAATTTTATTTAAAAAAGCAAAAATGCCCAAAACGATGTTGGTTATTGAAGAAGGGAAGCATATTGAAGCATTTTCACGTACTGGGGATACAGTGAAAAACAAAATAATTAAATATTTAATTAAATACAAATACTTAAATAGATAAAGGGTAGTATTTTACTCAACTTTCGGTGATAAAATTAAAACGACTGCCACTCATTGCTGCTCTTATTTACTTGTCCTCGTCGCATTATTTATGTGTATTCCGAGTTTGGTGTTTTGCAGTGACTATACAGGACATCTTTCGCTCACTTCAGGTGGACTTATAACGGATCAAAAATTTTCAAATGCTTTTAATATCGACAATAAATATGAGATAGGATTAAGTTTTGATGTAAAGAAAAAAAGCTGGCCTATCAGCATTGCATTCGATTCTTCCTTTCTATATGCTGAATCGGAAACATCTGAAAATCAATATAACGTTGCAGTGAACAAAAAGGTTTCTTTTATTCGTTCTGATACTTGCCTGGGAGTCAAAAAAATATTTAATTTCTCAACTTTTATTAAACCTTTCGTAAGTAGTGGTGCTTATTTTGTCCGAATATATGGTGAATTATCAGACAATCGTGAAATAGCTACCGGGTTTGGCTATTGGATCGGTGCAGGTGTCTATTTTGACCTTTCAAAGAATCTGACCTGTGGTTTTTTATGGAAAATGTCAAAAGCTGATCTTAATATTTTTGACGTACAGTCAAATGTTGGGGGCAACCATTTTAGTTTAACTACCGGATTTCATTTTTAATCTGACAGAACTCTTTAAAAGAGTACTCATGTTTTGATTTTTTTTATTACAAAAAGTTGGTAGTAAGACACTTATTGTCTTGACAAACACTTAACTATTCTTCAAAATCAATGATTATAAATTGTGAAAAACCTCTTTCACAGTTGATCAACTATTATGGAGACTATCAAAAGGAGAAATTCAAATGAAAAATGTAAAACGTATTCTTTGTGTTCTAGTTATTTTAGGATTAGTTGGATGTGCAGGCCCTTATGGAAGCGGTAGTATTTTTACTGACATGAAAGCTCCAGTTACTTCTACTGAATTAAAAGCTGGTTCAAAAACAGGCGAAGCTAAAATGGTTAACTATTTAGGTGTTTATGCAGCGGGTGATGCAAGTATTGCTGCAGCAGCTAAAAACGGTGGCATTACTAAAATCAAAACTGTTGACTATAAATTCAGTAATATTTTAGGAATTATCATGACAACAACAACTGTTGTTACTGGTGATTAATTTACCTTAGTTTTTGTACTTTGCTAACACGCAAACTTGAGAGTTGCCAAATATTTGGCAACTCTTTTTTTTTGTACATATTAATCTTCACATATTATTACACTGATCTTACTTCAATAACTTCATCCGGGTTAATCAAATTAGTTGTTGATTCTCGAATTACGTCTCTTACAGATAATAGGTCAGCAGCCCACCTGAATTCGTAAAAATATAATAAAAGCTGTTTCAACTCTGTATATTTCCCTGAATAAACTTTTAATTTCAGAAGAACTCCAGCTCGAGTTTTCATCATAATTACATAAGGGAACCTCTAATAATTAGAATTTTGGATAAAATTCAACGTTTATAAAAGCTTTAGTTTTATAAAATCTCTGCATTTCAATAAATAACGAGCCGATTTTATT
>JAAELO010000883.1 GCA_024226555.1 Desulfobacterales bacterium | reverse complement strand
GAGTCATAGAGAGACTGAGAAGTGTCGACATGGCCTAGGAAGAGTCATAGAGAGACTGAGAAGTGTCGACATGGCCTAGGAAGAGTCATAGAGAGACTGGGAAGAGTCGACATACTCGCGAGGGAGTAGAAACAAACGATAAAAACCTCGGTAATTTCATCGGAGAATACCCGGCAAAATGTATAGTTAAAACTCGGAAAGGAAAGAAAAAGTCGATTAAGATTCGATTTAATTTTACTATCGAATTTTAAAGTATACTCGGAGAATTCGACTATAAAATATTCGGAGAATTCGACTATAAAATATTCGGAGAATTCGATTTAAAAATAGCGAAGAGTTCGAAAAAAAAAAATGGCTCGAAAGAATTCAATCAATTTGTAAAAAATCGTAGGGAAAGTTCGACTAAATTCGAGGGAGAATTCGACTAATTTCGTAGGGAGAATTCGACTAAATTCGTAGGGAGAATTCGACTAAATTCGAGGGAGAATTCCAGTAAATTCGAGGGAGAATTCTAGTAAATTCGGGGGAGAATTCCAGTAAATTCGAGGGAGAATTCCAGTAAATTCGGGGGAGAATTCCAGTCAATTCGAGGGAGAATTCCAGTAAATTCGGGGGAGAATTCCAGTCAATTCGAGGGAGAATTCCAGTAAATTCGAGGGGAGCGCAAAATAAATCCGATAAAGAGTGCCGGAAATTCGCATATCGATAAATTTGAAGAGTAAATATTCGAAGCGTCGATATTTAAAGATAAGAGTTCGATTCGTCGATGTTTAAAAGTGTAAGAGTTCGATTCGTCGGTATTTAAGACTAAGTGTTCGAAATCGTCGATATTTTAAAGGTAAGAGTTGGAATTGTCGCTATTTAAAGGTAAAGAGGCGGCTAAAATGCCTTTGAAAATCCCGAAATAGCCTCTAAAACTAGCTGTTT
>JAAELO010000882.1 GCA_024226555.1 Desulfobacterales bacterium | reverse complement strand
TGTATATATATATAACTTTATCTTTGGTTAATTTACACACGGTCCCTATCGACCAAACGCTTTCATCGTTTTTATCGTTGATATGGCGAACATCGATACAATATGGCATCTTCCAAAAAACACGTTATATCATTAAACAGTAGACTCATCTAATGTGTGTGTTTTAACTTGTTTTGTGTTTTATGCCATATCCTATTTTTAATACCATTTGCTTGATTTCGTCAACATCCATATCATTTTGTTTTTTTTCTTTCTCGTCTTCTATGTATATCTTCCGAGGATTATTGCATTGGCGTAAACTCAATTGAGATTTGTAACAAAAAATCAGTTTGTCTAAAATGTGAAAAACTCGATTTTGGTTTATCTTAATTTTGTTTATGCCAAATAATAACATTCGTTCTTTGTGTGTGTGTGTGTGTGTGTGTGTGTGTGTGTGTGTGTGTGTGTGTGTGTTTTTTTGTATTCTTGAGACTCAACTCCTTCCATGCGTTTGCGTTTTCCTAAAACAGAATTCTTCCCATTCCATAATTCTTGGTTGGACATCCTCGAACAGCTTCTTGGTCAAATTTAGAGATCTTTGAGATGCCTTGCTACTGAACCGTTGAAGTCCAGTGCTTTTTGCGTGATAGAGTCTTAAGGGATTTTGCCACTGTATGACGGGGTACTGTACAACCAAAACAAAATCTCTGTTGAAGTTTTTTGAAAGTTATATCTCGTCCGGTAAGATATTACATAACTGTCTTGGTTTGTTCACAATAATTGCATCGCTATTGGTCCTAGCAGTATCCCTGTACGAGACTCTCACCTAATCTCTCAAGGTTAGTGAGTTTTAAATCGCACCTCGTTGATCATCATTTTTTCGCATATAGTTGTTTTAAATGGCTACTAAAAATAAGAAAGTGGTTTCGAAAAAGAAAGAAGTTTCTGAAAGGAAAGAAGAAAACGTGAAAAGTGATCCAGTACCACCACCCCTAACCGCCATAGCTAAACTGATTTTGAAAAAGAAAGAACAACTCCAACGAATTGGTGATTCACTAACCCCTGCCCAAAAGAAAAATATACCCGAAAATGTTTTAATTGTGTTAAAGTCAATCACTGAAGAACTTCAAAATTTGCTTTCTAAGCAACGGATCATAAAAGCGAATATCCAAGCGAGATGGGACAGTAAGAAAATCAACAAAGCCAAAATTCCAAAATCGGCAATACCCAAAGAACTAGTTATTGTCCTCTCTGATTCAGACGATGACAAAGAAGTTAGTCCTGATATTATTCTCCTCACTGACTCAGATGATGATGATGACGAAGAAGAAATTCGAGATGATGAAGAAGAAGATTTTGATCAAGAAGAACCATATGATGATGGAGAAGATTCTGATATTGTGGATGTGTATACTGAAAGCCTTCCCCCTCCATTAGAAAAAGATGATTCTTCACTGCTCCCCCCTCCTCCGCCCTCTTTGTCTCCCCCTACGCTGATTTCCTCACCCCAAACGGTCCCCCAAGCTCCGACCTCTTTGTCTCCTCCTACGCTGATTTCCTCACCCCAAACGGTCCCCCAACCTCCGACCTCTTCGCAACACCACTCACCCCCAGCGCTGCCCCCACCTCCGACTTCTTCGCAACACCACTCACCCCCAGCGCTGCCCCCACCTCCGACTTCTTCGCAACATCACTCACCCCCAGCGCTGCCCCCACCTCCGACTTCTTCGCAACACCACTCACCCCCAGCGCTGCTCTCACCTCCCATGATCCCCTCACCATCGCGTGATGAAGATGATGATGATGATGACAACTATGATGATGAAAATGATTCGAAAATGCTAGAATTATCTCCTAATAAAAAGAAACACCCGAGAAAAAGTTCATCACTAGGCATCTTGGGAGTGGGTGGAGGTATGCCGGATTCTCTCCGAAATGTTTTGTTGAGTTTAAGCAAACAGTTATGGGATATGTTTATCAAACACCCACGAATTCAATCGTATCGTAAAGATGCTTCATATAAATGGCTTTTTGAGGAAGTTGTTAATGAGGTAATATATAATGGTAAGAGTATTTGTGTTTTTCATGGTGATATTGAATGGATAGAATCGTTATTTACTGTTGTCAATGTTCATTATCTTAAAAAAAGAAAGAAATTTAAAATTGCGGATTTGGTGAAAAAAGCAGGATATTCTTTATTACATATTTCTTTTTGTATATTTTTAACCAATTTTATGTTTACATATTTTCCTGATCGACACTATTTGGCACATTTTAAAAATTGTAGGTGGAAAATTGATATTATTATTAATGTTGTTGAAATCACCTATTCTGTTTAGAATGTGCCATAGTTTTAAATCCCCTTCATGTTATGAAATATGGAAAATCATTTGGATGGGTGCAGCTTTGAAAACGTTTTCTCGGTGAAGTTCTATACTTTCTTCTTATAAACATTTAAAAGAAAAGCAATACAAAATAAAACATATAGATTTATGAGACTTAAAGATAGATGCACCGAAGCAGATGTTATGGAATGTTATCATATTGGTTGGTCTAAAATTATTCATGAACTGACGCTTCTGGAGATAGGAACGCCATTTCTAGTGAATCAGCAACAGATGAATGGTCAAGTCGGCTCGGGGATGATGGACGCGATAATTTATTCTTGTGTTCATCCTTGGTCGGTGGATTTGAAGGCCCCTGTTTTTCAAAAAAGATTAAGAATTATATTCTCTGATCGTTTCCAAAAGCAAGCACAAGCTCCAAGTATTTTATCGGATGATCAAGAGGAGTGCATATGGTTAAGTTATATATATATATTTATGTACATGTGCATAATTATATATTCACTGGGTTTTAAATATATTTATGTACGTGTACATAATTACAACTTAAAAAAAAATAGGGATATTCCCGGATCTGCCCAACTTCTCATCCATTTTGGTGCAGATTTCGATACCGCTGTAGAGATTAGGAATCTTAATAATATCACTGCGTTTGTGATTGCTCTTGATTCATGTATCGAGAAGATGTGTGTTCGCATCCAAAACAAATTTAGTGTGGGTGTTTCCGCTTTAGAAAAATATATGGGAGACACTGAATTTGATATCCAACATTCAAAACGTCGCTATGAATTAGTGTTTAATGTTATTTTGAATCATGTAGAAGATTTAGGGAGATACGTATCTGTTCATGACCCCCTATTGGCTTTGTTAGCTGCTGTTGAGTTTTTTTTTTTTTATTTTTTTAAAAAATATTTTTATGTATGTGTGCATAAATATATTCTTATATAGCGTAAATCCGTATGTCCCTCTCTCGCCAAGGATACATTAAAATTGAGACATCAGTGGAAAGTGGATTCATTTCTCCAAAGTCGTTTATCTCCTATTCATGAAGCTGAAGAATTGTTCAAATATTATGAAAAGATCACATCGGCGTCATGGTGTGATTTTTTGAAGCAATGTTGTTTCTCTAATGGTTCTCCTAATCATAATATGACCGCAGTAAAAGAATTATATAAACATAGTATATTACAAATGCCATCCTCTTTTCAAAAACGGACCAACGCGGTTGAAGATGGACTGAGAAAAATCGAGGAATTAAAAAATGTTGATGACCTTTTATTTGGTTCAGAAGATAATGAGATAATGTTAAATCCTTCAGAATGTCCCGATGCTAATCTTAGATGTTCTGAAGCACACCAGCAAACATCGATTATTATGAAATATAAAAGTGATAGTAAGGCAAGTCAATTCTCAAACAGCAAAAAGTATCTGTCAAATATGATGAATCGAACCCGAAAAATTAAACAACAATTGAAGGATATCAAGACAAAGCGTAAGGTATGTTTTTGATTCCTTTTTTTTTTTTTTTTTATTTTATTTTTTTATTTTCTTAATTACATATAATATAGTCTCGAGATTTGACTCATAATGATTTGTGTCTTGGTTACGGGATGAGATTCTTTGAAGAAAGGCCGAGAAGTTTATTTGAGTTGAGTGGTACCAATGTCTCCGAGAAAAGTATAAGTCGAAGAAAAAATCTTGTTTTAACCCAATGCTATCCTTTAAAAAGATACACCCCTGGTAAAGGACAACTCCTTTATTATAATAACATGTTGAGAGATTCAAAATTGCATTTATCATTTAATTTAAATCCTCAGCGATCCAGGAAAGATGAAGAAAAGATTTCTGAATATGAAAGTAAAACCTGTGATGATGGAATCGAAGATAAGATTGCTTTAACTGGGATCGAGGAAGCCTTCCGAAAGTGGACCAAAGAAAAAGACGCCATAGCTCAAGATGTTTTTTGGGATAATCTCGGCTGGTTCGATCGATTTACCCCTTTAAAATGGCGAACGATTAAAGTATCCAAAAAACATGTTAATGAAGGTTTGTGTACTTTTTAGACAAACAAAAAAAAAATAAAAAAAAATCAAAACAATCGTGTATAAACATATAGTTTTGAAAACTGAGCATCATGAACCCTATTTTCCATCATTTCCAACCATTGAGGAGTTTGTATCTACTGAAGATATTAAATTACCAAATTGGAATCCAGAATCTCACTTTGATGGTTATCTTAGTAGCCTGGTAAGGGAAGAATCTCCTGCTTTTGGATATGACGAGCGTGATGATGAGATCATGATCACTGATGAGATGCGAAGCCAATATCAAAGATATCGACTTTATGTTTGTCGGTTAAAAATGCTAGCTTATTCATTTGTTTCTTGGAGAGCTATGTGTATCGGTTATATTTGTTGTCATGACTCGTGCTTCTCTTTATTGAAATGTCGGGCAATTTTAAAAACTCTAACGTCTCGAAATATTGGTTGTTCTTTATTGATGATTCAAGCCTTTGATTTTGCAGTTGATATTATCTTTTGGATGTTATCAACCAAATTTTGTGGGAGTAATGTGGAAAAAATGAATTCCATTTGTAAAGAGTTGATCCCTCCCAAGAATTTGCATAAAAATCAAGATAAAAATGAATTGATGATCGACTATCGTTATCGAATCCAAGAACTTAAGTATCATTGGCAGATTACAGGTCAACATGGTTACAAGTTATCCGAATCGTTCTTTATGTATGGTGATGGAAGTAAAGAATCTTCATTTTCTTTAGTAATGATATTACTTTCCTTGAAAGAATTATTTGCTCCTTCATGGGAAACTCTTCGATGTGTTGAAGAATCCAAAGTTTTAATTGCATCACAAATACCAACCACTAGTGTGAAATGGAGTTCAAAACTACAGATGGACCTCTCTATCATTAAAAAATTGACAGAAACATCATTTAGTTCGAATCTCTATAAGTCTTCTTTCTCTATCATTCCGAGACATGAATTTTCAAAAATACCAAACAAAGAATCAGATGATGTGTCCCAAAGATCAAATAAACATAATATGTCATTGGAAGAAGCCATCGAAAAATGTAAAGATAAACAATATTCTGATTTAGCCCCTGATCTTGATCGTTTTTTTGCACGAGGGAGAAGAGTTGGTCGAAGTCATGAGATTTTACAGAGCATTCGTCACCGAGTAGGTTGTTATGAATCCGATGATTTAGCTCAATTAATTACAACCTTTAAAAGAAATTGTGAAAATTGTGAGACCCTCAAGGTGCGTAATTCTTTGGCTGGACAAATTGTTTTGAAAGCCGGTTCAATACATCGAAAATGGACTGAGAAGGTCCGATTATTTCTTGAAAATGAAGAGAATATTATGGGCGCTTATGGAGAAGATCAAATCTATCGACACTCCCCGACGACGGACGAAGAGCTCAGTTAAGAAATAAAAATGTGTGTTTTCGTTCCTTATGCAATTTTGAATCAAACAATACAGCCATGTTGCGTGGATGTTCTTTGACTTTAAGAATCGCGTTATTATCCCTAAAGTGTTGTCTTAGGATTATTACCCCTATAACGGATCTATGCAATTTTATAATTGAACATCCACCTGTATATGATGAAATATATCAAATTTTATGGGACTTTATTTATATTGGAAAATACACAGGCTTTACTGAAGCCTTATCTTATCTTTATGGATGTGAATCATCAGAGTTTGTCCAATGCCTTTCCCGTTTAACTCAAGTTGCTCGTCAGGACAAACATCAAAGCATTCCAGACCATCATTTTGCGATTTCCAAAGTATTGCGCCCTATGATAAAGATGTTTGTTAAAGTCAAGGATGAGAAACCCGTATATCCCGAGAAACTTGTTAAAAGGTTGACAACCATCGAAGAGATTATCAAGAAATTGCAGGGAATATACAAAGGGTTGTTAGGGGGAAGTTTAAATTCACTTCGTGAATCTGATATTGGGCAAATCGATCACTGTTCCGGAAGTACTTGGATTTTGTGGAAAAAATTATCTTCTAAGTTTATTGCGTTTATGGCTGAGGTTACGTTAATGGAACCCTTTTTATTAATATATTCTGCCAAACACGAGTGGTTTGTTGAACATTCTCATAAAGATAAGACGAGAGATAATATATGGATAACGGAGGAATTAAATTTCATACGACGTGGATGGAAAGAGATTGTGTCTTTAGAAAAGAAACTGCATATTGAACGAATCATTAGCGGTATGTGTTGGGACCCTATTTGCTGTTTATCTTTTATTATTTATCCACTCTTGACACCTAAATTGATTGAGAAAGAAATAAGCCCATTAGAAAGATTTAATGCAGGGATTAATATATTAAGTAGATATTCTCAACCTTATTATGATATCTGGGAACGGAATCGTGTCTTTTTTGATGAGCAAGGATTTGAGAATTGGAAACCCAGTGATTTGAGAAGTCATTCGTTTTTTGATCCTATCATTTTGATAAATGAGAACTATGAGATTCAGACTGTCCATATTAGTAGTGTTGAAGATACTCTAAATCTTGTTCAGACACATTCAGTTACATATGTTTCTATATTTTATTGTTTGATTTTGTTTTGTTTTGTTTTTTTTTTTTTTTTTTTTTTT
>JAAELO010000881.1 GCA_024226555.1 Desulfobacterales bacterium | reverse complement strand
TGACGAAAAAGTGACCCCCTTCAATCGCGCTGATATTTGGACACTGTCCTGGGAGGGTCCCCACCACAAAGATACAAAAGTTATTGGACAATCCATGCCTTCCTTCCCAGTCAACGAGAGGTAACTTTGTTTTCCAAACCCCCATGCAAGCAAACACACACCAAACGCACAAAACAAAAACAAGGGAGAAGACAAATGGTCACGAACAATGAAGCAGGTCTGAGGTTTGTCGCAATTAACACTGGCTGCCATTCTCTGTGTTGCTTTGCGATCCGCGTGCCCTTCCTCCCCTTCGAATTCCCAACTCCACGCCTTCCAAAAACAGTGCGATTTTTCGCGCTTGTTTTTTTCACCCGCCGGACCCCTTTTTCTTCTTCAAAAAAACACACAAAAAACATAGCCTACCAACGAATTAGCTATAGAAAAGGGAAAATAACCGTCTCCTTTACTATCGGATATTATTAAAAAATAGTATTACCTTCCCCTTTACCATCGGATATTATTAAAAAAATGTATTACCTTCCCCTTTACCATCGGATATTATTAAAAAAAAATCATACCCCCTTCCCATTTACCCTTGGATATTATTAAAAAAGGAGTATACTCCTTCCATCGGATATTATAAAAAATTATACCCTCCCTATATGCAAATATCACAAAAGATTGCGAATTCGAAGTGTTGTGTTTTTTTTGTTCTTTTTTTGGCTTTTGCTTTTTTAGACTTTTTTTGTAATTGTGAGAATTTGAGAAGGAAAATTTTTCCCCCTCCCCAAATGCAAAGATGGTGGAAAAATTTTTCTACTGTGTTTGTTTTCGTTGCACGCGACTTTTGTGCTATTTGGTGTTTAATTTGAAAGTGTGTTTTGGCGTCC
>JAAELO010000880.1 GCA_024226555.1 Desulfobacterales bacterium | reverse complement strand
GTTTCCTAAATCCTTCCATTTAAACCCATCTTTAGGGGGTTGCCGGCATGTTGGACATTTAAATCTTCCATTTCCAGCGGCTTCCGCACATAATATAATACATTTCTTGCATAAAAGATGATTTGACGGGCACCCGACGTCGACTGGGTCTCTAAAAACGCTTTGGCAACTGTTTTTATTTTTTTGCGCGCGATCGTTTTGTGGAGGTGACAAAAAGTGGACGTAAGATTACATAGGCTTTCGACTTGTTTGTTTTGTTTCTTGAAATGCTCCAAATCATAGCCTTGTTTCAAAGATTTTCCTTCTTGTAAAAGTCGATTTTTGGTCATTTGCAATTGCAAGAGCGCGCGACGCCGCTGCAAAGCAATGTGTGCATGTCTGAGCAACATTGAAGGCGCGCGAGATTCAAGTCTGCGATTCCGGGCAGGTTGGTATGATTGTGGATAGGTGGATGGAGTCCATTTGGAAACCACAGCATGCTGAGTCGACTGTAACCACTGATACAAACAGCTATAGACTGATTTTTTGGAGCTCGGCAGGGATCTGTCGGAAAACAGATCATTCTTCGCTGTTTTTCTCACTGCTAGAGTGCTCGAACTTCTGAAATTTGAAATCATAAAATAAATTGACCCTATTCATTTTTTGTTGTTCCCTTTTTTTTTATGATTCTAACATAAAATATATTCGTTTGTTCATTATTTTATGTTTCAATCATAAAATATTTTTTTTATTTTAAGATAATACACTTGTTATTTTTTGGAAATACAAGTACATAACTCAAAATTCTGTGTGTATTTTTGTCATTTTTATTTTATGTTTTCGTCTCAAAAAAACATTGAAAATTTATCATCAATACTTAAATAATATTATCTCAGTCATTTAAATTTATCATAAATACTTAAAAAAAAATCACCCCTTCTTATTTTCGATTTTAAACACCTATCAAATTGATCGTTTTTTTGTGCCTTTTTTGGTCATTTTGTGTAAATGTTTATTAAACGTGCATGAACGCATGTATATGATGGTTAGTCACATCTAACGCCTTTATTAACCGTTGAACTCATGTTCGTTTGTTTATGTGTGTATGTTTCACAAGCCAATCGTGTGCATGCGTGAACGTTGTGTATAAAACGCTTTTTATGACTAAAACCCAGCGTATACTCATCTGAAATGAATTCTTGTCGTAATTATGAATTTTCATTAAAGTTAGACACGACTTTTTACATTCAAGCACGCACGAATGAGATATAGTTTTTGAATTCTTTAATTTTTTCAAGTTCTTTTTTTAAATCATTGTCCGCCGCTGAATACTTGTCTTCTTTTTTCTGTGTTTATATGTTTAATAAGGACAAAGAATCACCGGGTGTAAGCTAAGAATGGAACGAAACTGCTGGTGGGTTTGCAAACCATCGCATGTCTTGTGGATTTTTTGGATCGTATATCGACAATGCGATTTGTATATATTCTAATGGGTTTGTGATTAAACTTGGCATGTTTGTAAGAGTAAATCTTCTTGGGTAAATTGTCGACCAACCTTCCCCTTTAAATTCGTATAATTCCTCTTTGAGATTTGCGATGTTACCGTCCTTAAGAGCGGTCATTAAATTTTTATACGGTATTGGTTTGATCAATTTCGGTTTCATATCCAATGATAGGAAACAATCTTTTTTATATATTTTGGATGGTATTTTGTTTGTAAACTTTACATGATGATTTTCTTGTTTGGTGAACTCCCAATAACAATGAAGTCTTCGCTGCTCGATTTGTGATCCTTGTTTGAAGAACCTTTTGATTATGAATCCTTTTGGGTATTCTAAGATTTGTCTAGGTAAAAAATCCTCTCTATCTTTGAATGATTTGATTGTTTCCATCCAATGGATTCTCTATAATTTTTGTTTTTTTGTTTTTTGGAATAATAGTTATATGAACATGTTTAAGTGGATGATGCACTAACTTTGAATGATGGTACCGTCATTTTTTCGCTGTCTTGCACTTGTTTTTTAATTTTTAGTACACCATGGTGATAGACATCTCGTCGAGACCATTTTCGATTCCATAGACGCGGATCAGGAATATCAAAGAATATGCTTTGCAGTTTTTGATATAAAAAGGATTCGTCATTTTCGGGATGTGCAATCTCGTAAATGCATTGTTTCCAACTCATTCCCCAGAGAAACTCTATCGAGGATTGGACTTCTTTAAGATTGATTCTCGATATCATCAAATGTTCTTCTAAATGAATTTCTCTTTTAAAAACAGCCATACACAATCGTAGATTTTGGAATCATTATGTGTAGATGTGTTGAAAACAGAGATATTCATTTTTGGCTCTGTGAGGTATCTTGCCACCATACGCGAGGTGTAATTGCTCGTGCATCTTATTTGTGTATTTTGATCGCATCCGACGAACCCAATGAATGATTACTACATATTTGCAAAAGGTCTCGTCGTTATAATTTATATTAATGCCCTTGTTGAAATCAAAAATGATGTGTTTCACAATATGGTTGTATCCGTGGGCTGTTCCATCATGTATTAATGCTTCTCCATGGCCCATTTCATTATTTCTTTTGAATTTGTTTGCGTCGAATTTCTGTAGTATTTGGATGTATAAGTTCCTTGGTTTTGTCCAAACTGAAGGGGCAGACAACAATTCTTCAAAAAAAAAGTTATGTACATGTACATAATTATATTTTTTTTTGGTTTATGTACATGTACATAATTGTGAAAAATTGTTGTTATTACAATCTCTTTCGAATCCGTTGTTAATTGTTGTGCATCCAAAGAATGTATTTCCGGTGATTATTTCAGAGATTTCATGAACTATTGGAATGAAATCTTGTTTGAATGATAATGGATCTTGGATGTGTTTACCCCATGAATCACTGTGTTTTCGTTTTTACAGAAAAACATATAAATATG
The DNA here is from genome assembly GCA_024226555.1 of Desulfobacterales bacterium. Taxonomy (GTDB): domain Bacteria; phylum Desulfobacterota; class Desulfobacteria; order Desulfobacterales; family JAAELO01; genus JAAELO01. Next base: position 472 of record JAAELO010000880.1, on the reverse strand, counting down.
GGGATGGATAAACATAACTCATTCTCTAATGAAAATATGTGAACTAATGACTCTTTTTGTGTATTACCACATTTATCGAGCATCTGGAACCATTCCTTTTTTTTGTTGAAATCAACATGGGGGTGGATAGCTGACCAGCAAAGCAGATCGTAAAAACAACGAATCTCATTAAAATCATCAATCTCTGGAAAGATTAGTTTTGTTGGTTTGTCTACGGGAATGTCAAATTTCTCAATCTCGTGGTGGAATTGGTAAACCATCATCATTTGTTTGAAGAAAAGCATTGTTGGTTGTGATACGTTTTCTTCAAATATCTTTGAATCAAAAAAAAATGAATCATTTGAATTGATGTAAGCATAAATCCTGTGTGTGTGTGTGTGTGTGTAAGTAAGCGAGAGAGAGAGAGAGAGAGAGAGAGAGAGAGAGAGAGAGAGAGAGAGAGAGAGAGAGAGAGAGAGAGAGAGAGAGAGAG
>JAAELO010000879.1 GCA_024226555.1 Desulfobacterales bacterium | reverse complement strand
TTTTGGCGAAACTGCCTTGAAGCTGGCCATTTTGCATTGAATTTAGTGCAAGTCATTTTTGACATCTAAAGTACATCTTCAACTAACCGTCATGAACAACAACTGATGATAAAATAATAACTAATCTCCATCAATCATAAAATATGGACCAAAAACTGCACTAATTCTGATGTTTTGAATCAGAGGAGAGTGTCTTCAGATGGATAGAAGATGATCCATTCCGAATTTGGTCAAATGGATAAATAAATTGTTGCAAATTCACCGAAAACATCACATTTATGTTCAAAGAAAACGCATACCATCTTCAGATTTGTTGCAAATGTTCCACGAGTTAAGGGTTAATAAGATAAAAATACTAGCCGTTGAATGTGCATGCCATAGCTCTTTGTCTTCAAACAAATTATTTTTGAAGCAGAAGACAAATGTACGCCAGCTTCCAGAACAAATTATTGAGTCTGTTCAAATGCTCTCAAAATAGCTAATTTGCTTCGAAAGTTCAACAATTTATGCTCTTTTTCTCCAAGTGAGTGTTTACTTCGTAAAGAAAGTGATGCACCTCAGCAAAAAATAATTGTCTCAGTTTCCGCAAATGAGAACAAAAATAATGAACTAAACTCACAATTGGAGCAAAAGATCATCAATAATTGTCAGTTCGAAGCAAATTAGAAATATTGCGGGCATTCGCGCAGGACCAACGCTCCATTCTGGAAGTTGGTGCACAGAGGTCGTTTGCTTCCGAAAATAATGTGATGAAGACAAAGAGTGACGCACAGCTAGATGGATGATAACAATAATAAATGACATTAAAAGTACTCCATACACATTTCACACAATCTATTGTACACACACGCTTCATCATCCGAATTGGCTCGGGAATTGTTTGGGTACAGAGAGAGAGAGAGGTTTCGACCTCCCTTTACAGTTTTTAATTTTTCTGTGGACTGTTCGACGGGGAATTGGACGGGG
>JAAELO010000878.1 GCA_024226555.1 Desulfobacterales bacterium | reverse complement strand
GTGAGGCACATTTTTAATGAGTGCAACACCCAAGGTTTGCGCCATTTCAAGCAACTATAATACTCAGAAAAATTTTCTTCAGGTGGGATTTGTCCACAATTCGATTGATGTGTGACATACATACTCCGTGCGAACAGATTTACTTTGTTTTAATGCATGTGCCATTGCAAAGAATGGTAATTGTGAGACACATTTTTAATGTGTGCAACACCCAAGATTTGCACCTTTCCAGCAACTGTAATCATCAGAAAACTGTTCTTCTGGTGCGATTTGTCCACAATTGATTAATGTGGTATTACTCGGTGCGAACAAAGTTACTTTATTTCAATGCACATGGCAATTGTGAGACAAATTTTAAATGGGTGCAACACTCAAGGTTTGCACCTTTCGAAGCAACTGTAATCCTCAGAAAAATTTTCTTCATGTGCGATTTGTCCACAATTGATTGATGTGGTATTACTCGGTGCGAACAGATTTACTTTGTTTTAATGCATGTGCCATTGCAAAGAATGGCAATTGTGAGGCACATTTTTAATGAGTGCAACACCCAAGGTTTGCGCCATTTCAAGCAACTATAATACTCAGAAAAATTTTCTTCAGGTGGGATTTGTCCACAAGTGATTGATGTGTGACATACATACTCGGTGCGAACAGAACTACTTTGTTTTAATGCATGTGCCATTGCAAAGAATCACAATTGTGAGACACATTTTTAATGGGTGCAACACCCAAGGTTTGCACCTTTCCAAGCAACTGTAATCCTCAGAAAAAGTTTCGTCATGTGCGATTTGTCCACAATTGATTGATGTGGTATTACTCGGTGCGAACAGATTTACTTTGTTTTAATGCATGTGCCATTCCAAAGAATGGCAATT
>JAAELO010000877.1 GCA_024226555.1 Desulfobacterales bacterium | reverse complement strand
TCGCTTATCCAGCTATGCAGCGCTACGTATCTGCTCCGCAGATTTGTGACAGCGCTGATAGTTGGTGAGTGCGGGGATTATGGAATGAGAGTAGATAAATGTGACATACGTCTAGTGAGAAAATCAACAGGTAATCAATTATTTAACGAAATGGCAAACACCTACATAGTTATTCTATGATTATGCGGTGCTGGTCAAGTGTCAATTTTCCATATCTAATATGTTGCAGAGAGCTGGGATGCGCCCGATGTGCGGGATGTCAGTGTGGGTGGTCCATGTCTACATCCCCCCAGCAGGCCCATGGTACGCAGCCCTGTTGAGTACCACACTAGAACTATGTCACAATTTCTAAACATCCCAACATCATACCACCAGCCAGCACTCCTCTGCCGTTGCCATAGATCTGCCGACCAAACGCATAGCGCTGCAGATCTGGGTAAGCGACCATTTTCCAGATCTAATATGTTGCAGAGAGCTGGGATGCGCCCGATGTGGGGGATGTCAGTGTGGGTGGTCCATGTCTACATCCCCCCAGCAGGCCCATGGGACGCAGCCCT
>JAAELO010000876.1 GCA_024226555.1 Desulfobacterales bacterium | reverse complement strand
ATTGATATTAAGGGAACCGATTTGATCACTTGGAAATCATTTGGGGATTGATTGAATTGGAATTGGAAAGATCAATCCGAAATGAATCAATTGAAATGATCGGAGTGAGCATCCGGGATTTGAACCCGGGTACTTGTGCACAAGACAAGTACGTGGCCACTACACCACACGCTCACTTCTATTTTTTAATTTCGTTCAGTGTGCACCCTCACAAATAAGCACGTCTGTTGGGCACACGTCCCTCCCCCACAAAAAAATGGCAAGCTGGGCAAACAGGTGCCAAAAAGCACGTTTCAGTGCTCTTCAGTCAGTGTTGATCTCTTGGCACACTCGTCTCCCCAACAAACCACTTTGACACCAAGACGGAGAGGAAAGGACACACCACACTTTTTTTTCAAGACTCTCACCACCACAAACATCGACATTTCCCCAATTCATCCTCTCTACCACACAGAAGCTCAAACATACACAGAAGAAATGGCATTGACAACCTCAACAAAAGCGGAAACTTACTTTTCCGAGCGCATATACGCATTCGAACATTCTTTCCGATTCCAATTCCATCCCCAAATGCCAATCAAATGATTTGCCCGGAATTTATCCAAAACAATCGATAGGACGAAATGATTCGATAAACGGGGATAACGTAGTTTCTTGATAAAAGTT
>JAAELO010000875.1 GCA_024226555.1 Desulfobacterales bacterium | reverse complement strand
AGACGAGCCGAGTTTTGAAAGAAGCCAATTAAAGACCAATTCGATCACAAATTAATAAGAAAAACACCAAAAAACCACATTACCCAACGTTTCACTCTGGTAAACCATTGAATGCTACGTGGTTCTATTGTCTGACGTTGAGGAGAACTCTAAATTAGAAACAAATGCAACGCCCAGCCCTGCAGTTCGCCGGTAAAAGCACGAAAAGCAGTTACAACAAAACAAAAACCTTCAAAATCAATCAAAAGGGCGGTCCGTCCGAAGATCGGCATGTAAGAGTCTCCAAATCATCAGAAAAAAGAGAACAAAAAAGGTTTTTGACTCGCAGTATGTTCAAACCCAGCCGCCAAAGGCACGATTTTGAAAAATTTGAACATGCTTTCCGAGAAAACATTTTTCGTCTTTTGCAAAAAGAGAAAAAGTCAATAATATAGTCGACACACAAAATGAAATAAAATAGAAAGCAAGAATAAATAGCAACGCACAAATAAGAGTAGTCAAAAAAAGGAGAGGGAGGGTGGGAAATTAATTAAAAAAGGAAGAGGGGAGGTCGAAGAGAAAAAACCTCGAAACTCCCGTCCTCCGTTCAACTCACAATATTCACTCCTCGGCATTCACATT
>JAAELO010000874.1 GCA_024226555.1 Desulfobacterales bacterium | reverse complement strand
TTGCAACGTCATCAATGATGGAAACCGAGGCAGCGAATCATCGAGGCTATTACACTGTTGGCGCTATGCAAGAAACAAATCGGAGCGTGACTTTTGAGAAGTCACTTAGATTGATTGTCCCTGATGAGGCTAACGGTGGCAAAGACGAAACAGATACAAAAGAAAAGAAGATTTATGGCATTGACGAAATAAGAGATTTGCAAAGCAAGCTGATGTTAATTGGTGGAAATAAAGGCAGACAACATGATGCTGGTCAAATGGGAAAAGATTGCTTTTTGAAGGTATACTAAAGCCTAATTTCCAAACTGTCGCAATCTTTTCAAACCAGATCTTCAAACATTTCGTTTTCATTCTTTCTATATGACATCCACCCATGTTGTTCTCCTTTTTCCTTGTTTCTTTTGCACTTTTCTCAGATAATTTTATAAGGCTTTCTTTCATTTGCACTTTTCTCAGATATTTATATAAGGCTTTTTTGCCGGAGTATTTTCGTCTAGTCTAAGTAGGTGTCATAAACCATGATAATCAACTTTTCTTGGTTACTTGGCTCATTTTTGAACTTTCGTTTTCTCGTATACTTCGACATTTGTCATCTTTTTTGGCCATTTTACACCTAGCATCCTTCTCATCCTTCTCATCCTTTTCAGCATCCTTCTGCGGAAATCTCTTTTATTGCTATTCTTTTTGTTATGGTCAAAAGTTTGCTATTGTAGAGAGGAATTGACGATTTTCGTTTTTGTTTCGATTGATAGTTTTTTTCTATTTAAGCTGGGGTTCTAGAGTTTTAATTGTTTCCATTATTAGGCCTTTTCGTCTTTTTGTGTCACTATCCGTGTCCATTAAAGACCTTCGAAAACTGACTCTTGATAGCTCTAATCCAGCACTTCCGTATATTCAAGTTGTTTACGGCCGTATCTCGAGTTGCAATCGCCTATGTAGATCTTTGCAGGGCAGGCTGTTCGTTATATTTAAAATTGAAGGAAAAGATATTTCCATGTAACTTGGATGACCCAGAAGATTTTGAACAAACTGTTGCAGAAATACTGAGTCAATCAAGTGAAATGGAGTTAGATGAATGGAGAAGCGAGTTACATGTATTACGCTGGAAACATCAAAACCTCAATTTCTACACAATTCAAAAGCTGATGTTTTTACAGAAAG
>JAAELO010000873.1 GCA_024226555.1 Desulfobacterales bacterium | reverse complement strand
CTCACCAATCAAAATTTTTCTTCCCCAAAAATGTATCCGAGGTGTCCCCACCAATCAAAATTTTTCTTCACCAAAAATGTATCCGAGGAGTCCCCACCAATCAAAATTTGTCTTCCCCAAAAATGTCTCCGAGGAGTCCTCACCAATCAAAATTTTTCTTCCCCAAAAATGTCTCAGAGGAGTCCCCACCAATCAAAATTTTTCTTCCTCAAAAATATATCAGAGGAATCCCCACCAATCAAAATTTTTCTTCCCCAAAAATGTCTCCGAGGAGTCCCTACCAATCAAAATTTTGCTTCCCCAAAAATGTATCAGAGTAGTCCCCACCAATCAAAATTTTCTTCCCCAAAAATGTCTCCGAGGAGTCCCCATCAACAAAAAATTTTCTTCCCCAAAAATGTCTCCGAGGAGTCCTCACCAATCAAAATTTTTCTTGACCAAAAATGTATCGGAGGAGTCCCCACCAATAAAAATGTTTTTTCCCCAAAAATGTCTCAGAGGAGTCCCCACCAATTAATTTTTTCATCCTCAAACTATCTCCGAGAAGTCCCCCCCAATCAAAATGTACCCTCCTCAAAAAATTAAGCCTCAGATGAGTCCCCACCAATCAAAATTTTTCTTCCTCAAAAATATATCAGAGG
>JAAELO010000872.1 GCA_024226555.1 Desulfobacterales bacterium | reverse complement strand
TTTGATCATTTCACCCCATTTGATATTCATTACTACTTTATGGGTAGTAGGATCTCCAACTGATTTTTTGAAATCTCTTAGTATTCCAATTTTTGTCTTAGTCATTACACATACCCCTTTCTAATTGCATCATGCCAAGCTGAACTATTTGGGCATGATTTTTTTCCTGGTTTATATTTAACGAGACTTTCAATTGATCCACCTCTTGGCACAAGAGCATTTATTTCTGATACCCTCATTTGTTCACTTGGATTAATATCAACAGGACATTTCGTCATTGCTCTGATCTTTTTTACCCCTGCTCTGCCTATCAAGTTCCTATAATAAACCAATTGCGCTCTCTGTATTACCATTGCTTCATTGTAGGTCATTGTAAACATTTAATCCTCCTTAAGCATTAAATTATGGTTTTTACAATACTGGATTTCTTCTGCATATCCCATTAAATCATTAGGACTTTCAGGTCTTGTACCGTCTATAACCATATTTCCGTCTCGATCAAAGATTTGCCTTTTATGTCCAATTCTCTTGACTGTATATCCATGTCTTTCCCAACAATCATTAGGACTATTTAAACTTGGTTTTCCCATTTTAGCAACTCTCCAACCATGCTTGAGCTATACCGAGTTCTAATCCTTTTGATAAGGTTTTACTTTTGTATACCTCTTCTTCAGTTAGCCCTAAAGCTTCTAAAGTATCAGTTGGATCACTAGTATAGCAATACTCATGGTTAATTAATTCATATTTAAACATTTCAGTTATGAATCCTTCACCTGTTTTATCAGCATCTATAGCCTCTTTCATCTCTTTTGTATGATTCAAGAATGTTTCAATTACCAATTTTTTATCAGTCTTTTTTATAATTCCACCAGCAGGTATTCTACAAACTTGAGCAGTATCAGTTGCCTTTAGTCCAAATTTTTCCATACCTTCTTTAAACTGTTCTTGACTAAAAGCAAAAAACATAGGTAAACTATTAATATTTTTTGCATGTTTTGCCTTCATGTCTACATATTCATTTGTCATCTATACCTCCTTCAAGGTCTATATAATCATAACAGAATTTATCTTCATTTGGATCATTATAATTTTCATGCTTACATTCTACCAATACAGTATGTTTGAAAAAATAACAGGACATGCATTGATTAATTCTTTTAGGCAATAACAGGTTTTTCATTTTGATGCACCTACTCTAAAAGCTTTGCCACCTGAAAGGAATACTTGTACTTCTTCAAAGCCTGCAGGAGCTACAATATACCATTTCTTATTTGTATAATCTCTGATAACATCTCCAACGGACATTGAAGTATGAACAAGACCTAAAGCTCTTATTAATTCTCTTGCTTCACCTGCAGGACTCCAAACTTCTCCCTGCATATAAAGGAAAATCTCTTCCATATCATTTGCTTGAATGTTAAATAATTGAATAATTTCTACAAGACTGGAACTATCAGTTGTAAAAGAAAAAGTAGGATTTTTTTGGTAATAAATTGTATAGATGATATCACCTGAGTTTAATTGTTTTCCTTCAAATTGCTCTTTAAGTTTTCTTATTACTTCATGATCTGCCATTTTGAACTCCTTTTGAATTATTATTCTCTTTACTACTTAACATAGAATAACATAAAAAAACATAAAAAGCAA
>JAAELO010000871.1 GCA_024226555.1 Desulfobacterales bacterium | reverse complement strand
GTCCTTTTAATCCTTATTTTGAAGACTCTTCTTTTCTGGTAGGGTCATATTTTATCTTTTCCCTAAGAATAGATAAAAAGAAGATCCCGGCACAGCTTCTTAAGAAAAAACTGGATCAGGAAATAAAAAAGAGACTCAAAGAAACAGGTCAAGAATTCATTGCAAAGGGATTAAAGCAAAGAATTAAAGAACAAATAACCGAAATTCTTTTAATGAAAATAGACCCTACTCCCTCTGTTTATGACCTTATTTGGGATTATGAGAATGAAGATCTTTACTTCTATTCAACTCAGAAAGCTGCAAATGAAGAGCTTGAAACACTCTTTGCCAAAACCTTTGGATTCACTCTTATAAATCTATTTCCATTCACTATTGCTGAACTGGATCTTGATTTAAACACCATGGAAAAAGAGAAACTTCATAACCTATTACCCTTTATTATAGAGGCTTAAACCATGATAGACGTATCAATAGCATATGACAGATATAAATTCCTTGGTCATGAGTTTTTAACATGGCTACTTTTTAAAATCGAAGAGCAGGAAACAGATCTTGAAGTAGGAAGCAAAGTTGTTTTCGAAAAAACAGTTGATGAAGCTGTTGAGAGAATCACAATAAATGGTGATGAAGCAGGACTTGAAGAAGGTAAACTTGCTCTTGCTAAAGGCTCAAAAGTTACTGAAATTGAGCTTGTTTTTAGATCCGGAGAATACCAATGGAGATTCACAATTCAGGGTGAAAGCTTCAATTTTAAAGGTCTTAAAGCTCCTTCTACAGAATCCCTTAAAAATAAAGATGAATATGAAGGTGCTATTCTTGAAAAACATTACCTCAACACCAAAGTAATGGATTACATCAAATCAGAATATAAAGAGTTCCTGGGGTTAAGAATTTCAGATAATTGGTGGGGAACTGCAAAAAATCTCTCTCATTGGATTAGTGCAAAGGGTTAAACTATGGCTGAAGATATACGTATTTCATTATCTTTTAAAAATAATCGGAAAAAGAAAAAGCTCCAAAAGAAACTTGGAGCTGAAGGAGTTCTTTCTTTATTCGAATTGTGGATGTCTGTAGCTACAAATAAACCAAGCGGAGTACTAACTGGATATGATGCCTTTGATATTGAAATTGATGCTGAATGGAACGGTGAGGAAGGGCTTTTTGTTGAAACTCTGCTTGATTGTCAGTTCTTAGATGTTGATGAAAATGGAGTTTATTCTCTTCATAATTGGGATATCAGACAACCTTGGGTTTATCAGTCGCCAGACAGGAGCGATAAAGCTCGTTTTTCCAGACTTGCTAAAGTAAATAATGAGATTTATGAAAAGCTTAAGAAAGATGGCGTTAACGCTATCTCAAAGAAAGACTATCTTTCGTTAACGAATGCTGTACGAGTCGATAACGAAGCGTCAACGAGTGATGAGGATTTGCAGAACGATACTCCAACGGATGGACAACAAGACGTTAACGAATCGTCAACGGATGGTGAAACGGAAATCAACGAAACGTTAACGGAACGTCAAGGAGTCGATAACGAAACGTCAACGAATCTTAACGAGTCGTCGACTCCTGCTCCTGCTCCTGCTCCAGTTCCTTCTCCTGCTCTCTACGCTTCCGCCAAAATTGAAAATTTAGTTCGGGATTTTCAGAAAGAAGTTAGCAAAGAACATGGGAAATTAGCACCCAAAGTAACTAATGCTTTGATCAAAAACGGCTGTAAAGCTGTTGAAAACCTCATTCGCATTGATGGATTTGAGCTTGAATACATCAAGAGAGTATTAGATTTTGTGGTTGGTGATGACTTTTGGGCTAAGAATATCAAGTCTTTGGCTTCTATCCGAAAAAAATCAACGAATGATTTAATTAAATTTCAGAATGCAGCAACGGCTTTTGATCAGGCAAAAGGTAATAAAAGTCATGGATTCAACAAAGATTATTACTCAGAAAACCAAGGTAAACAAGGAACATTCCATGAAGACTTGTAAAATACATGGGGAATATAAACCTCAAAAAATATGTTTTGGAAATAGTGTTCTCTATTCATCCTGTCCCAAATGTGCTGATGATTACGCCAAAGAGGAAAAGAAAGAGAAAAGAAGAGAACTTTTGAAACGAAGTGGAGTTCCTATTCGCTTTGAAAATAAAGGATTTGATAGCTTTGTAACTAGTAACAAAAAAGCTGAAGAAATCAAATTAACCATGAAAAAGTATGCAGACAATTTCAAGGGAATAAAACCCCATGGAACCTCTCTTATTCTTTCGGGAAATCCCGGTACCGGGAAAACTCATCTTGGTTGTTCAATAGTTTTAAATCTTTTAGATCAAGGTGAAATGGCACTCTATAGGTCATTTTACGATATTGTTGCTGAAATGAGAAACATGTTTAGCTCAGATGAAAAAGATGTTCTGATTATTGGAAAATACCTAAATGTAAGATTGTTGATACTTGATGAAGTTGGAGTTCAGTGTAGTTCAGACTTTGAGAAAGATCTTTTATTCAGGATAATTAACAGTAGATATGAAAATAAAAGACCTACAATTCTACTTACAAACCTTAATTATGGTGATTTAGAGAAGGTTATAGGTCAGAGGATTATTGATAGATTTAATGAGAAGAAAGGTGGTTTTTATACTTTTGATTGGGAATCATACAGGAAATAGTAAGGTGGTGATATAGTAAGCACCATGTGTACATATAATGTAAACACTATCCATTGTTAAGAAAACAAGCTCTGTAAATCTTTATATTTTAAGCATTAATATCAATAAGAATTATGGCACACAAAGTGCTAAACAATAGAAAGAAAAATGAATATATAATAGCTATAATTATTAGAATTTTTATCTTGATGGTAACTTTATTAGTCTTTATAACAGCAACACTTATAATTCTGTCAAATTTTACACATTAATAACCTAATGGTGGAAAGTAAAACAAAGGAGCGATAATTGTCTGGAGTAAACAAAGTAATAATACTTGGTAACCTTGGAGGAGATCCTGAAAACGGGGCAGTGCGGTACACGACAGATATTATTTTGAATCAGTTTTCGTTTGTGGGTTCAGTCCAAAATCCTTTTTAAATAATATTTTTCTAATCAATGACCTCATTTGACAATCACATATGTTAGAATTTGATAAAAATAATTTATTAAAAAAGAAGGACATATTTCATTCAATTTAGATGAGAAAAAAGTTGATTAAAACAGATTTTTTCTATAATTTCATAGATCTCCAATATAGATAGATTTTAATCTGAAATGAATAAACTGATGAGAATAGAATTAAAGAACTCTGAACCTGTTGAGCTTGTAAAATATACAAACAGTCTTTTGTGCCTTGCTGATGAATATAAGGATTTTCTTTTAAAAGAAGAGGGAGCAGCTTCAGCAAATGAATCTAAATTGTACATTCAAAAAGTAAAGTCAGGCAGTATAATTGCTGATTTGTTTTCTCTTTCTCCCGGTGCAATACCTGCTATCTCTGATTTAAATAACATTATTGCATTTTCACATCATTTAAAAGCATTTGTTGGCTGTTTATTAAATAATAAAGGTACAGATAAATTTGATAAAAAAAATTTTGAAAACATTTCTGGCTTTGTTGAACCAGTTGCAGAAGATAACAGTTCGCAAATTAACATTTATAATAAATTTGAAGGAAATGTTAATTTAGTTCTTAATATTGATTCTAAGGAAGCTAATAATATACAAAACAGATCTCGTAAATTAATTGAAAATATGCAAGTTCCTATGCAGGGGAATCATTCTAAAGTTGTTCTCTACTGGTTTCAAACCAGAAATGATGTAACAAGTCAGGCGGGATACCAAGGAATAGTTGAGCAAATTACCAATAACCCTGTAAAAACGATAATGGAGCCTGAAATAAAAGAATAATAATTTAATAGGTCGTTTATTTAAGGAGCTGACATGAAAAGTATTAATTTAAAAGAAATGCATGTGTCTCTAATAAAATTAGAACTAAACAAAGGGACTTATTCAGAGATTTTTGCACAAAATGAATATGTTGAAGGTGAAACTCTACGTATACTATGGCACGAAGGGCAAGAATTAGGGGAAGAGGTTATTGTCACAGAAGTTAGAAGTATAAACAGGAAAATGAGATTTTAGATGAAAGTCGCAAGCGTTTAACAGAGGATAGAGAAGAATATAAAAAAGAGAGAGAAGGTTTTGGAAGAGAAAAGAAACATCTAATTTTTTATGCACTGATAGAGAGGCTCGTACTGGCTCTGATAATCTTTCTAAATTCTCATATTCATCAATGCTGTTAAAATAAAATATGTTGATTAGGTGAAACAAAATGATACCTACTTTCTATTTAGAGTTTTTTGAGAATTTGAATAATGATTTTCAGTTTGAACATAGAAAAATTCAATTTCAGTCAATTGATCAAGTCCCTGTTTGTACTAAATACGAATATCAAAAAGAAATAAACTATATCCCCAAAACAATGGGACATATAAGAGAACAAAGCGTTAATACGCTTCAATTATTAAATGTATTAAATAGCGATCCACAATTCCACCTTGATTTACATCCAGTAAGATATGACATTGTAAAATCAGCTATAAGCAGAGGTGAAATTGATATGCCCTGGATGACAATTAAGGAAAATGGAAAAATCGAATTGATGGATGGAAGACATAGATTAGTAGCTTTAATAAAAGCAGGAATTGAAGAATGTCCATTTATTATGGAAAAAGAGCATGAAGAAAGAATTTTAAATAAGTTTAAATCATGAACATAATCAATAAAATATGAGGTTTAAATGGAAGATGATGTTTATGGGTTAATTATTGTTGGTTTAATTTTATTTTGTATTTTTTTTCTTGTTTATATTAACAAAAAAGAAAAAGACAAACCTGAATACAAATATAAGTTAAAAGACGCTTATCCTCGCAAAAACAACTATATAAAAATCCATGAAAAAACAATTGACCAAAACGAGATTAACCTTAAACTAAATACAAAATAAGATATGAAATAGAAATTCAAGAGTACATGCTTTTAGGAACTGAATATCAGAGGTTAATGGAATGGGAACTGATATATATTTACATTTAGAATATGGTAAGTCTATTATGAGTCCAATCATAGCAAATTACTATAGTTGCGGTAGTATTGATATTTGTCCAGAATGTAGAAGGCAGTTACCAGAACATAACCATTACCATGTTTATAAACGCCCTCCAGAAGAAGCTCACTGGATGTGGTCAAAGCTACATGGTCCAACTAGTTTTATTATTACTAATGAAGTATTTCAGTTCTTCAAAAAAAATGAAAAAAGAACAATGAGGATATTACATTTGCTTCAACAAGGCTGGTTTCCTGATGAAGTAAAAGAGGCCTTTGTACCAGAGGTATTTCAAAAAAAGAAAAAGAAAAAACGATAGGTCATCATTAATAATTTAATCAGAAAGAGCTTCAACCAAGGTCGTTTAATAAAGAATACAACCTTGCTATTAAAACAAAATGTAATTGTTATTTTTTCTTTTGAATTTTTGCCCACAAAATAGTTGACTGTTTTTGAGCTTCAGCTATTTGAGAAGGTGTCATCTTTTTAGAGATTGAATTTAATAACTCAGATGCATATTGATTACCTAAAGCTTTTGAAATATTATACCATTTATAAGCTTCTACATAATTGGTTATTGCTCCACTACCACTTTTATACATATAACCTAAGCTTAATTGAGCACTAGCATGCCCTTGCAATGCAGCTTTTTTGTACCATAAAACAGCTTTCGAGTAATCTTTGTAGATGTAATTATACATAAGGCCTAAATTAAACAGAGAACCTATATGTCCATTTGACACTGCTTTGTGATACCATGAAAAAGCCTTTGAATAGTCTTTATTTTTTCCATAATGAAAATGGACACCTAAATTATGTTGGGCATTAGCATTTCCTTGTAAAGCAGCTTTTTGATACCATAAAAAAGATTTTGGGTTGTCTTTAGTAACTCCTTCTCCTTTTTCATACATATAGCCTAAATTTAATTGAGCACTTGCATCCCCTTGCAAAGCAGCTTTTTGATACCAATGAAAAGCCTTAGAATAATTTTTAGTTACTCCTTTACCATTATAATACATAATTCCTATGTTAAATTGAGCGTCTGCATTTCCTTTTAGAGCAGCTTTTTGATACCAAAATAAAGCTTGAGAGAAGTCTTTTTCTACACCACGTCCATGTTCATACATAACGCCTAAATTAAATTGAGCACCTGTGCTTTTTAAAGCAGCTTTTTTATACCAATAAATAGCTTTTTCATAATCCTGAACACCCCCTATTCCCCTGTAATTCATAGCACCTAATTTAAATTGAGCAACTGTATGCCCGCTTAAAGCAGCTTTTTGAAACCATAAAACAGCTTTAGAATAATTTTTGCTCTTATAATACATATTACCTATTTTAAATTTAGCATCTGCATCACCGAATTTTGCCTTCGAAATAGTCTCCGCAAATAATGCGGTTGATAGAAAAATAAGGATAAATATCAAAAAGCGTTTCATTAAATGGTCTCCAAATTATTTAATTATATTTAACGGCTCATTTATTTTTTGATTTAGGTTATTTCCCATTAAGTTGTTTGTCAAGGCCTTAATTTATTAAGATAACAACGTATTATATAATATCCCCAATAAAAAGTAAAAATAACGTTTGTTATGCAAACAACCAACTGATATATTTACTTCACCCTTTAAAAAACTCACAAACCACTTTAATTAGTGGTCTCACAATCTAAAAATCACAAATAACAATTCAATAGGAGAACTGTATATATGCTTTGTCCAGTATGTGGAGAAGATAATAACCGTATTATAAAAAATAGAAAAAGATATGAAAGTAATTCTGCAATCAGGAAAAGACTGTGTTTAGAGTGCGATAAGGTCTTTTATACAGAGGAAAAGTTAACAAAAAAATATGGAAAAAATAAATAAAAGTGGCACATACGCTATGTGCCACGACAAGGTGAAAAACTTAAATTATAATTCACCCATGAGAAGTAATGAAAACATAACAGAAGATTTCCAAGAAGAGGACTTACACGAGTTTTTCTATGGTTTTGAAGATGAACCCTTTGAAGGACTAACAGTCAAAAACATTTATGAAGAAGCTAAAGAGGATTCTATATGGGATTGAAAGAGGCATGGAGTTATTTTGTAGCTTTATTAGGTGCAACAATAGGAAGCCTATCATTTGTCAAAGGGGCATTAGTTTATCTTTCTCTCGTTTTAGTGCTTTTGAATATTCGTTCAAGGTGGTGTGAGCATAAGATAAAAATGAAGGAATTAAATAAAAATGACTGATTACAACAAAATAGAAAAAATGATTGAGGAAGTACTTATAAAAGAAGGTGGTTTTGTAAACCATAAAGCTGATAGAGGTGGAGCAACTAATTTCGGAATTACCCATAAAACTCTATCAAGATGGTACAACCGACCTGTATCTATTCAGGAAATTAAAGAGTTAGATATTGAACTGGCTAAAATCATCTATAGAAGGAATTACTATTTCAAACCTGCAATCGATGAGTTACCCGATGAGATCCAGCCTTTAGTTTTTGATAGTTCTATAAATCACGGGCCTAAAAGATCAATTAAGTTTGTACAAATAGTTCTTAAAAGACTTGGTTTTCCAATAGAAGCTGACGGGATTATAGGGCCAATCACTATAAAAGGAGCTAATCAAGCTCAAGAAGAGATGGAAAACGCCTTCAATAACGCCATTGTAGACGAAAGAATCAACTATTACAAAGCAATAGTAAAGCACGATAGCTCTCAATCTGTATTTATTAAAGGTTGGACTAATCGGGCAGAATCTTTCAGGAAGGAAGTATAAATGTTTGGATTTGATATATTTGGAAAAGCTGTAAAAGGTGTAGCTGAAGGTGTTAACTCAGTTGTTCAAACCTTCACAGGTAGCAAAAAAGACAGAGATAAATACAACCATCAGGCTTATATAAGCACTCAAAATCAGTTTAGTTCAGAATTTCATAACAGAACCAACCGTACTCTTTGGGATTCCTTTTGGGATGGTATTAACAGAATGCCACGCCCTTTGTTTGTTGTCCTTATTGTAGCTTATTTTATCCTTTCTTATGTGAATCCTGAAGAGTTTCAAATTCTAAATCTCGGATTATCAACCGTACCGGAACGCATGTGGAACATATTAATAATAATTATAGGTTTCTACTTCTGTGCCAGGGAACTTCAAAAATTCAGAGAAAATAAAATAACTTTTGATCCGGTTAAATTCAATGAGATTCAGGCTCAAATCCAGCAAATTAGACAACCTAAACAGGATGAGAAAGACCTGAAAGAATTCAGAGAAGAATCAGAAGATTTTATCAATAATTTTGATAATCCTTCTGTTGAAGCATGGAAGAAGAAAGGCGGTAAATAAGGTGGATAATAATGAAGGCTTAAAACCTATAGAGATTGAAGACTTAGTTGAAAACCCTGATTTATTAATTGAATTAATGCAAATGTATAAAAAATTCATGAAAAACATACACAAACCTGAACCACAAAAGGGTGTTACTCATTGAAATCAATAATTCATAAAATAGTAACTCTTTTTGCTGCAATCGTTATGACTATATCTTTTGTAATTACCGGATTAATAGAGGTTTACGTATGGCTTGAAGAACAATGGATTAAATTAAGGAGCAAGTACTAATGCCTAAAGCTCCTAAAAAACCTTGCTATCGATGTAAAAGAAGTCTCACGCAGGAAAAATATTGTGAGAAGTGCAAACCTAAAGCAAAGGTTCAGGAAAAGAAAAGATACTCCAAGGATCCAAAAGTAAAAAAATGGTTAAACAGTGCCAGGTATAAAAATGAAAGAAAGCAATTCTTAATTGAAAACCCTTACTGCTGTTCAGAAGGATGTACCAAGCTTTCTAATATATTAGATCACAGAATCCCACACAAAGGTGATTACGATTTATTTTGGGATAAAAGTAATTGGGACCCTAAATGTAAGAGTTGTCATGATAGAAAAACCGCTTCAAAAGATGGTGGCTTTGGAAATCCGAGGAGGTAAACGATAATTATTCTTTTTCTTGATCTCTTTTTTCACTTAGTTTTTTTGCACGAACATTTTCGTTCAACACCAAGGAGAGTAAAAAGGCAATGGTTTGAGTTAGAATCAAAAAATTAAAGGTATGAAAAACCCAAAAACCTAAATTAATAAGAGTTAGGAAGAAAAATGATAAGAGTTTCCAACACTTACCGAATTATTTGCAAAACCTCGACCTAAAACAACAGGTGCAACTTATTCTGGTTCTATAACATGTGATGTTGAAGATATAAAAGAATTAGAATCATTCATGAAAGCTCTTGAAGAAGCTAAACAAGAAGCTATTAACGAGATTGTTAAAGGATTTTGGGTTCCTAAAGAATACCTTGGAAAGCAAGAGTATGAATTCCCATTTCTATGTAGATTAGCAGATATTAACACACCATAAGAGGAAGCTATGCCAGAACCTAAAAGAATAAACATAAAAGAGTTTAGAGAGAAAGGATATCTTCAGGAACTAAACAGACTATTCCTTCACCCTCTTGGTTTAGCTTTAGAAATAATACAAGAGAAGTCAGGAGAGGAAAAACTTGGAGGTGTTTGGGATTACAGAGAAGATCCTGAAGGAATTAGGTTTGGTGATGATATCACAACTGATCCTGATGCTATTAAGAAAGCTAAGTTCATGGAAAAAGAAATGGACAGAAGAGCAAAGCTGAGAAAAGAAACTCTCGGTTATGTTGTTCAGTTTATAGATATTGATGATCTTATGTCTTTGGATAAGAAGACTTAATTTTTAACAAATATAAAGGCACTAATAAAAAAACCAAGCATAAAAAAACCGAACAGATCAAGGGTGCTAATAACATCATTGTAATAATTAACACTTAAAAGAACATATGCAAAAGGTGGAATAATTATAAATACAAGGATTCTACTAACAACAGCTCTCCAAGACTGACAGGAGAGATAACCAAGGAAAAAGCCAGTAGCAGTGACTGAGATTACAACAAGGATTAGAATTATAAGATGATCCAGAAGCATAAACATTGATAACATCTAAGAATTAAGAAGGCAATAATGGGCAAGATAAAAAACAGGTGGAGATAATGAACTCTAAAGAATTTAAGCAAAAAGGTCTATTGAATCAATTAAACATGATGCTCTTTCATCCATGTGGAATTGCAATAAAGCTTTCAGATAATTCTTTTCAAGTTGTTTGGTTTGATAAGCAAGCTCCAAATGGAATAGACATGGAAAGCCCAAAAGCAATAGAGAAAATGCTATATGCAACAACCTTACTGTGCACATTCATAAACTTAATCAAAGAGAATCAGTTAGAAGATAAAACAAAAGAGATAGTCTGTAGAATACCAGGCGGAATAAACCCTGAAAAAATACTAAGGGAAATTATATCATACTACATCATTCAACAGTGATTGGACATTATCATCACTAAAGAACAGATGTTTTAATATTGTTTTAAACGTAGTCCCAATTAACGGGGCTTCACAAGGGTGTGAAGACAGAGTTTAACTGAAAGGTGTTACTAATGAGAAAATATATGGAATATGATTTAATAAACGTAAAACAAAATCTTTTAAAGGTGTCATTGCAAAGGGGTAGGGGGCGCGGATTCCTGAGAGGGTAACGCGCATAACAAGATCATGCTATGTCGAAAATGATACAGTCGCAGAATTTGAAACTTTTTTCATAGAATTTTAATGGCAGGTAAGGAAAATGCCAAAAACAACAGATCAGGAAAAATTAGAAGGAAACCCGGGGAGAAGGTCTTTGCCAGAAAATGAACCAAATCCAGAAAAGCGAATTCCAGACCCTCCAAAATGGCTTGGGCGCAAGGCTGCTCGAGCTTACCACGATTTAGCTCGGATTGTTGGGCCTGAAGGTATGAACGTAATGGCTGAAACAGATGGTTTAGCCCTGTCAATGCTGTGTGATGCGTTCTCAGAATATAGAGATATGAGAGTGATTATTGAAAAACCAAAAAAACGTTTTTATGAAAGTGAAGATAAGTCAGGTAAACTCTTGATTAAGAGACACCCTGCTGTCGGAGATATGCAAGACGCGTGGAAAAGAGTGGTCATGATGCTTGGTAAGTTCGGTATGACACCTTATGACAGGAAAGGAGTTCAGGTTCTTGCAGACTCTCCAGAAGAATCAAGAGAGGATAAAATCGCAAAACGTAGAGCAGAGGCAGCATTAAGAGCAAAAGAAAGAGCTGAAAAAGGCAACCATATAAAGAAAGTTGGAAATGTATAATACAGATCTCTTACCACAGGACATAGTTGAACACGAAGGCTTTAAGTACATGATGGATGTGCTTGAAGGTCGTACAATTGCGGGCCAGCTTCTCAAGTGGGCTTGTGAGAGACAATTCAATGATCTTCACCATGCGCATGAAAGAGGGTTTTATTTCTCTTCAGATATGGCTGATATCATGCTTGATACAATCAGAGAATATAAGCATTACAAAGGTGCTTTAGCAGGAACATATTTTGAACCAACACCACCACAGATTTTTTTAAACTGGGTTCTGTTTGGATGGTTGCAGGTTGAAACCGGGAAAAGAAGATTTCAAGAGCTTTATTATGAAGTTGCCCGTAAAAATGGCAAGACTTTTCAAGGTGCTTCAACTGGTTGTTACATGTTTGAGGCTGATGGTGAAGCCGGGGCAGAGTGTTACACAATAGCCACCAAGCTAAAACAAGCGAGAATAGCTCATGAAGATGCTAAAGCAATAGTTTCAAAAACTCCTTTCCTAAGGCAGAAAGTTAAAACCCTTAGGGACAATATGAGTATTTCAGCTACAAATAGTAAATTTGAACCTCTTGGAAAAGAAAGTAAAACAGAGGATGGATTAAACCCGCATTTTGCGCTTGTTGACGAATATCACGCCCATAAAGACGCTGGTATGTATGATGTAATAGATAGTGCTTTAGCAGGAAGAGAACAACCTCTCGTTTATATAATCACAACAGCAGGGGTAAATCTACAAGGTCCATGTTTCAAACATAGAGAATATATGGAGAAGATCTTAAACCCTGATATCGATGTAGAGAATGATAGTGTTTTACCTCTGATTTATACACTTGATAAAGATGATGATCCTTTTGACGAATCAGTTTGGGAAAAAGCAAATCCAAACATGCCATATATCCCAACTATTTTACCCAGATTGAGAACTAAGGCTCTTGCTGCAAAGGGTAATCCAGCAACACTTGTTAACTTTAAAACTAAACATTTAAATATTTGGTGTGCTTCTTCATCTCCCTGGTTGGATATGGAAAAGTGGTATTTGTCTGATGGAACTTTTGGAAGAAGAGATCTGATTAATAGAACTTGCTACACTGGCTTAGACTTAGCAACGACTGACGACCTTGCAGCACTTGTTCATGTTTTTCCACCAGAACAAGAAAGTATTGCTTCGCAGAGAAAAAAATACAGAGATGAAGTAATTGCAGAAATTAAAAAAGTTCATAAAGACCTGACTGATCAAGCTTTTATTTTTGTACTGGAAGAAAAAGAAGAAGATATTGAACTGGATCTTAACAAAAGGGATTATATAATTCCTGATCCTTATCAAATTATCCCACACTTCTTTGTTCCGAAAGAAAACATTGAAATTAGATCTAAAGAGCATGGTGTAAATTATAATCTTTGGAAGAAAGATAAATCTTGTAACTTTCATGCAACACCCGGAGAAATAACAGATTATAACTGGATAGAACATCAAATTGATAAAGATAATACTCTTTATAACATAGCTGAACTTGCCTTTGATCCCTACAACTCGACCGGAATTATAAATAATTTAATGGATAAGGATTATGAGTGTGTGAGAATTTCTCAGACTTGGGAAAACTTCTCTTGGGTAACTAAAGAGTTCGAACAATTAGTAAACCTTCAACTCTTAGCTCACAACAACAATCCTGTTTTAAGTTGGAATGCTTCAAATGTAGTTGTTCATATAGGTCCGGGTGGAGCTTATAAACCAGATAAAAGAAAATCTAAAGAAAAAATAGATGGGATTATTGCCCTATTAATGGGCTTAAATCGTGCAATAATGCATGAAAAGCCAAGTGAAGAAGAACAAGAAGGTAACGATGGTTCCCTTTTAAATATAGAGGTTTAAATGAAATATATTTCAGACATAATACTTTTAATTGGGCTTGGTGCTTTAGGTGCTGGTCTATATTTAGAGTTTTCTCTTGGGATTTCTCTAACGGTTGTAGGAACTCTATTAACTTTTTTTGGTTACAAAATGGCTCCGAGGGCTACTAATTAATGGCAATATTTGAAGTTAGATCAGCAGATATCAATAATGAAAAATTATGGACTCCAAGTTTCTTTAATTTTGCTCAGTCTGGATCTGGAGCAGTTGTTAACAAAGATTCATCAATGAGAGTTGCTTCTGTTTTTAGCTGTGTAAAAGCTATATCTGATGACAAAGCATCTCTACCTATAGAAGTTAGGCAAAAGCTTAAGGGTGGAGGAAGTATAAAACTGAAAGACCATTACGCTTATGAACGTGTAAAGCTAAGGCCTAATCCAGAAATGGGCGCATTTGTTTTCAAAAAGACCTTGATGCCACATGCTTTATTGGATGGCAACAGTTACAGCTTTATTGAAAGAACAATGATGAATCCCTGTAAATATATATGGCCTTTATCTCCTGAAGTTACAACACTTGAAAGAGTCCGAAAAGGTAAGGGGCGAGGAGTTTTAAGATACAAAGTTCAGGATGGATACAGCTACAAATATTATAGTGCCGACAATATTCTACACACTAAAAATTATAGTAATGATGGGGTTCTTGGAATATCAGTTATTACAAATTACGCACAAGAACAAATTGGAATCGGAATTGAAATGGATCGGTTTCAAGCTAATTTTTTTAAAAACGGAATGAACCCTGGAGGAATCTTCTCACATCCAAAAACATTAGGAGAGAAACAAAAGCCTGATTTCATTGCAGGTCTTAAAGCAAGATATGGAAGCAATAAAAAAAGTAGAGCTCCTATGATTTTAGAAAACGGAATGGAGTTTAAACCATACGAAATAAAAATGGCTGATCAGCAAATGTTAGATCTTCTTAAATTAAATAAAGTTGATATCTGTGGAATATTTGGTGTTCCTCAGTCCAGAATATCAATATCTGATAGCAATACAAACTTTAATAATACAGAACAGGAAAAGAGAAGGTATTATCAATCAGGCTTACTTCCTTGGATCAAACAAGATGAAGAGGAAATGAATTATAAAATTCTCTCTGAAAAAGAAAGAAAAGCTGGAATTTATATCATGTATAACTTCAATGCTTTCTTAAGAGGTGATTCTAAAGAAAGATCTGAAATATCTGAAAAGTGGTGGAGAATGGGAGTTCCGCTTAATGATTTACTTGAATTTGAAGATAGAAATCCCGTTGAAGGTGGAGATGTTGGAAGGGTTCAACTAAATACAGCAGCTATTACAGATATTGATAAGATTCAGGAACCAGAAACCAAAAGCACTGATAAGCGAAATAGAAATGAAATGGTTTTAAGAGATCGTATTCAAAGAGTTTATTTACCAAGTTTTCAGAATTTAACACAAGATATTCTTAACTATGAATCTAAAAGCATTAAGGAAGAAATTAAAAATCCAAAATTTAACAAATCATTAGATAGATTTTATAGAAAATTTAAATCTTATATTGATCAAAAATCATATCCTTTGTTCAGAGCTTTCTCTCAGGAAATATATAGTTCCCTTTCTGAAGAGATCGGGGTTGACTCTGAAATGTCTCCAAAAATTAGCAAAGATATTAATAAATACGTTGAACGATTCGTTAACGATTACCGTTCTTCTTCTATAGGACAGCTTAAGCAGTCGTTTAAAGAAGGTGGAAAAGATTCTGTTTTACTTCGTCTTGATGAATGGAATTATGGAAAAGAAGGTAAATCAAGACCTTTAAAATTAGCAGAAAGACATATTGTTTCTTTAGATAACAGAGTTGCAAGAAGTGTGATTCATGAAGCTGGCTTTAGAGCTATATGGAAAAACAGAGTTGATACCTGTGAAAAATGTAAAGAGTTAAATGGAAAGTCTGTTGGAATAAATGGTGAATTTATAATTGAAGGAGAAAGAAGCATAAAACATCCGCAGCTTCATGAAGATTGCAGATGTTTTATAACTTGGATCTAATAATTTAAAAATACAAATCGGGTTCTCTTAAAGGTCGGCCAACTGGAAAGAGACGAAAGAATTAAAAAGGGGCATATGTGGATGCCACACTCATCCGCACATTTGCCCCTTTTTTATTGCCCGGAAATTGAGGAGCAAATGAGTAAAGAAAATGAAAGAAGATCTCTGAAGTTCAAAGATGCAGAGGTTAGAGTTGTAAAAAAGAAAGATGAGCCTACAAAGATTATAGGTTACTTTGCAAAATTCAATGTGCTTTCTCAAAATCTTGGTGGTTTTAGGGAAATTATTAAACCGGGTTTTTTCAGGAAAGCTCTTGAAACTTCCGAAACTGTTGACCTGTTCAATCATGATCCAAACTACATTTTAGGAAATACAACACCAGGCACTTTAAGAGTTTGGGAGGATGAAGTTGGGCTTGCTTATGAATGCGAACCACCTGACACACAGTTAATTAGAGACATGGTTCTTACACCTATTGAAAGGGGTGATTTAAAGGGAAATTCTTTTGGTTTTTGTGTGAATGGTGACGGAGATTCATGGGAAGAAGATGAAGATGGAAGATTAATAAGAACCCTTAAAGAAGATGGGTGTAATGAACTTTTCGATGGTTCTCAGGTCACTTTTCCGGCTTATCTGGGTAATGAATTAAGTCTTCGATCTAAAAACAAAGTCAAAGAAATAAGAAATAATCCGGAAGAAGGCTACGACCTATCAAACCTTTCTGCCCTTCTTGATTCAACACCTGAAGAGAAACGAGAAGACCTACTAAAGAAAATTGACACTATTGTGTCTAAATATACACGCGCGGAGAACCGTGATGATTCTGGGCTGGAGGCTCATGGATCTGTGGAGGAAGAGGAAGAAACAGAAACTAATACTTTTGATGAAGATTATGAAGCAGTTCTAATCGATTCAATTAAAACTGAAAGGAATCTGTAATGGAAGAATTATTAAGGCAAATCCGCGAATTAATGAACAGAATGGATGAGCTTAGAGCAAAAGACAAACTTAGTAAAGAAGAGGCAGAGGAAAGAAAAGGACTGCTTCCAAAAATCAAAGCCCTTAACGAAGAGATTCGACAAAGAAAAGAGGAAGATGAACTTCTCGATAAAATGAACGAGTCTCTTGAAGAACCACCCTCTGGCGATGATCCAGAAACAAGAAATAAACCAAAAGTTGAAGTAGCACCAGGGACAACTCGTGAAAATCCTTATGGTGGTGATTTTGGACATTTCCTACATGATGTAAGGCAAGCTGCGGATGGACCAAGAAGCAAAAAGTTAGAAGCTATAAGGAGTGCTTCGGGACAGTCTGAGAGTACTGGATCAGATGGAGGGTTCCTTGTTGAGCCACAGGTTGTTCTCAGACTTACTGATAATATAACACAGGAAGGTACTATTGCGGGGATGTGTAATAATCAACCTATTGGAGCTAACTTCAATGGGCTTAAAACTCTTGAAGCTGATGATAAGAATAGTAAAGCTCAAGTATACAGAAACGGTGGTATGGTTGCTTATTTTGCTGCTGAAGCAGCATCAGTTGACATTTCAAAGTTAAAGTTTAAGCAAAGAGAACACAGTCTTCAGAAAATTATAGCGTTTGGTATGTGTACTGAAGAATTACTGCAAGATACAGTTGCATTGGGCGCACAAATGGAAAAAGGTGCAGAAAAAGCTATTAATTTTGTTCTTGAAGATAAGATTTTTAGTGGAAAAGGTGCTGGTGTTCCAATAGGGATTCTTACTTCAAATGCAGCAGTAAAGGTAACAAGAGAGAAAGCAAATTCTGTTACATATTCAGATGTTACCATGATGAGTTCTCGACTATATGTTCCTTCATTTAGAAATGCAGTTTGGTTTTATAATCAGGAGGTAATGCCTGCTCTACAATCAATATATATCAAAACTGGAGAAAATAGTGGTTATCCTGCTTTTATGCCTCCAAGTGGACTTTCAGAAATACCTTATGGAGTATTGATGGGTAGGCCAGCTATGCCAATAGAATATTGTGAAGGCTTAGGCACTGAAGGAGATCTTGTTTTAGTGGATATGTCTGAATATGAATTAATAACAAAAGGTAAAGTAAAACCATCAACATCTATTCATGTAAAATTTATGGAAGATGAAACAGCTTTTAAATTCATTTATCGCATAAATGGTCAACCAAAATGGAGTTCTCCAAAAGCTCCTCACAAAGGAACTAAAACTGTATCTCCATTTGTAGTTCTTAAATAGAAGTAATTTGAATTTATCACCTACCTTATAAACTCTGTAAGGTAGGTCAATTAAAAAGATTAAAGGAGAATCAAATATGTATTTTTACCCTGAAGAATCACCACCAATTGAGGCTATTAAACCACAGGCAGGTGGATCAGCTCTTGAAGGTGATTTTGTAACTCTTAAAAATGCTGGAATGGCTTATGTTGAATGTCACCTCAACCAGGCAAACGCTGCAACTATTAAACTAACGATTGAACAGGCAAAAGATGTTTCCGGAACTGATACAAAAGCTATTGAAAAAGTAGTTCCTATTTACACAAATGAAGACTGTTCAGTAGGTGACGGACTAACACAACAAACTGATGCTGTTGATTTTACAACGTCTGCAGATCTTTCAGGAAAGATTGTCGTCTTTCAGGTAGATCCAAGATCTTTAGATATTAACAATGGCTTTTGCTGTATCAGAGTTAATGCAGAAGGTTCAAATGCAGCAAATATAATCTCAGCTCGCTACATTCTTACAAATCGTAGGAGCAATGGTAGTGCTGTTGTAGATTAATCTATAGCAAAATAAATATAAGGATAATCATGGAAATCAAACTAACAGAACCTTTTCTCGGTGGCGGTATCGGAGACACAATTAGTGTCTCTGATGAACGGGCCAAGGCTCTTGTAAAAAATGGCAAAGGCAAACCTGTAAAAGCTCAGAAAGAAACAGCTACAAGAAAAAAGAAGGAAACAGCAGATAAAAAATGAAAGTAAACGTTAAAACAGAACCTGAAACGGGAGTCCTTACCATTGAGGAAGCAAAGAAGCATCTTGAGCTTGATATTACTCTAACAGATCAAGATGAAAACCTTAAAGGGAAGATAAAAACTGCAACATCTATGATGGACGGAATGACCGGAAAGAGAACTATTGTTCAAACAGTTGAATTACAATTTGATTCTTGGAAAGAGCTGGAGGCTCACGAGGTTAAACAGGGTAATATCAATTCAATGAGTATTAGTTATCTGGATGAAAATAAAGTTAGTCAGGAAGTTATAGATTTTGAAGCTGTTGGTAAAGACTCCTACTATGGTGAAATTATTTTTAACGATACTTTTTCTAAGCCAGAAATCTGGGGCGTTAGGTCAATTACTCTAACCGTGAATGTCGGTTATGCAATTGTTGACGTTCCAGAAGATTATAAGACAATGGTTAAAATGCTTCTGTCTAAAATGATCCATGGTGAAGATATTGAAGATTATAAAGAGCATTTTCGCTTGAATCACAAATATTGGAATTTCTAATGAGGAAAAATAAATCAAAAAAGATCATAAGGCAACACCATGTGAAGTTTATTCACATACCCATGATTGATGATGGTTTTGGAGGTGAAACTGAAGGCGATCCAGCCATGTTTCATGAATGCTATGCTGAATTAATTCCTCAGTCATCAAAAGAAGTAATTGAAAATATGAAACTTGGTGCATCAACTGTAATGAAAGTAAATATTACATACAGAACAGGCATTCTTCCAACCATGAAAATGGAACATGTCAAAACATCTAAAATGTATGAAATTATTGATGAACCAATCAATAGAGATATGGCAAACAGAAGTCTTGATATTGTGGTTAAGGAGATTAAAAAGTGAACATTTGGAATGGAGAAGTAATTTCAAATCTTGTTAAAGAAGTGTCAAAAGCTGCTGTCAAGGCAACTGCTGAATCTATTGCAGCAGGAGCAAGAAAAGACGTTGCTGTTGATACTGGAGCAACAAGAGATTCTATCCATGTGGAAACCTGGGAAGGAAAAAATACAATAGGTGCAACTGTTAAAACTGGAGCAAAAGGTAAGGAAATAGCTGCTTTGATTGAAGAGATTGGATCAAAAAATAAAAAAGCTAATCCTTTCCTTAGGAAGAACCTCAACAAGAACAAAGGTAAATTGAAAAACTCAATGAGTGGAAAAATATGAATGATCTTAAAAAAGCAATATGGAGTAATTTTGTAACTGGTTATAAAGCTTGGTATGAAGAAGCTCCAGAAAATACACCTTATCCTTATTGTGTGTGGCAAATTATTTCAGATGTTGCAGAAGATACATTCACAGAAGAGATTTCAGATTTAGAAATTCAAATAAATGTTTTTTCAGATAATAAAAGCTCCTTTGAGTGTGATGATATAGCAGAGAAAGTGATTGAACATTATAAAAACACTCTTATTCCTGTAGATAATCACTATTCAATAAAGCTATTCAGAATACTTACAATTCCCGCATTTAGGAATGATGGAGCATGGCAATCAACTATATCTTTTCAAGGATATATAGAAAAGGAGTAAAAATATGAGCGGTACACCAAATTATCAGGTAGCTGCGGATTCAGCAATAGTTGTTCAATATGGAACAATTGATCAAGCAACGGTTCCAGGGCTTAATTCTCTGACACTTCCTGATTATACATCAGATACGATTAAAGCAGAAGAATTCAGGAAAATTGATGTTTCTTTTGCTGGTGGTCAATCTTTTGGAAACATACAATATGGTGGTAACCTTGTTATAGGCGATGAAAAAGGACAGGATTACCTTAGAAAAGCATGGCTGAACAAAACCAAACTGACAAAAGAAAGGTTTTATCTTAACAATTCTCACTTTATGACTTGTGATCTTGCTAACGATCCGAATTCAGGGTTTCAGGTAATTAAAGTAGCTACCGGATCTGCAAACAAAAGCGGTCTTTATCCATATTCCGGTGAAATGGTTTGTAATGGAAGAATTGCATATTTCACAAAGCACTATATTGATGGTTCTTCTCCAGTAATGGCCTTTGTGAAAGGAACATCTTCAGAGGACACAATAACAGATGTTCCAGTAATAAATATAAAGGCTGGCGACACTATTATTATTGAAGGTTCACCAACTAATGACGGTCAATACATCGCTAAAGAAGATCAATCAGGAACAACTGTAACATTAACTTGCACAGGAACACTAACATCAGAATCAAGTGTAGAAAACTGTGCTATTCACGGAGGTTCAATATAAATGCCAGTACTTAAAAAATATGACTCATATTGGTTTGATTATCCAGATGACCCAATCGGTGGAGCTATTGAAGTTCTGTATCTCAACGAAGGTAAAAAAGCAGAGCTTAAGGAGAAAACCACACCAACTCAGGCAAAGCTCAGAAGAAAAGAAATAGAAGTTAATATGGATATGAACGCTGTTAGAACCAGAGAAGAAACAGCCGTTGCTTATATTAAAGATTGGAAGAACTTTTTCGATGGAAAAAAAGTTAAAGGCCATCCTAACGGAAAAGAGATGAAATGTTCTTCTCCAAATAAAAGGAAATTTTCCAAAGAAGATGGATTTATGAACTTCCTGACTGATTGTATTTTAGAAGTTGAAGCAAAAGTTAAGAAAGATAAGGAAAAAGAAGAAAAAAACTAACTGACTTCGCAAGATGGTTAGCTCAAACAGATAGAGCTTCTTGCGAAGAATGTAAAGAAACTTATGAATCAGCAAGTATTCAAAGACCTTATGAAAAGAAGAAAAGAAAGAAGGTAAAACCACCGTGTAAAACTTGTAAGCCAGCTTTGTTTGAAGGAAATTTAGCTGCTGTTCAGATTTATCAATACAGTTCTGATCAGGTTATTCCTGCAGGTATGAATGGTGTCACGGTGGCCCTTCGGCATGAATCAATTTGGGCTAATATCCGAGGGTTTAAAAAGAGATTTAACATAATTGATGAATCAGAAGTATTTGAACAAGTATTAATTCTATACAGAATTATTTTAAAAGAGAGAGCTATTGCCAGTTCTGAAGAGCCTTAAACTCTTCTAAAAAATAAATAAAATTTGGGTTTTTCTTAAGGTCGACGGACTAAGAGAAAACGAAAGAAGTAAAAAGGGGCGTGTACGGATGCCGATACCATTCGTATATCTGCCCCTTTTTATTTGCCCGAAAATTGGGAAAAAGAGGGCTAATGCCAGTTCTTGGGACAGTTGATGTAAATGTCAAAGTTAGAGTTGAACAATTCAACAGAGACATAGATAAATCTGAAAACAAGTTTAAAAAATTTGGCAAATCTGTTGATAAGGTTGCAAACCGAATTTCTAAAAGTGTTTTGGGCTTAACTGTTGTCGCTGCTGCTGTCTCTACTGCTGTTATTAAAGTAGGGCTTGATTTCGAGCGTGAAATGGCAACAGTCTCCGCTGTTTCCAGGGCATCTGTTGAAGATTTCAAAAAACTTGAAGCTGCTGCAAGGGAAGCAGGGGCAACAACTGAATGGTCTGCAACTCAATCAGCCGAAGCCTTAAAGTATATGGCAATGGCTGGGTTTACAGCTCAACAGGCAATATCAGCTCTCCCGGATGTCCTTAATTTAGCTACTGCAGGTC
The DNA here is from genome assembly GCA_024226555.1 of Desulfobacterales bacterium. Taxonomy (GTDB): domain Bacteria; phylum Desulfobacterota; class Desulfobacteria; order Desulfobacterales; family JAAELO01; genus JAAELO01. Next base: position 23,603 of record JAAELO010000871.1, on the reverse strand, counting down.
AATTAGATTTAGGTAGAGCCTCTGATATTGCTACCGATACTTTGACAGCTATGGGCTTAAAGGTATCTGATCTAAGCCGGTTAAATGATGTTCTTATCGGCACAACAACAAGATCTAATACAAATGTTCATATGCTTGGAGAAAGTTTTAGATATGTTGCCCCAATTGCAGGACAATTAAATTACTCATTAGAACAAACTTCTGCAATGTTAGGTGTTTTAGCTAATGCAGGAATTAAAGCCAGTGATTCAGGTACAGATTTACGTCAAGCAATGCTCCGTACAGGAAAAGCGGTAAAAGCTCTTGGTATGGACGAAGGGTCAACATTGATTGATGTTTTGAAAGAGATCAAAAAAAGACAACTTTCTGTAAATGAAGTTACTGACATGTTCGGAATACTTGCCACGAAATCTGTTTTAGTACTTAAGGAAAACATAGGTGAATATGAGAAACTTAATAAAACATTAAATACTAACAAGGGGGAGCATGAAAAAGTTGCAAAGGCTATGCGTGATACCCTTGGTGGAGCATTTAAGACTTTAAAATCATCCATGGAAGAAAACGCTCTTAAACTCTTTGATATTATGAAAGATGATTTAAGAGATATTGTTGAATGGGCTATTAAGGGAACCAGAGCTTTTGGTGATTGGATTGAATCGAATAAAGATTTAATAAACTCGAAGATTGCTGAATATCTTGTTGATATCAAAGAAACAATTAAAGATATTTGGGACTTTGTTCAGTCTCACCCAGACATGATTAAATATGGATTAGTAGGTATGATGATGGGTCCAACTTCAGGTCTGTTGCTTGGTTCATTTGGTCACTTACTAGGTGTTTTCAAGAATATTGCAACTGCTATTGATGAAGTTAAAAAAGGAAATTTAGAATTTTCAGAGTTTGCATTTTCTAATGCTGAAGAATTAGCAGAAAAGCTAAAGACAATATCAAGTACTTCTGAGTTAGATCGGGATATTTTAAAAACAAAAAAAATCATAGCTGATTTAAAAAAAGAAATTGATGAGTCTTCAGGTACCTTATTAGCAAGCGTTTTCGGTGGTTCAGATGTTGAAAAAATGAACGCTGAACTAGGTCAGTACCAGGGAAAACTTATAAGCTTAAATGCGTTCAAGGCCCAGAAAGAACTTAAAACTCAAGAGGAATTAGCTAAAAAAGAAAAAGAAAGAATAGATAAGTTCAACACTGAAGCAGGTAAGAAAAAACAAATAGAATTAGAAATCAAAAACAAAGATGAGATTGTCAAAGCTATTCAAGAGATGGTCAAAGTTGATCTTAAACTTGATGACATAGTCCTTGGAATTGAAAAGAATTATGGTGGTAAGAAAAGTGATGAGCTTTTAAGCCTGATCAGGGCTGAACAGATTAGGCAAGCTGACTTATTGATGGTTAGCAGAATGAAAGAAGATCCTGAAGAAGAAGCCAGACTCAAAAGGCTTGAACCTTTTTTTAAAATATTAGAGAACATTGATCTTAATAAGGCTCATAGCGAGTTGATTAAAAGCCTTGAAGACATACAAGTAGAAGCAAAAGAAACAGCAGCATCGTCAGAATGGGAAAAGATATTAGAAGTATTAAAGGAATATAGCCCTGACTCAGAAGATAAAGACGCAGGGCTTCAGAGTGATTGGATAAAAAAGTTCATAGCAAAATTTGAAGAGATTATAAATATCCCTTCTGACATCATTAATGCTTATGCGTCTCTTTATAATGCTGTAGGAGATTTTTCAGACAATCTAATCGAAAGCATAATGAATTTCGATAAATCAATACCCAAAATGGCAGATGGAGTTATAAAAATATTTACTGAATTAATTCCTCAACTCCCAGCACTGATATCACGAATACTTAACCGGCTTGTTGAAGAGATACCCAGAATATTCAAAGAAATATTCAAAGCAATACCTGATATTTTCGAAGAGCTGGCAAGGGAAATACCGAATTTAATTCTGTCTTTATTTAATGCAATTGTTAACAGAATGTCAAATGGTTATGCGGAAGTGCTTGGTCTTGGAAAATTACTTGGAGTTGAAGCCCCGGTTGATGTTGATATGCAAGCAGTAAACGAATTAAGAACAGCTCTTGAAGGAGCTGCAGAATCAGCTCAATCTCTAATCGATAACATAAAGCAATGGAATAGAGATATAGCTCTTGATAAATCTGACGACAAAGCAGGATTTCTCAAAGATGAATTAAGCGGGTTAGCAGAAGATATTGCAAGAGAAACTGATTCTCAAAAGAGAATCGACTTAATGGAGAAGCAATGGGAAACAACCAAAGAGCTATATAATGTAGCAAAAGAGCAACTTGAAAATCTAAAAGAGTCTGAAAGTACTGTTCAAAACGCCCTTGATTCTCTGACCCTTAAAGGAAATACAACAAGTTTAGCAAGTGCAGGTGATCGATATAATGAATTGTTCGAAGCTGCAAAAACTGGTGATAGTTCAGACGTTTCAACATTCGTTAGTTATCAGGAGCAATATAGATCTTTCCTTGAAGCTTCTGGTGCCTCTTCTGAACTAATGAGAGAAAAATCCATAAATGATTTAACAACTCTTAAAGGAATTATTGAAGAAAGAAAAGGTGAATTTCAAACCCTTCAACAAGCAATAGAGGAAAACACTCAAGGCACCAATATAAACTCTGTTGGTTTAGATTCAGTAGTTAAAGAGCTTCAGTCTATCAATGCTCAATTAGGCAGCCTGGGCAGTTCTGGAAGTAGCAGAGGGGGGTTTCTTCAGCAACTTCTTAGTAATGTTATTAATCCATTTGGAAAAGGTAATGTTTTTGGTGGCTTATTCGCTGAAGGTGGCTATGCTGATACAGCTTCTATTTTCGGTGAAGCTGGAGGAGAATGGGCGATCCCTGATGCAAATTCTAATAACTCTCGTAATGGAAACTTTCTTAAATCAGTTGGCTATGATCAGGTTTTAGAACTTATCGGAAAAGGATTTAGTAATTTAAAGGTTAATGGCAATTCAAAAGGTGGAGATATCACTGTTACTATTCCCGTCTATTTAAATGGAAAAGTTGTGGCTCGTGAAGTTGTAAAAGTTGCTCAATCAGATGCACAGACAAAAGCAGGGCTAAAAAGGGCGGTGGCTTAATGTCGGTTATTTATAGTTTATTAGAAGTTGTCACACCAGACGTAGCTTTGCCCGATATGCTTGATATCGGATGGAGTGGAGAAGTAAAACAAACTGGTGGAAAAAAGCAAATCTTAAGGTATGGAGCTGATAGAAGCAGAAGGAGAGTTGTTTCTTTAGGCGATGATTATCATTTTTTTATTACCCTCAGTTGGTCGGTTCTAACTCCAGAAATAAAGAATAAAATTTTAGAATTCTACTTCGACAAGGCTAATCAGATGGTGAATTCTTTCGTATGGCGTGGGTATGATGAGAATAATAAAACCGGATATAAAGATTATGTTGTTTATTTCGATACAGATTTAAGTGTTGGAATTGGTCAAAACATGGATTCAATCAATGATGTAACTCTGTCTATAAAGGGAAAACTAAGTGCTTAGTCAGTTCCAAAAAGACATATTAAAAAGTGATGATATTCTTGTAAATTGGTTATTCAAGATAACTGATCAAGATGGATTGTATTATTACTTTTCTAACCGGGAAATCAAAAAGTATGAAGGAACCAGAAATGTAGGACATTCATTCATAAATGTTTCCTACACAGAAAGGGAAAGAATTTTCGAGAACCAGGTACTAAATTTTAACGGGATTACTCTAAGAAGAAATTCTTCAGAAATGAACATGCAAACCCCTGATGACTTAGAATTTGAGCTTGATAATAGTAACGATGTTCTTTCTGCAACCGGCCCAGAGGGTTCAATTTTTGCCGGAGGAACTGTTCTTTTAACTCTGCAATTGAACAATACAGATTTTTATTCTTGGAGATTCCGGATTATTAGAGCTGATTTTTCTCAGGAAAAAACTATCCGGATTAAATGCAAAGATTTTCTTCAGGAAATGTGTGATCAAACTTATCCATCGATGTTAATTTCAGACTTATTCGGTCAAGCTGCTTGTCGTGGTGATGAATCTGCAACAGTTCCGGTTTTCATAGGAAAAGGGTATTTACCATTAACACCTGTTTTCTTTTCAGAAACAGAAACTTTATATCTTCTTGGCCCGGCAGAATTCAATTATACAATTCATAAGGGAAGATCGCCCAGGGCATGTGGAGAGAAGTTTGAATTATCTAATTTCGGACAAGTAACCAAAACCGGGAATGATGGAAAAGAGTATAAGTTTGTTTATGCAACTGTAGAAGCTGGAGCATCAACTTTTCACAATGTCTTATGGGAAAACGGCGACAGACTATATGAAGTACCGTTTCAAGTTTCCAGATCCGACACAGCAAGCTTTACAAACCCTGCTGATTGGATTGAATTTGTTCTTAAGGATATGGGAATTCCTGAAACTGATATTGATGATTTTGACGAGATTAAAGCAACTTTCACAACCAGGGGTTTAGAGTGGAATGGTGGATATAATTACAAAAGATACATAAAAGATATTATTCCAGAGCTCCAAAAGTCTTGTCATTCACAATTGATTTGTGGTGAAAAAATAAGGCTTGAAACCCTTACGAATACTGTTTTAGGAGATATCGACAAAACAAAAGTATTTTTAACCGGTGATATTTTTAGTTTAGATTCTTTCAATGCTGAATCACAAGAATATGCTGAAAATGCAGATTCTGGTTATGTAGCCTTTGCTGAACAGAACGAGCCACCAGATACTCTTTTGAAAACTCTAGTTTCTGCTGACACTGGAACAACTAACCCTTCAGGATCAGTTTTAGATTTACCTTTCATCACAAATAGTATCCATGCTCAGAAACTCGGAAAACTTAACTTTCAATTACTTCTCAATAAAGTTTCTGAAATTAATTTTTCTGGCCAGCCTGAATGCTTGGAATATCTTCCCAATTCCAACATTCAGATAAGTGAAAATGATTATGGTGGTATCTATGAAATCTTAGTTGAAGAAATGAGTATATCAGATTCTTTAGAAATTCAAATGCAATGTATCAGGTTTTCTAAAGCTCTGGATGATTGGGACAGCTTAGAATTTGTTGAGGTTACACCGACCGATATTTCAAACGCAAATGCGTATCGAGTGCCGGTTGTAGGTGGAAGTGTTGAATATGACCCAACTAAGAACGTTTTAAATAATATAAATTATACAATGTACAATAATGAGCTAATCCAGACTAACGAAAATCACGTAGAAAACGGTGGTATTAGGATAGATAAAACAGGAATAAGCATTTATTCAACAGCCGGAGTAAAACTTTTTGAAGTTGATATTGCTGCAGGTGCAGTTTTTGTAAAATCATAAGGAGTAATTAATGGCAGAAATTCAAGCAGTACTTGAAAAAAGTAAAAGAATTGGTGGTGATGATGAGTCTCTTGACGGAATCCCAGGCGATCAAAGAGGAACCGATTCAAAAGGCATCAATATAGCCCTTCAGGTTGGTGATATTTGCAGAATAATAGAAAGTGGTGTTTTAAGGTATTTCCAGTATGTAGATTATTCTGGAGATGCTGATGGTGTTAATTATATTAGACCTGTTGTCAATCCTGATTTAACTAAAGCATGGAAGTTAGTTGACAGTATATCAATTTCAAAATTCACTGAAGCCTCTACTTTTAATGAAAATGCTACCTTTGAGAAAGATTTGAATGTAACAGGGGCTCTTAATGTTCCTAATGGAATCTCAACAAAGCTTAATGAATTGTATCTGAATGGCTCTATAGTTTCTGTTGATATTGATAGAACAATTGACCCGACTGAACAAGTTCGAGAATATGTTTTACAGGAAAGCGCTACAGCGAATAGAACATTCACTTTTTCAACTCTTTCCGAGTCTGATGACGGTAAGATATTTAACTTTAATAGTGAATCAGATTATGATTTGACCATAAAACCAAACGCTGAAGTTAGCATATGGAAAAGTGTTAAAGGGTTTGGGATTAGATGTACAGGTGGTGGAACATGTTCTTTAAGATATGATCATGTTAGGTTGAAATTAATTTTGGTTTCTTCAACCGGAAAATGGATGGTTGAAGAGCTTAAAATATATATGCCAGGGATTAAAACATCAGGGTCTATAACGGATGAAAAAGTATATAATCAAGGCAGTTTTTCAGGTGTTCAGCTTGCAAAGCAAAGCCATAGCAACTCAGGATTCTTAGACTTCCATTCTTACTATCTGGGCAATGGAGATTATATTGAATTTCCATATTCAACTAATTATCAGTTATTTGCTGACAAAACTAGTGTAATTACTATGGGTGTGTGGTTTTATTTTACAGGTCATAATTATGCTCAAGAATTAATTGCTGTTTTTGAGAGTGCTGATAAAAGATATTTTGCAGAGTTTAATTATGAAAATAAATTTATGTTTTATATGAAGAATGGAAGTGAAAGTTTTTATACACAGACTACTCAAACTTTCCCAAAAAACAACTGGTACTATGTTAATGTAGTAAAAAAAATGGATGAGATTGGAGCATATATAAATGGTACTCAATTCTTTTATAATAATAGTTGGACAGATGTTGTATTTAATAGTTCATTACTTATCGGGCTTCAGCAAAAATCTGATACTACTTGGTCACTAAATGGAAATATTAAGGATTTCTTTATTTGCCACCAGAATATTTTTAATGCTGCTCCTAATTCCGGTAATAATGATTCTATTGAAGTGCCAAAGAATTATCTTAATTTAACGACCCAATAAGTAGAACAGATAAACAATGCTGATGTGGGGATTGTTTTGTAATCCCCTATTTACTTTTTATAATATCTATACCCCACTAATTTTGTTAATTTCAGATATCACATATTTGTGGTCTACTTCTGTTGATGGAAAAATAATATCAAAGTTAGTTTTGAGATTTGCAAAGAACAGTTCCTTATCATCTTTTGAAATCTGTTTTATTTCTGCAAGAGCTTCTATGTATTCACCCGACCCTTTTGCAATATCTATAGTAAGGTCATTTAAGTTATCTGCTACAAATCTATCTAATGAGGTGTATCTACCATTTTTAGCATCTTCTGTTGTAGTCATTGATGATATTGTTGGGCTGCAAGTTGTAGTTATTAAATAATCTACAAAATCAAAATCCATTTTATACTGAGCATAGCAATTTGAGGTTGATAATAATAACAAGGCAAAAGTTATAATTATTTTTTTCATAGTGAATTCCCCTTTTCAACATTCTTATACTTGTATATTTGGTTAAACTCAAACATATAATTAGCAATGACTATGCCATATGGGGAAGTGTTTGATTTTGTTGTATAATTTGAGTACTAATAGTAGGTGTGCTATCTGAGGTGTACTATGAAGGTATATCCAGTTTACAATTGATGTGGTTATTATTCTTCCACATATGGTGTTTTAAACCCATGTAATTTTGATAGAACGCTTTTTTCTTTATCTGTCATTCTTAATCCATACTTATTTTTAATATTAAGCCAAAAAGTAGTATAAAAAGCCCAATATTTTTTGTTGTATGGTAACCACTGATCAGGCCTTTTTGCCCCTTTTGCCTGATTAGCATTATCTTCAACAGCTAACAGATTCTCAGGATCATTTGCAAAAGCCCTCTTCTTTTCCTTCGACCAATCAGCTCCTCCAGATCTCCAAGCTTCCTTTAAAGGAACTATATGATCTATATCCATATCAGAAGCTTTATAATAAGTATTCCCGGTATAAGGACATATCCACTTTCCAGAAACAACCCTGCGTTTCTTCTTAGTTTTAAATTTTATCTTTCCTATATTATCCCGGATTAGTATTTCATGCCTGGTGTTCTGACCGTCTTTGTCTGCATCTATCCAGTGCTTCCAGTTTTTACGGTTGTATTTGGCTGAATAAGCAGAGGTTGCAAATAATAGTATTATGATTGTTAGTATTAGTTTTTTCATGAATTTACTTTTTGAATAAATTGTCCAGTTTATCTTCCAGTTGTATAATTTATATGCCACTTTTTAATAATTACTACTATCATATTTTTTTATCTAAAACTATGGAAATAGTTGATCTATATATATTCATACTATTTTTATAATATCTTGATAAACATGGAACAAGCATTGCTATGTATTACTATGATACTGAAATTTTGATATTTCAGAAAATTTATTAATTTATAAAAAAGGATGGTTACAAATGGGTATTACATGGTGGCAAGGGCTTTTTGCACAAACAGGAAATATTTTTTATCAAGCAAGAGTTGCTGTAGAAGGAATTTTAAATAATTCTCTAAGGGATAAATCTAATATTGTTATTAAAACATGTAAAGTTAAAAAGGGTGGAGCTGCATTCGACCTGAATACTAATACGATAGAGATATCAAATGATAATGATGAAGTGGGAAATATTGTAGAAGGCATATTGCATGAATTTTATTTACACTGTTTACCAGAGCTCAATAATCTTAGATTAAGTGAAGAAGAAGAACATAGCAAAATATTTGTTGCTGGAAATAACACAATGCGTTCAGCGATTGATAAAATAATTCAAGAACAAGGTTTTAAAATTAGTAAAGTGTTGTTTGATTCATACATAGAAGATATAATACTCTGTATTAATGGAGCACCTGACGGTTTAGAAAAATGGAAAGAATCTAAAAATAATATTCTTAGGGGTAAGAATTTTGAATCAGATAGTAATTCTGATTCAGACTTTGAAATTTAAAATAACATCAACTCACAAACAGGAATCTCAGCCCACTTAGTCGTGAAAGACTATGGGCTGAAGCTATATTTCATGAACACAAAAAGTAACCACTCCCCAGATCTCAACCTCAGAACTGGATAAATCAACTTCAGGATATTTATCATTTTCAGGTACCAGGGAAACATTACCATCTATTTCCCTGAACCTTTTTACAGTGAAATCTCCATCTACAACAGCAATAACAACTTTCTTATCAATTGCCTCAATAGACTTATCTACAATTAATATATCACCATCATGAATTCCGGCTCCGGTCATAGAATCACCAGATACACGAACATAAAATGTTGAGATAGGGTTTTTTATTAGTTCTTTATTTAGGTCAAGAGGTTCAGCTATGAACTTATGGTTTTCATTATTAGTCATGAATATATTTTAACATGAGTGAGTGACAGATGGGGACAAAAGAGAGATTTGGTAAAAAAATATTTAGTAAGCAAAAAGTAAGCATTGTGTCAAAAACATGTCCTAAAATTAAGCTAAATGCATTGAATTGTAACTGTTTGCAAAATTGACAAAAAACAATGTGAACGATAGAAAAATCGGTGTGTTACAAAATGTTTTGTTCAGTTATTGTATGTCTTGAATTGTAGTGTTTCAGGATTTTGAATCCGCTGCGTTTACCAATTTCACCACTCCGGCATAATCGAACACTTAATATGTTAAAATCTTTAGTCTGTCAACATTTAAGATTGTTTTATTATTTTCATAATTTCACGCATTATATCCTTTTGCAAATCTTTCGAACATTTGAACTTAGATTCTTCTAAATGTTCTTTTTGGCAGGAGAAACTTACACTTAGGATAGTTGGATCTTATAAATTGAACAATTTCAGGAGCATCTATTCCGGTAAAGGAATAATACAATTCATACTTAATTCCAGACAGCTTCATAAATTCGGCTGTTACTATGGAATCTTACCATAAGAGAAACCAACAAAATGCTGTTGAGTCTCCCTATGGAAGATGTATAAATTCTATAGCTTCTTCAGTTGAGTTCATTCCCATATTGTTTTATTTGTTATGAGCTGATAACTAAGGTTCCAGCAGGTTTTTGTATCGTTATTCAGTTTTAGACACAGTTATAGTGTCTACATTGGTGCCTTTCTTTGGTTTTAGAAATATAGTGGTTTTATGGGTATAATTTCTTTTATTCTATAGATTTAATATCTTCATCCCAGTAATTGCGGGTTCTTGTTTTACCATTTACTGTCAAAGTGTATATTATTTTTTTATTTTCTAAGTGCCATCCCATACTGGAAATTAAGCCTGTTAAACCGGCCTTGGAACCATCTAATATTTCCACTTTATCTCCAACATAAAAGACTGTATCTGGAACAACCTTAAACCATTTGGGGTGAACGCGATAACTATCAGCTCTATTGCATTTAATAACAATAAAGTTTCCTTCTACCCCAATACAATGATAAATACTTCCTAAAGAATGCTGTGAATTAAATTTTTTAAAATCGCTTCCTCTTATCCAATTTTTTGATTCCGTTGATGATAACCAGATATAACGACCACATTTTCCAACAAAGTTTTCCAAGACCCCTCATTCCACTTTTTTGCATCGAGCTTTGCCGTTTCGCGCCATACATCAAAGTTTTCTAAATAATATTTTTTATTTCAGTTGTGTTACTCATGTCTTTTTATGTACTTACATTCAACTTATCATGTTTTGATAAGTTTGAATTATTTTTTATTAGGGAACCTCTAAAAACTGATCTTTGACCGAAATACTATGTTATTCGAAATAAAAAACTGTTGTAAAATCGCCTCGCTATTTATTTCTCACCCTTGTATTTCAATAAAATTTCTAATTTTTAGAGGTTCCCTGTATCTTATCTATAAGATAACTATTACTATTACAATCCAATTAAGCACAATAGCTTGCAAATTAATCGTGAGCTTCATCTGTTTTTAGTTTCTTTTGGAACTAAAAAGGCAATCCACTTGTCATCCTCAGCCAAATCTATTGTAAAAGGCTCTGGAATATGATGAATATTTGTTATGTCCATCTCGGCATTTTACCATTAAAACTTATTCAAGAGGAGGAGGATTTTGATAATTTTTTTATGTCATCTTTTACCTCTTTAATGATAATATTAGAATTTAATTTGATCACACCGGAGGATTGCATTTGTATGGTACATACGGCATATAAAAAAACTATGATTCGAATTAAATCCAGGCTTTTAACTCCATTTAATTCAGAAATACAGTTATTTTTTCTTTTTATCTCTATGGTTTTGTTTTCATATTCATGCAACACAACTAATACATATGTTAGCAAGATTGATATTAAAAAAATTGATAAAGTAAAACCATTAAAAATGGTGATTCAAACAGGCCATAATGCATTTATAAACTCAATTTCTTTTAGTCCACGCAAAAAAATTATAGCAACAGTTGCAAATGATGGAACAATTAAGCTCTGGACCTATGATGGAAATCTTATTAAAGACATTCCAACAAAACTCTCAAATTTAAATGTTGTTAAATTTAGTCCGGATGGAAATTATCTGGCTGTTTGCACATCGTTCTCATTCAGTCCTGTCACTATCTGGAATTTAAAGGGTAAAAAAATAGCTTCAATGCCACATTCTTCCAGAATTAGTCATATTAAGTTTACTCACGATGGGAAACAATTAATTACTATTGTATCTGATAAACTGTGATACTGGTCACTCTCAGGAAGGCTGATCAGGGAAATTACATTAACTAAAGACAAGAACACAACAGTACGCGGGATACATTTATTAGATGATAATAAAATTCTTACTGTATTACATAAGTATTATACAAATTATAAAACTAAATTATCAGGAACTGTATTATGGAGTCCCAATGGAGAGCGACTACGTACAATAAAAGGAAAAAAATACTTCTCTCCTGATGGGAAACATATCGCCAGATTATCCGGAAACAAACTTCATTTGCTTGATACTGATTTTAAAAAAAAATAAAACAATTAAAATGCCGGAAAAGTTTACAAATAGTAAGGAGAAATTATTTGTAAAAAATTACACTCCGGATATTTCAATTAGTAATAATGGAAAATTTATTTCATACAAAAATATGAAAACCAGAAGGTTTTTGATACAAAGCTCAAAAAAAGCGAAGATTTATGATTCGTACACATATTATCAAATCGTTATTTGCAATAGCAATGGTAGTAAAATAAAAAAGCTACCCTGGCAAAAATATGTAGGTGATATAAAATTCGGTTCTGGCATACCAGTAGTATTCCCAACAAATCAAACGAATTTAGAAAAAAGATAGGGATAGTCATTTTCTTTATCTGTTCAACTTTTTGTCCATTCTTCCAGTAGGTGGTCTGAATCATCAGGGCCTGACTGATCAAAATTTTCTGACATGTCTGTTCCTGTTAGTTCACAATTTATTTCATTATCAGACTCATAAAAACTTAATAAAGGTTTGCCTTTATAATTGTAAAAACCACAATTGGTAAATTCAGTTTCATCAAGATTGACCTTATCAAGGTTTGCTTCTCTGAAATTACAATTCTTGAAAACTGATGAAGTAAAATTGGAACAGGAAAAATCAACTCTGGTAAAATCACAGTTTTCAAAACCAGATTCTTCAAAATTAGATTCTTTTAATACAGCTTCCCTGAAACTTAGATTTTCTCCTTTTGAAAAACTCCAGGAAGAATCTGTTTGAACTGTTTTCTTAAAATCAGAATCAGTAGCATTTGCACAACTGAAATCTGCTGAAACTAATTTTGAACCGTCCCAATTACACTCTTTTATTTCGGCATCTGCAAGGTTTACAAAATTTGCTAAAGAGTTCCTGAAAATACACCTGATGAATCTACCACTTTCAAGATTAATGTGAGCAATTTCAGCATTACTAAGATCTTTTTCTTTAAGATCTATCCTCCCTTTACCTCGTTTATCATTATCAAGCCACTTGTTATGCGAAATTCTTTCCTTTTTTGATAAATACAGTTTGGCTGACCACTGCATTAATAATAGTTCGGAGGGGTCAAGCTCATGACCCAAAGACTCTGAAATCTTCGCATCTTTGATTTCACAGGAAGTAAGATCAGGCAGGCCTTTATAATTACAAAAACAGCAATTTATAAACCTTGTATCTTTCAAAATAACAAAATCCAGATTTGCATAATTGAAGTTGCAATTGATAAAAGTCGCCTCTGTGAGATTTGAATAACACAAATTTGCGTATGTAAAATCGCAATCTTCTAAAAAGGTATTTTCAAAATCTGCATCTATCAGTATGGAACTTTTAAAATTTAATTTTATTGCAGAAGCCTTTTGCCAGGACGATTCTGTTAAAATAACATCTTCAAATTCAGTAGATTCCAAAGAAGCAGAATTGAATTGAGCGTTGCTAAAGTCATGATTATAAAATTTACAATTTTGTATTTCAGATTCATTTAAAATCAACGCTTTTACTTCAGATCTGTCCAGATAACAATAATTCAGCTTTGCGGCAGTAATATCCAGATTATTCAAACAAAATTTACTAATATCTTCATTAGCAAGAACTATTTGCCCTTTACCCTTTCTGTCATTATCAAGCCATTTTTTGTGTGCTATCAGATCTCCTTTGGAGAGATATAGTTTATTACTCCACTCTTCCAATAATTTATCTGATGAATAATAATGATCAAAATATCCCGAGTCAGCTCCAATAATCTCGCATGATAAAACCTCTGGCTTCCCTCTGTAATTGCAAAATCCACAATTAATGAATTTTGTGTTCAGAAATTTCGTTTTTCTTATTTCTGCTTCTTTGAAATTACAATTCTTAAAAGTTGCATCGGTAAAATCAGCTCCGTTTAAATTTGCATAACTAAAATCACAATTTTCAAAAAAAGAGTTATCAAACCAGGTTCCGTTCAAATTGGAGTTAGTAAATTGCAGGTTCATGCCAGAAGCATTTTTGAAGGATTGAATTTTTTGATTAATGTTTTTAAAACTTGTGTTGAGAACTTCTGATTCATCTAAAAAAACAAAACCCAGATTTCCTTCACTGAAATTACATGACTCTATTCGTGCTCTTGTAAGTGTGGCAGACCAAAGATTAGCACCTTCCCAATCACAATCTTTGATATCACTCCCATGTAAAATAAGCTTTCGTGCATCAACCTGTTTGAACTTACATTTAAAAAAACGTCCACTGGAAATATTAGCATTATAAATAGTTGTTTTAGAAAGATCCTGGTCTTTCAAGTTTATTTGACCAGAACCTTTTTTCCCATTTTTTAACCATAGTTCATGGGCAACCCTAATTTTTTTTGAGAAATACTGTTTGTCAGACCATTTTTTGTGAAGCTCATTAGAAGCATCATGGCCTGAAAAGTCTATATTGTCAGACAGGTCAGCTTCTTTAATTTCACAAGAGATGAAATCAGGTTTACCTCTGTAATTATAAAATCTGCATTTAATGAATTTTGTGCCATCAATATATACAAGGTCAAGATTTGACTCTTTAAAATTGCAATTTGTAAAAGTAGCTCCTGTTAAATCAGCACAATAAAAATCAGCCGAAGTAAAATCACAATCTTCAAAGCTGCCATTTTTTAATTTTGCTCCGCTCATAATAACTTCATTAAATTGCAAATCTTTAGTTTTCGCATTTTCCCAGTGTGATTTTTCCAGATTAGATTTTATGAAAGTTGAATCAATAATTTTTGCTTTATCAAACTTTGAACCACTGAGATTGCAATTGTCAAAATTACAGGAATCAATATTAGCAGATATAAAACCTGCACTATTCAAACCAGAACCATCCCAGTTACATTTTTTTACTTCAGACTCATTTAATTTTATATATCCTAATGAAGATTGTGTTAAATTGCACCGGATAAGCTTTGCGGCAGTCATATTACTGGCATAACCAGTTCTCTCAGTTTCACTTAAATTTTTATCTTTAAGTATGAATTGGCCTTCACCTTTTCTTCCATTATCAAGCCATTTTTTATGCGCACGCGCTTCTTCATAATTACAATAAATTACCCAATCTCCCATTCTGAAAGTACTCCTTGTCTAAAAGATACCAAAGAATTAAACTTTTTATAGGGAATCTCTAATAACTGATCTTTTTGCGAAACACATCGTTATAACAATAATAAAACTGTAAACTTTATAAAATAAAACCTTTTTTATAAACGAATCAACTCGTTGTTTTTTGTTACGCCTTGTTTTTCATCAAAAATTCTAATTAGTAGAGGTTCCCTATACATATTTTTTGCAAACGACCTGCAAGCTCACTTTGTGAAACCATATTTTGACATTATTTTATTATATGCACCAGCTTTCTTTCTTTTTTTAATGCGACTTTTAATTGGTTGACGATGTGATTTGATGTTTTGGTATTTAATGCATGGAAAAAGATAGGGGCCTTTGCAAAAAGTAAATGATTATTTAACCTTTCTTTTCAAAAACTCTGTCAAACTTTTATTAATCTTAAAAAATTGATATGTTGTAGCTAAAGGTAAAACGCATATTAATATTTGAATACAGTTTGATATTTTACGACTATTTGGAGCAATATTAGAAGTGAAATGTACATGGAACAGGAGGAAACAGTGATTCGTAATAATAAAATCTCTAAGGCAATTTCCTATGGTGATATTGAAACAGTAAAAAGCCTTATTACAAATGAATCGAATATTATGTCCTATATTGTTATAGCTATTGAGCATGAACAGTTCGAGATAGTTAAATATTTAATAGACATATGCACAGACCTTGATGAAAAAATAAGATATATTGATATTAAATCCTCTATGCCTGCCTTTAAATATGAAGGAAGAACATTATTAATATGGGCAATTATAGAAGGACATCCTGATATTGCATCATTGCTTATTAATCAGGGAGCTTCAATAGAAGTTACAGATGAGTACAAAATGACAGCCCTCCACTATGCCGCTCAGTTTGGTTGCGTTGAGGGAGTGAAGTTATTGCTGGAACGGAATGCAGAAATTGATTTGTTTGCTAAAGGCAGGTATACACCACTTATGCTTGCCATGGAAAGACCTACACCATATTATGTCAGGAGTTATGCTCTTGAAACAAAATTTAAAGTACATAATATCTTAGATAACAATAAAGATAACCTTGTTTCATCAGCCCACCTTCTACTTAATGCCGGAGCAAATATTACATATAGAGATGGACAAAATAACACATTGCTCCATTCAGCAGCAAGTATAGGGGATGAGAATATAGTTTTGTCATTGATAGATAGAGGTCTTGGTATAAATGTTAAGGGTGAAGATAAAGAAACTCCTCTTACAAAAGCTCTTGTTAATTACAATGAAGATGCTGCACTGGTTCTTCTTTCTAAGGGTGCAGAAATAAGTGAGAACTCAGTATGGCAGGCAGCTAAAATCAGTGGCACTCTGGTTAAAGAAGTAATAGCGCAAGGGGGCGATGTTAACAAGCTTTATAGTGGGCGTAGTTGCGTTCATTATGCAGCTAATTTGGGAATATCTGATGCAGTAAAGGTTTTACTTGATCACAATGTAGAAGTTGACTCAAGAGATGAAGATGACCACACTCCATTGTATAATGCTGTTGATAATGAAGATGAATTTATTGAAACAGCAAAGATCTTAGTTGCTAATGGTGCAGACATTAACATACGATCCAGTGAGAGAAATCCAAAAAAATCATATGGAAGTTATATTCCTTTAACTCCCTATGAAGTAGCAAAAAAAAGAAATCACAAAAATATATGCAGATATATGCTTGAGTATACTCAAAAAGATGAGCAAGTATTAAATAAAGCTGAAGAAGATAACTTAAAGAGAGAGTTTTTCAAGGCAGTTAATAAAGCCATTGAAAGCGGTCATGTTTTTTATATTGAGGATTTTATTAAATGTGATATTAACTTTGATATCAATATTAAAAATAATCAAGGAAAAACGGCACTTCATATTGCTGCTGATGAGGGTTGTTTAAAAGTTTTTACTTTTCTTGTTAAAAATGGTGCTGACATTAATGAGAAAAACCGGAAAGAGGGGGTTCCTGCAGATATTGCTAAAAAAAAATCACATGATGAAATAATTTTCTTTTTGAAATATAATATTCCACAATTAAAGGAAAAGGTATCTGTTTTTTCCTCCCTTCTTTTTTCACCTGTTACAGATGATGATCTAAATGAAGCAGCTTTATACCTGATAAAAAATAATAATCTGTGGACAGCAGTAACAAGTCGGGAACTGGAGTATTTTTTAAACAGTCGAGATGACTCAATAATAAAACTGGGTAAAAAAATAAAAGAGGCACGACAGAAAAAATTGTATAATACTTCTACAGGATGCAATAAATGCGGACGGGATACTCTCGTCTCTCTCAGGCAGAAGATTATTAGCGGTTCTCCATCAACTATGAGTTATGAAGCAGACTATTATTATCGATGTGCTTCCTGTGGTACTAAGGATAGCTTTAGTTTTTAGGAATAACCGGAACGATTCTGTTTTATACGCTTTTTAAAAGGTTTATTAATGGGATTCTATTTTCATGGATTTACTATTCTAAATATTTTTAAACCACCACTACCACATGCAACAAAGATATAGTTCTTATTTGTCGCAACATAGTTTGCAGAACCTTTGAAATCAATTTTTCCCAATATTTCTGAGTTCATGTTTTTTGAAGGTTTTGAGGCCAGATATAATCCACCTGCACCATTAGCAATATACATAAATTTGCTGTCAGTAGTCACTCCATTAGTATTACCCTTACTGAGTTGAGTAGTAAATTCAAGAACTTTTGTCAGGTCCTTAATATCGTATACTTCTATTCCAAACTCACCCTTTGAAATGTATATATATTTTTCATCCATATGAACAACAGATTTTCCGTCAGATGGTTCAATTACACCTAAGTCAATAGATTCTTCAAAATTTAATTTTTCACCTTTCTTTTCAAAAATATCTAATTGTGCATTTACTCCACTTACCAACCTTACAATCATATTTTTGTTATACGATACATATTTACTATTATCGAATAAGTATCTCTCTTTAATCTGAAGATATTCTGATTTTGAAAGTGATATTTGAAACATACCTCCATAGGTATTTCCGCTTGTTACTAATAAGCTGTTTCCGGTTTTGATAATGCTGTTTGCTGAGAAACCCGGAATGTCGCATTTAACTGTATTGTTTGTAAATACACCTTTTTTTAACCTGAACTCTTCAATAATTGCAGGACTCTCAAAATTTTCGTTTTCATACCCTGAATATGTAGCAGTTGAACCAGCCACCCATAAACTATCCCCATGGTATGTCACAGCATTAATATCTGTGTCTGAGAACATTATTCTTGATGTTATTTTTGGTATATGAGGGTCAGAAATATCAAAAACATGTATTCCACCGGCATATATATTTCCCGGATAATTGTAGGTGACATATGCTGAATTAGCATGAATCGCAACATGTGTTGCATCTACAAGATATCCATTCTGAGTTTCCGGTTGCCTCACTTCAGCTACCAACTGAAATGAATATCCATCTACATCTTTTAAATCTTTATCACCCGATTTAATTTTCACCTCTTTCTTTTTATATTTAAGATCTGATTTAAGATCGGCCTGATCACTTGTTATCTCAATCCTGTCATAAGATTCATTGTCAGATGTTATATTATTATTTTCGTTTTCACTGCATGCCATTATAAAAAATACTAATGATAAAATTAATATTTGAAAGAACAATTTATTTTTCATATTTCCAGCCTCATTTTTATATTCTTGATAAGAATCTTTTCTATTTCCAGTATTTAGATTAGCATTAATGATGCCACAAGATTTATGAGGCTGTAAACAAAGTATACAGAGGGTTACGTGGATTTAACTATGGAATTAGCATAAACATATTCTATCATTTTAATAGAAAAAATTTAGTATCTATCAATTCAATAATGTCTGTTGATTTGTTTTATGAACTTTAAAACGGTTGCTTTTTTACAATTTTTGAAACTTTCCATGGATTCCATTTGTCTTCAAATGAAGACTTGTGAAATAGCTCCATTACAAATGGGAGGTTTATTATTAAGACAAGTAGCCTTCCTTTTCAAAAAAGCTAAACATCCAATAACTATAAAAAAACAGTCTTAAAAAAAATAATGATTGGTTTATCCAGGATTTATTTTTATATGGATGATGCATATCTTGGTCGGGGTATCATAAGTAAGAAAAACCGTAAAATGTTCAGATCCTACTGATGCATGGGAAAGAAAACGAGCAAAGAGTAGAACGGATTCAAGGTAATGTGAACAAGTTTGTACACTAATCCTGATTTGCCCTTTGCAAAGGGCAAAATCAAGATCCGACTCTATTTTTACTTCATGTTTCTACTTAGATTATTGATGTTATCAATGCAATTAAAATAACCAACAAACTCACTAATGTGGGAACATCTGTATACCAGGATTTTTCAGGATTTCTTTCATTTTCTGGGTTTGATTTATCATCTGTCATGTTACCTCCAATAAATGATTTTTAGGTGTGTTAGAAAAATATCTAATTAGAAATATTCCTTAAAAATACCTTTTTGATACGAGTTTAGCGATTTGTTATGTGGTTTTCGATAGTGCGTTTCTCGGTTCTTTTTGAATTATAAACATTGATATAATAATGAGAAGTATTCCTGGTAAAGTGGATACCTTTAAATCCTCCATTCCAGTTACAAAGGTAATTAAAATCACGAATACTGGCACCAAAAAGCTATAAGCGGCCACCTTAGTCGCGCCAATTTGAACCGTGCATTTTTGTCTTATAAAGAAAGTAATCAAGGTTGTAAATATCGCTAAATATAGAATACCTCCATAAGTTTTGCTTGGAGTACTGTGCCAGTCAACATTTATAATGCTGTTAATCGAGGCTATTAAAAGCCAACCAGCCCCTAAAAGTAGAGTCCAAAATGTCAAAATCTCTATAGGTTCACCACTATAGAGTTTTTTTAACAAAGGTCTACCCCAGCTTGAAAACATAATGCCCATGATAAATAAAAAATCACCATAATTGAATTGAAGACGAATTAACGCTATGTAATCTCCCTTAAATACGACCAAAAGCGCGCCTATTGTACCTATAGCTAAGCCCAAAGAACGAAGTATGGTCGGGATTTCTCGATTAATTAAAACCGCCCAGACCGCTGTTACGGCCGGAATTAGCGTAATTAAAGCACCTGTATTAATTACGCTTGTATATCTTAAACTTTCAAACATAGACCAAAAGAAAATAACTGGAGGAATACTCAATATTGAGTAAGATAGCATTCTTTTCCGTGGGGGAAATTCCAATCCATTTTTTATGAAAACATATGACCCAAACAAAATAGCTGCTAACAGAAATCGTATAAACATCATAACCTCGGGAGGCAAATCATGGGTTATTAACTTGCCAACAGGAAAGGAACTTGAAGCTATTATTATTGATAATATCATTAGTACATGAGCATTGGCTTTTATCTTTCTCATAACTTTATCTATTTCCCATAAATTGATATTTAACTTACTCTTTTGGATAGGGCATAAAGCAATGCATTTATCTTTTAGCATAACGCACTAATAATACATACAACACTTATCATTAAGAGAATTTGATGTAAATATTATTTCCTACATATGTAATTATGAACGATATTAGCTTGAGTTGGTCGGGTTTTTATTGAGAAAGGGATTGGGCAAATCTGCTTTTGGTTTTTGCAAAGGTCATTAGCAGGCTTGCCCCTATGTTTTTTTTTATAATGATGAGGATCTTCTTTTAGATGGCTTATAAATTTCTGTAACATTACCCCTTTTTGGTTTAAAAAATGAAGCGGATTCCAGTTTTTAATATCCGGCTGTTTTAATCCTGGGCTGAAAAACAAGATTTCTTTACCTGCTCTTGCCTTATAAGCTGTATGAAAGAATGAAAATTCTTTCATACCCAGTTGGTATCTTTAATTGAAAATGATTACAAGATTAACAACAAAAAGATCAGGAGGTTGAGAACCAGCTTGAACCACTTAAAGTTCTTTGAAAAATATTCAGTTCAAAAAATAACTTCTGTTTCAATTTCTGAATATATCGGTAACAGAATCTCTATAGGTGCTGCAAATGCGTCTATTAACAAAGAGTTGTCAGCATTAAAAAGGATGCTTAAACTT
Source organism: Desulfobacterales bacterium (assembly GCA_024226555.1). Lineage (GTDB taxonomy): Bacteria > Desulfobacterota > Desulfobacteria > Desulfobacterales > JAAELO01 > JAAELO01. Next base: position 2,653 of record JAAELO010000871.1, on the reverse strand, counting down.
GGCAAAGAGCAAACACCTGCTTTAGTTGACAAAATTCCTGTTATCAGAATGTTGAAAGAGGACAATGTAAGGAAAGGTTTTTTTGAACACCACGAATTCGAAATTATCAGAAGGCAGGACCGTTTATCTAAATGATGAGTTGAAAAGCATTTTTCAGAATAAGTGGGCTTTTTCCAAAGCATTCATATTCTTTTTTAACATTTGGCATAAATTGCTTGTTTAATGTCATTGTGGCAAGTCTGGAATTAATGTATATTTTTTACAAACGATGCGCATCTTCAAATTAAAAACTGAAGATAGGAGTAAAGAAAAAATGGAAGATTATACATACGGTTTATTTATATACGAAGATGTTGCAAGCATGGATTTCATTGGACCAATGGATGTGTTTGCCATATCCGGCTACATATTAAAGAAAGGCAGAGTTGTTACAATTGCAGAAAAACCTGAATCGATAAGATGTATTGGCGGGCTTGAAGTAGTACCTTCTGCTACTTTTGAAACTGCACCTGATATAGATGTTCTTGTTGTTCCTGGTGCTGAAGATGTAGATTCAGTTATAAATAATGGTTGTTTGGAATGGATCAAAGGGCGGGCTGATAAAATTAGATTTACTACTTCTGTTTGCTCGGGGGCTTTAATTTTACAAAAGGCAGGCTTGTTAAAGAATCGAAAAGCCACAACTCACTGGATGAATATTGAAGATCTTGAGAAAGATTCATCCATTGAGGTAATGCCTGAAATGAGGTATGTCCGGGATGGAAGTATTGTTACATCACAAGGTGTTTCAGCAGGCATAGATATGGCTTTATGGATAGTGGGGCAAATGCATTCACCGGAACATGCACGGGAAGTAAGAAAAATATTACAGTATGATCCTGCTCCCCCTTATACTGCTCACGTGTAAAAAGAAATTAAACGAGAAGGTATTTGGATTAAATACCTTCTCAAAATTTGGGTTTGAAATATGAAAAACAAGCGTTTAATTGAATTTTTTATTTATCCTGATGCTGTGGGGCTTGATATTATAGGCCCGTTAGATGTTTTTACAGTTGCCACTGAAATCTTAAATCGGGAAGATAAAGGAAAAGGTTATAAATCAGTATTTTCTGGCGAAAAAAGAGGTCTTGTAAAACTAAACTCCGGCTTGACTCTATATGCTGATATTGTAATTAACAAAAGTGCTTCACCCGATATAATTGTTATTCCCGGAGGTTTTGGAACAGAAGCAGTAATAGAAAATCAAAAACTCTTAAAATCCATAAAATCACAGGCAAATAAAGCCAGACAGATAGTTTCTATCTGTACAGGATCATTTATTCTTGCAGCCTGTGGTTTGCTTAAAGGAAAAAAGGCTACAACCCATTGGCTTGCCGTCGATAGTTTTTCGAAATCTTTTCCTGATACAGATCTGAATGCAGATGCGATATACATTCGTGATGGAAGAATTTATACCAGTGCTGGAGTTACTGCCGGAATTGACCTTGCTCTGTCTATTGTGGAAGAGCACCATGGAACTGATGTTGCCATGGAAGTAGCAAGGATTTTGGTGTTATATTTTCGCAGACCGGGAGGGCAATCACAATTTAGCACTCCAATGGAATTAAGGGCGAAGGCTGGAAAACAGTTTAAGAAACTGCATGACTGGATTCTTGAAAATATTAAGGAACAATTGTCAGTTGAATCTTTAGCGGATCATGTGGCAATGAGCCCCCGCAATTTTTCAAGACTTTTTACAAAAGAAACAGGAATTACACCAGGAAAATATGTGGAATTGATGCGTTTGAATAGAGCCCGGGAATTACTTGAACTTAGTGATGTTCCGATAAAGCTGGTGGCAGAACATACTGGTTTTCTGCGAGAAGAAAGATTAAGACGGGTTTTTGTCCGCCAGTTGGGTATAACACCAGCTCAATATCAAATACATTTCAGATCTTGAGCAACACATTTGGTGGGCGCAAGGGGAATTGAACCCCTGACTTGAGGTTTTAGAGACCCCCACTCTAATCACTGAGTTATACGCCCAAATTTTTCAACTTGCATCAGGGAACCTAATAACTGATCTTTTTGCGAAATACTACTTTTTCAAAAAAACAACTGTAGTAAAATCAACCCGTTGTTTTTTTCTCAGCCTTGTATTTCATCAAAAATTCTAATTATTAGAGATTCCCATCAGTAAAATTAACTCACTTTTTTGTCAATATATTAAGCCCATAAAAGAAATTATAATAACAGCAAAGATTATGTAATCCTCAATTCATCAATGGAATGTTCCACCCATATAGAGTACTTTGTAATTCCGTATTGCTTTAATGATTCCCACAGTCTAAGGCCAAGGTCACTGCTAAGTTTTTTTGGATCATCTTCACACCTCTGGATAGCTATTGAAAATTCTGTACTAAGTTGGTCATGGGTATAGGTTTTGATTCCAACAAAACTTTTATCCCGCTCTGATTCAACAATTGTCAGATCCAGATCTTTAAACAATTGTGTAAGGTCCTTTGGTGTAGAACAAATGCGAATTAATTCGACCCACTTCATATTTTTCTCCCTGTTTTTTTAGGGAATCTCTAATAACTGCTCTTTTTGCGAAATACTTCGTTATTACCAAAAAAAACTGCTGTAAAATCGGTTCGTTATTTTTGGTCATGCC
>JAAELO010000870.1 GCA_024226555.1 Desulfobacterales bacterium | reverse complement strand
GTTTGGCTGGGGTGGCACTCGTTCGAAAAAATAGCGAACAAGTCCAAAGAGCAACTCAGTAGGAACAGAAACCCTTCGTCGAGTATAAGGGCAAAAGTTGCTTTGATTTACATAGTCTCAGTACGACTATACAACGATATATAATCGCTTGTCCTTACTTTACCCTTTTGGGTATTCGTAAGGCTCGCAAAGTGTGAAAGCACGGCCTAGAGATCCTTTAGTTTACGTATGAATTCTATGGTTTTATCTGCGTTTCCTTTCGCATCACTTTTTACGAAACTTTCTTTTATATTCGCTATTCAGTAAAAGGTAACTTTTACAAGAGGCAAGTATTTTAACTCGATAGTTTCTGCGTGCGACTGGAAAGGCAATATTTCCTGCACTTTTTGATTTGCGGCTAGAGGTATCAGAAAAGTTACCACAGGGATAACTGGCTTGTGGGTCAGGAGCGTTCAAAGCGATTGACCTTTTTGATTCTTCGATGTCGGCTCTTTCCATCATCAGCTAG
>JAAELO010000869.1 GCA_024226555.1 Desulfobacterales bacterium | reverse complement strand
AGGCATATAATTAAGGTCACCACGTTCGTTATCTGAAACAAAGTCTTTAGCTCTTGTTTCGAACCTTAGTTTATTTCCTTCAAAATATACAAAAGTAATTGCATTGTTAAGACTGGCAGTACCAACAGCATTATCCACAGGCACAGGAAAATTTGATATACCACTTTCATCAAATGGGAAAGGGAAAAGTTTTGGTTCAATATATGGAATTTTATCTGTTTTTTGTATTTGATAAATAGGTTTCAATTTTATTTGTTCTCCCCCAACTGCTTGATTTGAGCAAACAGATAGGAGGAGTAAAACCATACAAATTATTTTAGAATAGAATTTTCTCATTTTTTATAATTTCAGAATCTTTATTTCAAATAATACAATTATTTTTCAATCTCTCCAAAGACACCATTATATTTAATTTTGACAGGAACAACAGTTCTCCAGTCTCCACCCTTAATTTGAGAATAACTCAGGTTCCATTTAAAGTATTTACCATCTCCATTTGCAGTTAAATGCATTGGATTCGAGGTCCAGGCAAAGTTTGCTGTATCATCTTCTTCCCCAGGTCTTTTCATCTCTATTGGTTTTCCTAAATAGTAAGGCAATTCCTTATCATCAACCCGCATCATTAATTGTTTATATGTATTGTTTTTCATATCATATAAAACATTTACAAACCATTTACCATTTGGTGAAAAGAAATTGTCATATATAGATGATTCTAATAATTTGAAAACCTTTACCCTTCCTCCCCAGGAAACTACCCATTGATATCTTTCTCTTCCTTCATCAAGATTTATAACTGCAAATGGTAGTGTTGGGTGTATTGTAATATTTGTTATTTCTTTAAATAGGTATATATTTTTAGCTAAATTATAGAGATATTTATCATATATATCTTTCAGGGGATGTTTTATTGGTTTTAAGTTTGTATCTAAAATCTCTAATTTTTTACTTTCATAATGGTATATAACAACTCCACCTTTAAAGGCTATAAAGTTTACCATATGGTCAAAACTTTTTTCTGCCTTAATTCCAGGGTATCCTTTGCTAAAGTCAATTATACGTATAATATTATATTCTGTACTTCTCACACTTCTGGATAAACGAACCATACACAAATTTTTGGAAGGATCAATTTCAGAAAAATGTACAATCTGTTCATCCATATTACCGGACAGTGGATATGTTGTAACTCCATTTGTCTTAAGATCTAAAAGCCTTAAAAGTCTTGTTTGTGTATAACCCATCTTATCTTTTGAGAATAAAGGCATATAGTTAAGATCACCACGCCTGTTATTAGCAACGAAATCTTTTGCTCTTGTTTCAAACCTTAGTTTATCACCTTCAAAATGTACAAAAGTTATTGCATTATTCAGGCTAATTGTACCCACAGCGTTGTCTATAGGAACAGGGAAATTCGATATTGCTTTTGCCTTAAAAGGAAAAGTTGGGAAAGGATATAATTGGGGTTCAATATATGGGGTTTTATCGTTTATACTGACATTATAGATTGGTTTCAATTTTGTTTGTTCTCCCCCTACTGCTTGATTCGAGTATACAGGTAGGAGGAGTAAAATTATACAAATTATTTTAGAATAGAGTTTTCTCATTTTTTTAATTTCAGAATCTTTATTTCAAATAATACAATTACTTTTCAATCTCTCCAAAAACACCTTTATACTTTATTTTCACAGGAACAACAGTTCGCCAATCTCCACCCTTTATTTCTGAATAACTAAGTTTCCAATTGAAATATTTACCAGTAGTATTTGTTGTTAAATTCATTGGATTTGAAGTCCATGCAAAATTCCCTGTTTTATGTTCAGCTCCAGGTTTTTTCATCTCTATAGGTTTTCCTAAATAGTATGGCAATTCTTTATCGTCTACCCTCATCATTAATTGTTTATATATTTTACCTTTATATAATAATGCTATAATAAACCATTTCCCATCTGGTGAAAAAAATTGATAATTAACACCATAATTAGAAATTAGTTTGAAAATCCTTACGACCCCTCCACCCCACGAAACAACCCATAATTCATCATCATCTCTTTCATCATTTATAACAGCAAAAGGTAATGTTGGATGTATTGTAATATCTTTAATCTCTTTTAGATTATAAATATTTTTTGCTGGGTTATATAGATAATTATCATATATATCTTTTAAGGGATGTTTTAAAGGTTTTAGCTCTGTATCCAGAATCTCGAGTTTTTTAGCATCATGATTGTATATAATAACGCCATCTTTAAATGCTATAAAATTTACGGCATGATCAAAAAACTTTTCAGCTTTTACTACAGGATATCCTTTACTGAAATCGATTATTTTTACAATACGATATCTTTTCCTGATATCTCTTAGTAAACGAACCATACATAGATTTTTAGAAGGATCTAGTTCAGAGAAATGTAAAATTTGATCATGAATAAAACCGGATAAAGGGTAGGTGGTTATTTTATTAGTCTTAAGATCTAACAACCTTAGTAATCTTGTTTGTGCATAGCCCATCTTATCTTTTGAAAAAAGAGGCATATAATTAAGGTCACCACGTTCGTTATCTGAAACAAAGTCTTTAGCCCTTGTTTCGAACCTTAGTTTATTTCCTTCAAAATAAACAAAAGTAATTGCATTGTTAAGACTGGCAGTACCAACAGCATTATCCACAGGCACAGGAAAATTTGATATACCACTTTCATCAAATGGAAAGGGATAAAGCTTAGGTTCTATATATGGGATTTTATCGTTTTTTTGGACTTGATAGATCGGTTTCAATTTTATTTGTTCTTCTCCTACCGCTTGATTCGTGCAAACAGGTAGGAGGAGTAAAACCATACAAATTATTTTAGAATAGAATTTTCTCATTTTTTATAATTTCAGAATCTTTATTTCAAATAATACAATTACTTTTCAATCTCTCCAAAGACACCATTATATTTAATTTTGACAGGAACAACAGTTCTCCAATCTCCACCTTTAATTTCTGAATAGCTCAATTTCCAATTAAAATATTTACCGGTAGTATTTGTTGTTAAATTCATTGGATTTGAAGTCCAGGCAAAGTTACCTGTTTTATGTTCAGCACCAGGTTTTTTCATCTCTATTGGTTTTCCTAAATAGTATGGTAATTCTTTTTCGTCTACCCTCATCATTAGTTGTCTATATACTTTTTTATCACCAATATAACAGCGCAGAACATTAACAAACCATTTACCATCTGGTGAGAAAAAATTGTAAGAAAACGAAGCATCAAAGAGTTTAAATATTTTTACCCCCCCCCCCCATGTGACTATCCATTGATAAGATTTCGCCCCTTCATAAACAGTAAAAACTGCAAAGGGTAGTGTTGGATGTATAATAATATTTTTGATACCATAGACATTGTAGATATTTTTAGCAGGATTATATAGATAATTATCATATATATCTTTGAGGGGGTGTTTTAATGGTTTAAGTTCTGTATCTAAAATTTCAAGCTTTTTGCTCTCAAAATGATATACAACAACACCTTTATTAAATGCTATATAATTTACAGTATGATCATAATATTTCATAGCTTTTACAGTAGGGTATCCTTTGCTAAAATCGATTATTTTTACAATGCGATATTT
>JAAELO010000868.1 GCA_024226555.1 Desulfobacterales bacterium | reverse complement strand
TGCAAAGATTCTTACAGCAACGCTAGAGTATATCAAGGCCTCAAAACGGTTTGAATAAGTTAGGTAAAAATCTAAAATCTCCTTCTCCTCTATTCTCTGTTTCGTTTAAAGTGGTTATGACGCCAAAATTTTTTTCCATGATTCTGACCAATTTGAGTATGCTGATAACGAAAATGGAAACGAAAAGTCTGAAAAATCCTTAGTTTTTTAGTAATCGGGGTTTCTAGATCGAATTTCCCTCCAAAAAAGTGTCCCAAAGGCCTGGGTCGAGTGACGTAAAGTGTTTGTGTGGATGAGGAAGGGCAAATGCGAGCAGTGCGAAATGGAATATGTTTTGGCAACTAAATCGCACTAGAACCACAATCTTTGTCACTTCTTGGAACAAAATTAAAAGCAGATGACCAAGAAGAAAACTTTTGGCTATTTTTGAGGCCTGTAGCGGCCATAAGAAGCTGATATTTTTGTAAAATTTGGCAAAGAAGCTGACAATGCTGTGCGTCAGGACGGAACGGTAGTAGAGTAGGCTGGAGTAAATTCGATTGTGATTCGATCAAGAATAAGGAAGTATTCGTTTTCTAGACAAATCGCAAGTAAAATTATAGCTTTATTTTACATAAGAACTGGAAATCCTTTTTTCAACTAAAACTACAAGTTTAAATTGAATGAAGCGCCCGTCAGGTTTACATCTTGCGACAAACGAACTGTGTACGAAAAGTATTCCAAATGTTATCAATAAAAATAGGTAAAATTTTTATTCTCCTTTAAATTGAAAGCAAGACATTGTGTAAAAAAGAATTTTTTGCAATGTTTTACTCTTAGAAAACACCTTAAATATAGTTACATTTTTCAATTATAAGATTGATTCCTATCCTGCTAGGTGTCTTTCTTTCTGAAGTTAGAGAAATTCTATCTACAGTA
>JAAELO010000867.1 GCA_024226555.1 Desulfobacterales bacterium | reverse complement strand
TCTGGTCTAACGAAATATTAACAATTTGCTTCCTTCCATACCCGTCCCTTAAAAAAACACAGGTTTCTAAAGCTTTCGGGCTCCGACAAGGGTCCCCCCCTTGCCGCGTCCAAAAAATCACCAAAATGATAGCTTTTCACAACAGTAACTATAAGGGATTTTTCACTCGCTCAAAACCCGAAATCCGAGGTCGACACTCTCCTCTTCCAGAATCAACGAAATCGTCTCTGGTCTAACGGAATATTAACAATTCTGCATTCCAGACCTCAACTTTTGCATATGGTCTAACGAAATATTATCAATTCCGCCTTCCAGACCTCAACTTTTGCATCTGGTCTAATGAAATATTAACAATTCTGCCTTCCAGACCTCAACTTTTGCGTCTGGTCTAACGAAATATTGTCAATTCTGCCTTCCAGAGCTCAACTTTTGCATCTGGACTAATGAAATATTAATAATTCTGCCTTCCAGACCTCAACTAAAACATCTGGTCTAACGAAATATTGTCAATTCTGCCTT
>JAAELO010000866.1 GCA_024226555.1 Desulfobacterales bacterium | reverse complement strand
TATCCCCCGGCCGCCTTTAGATTAATACGACCAATTAATATGGAAAATAAAAGAAAAAGAGATAAAAATTGCCGCGATGGCGGTCGAAACAGTTTTTTTTAGAAATGGGGACGGCCCCCGAAAGAGAGCGCTGCACCTTTTGAAAAGGTGCTAACGTGGAGAGAGATGTTTGTTATTTGTAAAGGGAATTTAAATTAATTGAAACGGTCTTTCCGGCCGAAAACGGAATTATATAATATTTTGCGGGACCGTACTCGGGAGGGGACCGTACAGTACATCCAACAAACGGATGAAAGTACTCTCGACACTCGCAAGCTAGGTGGACTGATGTGGTAAAGCACATTTGAAACTTTGAATATCGGAATGGTTTAATTTCAGTGCATTTAGTACCCCATTTTGTGGGATGTACTGTACGGTCCCTTCCCGAGTACGGTCCCGCAAAATGTTATTTAATTCCGTTTTCGGCCGGAAAGACCGCTTCAATTAATTTACATTCCATTTACAAATAACAAACATCTCTTTGCACGTTGGCACCTTTTCAAAAGGTGCAGCGCTCTGTTTCGGGGGGCGTCCCCATTTTAAAAAAGAAACCGTTTCGGCCGCCATCGCGGCAATTTTTTTCTCTTTTTCTTTTATTTTCCATATTAATTGGTCGTATTAATCTAAAGGCGGCCGGGGGATAACCGCCACTTCTATAAGCCTTGACCCCCGTAATCCATCATCATCTATCCATCCAACCT
>JAAELO010000865.1 GCA_024226555.1 Desulfobacterales bacterium | reverse complement strand
TAATTTGTGTTGGTCTGAAGAGAAATAAGGAAGAGAGAGAGAGACAGAGAAAGAGACGAGAAAGAGAGCAGTTGCTTGTGTTGTGTTTGTTTTGCTTTTTGTTTAGCTTTTTCTTTTGTTTTTTTTTCTTTGCATGTTGCGTGCGCTTTTTTTTTGTGTCATGTGTCGAGGGTAGCTGGTTGAGGGTACTTCTTTTTTGAGCGCGGTTGATGATTGTAAAGGCAAGCCACTTGAACTAGGGACGGACTGAAAGTGAGTTCGTATTAATTGTTGATGCATTCCACATGTTTATAGATCAAAAAAAGAAGTACCCTCAACAAGGTACCCTCCACACATGACACAAAAAAAAAGCGCGCGCAACATGCAAAGAAAAAAAACAAAAGAAAAAGCAAAACAAAAAGCAAAACAAACACAACACAAGCAACTGCTCTCTTTCTCGTCTCTTTCTCTGTCTCTCTCTCTCTCTCTTCCTTATTAATTTCTCTTCAGACCAACACAAAAACAAACAAAAAATCAAAACATCTCTTTTTCTTTCCCATTTTCTCTTTTTCTTCATTTTTCAATCCTTCACTATTCCTACATTTCCATACTAATTTTAATACTAAGATACGGACGCATAGCGTCTTCTTTTATTTATTTCCCCTTTAAATTTTCATTCCTTCCTAAGTTTTGTCTTTTAAAACGCACTCTTCCCGAAAAGGGGAGAGGCGCAGAAAAAAACGCGATAGGGGTGCCGATGGGCATTCCCCCTTTTCATTCCCATATTTCAATAAGTTGAACAGTCATTAATAGGGCTGGGGATATGCCCTAACTAATCCCCCTATCATCAATTCATCTAATCTTCTCATTTGAAAATTGTGCGCGGATTTCCGCGACTTTTGTCTTTTTTTCTTTTTGACGGGGCGGGGAACTAAAATTGCATTCTTCC
>JAAELO010000864.1 GCA_024226555.1 Desulfobacterales bacterium | reverse complement strand
TTACAAATAAAAAAAGAGCATTTAATACCGAATTTATTGGATTTGTCAAGAAGTTTATTCCCTGTGTCATATTGGAAAAACTTAATATCTATCTGAAATTTATGACCTCCGCTTTAAATATTTTCTATTCGTTTGCATCCAATTTTTAAACATTATTTTCAACAATTCTTATGCTGTTTATTCAGTATAAATTTGTTGATTCTTATTCGAAGACGTCACAAAAAAGAATAACAGGTAAGCATTCAATATAAGTATGTATCACATAATAAGTTATTTCTTTATATACCAAATAGTTCTATCTTACCGTCTAAAATTGAAAATTTTATGAATATGTATTACATACCCTAATCTATGTCAAGTGATAATTGTTGTGGTTTATTTAATGATAAAGCGATTTGAGAATATTCATAATAAATTTTCTATACTATATGAATTTTACTCAAACTATTTAATGAAATACTTTCCATCCGTTCAAAGAATAATATTATTCATGATTTGAAATAGGGTTGCAATTTTCCAGCGTATTGGGGTAGTAATTTTAAAAACACTAAAGAACATTTTGGCCAATTTCAGTTTTTCCATATTCACTGCCAGGTGGATAATCAACCAAAATAATAAATAAGGTAAAAATTAATGAGCGAATTAAAGAAGAAAGTATTAGGGGCATGGAAGTTTATCATTTCAGAACTTAGAAGCGACGATGGAGATGTTTCATATCCGGACGGGATGCATCCTGTGGGGTATCTGATTTATACTGAGGGTGGTCATTTTACTGTGGCAAACATGCATGGGGACCGTCCAAAACATTCAACAGATGATCTCAGGGAAGGAAAAACTGAAGAAATTGTTGCTGCATACAATACATTTTTCTGTTGCGCTGGAAAATATGATCTGAATGAAGAAGAATCCAGCGTGATTCATCATATTGAAGTATGTCAGTTTCCAAACTGGACAGGAATTGATCAAAAGCGGTTTTTGAAATTTGAAGGGGAACGGTTGATTCTGAGTACGCCCCCACTGCCTATACATAATAAAATGCAAACAGCGCATTTGACATGGGAGAAAGTGGAATAAGAAGTGTTTAATTTGTTTTATTGGTTTGATTTGTTGTGGGGAATTCCCCAATTTAACAAACGAAACCAATTAAACTTAAAATAATTTATTCAAGGAATATAATCATGTTAATAAAATCTAAAAGTTTTTTATATATTACAATATTAGTACTCTGTGTATCTATATCTCAAGCCGTTGCATCATCAGGTGTTGATTTAAATATTTCAAATAATCAAAATCTTAATAGTGTATTATCAATTAATACTTTAACAGTTCCATTGCATTTAAATCATCCAGAAGACTACAAATTTGATCATATCGGCATTGTTGTCAAAGATATTGAAAAATCCATTTCATTTTATTCCAAAGTTTTAAACCTGAAATTCAGTGATATTCATGAGTATCAACTGGACAATGTGAATGTCAGGGGTAAAAAAACATCATATAAAATGCAAATCGCTTTTGCCGGGATAAAGCCAATTAGGATTGAATTGATAGAAATTGTAAACGGAGAAAGCCTGCATACGGAATTTTTAAAATCAAAAGGGCAGGGCATACAGCATTTGGCTTTTGATGTAAAGGACCTGAAAAAAGAAATTGGCAATGCAAAAGGACTCGGTCTTGAACTCATAACATATTTTGAACAGGTCGGCGTTCCTGTGATGGCTTATTTTGAAACCGGAAACGGAATGATACTGGAACTAGTACAGGAAAATGTGATGGAGAGGATCAAGGAAGCTAAAAAACTATCTGAATAAGCAATTGAAAGCCTTTGGGTGCACAAAAATTAATTTGCTATCAGATTGCAGATTAGAAATGTAAAAACAACTTATCTTTAGAAATCAGGTGGATAGTTTATAACATATGATCTATACCTCTGCCTTCAAAAGCATCACCTGCTAAAAAACAACTAATCACAGGCATCGATTGAAATGGATTGCTTGTGATCTGCTGAATTTATCAACACTTTATGCGGCGGATAAATATTACCTGATAAAAAAAACTCAAAATTAACGTGCAGCTAGCGAAGTATGATAATTGTCATGAAAAATAGCACGAGATCTGCAAAATATTTTCTGATATTTAGCTTAAATATCAGTAATTATAATCAATATAGAATTTTTATAATTTTGTTGAATATTACAATATTTTTTATATATTATTGCAAAAATATAAAAATGGTACAAAAAATAGCTGCACGTTAATAATATTTGTTGTGCTGCAATAAAATATGAAAAAATTCAAATATAGTAGGTGGTCACTTTAATTCCCGTGCTGGATAGAGTAAGTATCTTCGATTATAAAATTCACATGTGGAACAGGGAAAGGGTCATTACTAACTATTTAGTGCCTGAACGGAAACTCAAAATTTTCGGACAATTTCGATCGATCGTTCGGAAAATTTTTGCCACTTCCATAACAAAGTTCTTAACATAGCACATTATAACGTAATATGTTACATAAATTCAATATTTTGCACGCACCACTCCTCGTGGTTTCTATTTTCTGGTGGTAGAAGTTTTGTTTAAGCCGCTTTGCGACAGTTTTCTTGCTTCTGCTTTTTTTGCAGAATAAGATTCCCCAGTATCTCTATATTTCGCGCTAAGACGGCTAAGCCAACATAGCGCTTAAAACCATGAAGACCATGGTCACGACAACGATCCAGTCCATGATTTTCCAAGGCGTTTATTGACGATTCGACAGCTGAATGCTTACGCCTGGATTTAATAAATTCCTCAGAGTACTCTATTTGTTTGTCTTTTTCGGATAACCGTCCTTTTTTTGGTAAAACAACATTATCCAATATGCTTCTTAATTTCTCTCTGTTGTCAGGGCTATAAAACCCTTTATCAAAACTGCATCCAGATATATTTTCGAATCGCTTCTTCGTCTCTTGTGCCATGGAGACAGCTACTTTATCGTCTGTTTGTTGCTCCATGACTTGGTGGTGAAGTATGAAACCATATTGATCTTTTAACACGCAAACCTTTAAACCCAGCTCTTGCGATACTCCTGCTTTACCTTTGCTGATCCATTCGGTATGCGGTTCAAATATTGAAAATACTTTTTCTTCATGCGGTATTTTCTCATCTAAAATTACTCTTCTATACGTCTGGTTAATTTGGCGTTCGGCGTGATGAATAAATGCTTCAACTCTACTCAGTCTAAATTCTTGGGTTGGTGATACAAACTTAAGCTCTCGCAAAACACTTATGGTCTCTTGGGCCTTTAGAATAAAACCCTGGCAAACACCGATATAATCTTCATGTTTGGTAGCGATAAATCTGTCTCTTTCTGCTTTTTTCGCTTCGTTTTTAGATGTGGAGCGTTTTAACTTTTGAATATTTCTAAGCAAACGTTTTACTTTCATTATGTTATGATGACTTTGCCGCCACTCAGTAATTCCGATCTCTGAACAAATAATGGCAATAAGGCTTATCATTTTCCTGATGGCATCGTACAGTACATTGATGTCTGTTGGATAATGAATATCAGTTTCAACAACGAATGAATCGCAGCTACCATTTAATTCAATCTCGTTTTTAGGTGATATAATACTGTGGCCTACTTTGACGACAATTTGATTAATCTTATCCAGGATATGGAGTGTTAACAAAGCTATATTATCTCTTATGGTTTGAAGCGCATAGTTGGAACTAACGTCTGTTTCCTCGTGTCCCAGCATCTGGCGTACTCTGATGTGATTATTTGCTATTTCATGCACTTTGTCGAAGTCCCAATTACAGTTTAATCGCAAGGTGCCTAAAACAAGTATCTTCCACAGGTCCATGCCAGGTCTTCCGGCTTCCCTACTTTTTTTCGGTACTATTTCTTTTAAAATATTGAAAACCTGTCCACGAATTTCAGGTTCACCATAAATGTATTGAAGACCTATCAATAGTTTAGGAATTTCATCCCTGGATTTAATATCAAATTTAATGCCGGTAATATCTTTTTTCCAGAATTCCATTTGCAAATCGATGATTTTTCGCATAGATTATCTCCACGAAGATTTTTTAGTTTTGACTCTTTTTTGATTTTCTACTTTGTGGGTGGAAAATGTTATTGGTTATTATTTCAAATATATAACTATCATAATGAGTCATTGATGCAAGTATAAAATGCATTATTCTGAAAAATCTTCGTTTTATTTTATGCGAGTATCCGTTTTTATTTCAATACGTTTAGTATTAACGTTCAGGCACTAATTAGATAAAAGGCAATATATTTATGAATACCGAACAAAGTAATACAAAAAATGCAGAAAGCCCTGTTCGATCCTCATCCCTCATTAGGCTATTCCCTGCTCTAATTACGGTGATTTTAGGGATAAGTCTTGTTCTCTTTAGTATGCAAATAAGAGTCGATAATGTTGTCTCAGAAAAACTAAGTTTATATGCAGGTATTTCAGGTCTTATATTGGCATTCCTAGGAGCTGGACAATCGTTCCTTTTTTACCTTAAAGGAAAACCAGAAGAAAATGGTACATCTCCCCTTCTTCAATCTATTGAAGCTATGCGGCATGATATATCAAGGGTTAATATTGAAGAAGATATTGTCAAACTTAAAGGTATATTTGAAGAATTTCTAATTAATAAGCCACAGACTCAAATAGGTCTTGATCCAAATGATTTGGGCGACATAGTTCAGTCTATAAAGAATCAAATAAATGAAAATGTCGCTTCTGAAATTTTTGAAGAAATCAAAAAAAACGTTTCGAAATTACGGATAAGCAGTTCACAGATATCAGAGCTTCGATCAATTTATCATCAGACTAAAAAAAGGCTTATAGGCGAAGTCGATGCACTTTCTAGAAGAGCCAATTTAAATCTGGTTATTGGTACTCTTACAACCATTTTTGCAATTGGCCTACTTGCTTTTATTGTATTAACGTCAAACATATACAGCGGAGATTTGAATGCCTTTCTTTGGCATTATGTTCCGAGATTTTCTGTCGTCATTTTTATAGAAGTTTTTTCTTTCTTTTTTCTTAAACTTTACAGGAAAAGTCTCGATGAAATAAAATATTTTCAAAATGAAATTACAAATCTAGATTCTCACATAATTGCATTGGAATCTGCCTTGATAGTAAACGACACGTCGCAAATAGGACAAGTAATAAGTTCGCTTTCTGCAATAGAGCGAAATTTTATATTAAAAAAAGGGGAAAGCACAGTTGAATTAGAGAGGTCTAAAATTGATAGTCAAAGTATCAAGGACGCCTTATCAAATATCACAAGTTTATTAAAGAAGAAGTAATAGCCGGGGTAAACACATGTCTTTCAGTACGTGGGTGCCGAGTATACGGACAGAGTTTATAATGGATAGAGGACTTTACCTTGTGTTGCAGGCTCGTCCCACTCATGCA
>JAAELO010000863.1 GCA_024226555.1 Desulfobacterales bacterium | reverse complement strand
TAGACTTCATTCTTCAATTGGATACCAATCTCCTAATGGATATGAAAATGAGAGTGAATTTAAAATGTATCTGGCTGCGTGATATTTATAAAAAAAATACTTAATCGAGTGTCTTTTTATATTGACCACTCCAAGAACAATCATAAAATGGATAGAAGATTTGATTGATGGTCATAAGGGATTTCACGAATACATAATCATTAAAGAACCTGCTATTGGTAGACGGGATGACCCAACTCTTGTTTATTACATTAACATTAAATTAGCTAGGATTGCAGCACTCAGAGCTGAGTCGACTCTTGGAAATAAGGCGTATGATTATTTTAAAGATAAAAGTGGGTCTGGGTATTTGAGTATTATAAAAGATGAAGAGCATAGTGAAAAACCTGTGGATTCCTGATACACTCCAAAAAACAAGTTTCTTGTAGCGTTCTGGAATGACAACCAGCTGAGGTTTTTTGAGTATTACTAAATAAAAAATACGTTTTATTTTTTTATGCTTTTGTAATTAGATCAAATTTTTAGGATTGAGGGCAAAATCCAACAAACTCGGGTTACAAAATTGAGGGTGTTGGATTTCGCTTTAGGCTCTATACAACCTACGGACTGCATGACCAAATATATTTATTATTATGGTAATAATAATTCTTATCCAATACCTCTATAAAGTCTATATTATTTTGTAATACTAATAAAAACGTCTGAAAAGCCATGTTATTTATTGTTTTGAAAAAACAATTATTTACACAGATTCCTATAAATGCTAAGTGATTTCTTTTTTTTAAAATTGTAAATATTCGATGATATTGATCTTTTTTTCACAATAATAATAGTTTTAAGCTAATAATTTAAGGGGATACTTTTTGGAATTACTCAAATCAAAAGAGGACGTTTTTTTAGAATTTAAAAAGCTACGTAGAAACCAAATGATTGCTACTATTCCAATGATAATTGCTGTAATCAGCTTAATTATGCCGGAGAACTCAGCTGGTCTGTTCGGTTTGTCACAAAACTTAATCCTGGGTATTTCAATTTCGGTTATTATTTCTTATTTTATATTTTCTTTATTTAACTGGAAATGCCCTTTATGCAACAGATACTTAGGTAAATCCTGGAATCCAAAATACTGTCAAAAGTGTGGTGATCAATTCAGATAGCACTCCACAAACTAACAGAAAATGAACAGGATCGCTGATACTCATATATTTAGCAATAACCTACGAAGCTTTTATCAATGATCGATTAATTTTAAAATTTGTTTGGATGTGTATTCGCCTATATCTGCGAGTCCGGATACCGGCATAAATTGATTTGCGTTATTTGAATACAGGCATCTTACAGAAGCAGGGAAATCTTCATCTGCTTCATAGAAAATATAGCATAATGCAATTTTCGGCAGCGGGTAAAGAATAAAGGAAAAATCGCCCCCTGCGTCTAAAGGTCCTTTTTTCCCATTAAATGTTCTGATAATATTTTCCTTCGCTTCCTTAATTTTTTCAACATGAGCACGGAGCAATTTGATAGTAGGCATTGCTGAAGCTGCCACATGGGACATACTGTCGGGAAACTCTTTGAAGGATTTTAAGGGTGAGAGAACACAATTTTCTGAATTGTTCCAAAAAATAACTGTAATAAAATCGGCTCGTTATTTTTGAAATACAGAGATTTTATAAAACAAAAAGCTTTTTATAAACGCTGTATTTCATCCAAAATTTTAATTATTAGAGGTTCCCTATAAGAAAAAATTAATATTTATAACAACATTATCCAAACAGTTGTAATTGTACATGAAAACAATGTACAATTCGGGCCGCACCATTGTTTACTTTCAAAGTAATATTTACTTCTAAAAAGCTTAAAACAAATAAGTCTCAAAACAAATTTGATTAAATATTAAGTTGTACTTACAGATATATGGAAATATTAATATTATGTTAATATATATGGTCGCAAAATTTACCTTTATATTTACAGGGATATTAATTTAGGCGGTGAATTATAAGCTATCGCAGGTATTGCAATTTTCAAAAAAATCCTTTATAAGTAGCACCTGATGTTCAAACTTTATTCTATTAACTGTATATATAACAGATATACGAATAGTAAATACCTGATATAACTAAAAAAATTATGCTCGAAATTTGTTTTAATTATAATTTATACGGGACGTTGAAATCGCATTAATCTTGTGGTTAACCACACTTAAACCATTAATTTGAGGAGACATTCATTATGAGCGACGAAACTGATACAACAACCAACAACATAGTATCGATATTTAACGCAAGTGGAGTGGAAGTATATATCACTTCGCCATTGTCAACAGATGAAGCAGGTGCAGGCAACGGACTCGAGAGTAATTATGCACTAAGAGAGTTGCTAAGCGGCTCCAGTACTATCGCACCTGAATCATCCGTACTTGATTACCCTGAATCGGAACCAACTGACAGTGACTACATTAGCAATTTACCCACCACCGTTTCTGATCAAATTGAAATAACTGATACTTATGTTGATACAGATTCAGGAGAAACAGAGGATAAAACTGTAATCGACATGGTATGTTTCCAGAATAGTGAAAACTGGTTTCTTCCAGTCCTGAATGAATCCCTGAATAACGTTGGAGATAACTGGGCATGGCACCGGGAATACTATTTAGACTCTGACGGCTTGAATGATTACGATGCACCAAGAGAAAAGGTATTGACTATTTATGACACTGATGTGACCAGAATGACGCAAACCAAAAACTTCCTGCAATCAGTTACCGCAAACCCTACTTCAAAAATGGCGTCAGATTATTATGATGCTATTTCAAATTCATCATATATTGATGACATGAATGACGCGGTTGCTGCAGTTACAGCACAATATGACAGCTACAAATATGTGACCCAGGATTCAGTTGTCACAATGCAATCATACTTTGACACTGTGCCATACGTCTTCGCCTCCCAATCGGATGTTCAGTATTATTATTTTTATTCCACCTCCAACTCCAGTAGCGTTTTTGTCGGGAGAATGGATTTTGTTAAAGGCGATACCATTTCAACCAGCGCAAAAAACGGTGGCTACACTATAACTTTCTATTCATCGACATCACCTACCGATCCCAGTAAATATGATATCGATACTTCAAATGGTATCGATATCACTTATAAGGATAGTTATTTCTACGATGATTCAGGTTCAATCGTATATGTAAAAGGTGGTTTTATCCTTAAGAGTCTGACTAAAACAAACCCGGATGAGGCGGATTATACAACCATAGTGCCATGCCTTTCCGGCTCGATACATGGTTTTTCCAGTGCATCTGCAGTTGCAACGGACAGTAAAAAAGAGGACCCGTCAAGTTCAGATACAGAGGACGTTGGTGAAGAATGGGATAAAATGTCATTATTAACAAAACTTATTACCGGCTTTTTTGTTAGTACTGCTGTCGTTGGAATTTTAATAAAAGCTCTTCCGACAAAATGGATGTGGGAGTATCCACCTTTAAGAGGGCTAAAAGCCTGGAAAAAATCAATTAATGATTCGATGAAGAAAAAAATTGAAAACCAGGAAAATGCAGGAAGAGATGTAGACAAAGCCATTGAAGGTACCCAAAAGTATGAAAGTAAAACAGGAAATGATGATGCGGTTGACTGGAACAAGATAACTGTTGATGGTGACCTGGATGTTTTTTCTTCCGACCTTGCCACACTTGGGCAAAGTATTACTAATCAATATTACGCAAACTCAATGCAAAATCAAATAGAAACGGCTGAAGCAAGCATTATGGAGCTCGCCCAGACTAATTTGACTAACGAATTAGAATCAGCCTCAACATCATTAAAAGACATCAAGGGCTCTTTGGAGGATGTTGATGTAAGAACGTCCGATGCAATAAAAACTTTATCCGACCTGTCTACACAATTAAAAAGCGTTGCAGAAACAGTCAGTACACAAAGCTACAATTCTTCTCAAATCATCAGGGAGCAAGCCTTTAGCAACTACACCGAAATTCAGAGCACATCAACGTTGATTGAAAACGAGATTAACAACTCTACTGACGAAAATGCTGATTTCGACAGTGATATGACTTTCGAAGCGACCGAATATTAATTCAAATTCATAAGGAGAACAAATATGTCAAGTAACACTATTAAAATTTCCAGCGATGGCCTGACCGAAGACTATGTTGTACTGGTTCCTCTGGAATCTACGGACAAAAGAGCCGGTAACCTCACATCAAACACCGATCTGCAAAGTCTATATTATGATTATAGTATTGTAGGTTACTATCCAGAGCTGAGGATTGCAGCAGGTACTGATAAAAATGGTGATAAAGCATCAAAACTGAAAGCTGGAGATTCTCTAACGTTTACTTTGTACGATTCGGAAGATAGTACTCTATCAGGAAACAGTGAAGGAGATTCATTCAGTATCATAATCGCAGATGCAACCACTTACAAACCGGTTGCTTTCAATCTCGCAGTTGCTGATACCAGTACCGATGCTACTACTTCAACCACTACCTACAGTTACAGTGATATCACCATAAGCTCCTCTGATCTAAAGGGCATGGCAGGCGCATTGAAATTCATGCAATCCATATTGGCGATGCCATTTGGAAATCTGGCAGTAAGTTACAATAAAGCACTGTATACTGTATATGCCAATTATTCGACCGCTGAAAAGGAGTCAAACTACATCGGCACAGACGCTAATATTGACCAATATATCGATGACTACTATTCAGCTGTCACAGGAGTCTTAACAGATTCCGGAGTAACGGACTATCTTTACACGACCCCATGGGAAATATTGACTGCCCAAAGTTATTTTTATAATTTCGCTATTGCCTGGTTACCAAACGATCTTTCTTCCTCATTAATTTATTCACTAAGTGATGAAGATGGCAGCGAGCAAGGTTACTTATTAACAAAGGTAGCTGACAGTGCTACTGGAATTGAAATCACCAAAAACGATGGGCTTTTTGGCATTTCAATGACCTATTATGGAGCTGATGCTGATCCTGCTGATCTATCTGCTGCGACAGGAACCACACTCGAATACAGCATTGGTCTGTTTTCAGACACTGACAATAAAATTGCACTCCAGGGAAGTTTTCTATACAGCAATAACACCTTTGCCAAGTACTCATGGGGATCTGTTGATGGTATCAATTGCTCAGGCAGTGCATTGGATTACAGCAGCTTCAGCGATGCTACAAACACTACAAACACCACAAACACGACAGACACTACAGACACGACAGATGAAGATGAGAAGGAAATGATCGAGGAGTTTCATGCTCTGGAACCAATGATCTGGATTTCAGGATTCACTGCTGTTGGTGGCATCGCCTTGGTTACTATTGGCAATATCAATAATATATCTACACTCATAAGCCGATCAGTATGGCGATACAAATACAATCAATACAACCAAAGACGGAGAGCAAATAATGACGATGCAATCTCCGAAACCGAATATATTGAGGAATTCGGTGGAGCTCCTGAATATACTGTTGTTTCGACCTTTGGAGATCTGTTTGGGAATATAGCCAGCAGAGGCTGGACATGGGGAATCAGTCAGGCAGATGCACAAAACAACGTAAACAACAACTCATCAGAGGTTTTGGAGAATATCGTAATGGAGACGGTCCAATATAGTCCCGCCTTAGATATGGATACTCAAATTGCTTTGCAAGAAGCAGGAAGTGCTGCAAAAAACCAAAACACATTTAACACCTCTAGTTCAGAGGAGTTATCGATGGGTCGAAAGAATACTGTAGACTATTTGCTTAACGTGAAAACAGTAAAAGAGAACATGTCCGATCCTGGTAATAGTAATGATGAAAACACAGAAATTGAACTAATTTCGAGCTCTCCGGACGCTCTGCTGGTATCTACAATTGATAATGGAAATTCACTTATGACGGCTTCGGCAAAAATAGCGAATGAGGATGTAACAGAACAACTCCAGACATATATTGAAGATAATGCATCTTCCAACCTATCTGCTGTAGATTATTGTCTTACTTGTTTTGACACGGTTAATCTTACTGGAACTAACAATGAAAATCAATCTAAAGATGAATTTGAGGATTTAGATGAGGTACCTTAAAACAGTTATGCCTCTCACTTTAGAGATATGATCGAATCAACTGCATAATAAACATGGCGTAAAAAGCACAAATTAAGCGTAAACACAGCCGGTTAATGAAAGGTTTAATTGAGTTATTCAGTATAAAAGGCGGTATGGTAAAGAAAATGCCTGTTTCGGCCATTTTATTTACCTTGACGGTAAAGTCGAGACCCCATCTCCAGTGTTATCGATGACTTGCGGCTGAGTTTGCTACAGCTTCGCCATTGATACATTGGAGTCGGGCATCCTCGACTTTTGCAACCGGGACTGGCTCGCTGCATACAAAGTAACTACAAACATATGGTATATCGAAGATATATAATAGTTCTCAAATACAATTTTTAAAGATCAATAACTTTAGAACATAAAAAATGAGGAACATGAAAATGAATCCCACCCAGAATGATAGTTTAACTGATTCATCCGATAGCATCACGGACGGTGATATATTTTCAATACTGAATGAAAGTGGCGTGGAAGTTATGTTGGCGATTGCTTATTCTTCAGAAGACAATAACAGAGGCAATGGTTTCAGTCATAACTATCAGGTCATGACGCTAATAGATGGTTCTACTTTTATAGAGGCAAGTACCACCAGGGTCAGTTACCCGGAAACAAAACCAGATAATTATGATGCCAATGCACTGCCAACCACAGTTTCGGCCAGGGTCAAATTAGATAAAACCTTCACTGATTTAAGCGGAAACAGTAAAATAATGTCACTGTATAATACAGTATTTTTTAGAAATAGTGACAATTGGTTTTTTCCGGTGTTAAACACCGCGGCACTCAATTTATTTGGATGGAACTGGAGTAGAAAGTTTTATACCAATAGTAACGGTACCAACTCTAAAATAGCACGAGAAAAAATGATGACGGTCTACGATACAGACGTCACAGCGATGCAACAAACGGAGAATTTCCTTCAAATTATTGCAGCTAACCCGTCATCTAAAGCTGCAACGGATTATTACAATGCAATATCCAACGATGAATCGACTGATACTTCTGCCGGTTCTTCAGGGACTGCATCTGTGAACAGCCTGAATAAATCAATAAAGCAGGTGACCTCACAGTTTGATGATTACAAGCATGTAGATTTGTACACCATCACTTCTGTTCAATCTTATTTCAATACTGTCCCTTACAAATATGCCAACTACCAGGACGAACAATACTTTTATTTTTACGGAAATAAATCAGGAACAACAGCGTTTGTTGGCCGAATGGATCTTATTAAAGATTGCATAGCAACAGATACTTTAAATGGTGGGTATAATATAACCTACTACCCGGCGAAAAATCCTGAGGATACAAGTAAATTTGATGTAGATATTTTGAAAAGTGTAAATATTATTTACACTGATGGGTATTTCTATGATGAAGCAGGTACTCGCATTTATATAGCTGGGAGCTTTATCGAAAAAAATTCCTACACAAGCAATAATAAGGATTTTAATACAATTATTGCGGTACTGACGGGAGCGATTGATGGATATGAAAGTTGTTCTGCAGTTGCATCTGATTTTATTATGACCGATTCCGCCACCAGTGCTGAAAAATCCATTGCCAGCTATTGGAAAAATTTAGGAACAACGAGTCAGATTATATCAGTTCTGGTCATGGGGAAATTAGCCATCAGCGTACTGCTCTATGGTTACAAAGGTCTGCTATCGCTATTTGCTAAAAAGGGAAGCGAGGTTGCGACTAAAGATGAAGAGAACGATGCTGCAAATGAAGCTGCCGAAGATCAGGTTTCATGTTATGAAAAATTTCAAAGTAAAACTCGCAATACAAGCGAAGATTATAACCTCACCGATGATGTGCTTGAAATTGATGTGCCCGCCAATACAGGCTATATGACGGACAGTTTAACTTCGGCTGTAAATACCATAGAGCTTGAACAATTGGATAACGATATTTCAAGTGCCCATGAGTTGATGGTAGACACTGCAAAATACAGCAATAATATGACGACCGAGCAGTTGGAAAATTTACAAAATGCCGGAGGTGATTTGCAGACTTGTGAGAGTAAAGCAAATTCAGTGGATGTGACAGACTCAGACGCTTCTGCAGAAATTGAAAATCTTTTCTCCAATTCATCAGTTAATATTAATTTATCGAAAATTAATTCAACCATAAATGATTTGAGCTATTCCGTTGCAAGGGCTGTAAATACAGATATTACAAATAATACCAACATCAATTCCAGGACTATCGAAGATGTAAAGACTAACGGGAAAACTATCAAAGCAGATGAGGTAGAGACTGGAGACAGTGGGGCTGAAGTGGGACCTTCTGAATAGAATCAAGACGTACCTTAATTTTAATAAAGGCTAAGGGTCTGGAAAGTTCACATTCTACAAACATCAGTATTTGTTTTTGCACGCACCTCTGTTTGTTGAGTTTTTCACCATTTGTACTCCAACAGAGCCAGAGGTTTTTCTGATATTTGTATATTTTCGTATCCTTAATAAAACAACTAATGGATGAAGTGAGGACAATTAAAATCATGGCACAATACAAAGTCAACATAGATAATACCAGCTCTAAAGCGTTGGAAATTTATACATTCAGGGTTTCTCCCTCTGCTTCTGATGTTTACCCGGATTATGTAAAAGTGGGAGAAGTAGCGGCATCTTCAAAAGAGACATATACACCAGCAGAAACTTTTGAGAATTTGTATTTCGTAAACAAAACCGATGGCATGCCATTGCTTAATACGGCAATTCAACTTTTCTCCCTTACAGATGTTACCATATCAGACGATAATTTAAAGGATTCACAAGACGCATTTGCTTTTTGTAAAGCCTATATTGCGAACCCTTCAGGTAAAATGCCCTCAGCCGTTAATAACATTATCAGCAGTACGCCCAATGTCACTGAAATGGAAACACAGATTGATGAATATCTTGCAGATAATGGCTGCAACTTCAATTATGCCACTTTTACTGCAGTTAATTTCTGGGCTCAAAATGATACACGGGCATGGGCACAGGAAAGTGACTACACGCTCGATGTATACGCCAGTGATAATCCTTCGGTAGAACCATCACTCATTACGCTCAGCACCAACGGTGAAATAACCCTTAAAGAGTTTAATGGGTTTGAAACTGGCGGCGGGCGATCCTATAAGGATGCTGTACCGCTCTCGTTTTCCAGGAATATGGTTACTTCAGATGGAGCCACAGATACCAGTGGTACCAGCTTGACAGGCACTGTTATTGATCTTACAGATGTTGATCAGGCCGGCAATTATGGGCTGTTTTTAGTTGGAACGCAAGACGGGAATAATATCATTGCACAACCTTATAAAACAGGTTTTGATAAAACTTATAGCCTCGCTGCTTTATGTAAAAACCATGGAATTGACTGGCCGGATAGCGTACCCGACGTAGTGGTTTATGATTACTTTTTCTCCTCTTCCGGTGGAGAAACGGTAATCAACGGCAAACTGGATATTACCAGGGTTTCTTTTGATGAGGGAGTCCTGGATAATGTACTGGATATTCTTTCTTCTACAATCTATGAGTTTACCCTTGAAGTGGATGTTGGTGCCAATTTAGGAGCCGGGACAATTGAACTTAAAATAGATGCAGGAGAGATAAAGATTCCGTTAGGCGACAACAACTATTTAACACTTGATGATTCCGAAGTAATGCTGTCAATTAACGCGGCATTCAGTTTTGTGCTTTTCAAGATTAAAACGACAATACCTTTTACCCTTTTTGGTGGTCCAACATTTGATGCATCAGTTTCATTTACTATCGACAATTTAGAAGCACAAATAGGAGTGGTACTCAATGGGGACAACAACGCCCTGTTTACACTACCTTTTGAGTCATCCGACAAAAACAGTCAAAGTATTCAGATAGATAACCTTGGCTTGGCTATGGGAGTATTTTTCAAACCACCGGGTTTTGATTTAGGGGTAACTACAAAATTTAAAATAGGGAAAGACAAAAAACATTCAGTAACATTAGACGATGATACTTTAACTGTCGTATGTAATATTGTTGATGATATTCCTGATCCGGTATATATTTCATTCTACATCCCTAAACTCGATTTAACTGAAATTTTTGAGTTATTACTTAATTTACCCACTACAATCGATATACCGGTTAGCTTTAGCGATCTTTCTGTCCTGTGGGTTCAAAATCCAATGGAACCCATTGTTTTGCCGGATGGCTCGCTATCCCAGATAGCCTACAGATTAAGTGCTTACATGGACCTGTTTGGTCTGCAATTCTATGGCTCATTGGAAATGAATCTTAAGAGTGGCGTCCATGGAACAGTGACGATGTCACCATTTTCAATTGGAGGAGACCTGTTTTCTCTCACCGGAGATGGGAACGGGGTAACGATTAAAATTGATTCCGATGGCAATCCAATAAAAAATAACTATGTACCCAAAACTGCGAAGGAAAAGAAAGCCGTTGAAAATGCCACGACTAAGCAAATAATAGCTGCCGGAGGACCGGAAATTAAAGTCACCACTTCAGGGTCCCCGTATTTCACACTTGGTGCCAGGCTGGATTTTCTTGATTTCAGCAATTCAATTTATGCTGAAATCAGCAAAAAAGGGATATTTTTTGATTTGGATTTTGGCTCCATTATCTCCTCAAAAATGAAATGTTGCCTCAAAGACTATCAAAATTTCACGGGAGATTTTACTTTTGGGATCGACATGACTATTCCGTTAATACTATCGTCCACTTTGGCTCCTTCGTCCTTTTCGAGTCTGATACCAACAAGTGTTCATTCAATCAAACTGAAAACTGATGTTGAAGCGACGCTTACTATCACAACAAATAACAATCAAATTGAATTAAATGCATGGGGAACTTTTAACTTTGAAGGAGAAAGCTTTAAAATCCCTGGATATACTATTAAAAGTAATATTTCAAAGCTGTATGATGTAATAAAAAAAATTGAGAGTGTAATTGTTGCTGATGCCGCACAGATATTTAAAGATTTAACAGGAGATGCGGAAACATGGGCAAAATGGGTTGAAAAAGGAATTATTCATGGAGTTGAAAATGTTGCCTATGATCTGAAAGTAGGTTTTAAGAAAGCCGCCGGGGAAACAGCCTCGATACTAAAAAAGGTGGGTTATGTTCTGAATGATGCTGCAAAAGATATGCGTAGTGCAATCTATAGTGTGGAGCATATAACAAAAGGGCTGGAGAAAGCATACAAATCTACCGGGAATGATATTTCCAAAGCTCTTCACTATGCGGGTTTTGGACCCGATGACATAGCAACGGGAATGATGTACGCGGGATTCAACCCGGATGAGATCACTTTGGGATTGAAATATATTGGTTACGGAGCCAATGAAGTTGCAAAAGTTTTAAAGGTAACATGCAAACTTGGCAAAGATGCCATAACCTCTGCCATGAAATATGCCAAATTCGGAGTTAATGAAATTGAAAAGGGGTTAAAAGCAATTGGTGATGTTACAAATGATATATGGAAATATTTAAACCCTTTCTAATAGTTGCTGTTTTCTTTGAAAATTATGGGAGCAAAAGTATTTAAGCATATTTTGCCCCCATTCAACAGGTTATTACGAAACTAAAAAACACCTTTCCGCAACTACAATATATGGGGAATTTCTAATAACTGCTCTTTGACTGAACTACAGCGTTATTCGAAATAAAAAACTGTTGGAAATCTCTAAAGTAAAACCATTTTTAGAAACGAACCGGTTCGTTATTTTTGGTCATGCAGAGATTTTATAAAACTAAACGCTTTTATAATCTGTATTTTATCAAAAATTCTAATTATTAGAGATTCCCTTAAGACGATGTATTATCTTGAATTGGCAAACCTGTGTTAACATCGTATTCTATAAACTTAAGTTCATTGGAGTTATGGTTTTTTAAAGCCTTTCTCCACACTTCTGTAATTATATCTATATGAGCCAGTGCTTTTTCATACTGTGGATGTTTCTTATAATTTTCAATCTCTTTGCCTAACTCTATAGCTTTTCTTAAATTGTGCGAGGAGTATGTTCCACCACATCTTAAAGCATTTTCTTCGCTATCCCAAATCTCCCTGAGTTCTTCTATTATTTTTTTCATAAGTCCTGTTCATTAGCCGGATTTGATCTATTTCATTTCTTCAAAACAACCCTTATCATCAGGAACCAATATCTCAACTTTGTTAGAACTGACATTAAAGAAACCAAGCTTATGCTTTTGTGCTG
>JAAELO010000862.1 GCA_024226555.1 Desulfobacterales bacterium | reverse complement strand
CTGGCTGATTAAGATGCGGAAAAAAGCAGGATATCCTGCATTGAATGAGAAGCAGAGAGAAACAGAAAATACTGCTACAGGACAAATGAACCATGTTACAAAAAATAATTCGCCTGTAGCAGCAGTTAAAGAAAGTGATACTGAAGTAAAAAAGGAAGAAGGGAAAGAGGAAGGTTCTTCATTCCTGAAAGAGAAGATAGAGGGTTATGCGATGAACATTCCTGGTTATCTTCTATTGTGTACGATTCTCGGTAAAAGTCCCATTACAGGTAAACGGGTTTCCCGAACTGCTCGGGCGATAATTAGCGCTTTTCTTTCAGTTATTCCCGGAGGGACTTTCATTTTAAAGCAGCTTGAAGAGGCTGGAACAATTACTTCCGTTTTAAAGTGGTTGAAGGTTCGTATTGGTGAAGCAAGCATATCAGGAAAAGCAATTATCGGGCAGTTAAGCTCTTTGTGGGAAAAGGTTTCTTTTTGGACAGTGTTTAAGTACTCCGGTAAGTTTATCGATGTGCTGGTAGCTCCGGCTCGTAAGCTTATAGGTATTGCAAAATCATTTGGTTCAAAAGTTGCTGAGTTATCATTTAAAGGTGTTTTAAAAATGATTGGCGCTCCAGTTGAGAAGATTATGTCCGTTTTATCTCTTGCAGGGCAAGCCACAGAAAAGATTTTTAGAGATCCTGTTGGTTTTTTCAAAAATCTCGGAACTGCTATGAAAGGTGGGTTTGGAGCATTCACTGGAAATATTAAGCAGTTTTTAAGAAAAGGCCTTATGTTCTGGCTTTTTGGAACTCTTGCAAAATCGGGTTTTGCTTTGCCAGAGAAGTTCAACCTTTCCGGAATCTTTTCCATTGTAGTTCAACTGTTAAACATTACTTACACCTCGATTCGTACCCAAATGGTCAAGCGCCTTGGAAAAAAAGGCGAGCAGATCATGGCGTTTCTCGAAAAATCATTTGATGTTGTAAGAAACCTGGCAACAAAAGGTCCAGCAGCCTTATGGGAAAAGGCAAAAGGAAGCCTTGGCAATGTTAAAGAACTTCTGTTCAGCGGTCTGGTTCCATGGCTTAGAAATACAATTATTGCAAGTGCTGTAAAGAAAATATTTATAATGCTCAATCCAGCCGGGGCTATTGTTGGAGCAGTAACATCCATCTATAACCTTGTGATGTTCCTTATTGAAAGCAGTCAACAGATGGCAGCAGTTACAGGTTCGGTTTTCAAATCGCTTGGAGAGATTGTTGCTGGAAGAGTGGGTAAAGCATCAAAACTAATTACTTCTGCATTGGCAGGTTCTGTACCGCTTTTACTCTCTTTTTTTTCAAGGTTTATCGGGTTGAAGGGATTGTCAGGTAAAATCCGGGAAGTTGTTGGCAAAATGAGAAAACCAGTTGACAAGGCAGTGAAATCTGCTATTGGATGGGTTGCAGAGAAGGGAAAACGTCTTTGGAACAAGGCAGGGTCTTTTTCAGGTAAATCTGCTAAGAAAGTAAAGAACTGGTGGCAGATTAGAAAACGATTCAGGCTTGCAAATGGAGAAGAACATACCCTCTTTTACAAAGGCCGTGGAAAGAATGCTGTATTGATGATGGCTTCAACGCCGATTAAGTTGAAGAAGTTTTTAATAAAAAATAAAAAAAAGCTGGTGAAGGCTGATAATACATTATATAAAGAAGCCTGGGAGTTGGTTACTGATCATGATCTGAGGCGAAGTAGTAAAAAAATCTCATCTGATGATATATCTGGCATGATGGATAAGCTTAGGGGTATAATATACTCTCTTTCATTAAAAAGCGCTAAATTTTCTGGCGAGCCTTTTGCATTTGGTCATGGAACTAGATCTGAACGAGCCTTAAATTTGGTAACCGAAACAGCAGCTCTTACAAATACTAAAGTTTATAGGTATGTTGATGATATAACATATAGTCAAGGTTCATCATGGTTTGATCTTATTGAAGGAAAGCGAGTCCTAAATATTGGCTCTAATACATTCAATAAATCAAGAGCTGGCCAAATGACAGATGTTCTGCATGAAGTAACACATGCCAAAAAGTGGAAACATACATTAGATTATAAATATAAGGGTAATTTCAACATGGCTTATGAAGATTTTTTTATGAGTAAGCCATTTGGATCAAATGGATATGCTTTTGATGAAGTAATTGCAGAAAAATTATCAATAAAAAAACTAAAAAGAACAACAGAGTTAACACCACAACAAATTGGTGCTAGCACAAAATATATTAAAGGTTGGAGGAAATTTATAAAATGAGTAAGTATTCATTCTTCGAAGGTTTGTTATTGAACCTTGAACAAAAAATCGGCCCAGAAAGAAAACGAGACTTTCTAACTCAAGAGAAAGCATACGAATTATTAAAACAAGAAACTGGAAAAGATTTTGGATACAATATTAAGGAGTGGAAAAAATGGTTAAAACAAGAAGGTATAGAATGATTAAGGAGTGGTTGTTTCAAACCACTCCTTCTCTTTTACAAAACGATTAGTAAAGCGATTAAGGACATCCGTGGCATATTGACATATACTTGATTTTTTTTTAAATATTATTATGCTGGATATGGATGTATACAGTGACGAGAATGAAAATTTTATATAAAATAAACTGGGTTCGCTACTGGAAGATAGGGGACGTCCATGGCATATTGACAAATGCCTCTATCGTTGTGATTTTTTAATATGTCAAGACTATCGAGGGTAGCATTTATCAACTTATCTAAACACAAATTTATAAAAAATTAAAGACAACTGATAAAACTCAATTACCATAACATT
>JAAELO010000861.1 GCA_024226555.1 Desulfobacterales bacterium | reverse complement strand
GATGTTATTTCTTCTTTTTTTATTGTATTTTTTTTCTTTGTTTTTTTTTGAGGATTCGGCGATCAAATAGATTTAGGCTCTTGTGCTACATGAGTAGCGTCCGATGTTGGGGAATTGGTGGGACTACTCGCTGTCGAATTGGTTGGGGATTGGGTGGACTATACGTAGGGGAATTAGTTGGGGATTTGGTGGACTTTACGTAGGGGAATTGGTTGGGGATTTGGTGAGGCTATCCGTTGGGGAAGTGGTTGGAGAGAGGGAGAGAGAGAGAGCGAAAGGAGACTCGCTCCTCTTTTTTTCTTTTACTTTTCTTCTTTAAAATAAGCTGGGGAATTGGTTGGGGAATTGGTTGGGGAATTGGTGGACTATACGTAGGGGAATTGGTTGGGGAATTGGTGGGACTACTCGCTGTCGAATTGGTTGGGGATTTGGTGGACTATACGTAGGGGAATTAGTTGGGGATTTGGTGGACTTTACGTAGGGGAATTGGTTGGGGATTTGGTGAG
>JAAELO010000860.1 GCA_024226555.1 Desulfobacterales bacterium | reverse complement strand
TTATTTATAACAAGGGTCGCAATTTGTTCAATCAGAAACTTGATGTAGTTTTTTATGATGTAACCAGTTTTTATTTCAACAGTTCTATTGAAGACGGATTTCGCGAGAAAGGTTTCGGCAAAGACGGGAAAATAGGGAAAACTATTATTATTTTTGGTATGTTAATCGACCAGAACAAGCAACCTGTAGGATATGAAGTATATCGAGGAAAGCAATATGAAGGACATACTTTTACCGATGCTTTAGATCGTCTAAAAAAGAAATATCAGATAGATAAAGTAATATGTGTAGCCGATACCGGTATGATGAATAAATATAATATAAAAGAAGTCCAAGAATCAGATTATGAATATATTTTCGGAGAGCGATTACGTAGTATGTCACGTGGTATTCAAAACGAAATACTTGATTTATCAAAATACAAAAAACTTAAAGTAACAGATATTACAGACGGAAAAGAGATTGAAATACAATATTATGTTACTGGATATAAAGCTAAACGTCTTATAAGCACATACAGTACAAAAAGAGCATCTAAAGACAAAGCAGAGCGGGATGAGAAAATTGAGCGGGCAAAATTATTTATTTCCAATCCGTCATCACTTGAGAAGAAAGCCAAAAACTTTTACTTAAAAAAAGATGAAAAAAGTCAGTATTCATTAGACAACGAAAAAATAAAACGAAGCGAGCGTTTTGATGGTTTAATGACAATCGCTACTAACAATCGAGAATTATCGGTTGCTGATGTTCTAACAGCTTACAAACAGCTTTACAAAATTGAACATTCATTCAGAACTTTCAAGACTTTTTTGGAAACCCGTCCAATGTTTCATTGGACAGAACGTCGCATCTTGGGACATATACCACTATGTTACATTTCGTTTACTTTACTGAATTATTTGCAACTTCAGCTACAAAAACAAGGGACGTCACAATCGGAAAATCAAATACGCA
>JAAELO010000859.1 GCA_024226555.1 Desulfobacterales bacterium | reverse complement strand
TCTTCATTTTCGAGCATCTCAATTCCATGTATTACCTAAAGAATTCATAGGCTCAATTGTGCATACACTTTCACCCCTCTCCATTTCATGTTGTACTTTACGTATTCCTTTTCGAATTCATCACTCCGAAAGTTATGATTTTTTCTCATCACTTTCATATCCTCAATTCTATGCTTGTTTACTTCTTTTTCATTCTCAAATAGGAAGTAGTATATTTGCTTTTCCTATTTCACATTTCTCTATTCATATCTCTTCTCAAATATGAAATTGCCAATAAATGAATGTTGAAATTAGAAATGTGAGTATCGATATATATTGTTGTATTTTACGCGTCATTTTCGTATCGTTGTTCCAAATAGGATAATTTGAACATACATGTTGTATTCCATAGATGAAGAAAAAAATTCAATTCGAAATAGGATTTTTTTCAAAATATTTCATAAAAATAAAAGTCGAAAAAAGTTTTTGTATTCTGACTACAACTCAATTTTTCAAGTGTGGAATACTTTTTAAGAAAAACAAAGCCTATTTAGAAAGAGATGCTCAACTGCTAGAACAGAATAAATGCCTGAAAGGTACGAGAGTCACGTGCAGCTGCGCGAAAAAAGGGAAACGCCGACCGCCGTACACCGCTGACAGTACGGCCCTTTTCTCTAGCTTCTTATTCACACTTTAAGTCCATTTTCCGTGAAGAAATTGCATCTCGAGAGCAGTCATGCAATGTGTCGTTCAAATACGAAAAATACTTTCAAAAGTGTATTACGAGCATGGATTATTTCTTTACTCCCAGAATACCTGTCCAAAATCTATTTCCTCAGGCAAAACATTTTCTGGCCAGACAATACAATTATTGCATGCATAAAAGGTGCTGTTTTTTTATTTTTTATTCCCAATATATCGCAGACGAGGATTATATGTCCGTATTCTGCTTGTTCTCAAAGGATTCTCAAGTGAAATTCCATGACTTCTATCGTTTTCCAGGACTCCACTTTCCTTCACGATGACCAATCCATCTCACATTTCAAGCCAGATTGAACTCATGTTTGGCCAAATACATTCTATATTACACAAATGTATTCCACGATGACCAAATTGAAATTCGAATGGAATACAATTTTTTTTAATTTTATTTTATTTTTGGAAATTAAATTAAAAAAAATCGATCTATTTTGAGATTGCTTGTTTTTTGCACCCCTGGAATAGAGCCACAAAATTTGGAAACACTCAAGACATTTCGCGCCACAACATTGTCAAATATCCATGTTATTCTAGATCGTGTGCTATTCCAGGGATGAAAAGAAAAAGCACACTTATAATAGATGAATTTTTCGATTGT
>JAAELO010000858.1 GCA_024226555.1 Desulfobacterales bacterium | reverse complement strand
TTTTCCTTTGATTTTATGCAATTTGAATGCTCCCTAAACACGATTATGACAAATATACGAGCATCATACATCAATTTCTTTCCTGAATGAAGCTAATGCAAAAACAGTTGACTTTTTTAGATGTTTCTCATTTACTGTAAAGCAAATATGTTGTTGTTCCTGAACACGTGGAGTGGCTGAACAAAGCTTTTCTCTGTACACCTGTTCAGACCTCTTCATCGTCTTGTGATATCGGCAGCTGTGTCCTTCGCCATGTGTTGATGCTGTGTGACGCGAGTGATGCATCACCCGTTTAAATAGCGACGCTCCCCTTCAACCGTTCGTCCCAATATTCCTTCTCGCTTACCCTCACTCCTTTAATTCCTTTCAAAGAAGCCAAAAACCACAACAATTTTTGTCACTCATTTAACCCTTTCTCTTTGTGTTGAATTCACACCACATTTCCTCCCAACAGGAATTCTCATGTATTTCCACCTTCCAAATGTTATCTGAAAGTATTTTTCGCCCAAGTTTTTCTTCCAGACAAACATATTCCTTGGCCAGACCCCAGAATTGTCGGTGAGTCTACTTGCATGTTCCTGTGCTGAACACTTTATTGAATCCTGATTAAACTACATCTTCTCGACACAAACTTAGGGCACATCACATGACATTTATATGGTAAATCATGCATGTGGAAAACGAAATAATAGTTAAGTTTCATACAATGTCTTTTTTTAAAACTTGTTCGTGAGGTGCGAGATCCAAAGTGCTTTAGTATTGGGGAATAGCAGCACATCCAGCAAGATGGAAAAAAGGAAAAATACAGTCAGACATGAATCATAAAGAAGAAAAATGAATTATTTGCCATTTGAATAAAATACTTTCAATTTAATCACCAATAATTACTTATTTAGTTAAATTGATATTGTGGGTTTCAAAAAATCCTTTGAATAATTTCGATGTTTCGCAAAGCAATTGAAAATTGAATTTCTTTACATGCGAAATTGCGGAGATTTCTCATTTTATTTCGAAAATTCATCGAAGAAATCTTTGAAAAGAATGCTAAAATACAAAAAAGTTGTCAGAAAAGAGTGAATCTTGCAATTTTTACTCTGCATTTTCTTCAAAGATTTCTTCGAGAAATTTTCGAAATAAAATAAGAAATTTCCGCACTTTCGCAAGTAAAAAAATCCAATTTGCAATTACTTTGCGAAACATCGAAATTATCCAAAGGATTTTTTGAAACCCCCGATATTAATTTAACTAAATAAGTAATTATTGGCGATTAAAGTGAAAGTATTTCATTCAAATGGTAAACAATTCATTTTTCTTCTTTAGGATCCATGTCCGACTGTGTTTTTCTTTTTTCCGTCCTGCTGGATGTGCTGCTATTCCCCAATACTCAAGCACTTTGGATCTCACACCATATATATCCTCATCTGCATGCATTACAGACAAATTCGATATATCAATAAAGGTGTGTCCGGAAGGAATGTGAGCAAATTGCGTCCTTTTATATGATAGTTTGATTGTTGTACGGAAGGAGGAAATTCAAGGAATGTGAAAGGAGATGCATGCGGATGAAATGCTATATTTCATCGTACTAAAAGGCCCGGTAAATTCGGCTTCATTTTCTTTTGATAGACTTTTTAGTGTAAATGACCTATGCTTGAGGACGCTTTTCGAATTTCGGAAGCAAAGAATTCTATGCAAATGCTGTGAGATGATTGAGTTGTACATTGGAAGTGCCGATAAGATATTAACTGGAAGTGTTTTGCAAAACAATTGTGCATGCGTGCTCAAAATTTTGCCTCATTCGAATTCAAAATTGGGA
>JAAELO010000857.1 GCA_024226555.1 Desulfobacterales bacterium | reverse complement strand
TAAGAGCGAAGCTTTAGGGCTAGGGGTCCATTTGATTCTCTTATATTTTATTAGGATCTCACTCTTGACCCCGGAGACATTTTTTTATTTTGGTGGTGGCCCAATTTTTGGTTCTTTAAATCTCTTGATAATAATATGGTATATACTTTAGGTATATATATATACATGTATACATATAGTCATAATTTCCGTACAAATTCCTTATGGTTTTAAAATTTGAAAAAGTTGGGGGGTGGGGGCACCAATTTTCAAAATTACCCTACTACGATGACTTTTTTCATTTTTGACCCCAAACTTCACGCTCCTCGTTTGTATTTTTGAGGTCAAATTTTAGGAATGATTTTTTTTGCTTCCGATTCATTTTTAAAGGGATTTCTTATATAAAATTGGAGGGAATTTCATTTTTTGGTGACTCTATGATTTTTTGTTGGGATTTATTTTTAAGGGTATTTCTTAATAAAAAGCGAGCGCGGCGAATTTCAGGTTCAATTTTTTTTGTTCCGATCAAATTTTAGAGGGATTTCTCTAATAAAATTG
>JAAELO010000856.1 GCA_024226555.1 Desulfobacterales bacterium | reverse complement strand
GGAGTATAAAAACAGAGAGGAAACATTTAAAAGAATTATGTTAAACTCTCAGAAAGTTATAGATCAGATGAAAGATAATGCAAATAAATCTTCTGATCTTATAATTGCAAAAGCTGAAGTTAGTGCCGAGCATATTGTAAGTGCTGCACATAAAACGCTTGCCAAGCTACATGATGAGATTGCAGAGCTAAAAAGACAGCATGCACAGTTTGAGATTAAAATTAAATCCGCAATAGAATCGCATACAAAACTTTTAGAGTTAAGTAAGGAAGAATTAAGTAAATATTAGGTAGTATTCACGAGGTTTTAGATTTTAAGAATTTGATACAAATAACTTTTATCTCTACAATTAACAGGACCCAAAGCCTATAAATCAATATTTTGCTGAACTTTATGCCATACTTCAGTAACATCCATTGGCTTAAACTTTTCTCTGGCAAATCTTTCCCTGCAAAGATCAAGAATAGCCTTGTTGAAAGGAACAGCTATTCCGTATTTATTGGCTAAATCAACTATATATCCTGTTAGTGATTCTATTTCAGAATCAGAGTTTTCCATTTTGATAATATCCTGAGTCATACTGGACATCTTCATTTTTGCCACATTCTTCTTAAATATACCACGAGCCATAAATCTTGGTAGCTTAGCGCCAATTGTTAACAATAACCAACTTGGGTATTCTCCTATGGTGCATTCTTTATAACCTGCAGCCTTAACAACTTTTACTCCTTCATAAAGAGTATTTGGAAGAAGTATCTGGAAGATATCAAAGTCTGAGATAGGTTTAAATCCATGTCCTATCAAAGTTGTCAGCGCATTGGTCAGATTGATAATTATTTTAGTGTGAACAGCATCAAGAATATTTTCTGATATATCAATATCAAGAACTCTTTTGAAATTAACCGAAAGAGTGTTCATATCTTCCGGTAAACTATTATCAGGTGTTCCAAAAATCAGTTTCCCTTTTGTTTGATAACCAACAACTCCTGGTTCATCAACCCATGCATTATAACTAATAACACTATAAATAACTTTGGAAAAATACTTAGGTAGTATTTTTTGGTTTTCAATACCATTGGCCATAGAGATTATGTATGGTTTATCACCTGCTACTTCTTTAATTGATTGGGCAACTTCATCAAGGTTATAGTTTTTTACACTTAAAATTATAATATCTGCATCTTTTAATTCATTTATATTCTCAATAACATTAACTTTATATTTCTTTTTTTTTTCAGGTTCATCTCCATGGTAAAGAGTTATTCCATTTTCTTTCAAAGCTTTTGAAACCGGATCATGATCAAAAAAATAAAGTTTTTTATGATGAACAGAAAGCCATCCACCCACTGTTGCTCCAACAGCTCCTGCACCAAAAACAACTATTTTCATATCCTGTACTGGTTTATTAAACATCAGCCCTCCAATTTACAGGTTCTTTGTCCATGAGGACATATTGGGATCTGCAAGATCAAATCATCTGAAAACTCTTTTTTATTATCAAGTGTAGGTTTCATTTTTTTCCTTAAATATAGATATAATCTATTTCCCGAACCAGCAATTCTTTCAAAGGAAATTGTTAGAAATCACTTAATTTTTTTTATAGCCGCTATAATTTGTTTTCTGTGCTTCTTAAAACGAAGAATTTCTCCTGTTGCTTCAGCAATTACTATCTCATCCCCTTTTACAAAAATACCGATCATATATGAATAATCCTGCTCTCCGTAAGGAGCCGTTAATTCCAAAAGATAGCCTTTTTGTTTTTCTGTAGAGATATTGCTTTCTCTGACAAAAAAATAACCTGTATCTATCATTCTCTTCTTTAAGGCTTCCTTCCAGAAAGATAGTTTTGCAACAGGATCATTTCTCTGCTTCCTGATCCTGTATACAACGCCATCTGAACTGATAGCCCTGTTTGGTGATCGATTTTGGTAATTGGATTGATAAACTGCAAAACCTTCTGGCTGATGAAATTCATCTATTACTACTTTTTTCTTTTCACAACCAGATAGAAGAATCGTAAAAAAGGATATTGTTAATATTAATATATTTTCTTTATTCATATCTGAAACCTCTTATTAGATCAGCCATGTTCATAGTATTTAACCACTGAAACGATGAGTATTTTTTTGATTTTGGAATAGCTCTGTTTCTGAAACGAAAAGATACCGTTACCTGTGAAAAATCAAGCAGGTGCTCCATATATCTTATAGATCCTTCTAATTGTTCAATACCTGCAACCAGACTGACAACTTCTCTCTCTACATACAATAAACTACCCTCAGATGAATTTTTAAGGACATCCATGTATTGACCTAAAACCTTTTTCTTGGCTTTAAGGCTCGCTTTTTTTTGATTGATCTGGAAAGTATAATCTTTGGTTTCATAGCCCCTGCTAATGACAAAACCACTTTTTTTAACTCTTTTCACAAAAAGATTAGTTTTCTTTGAGGGTACTTTAACAATGATTTTATCATCTGAAAGATGTGTGAAATAACCACCAAGTCTTTCCGCGTACCTTATAAGATTTGATGTTGTTTTCTCTTTATCGCCGACTTTAATTGTAACAGATGTTTTAATGGAACTTGTTGATTTAGCATAGCAAGTCCCACATATAAAAACACACATGATAATAAAAAGGAAACAGATTAAAGTTTTCGTTCTGGCAAGTCTCATTTTGTCTCCTTCTTTTTAGTTTTACTTTTTTTTCCTGAAATTGAATCAGCAATAGATTTATAATACCTTTTTTCCAATGCTTTATTCGGGAAGTATATCTCAAACATATAAATATTCCCTCCTGAAGCTTTTAGCCCAACCAGATAGATATATGGTTTTTCCGAAATACTTGTAAATCTTAAGATCTTATACTTATCAATACGCTTAAGTTTTACTGAGGAAAATTCAGATTCAATTCTTGATTTTATTGCATTAGCCCAATAATCAGTATCACTTTTCGGATTGTTTCTTCTATAATAACTTATAAATGTTACTCCATTAGGACTCTCTGCTATCCAATAATTGCTTGAATTAAACTTTAACTTTACCATACCTTCAGGAACATTGTGGGAAACAGATGAGCTGCTACTTGCAACTATCCTTGTGAATGGTGAAAGTTTGTGGATCCATTTAAACCCAGCCTTTTCATTACTTCCTGCCCTCTTTACTAAATTCTCCCTTGGAACTACAACAAGAGAGATTCTTGAAAAAGATGCCAGAGAAGATAGTAATCTTAGTTTATTCTTAAATCGTTCAATCTGTTCATTTAATCTTTGGATCTGTTTAATCAGCCTTATCTTCTCTCTTTCATTCTTTGTTCGTTTTAGCAACTCAAGAAACCTGTCTCTTGTTTGCTCAGCGATCCTAAGCCTCAGATCCATATTTGAGTATGCATCAGTTATATCTTCAGCTGATATAGTCTTTTTAAGAACATCACCCAGGGTTTTTAATTTTTTATATGCTTTTTGGAAGTTTTTAACCGGTACTTTAAATGAAACAGTTCTCTCCCGTAAATATTCAACATGTCCACCATAGGATTTTATAATTGCAGTAGCTTTGTTGATCGCAGAAGTGGGTTTTGAAACCCTTAGTTTCAAAAATCCATTATAATGAATCATCCTTGAGGTTTTGGGAGGCTGGGGTTCATTTAATGAATCATCCATTTCTGCGGATGATTTTATAGATTTCGGTTTTCTCTCTGATTTTTTTCTGTAGGAATAATCTTTTTTCACTCTTCGTTCAGATATCTCAGACATGACTGGCGAAGGCCTGTATGAATCTCTATACACTGACTTGCTTCCGCAACCTGTCATTACAACTATTGCACAAAAAGAGATCAGGAAAACTGTAATTAGTGTTTTAAACATCTCGGTAAATTTCATATATTCTCCAGAAGACTGTTGAGAAACTCTAATAACTGCCTAGCCTATAAAGCAAAAGGCTTTAGTTCTGTTTGTTTTGACCGAACCACTTAAGTTGTTTTAAAAGAAATAAAAACAAAACAACAGAGTATCTTCTAAAAAAAGAACTGTTGTAATGTTTATAATTAAAAGCGTTTTTATAAACGAATCGGCTAATTTTTTCTCAGCCTTGTATTTCAATCAAAACTCTAATTATTAGAACTTCCCTGTTATTATTTTAAGACATCAGAAAAATGAATTACACAAAAAGAGTTTTCTGTATATGAATAATCCCACAAATGAAAGTTTTTGCCTAAAAAAACTAAAATTCTTATTATCATCTGTTTCGATAGTTTTTATCACATAATATCATTGGACACAATTTTTAAGATAGATTAAGTTAAAATGAAAAAGATCAGACTGAACTCAAATAATTCGGAGTTAAATATGAAAATTCTATCCTGTTATGTAAATGAAATGGCGATAACTGTAAATCGTGTTGAAGTTAGCCCGTTTAGAAAACTTAACTCCCCAATTAGAAAAATTCATTACTCAGGAGTAAGAACAAGGGATTATGAATTTCATTTTAACCTGAAAGGTGAAATTAAAATGATTCGGGGTTTGGGAATGAACTGGCCCCATCCATATAACTGGCTAAAAAGAAGTGATGGCAATGACTGGGTTTACTATAGAACAGGTAATGTTGCAAAAAGACAGGTTTTAAAGTTCTTTGGAGAATACTATCTTCCATGCCTTAGTTATCAGAGTAATCAGATTTTTGAGTTTAATCCATATACTGATCCTGCTGTGGCAGCGGCTCTTGCAGCATGGTCACAGCTTTATGCAAACCTCTATGGTACTAATACAGATGATCTGAAACCAGAAATTAGAGATTTTATTAAAAGTGTCATTAAAAATGGTGAGGATGTTTTACATCAAAATGCAAAAGATTTTCATGAAATTACTGGTGGAAGAATTTCAGTTCTACCTCCGGATGCCAGACATGTTAATTATGATGTAGTTCCGGTTATGATCTCTGAGGGGTGTATATACAATTGTAAATTCTGCTATGTAAAATCCAAAAAGAAGTTTAACAGCTTTTCAAAAGATAAAATTACTACACAGATAGATGCTCTGAAATCCTTTTATGGAGAAAACATAATTAATTACAGTGGATTATTTCTTGGTAATCATGATGGTTTGTTTGCAGAGTTTGAAACAATTGAGATGGCAGCAAATGCGTCTTATAAAGAATTTGGTTTTGAAAAACATAGTGTAAGACCGGCCATGTTTCTTTTTGGCAGTGTGGAATCTTTTCTAAGATCTGATACTAAAACTCTTGAAGGATTGAACAACCTTCCATACCATACTTATATTAATATTGGACTTGAGTCCTTTGATAAAGAAACGTTGGATTTACTGGGAAAACCTCTAAGTCCATCCCTCAATAAGGAAGTCTTTGAAAAGATGGTGGAAGTGAATCGTAATTATGAGAATATAGAAATTACAGCTAACATTCTTCTAAGTGAGGATTTTTCTGAAAATCATAACAATTCAGTTATTGAGATGCTCAACAGCGTTAAAGAAAAAACGAATAAAGGAGGCGTTTATTTCTCTCCAATGGTAAACAATCTGGATCGGGTAAAGTCACTGGACACTTTTTTTGATATTAAAAACCAGGTTTCTTATCCTGCATTTACCTATCTTATACAAAGGTTATAGGGAATCTCTAATAACTGATCTTTAGGCGAAACACAGAATAACAAAAATAAAACGTTTATAAACTTTGAATTTCAATCAAAACCTCTGATTATTTAGAGGTTCCCTTGTATTAATCAACTTTTTTCTCTAAAACCTCTTTTTCATCAATTGCTTTTTTTTCTATTATTTTTTCATCTTTAATTTCAGAAATTTTCTTCTCTGTATCATTTTTTTCATCAATTATTAGTTTTCTCTCAACACTTTTATAGAATTTTTTCAGCGATTGTTTTGCATAGCTTAATTGAATTGCCAGATTTGATCTGTGATTGGCTAAAATTCCATCCAGACTTCCCTCTGTTATCATAAAAGGGTCCATATCCAGAGCTAAATCAAGGCGTTCATAAGCTTTTATCAAATTACTACTTTCACCAATAATAGTAAGTGCATCACTAAAATCTCTTTCAATAGATTTTAAAACAGGTGAAATAACTTTTGCTACACCCTGTGAAAAATAGAAGTTATTATCTGCCTGGAACGAACTTATTTCATTTTCACCCTTGCCTGTTTTTAGAAGAGGTTCACATTTATTAATAAGATAAATGGAAGTATTAATTATTACAGCAAGATTCTCAGAAGTTATATGAAAATCAGCATCACCTTTTTTAACATTTAAACTGTAGCGCTTAACGGCCTCAATTGCCTGATTGTATTTATATTCTGCTGATGGGCCAATATATCTTGTCTCATCTACAGAAAATGAGTCATAGGCTTTCACAAGTTCATTGTTATACTCAGATCTTTCTTTACTTCTTGAAAGTTTCTCTTTTAATATTTTAGTAAAATGCCTTGTTGCATCAAGAATACCCAACTGGTAATTCTCGTCATTATCAGTTGAGATAAAGGAAAGGTACTGATTTAGAAGGTCATTTGTCTGCCACCCAAAAAAGGTTTCATTCAATTCATTATTTATTGGATCTGTTAATGCCTTAGTAAAAGAAAGTTTCTCATGGAGAATCCTGTTAATAGAAACTTTTTTTTCATCTTCACCAAGATATCTTTCAATACCATCTTTTGGCCCCAAATAACCTGGTTTAACAGCATTTGGAAGAACTATTGCCGGAAATTTTTTATCTATCTCTTTTCTTTTTTTTGAATCTATATTTTCAGCAGTCTCCACCATTATGTATTTTTGATACAATTCGAAACAATGGTGAACTCCATAGGTGATTAGAGCAACTAAAATCAGCCCTCCAATTATTCTGGTTGCAGAGTGGAATGTAAAACCTTTCATCTCAAAATTTTCCGGCATAACTATCTCCTATGAACGTTTTCTTAATTGCCGCAAGTCACCAACACGAATTGTAAATTTAATAGAATCAAAATATTCAATCAATGGTATCACATATTTTCTTGAAGCCCCAGTCATCTCTTTAAATTGGGGTGTAGTAATTTCATTATTCTTTTCCAGATAAGCTAAAAGGGTTGCTTTCAATTCTTCGACATTTTCATTGTGATAGAAAAGATCATCTTTTATTCTAACGATAATCCCTTCGTTTACGAGAACATGTAAAACATCTTTTGCAGCATTATTGTCATAACCATACTTCTCACAAAATGCTTTAAAATATGGAGGCATCAGGATTGTTTTTTTGTACTCATCTATGATATTTGCCCGAACTTCTTCCTGATCAATCTGAAGTGCGACTTTATGTGTTGATAATCTAACCAAATCACCTTCATGAACTATAACACCATCCTTCTGAAGTTGTGTTATAAGCATATTGAAAAGTTTTGAACCCAGAATATCAGGGAGTTTCGATTTGACTTCCTCTTTTTTCATACTCTCTTTCAAAGGGTTCTGTTCATGATAAATTTTAATGAAATTAATTATTTTTTCACTTAACTCTCTGAAAACTTCACCATTTAGATAAAGTTTATTATCTTTATCAACCTGTATAATACTCTTTTTTGAAAGGTGTGATGATATTTCCGTATTTAACTTTTTGTCTGTAAGATTTGTCATCAGTTTCAGGTCGGTAAATGAAACGGGAGAATATCCAGCCTGTCCAGTATGGAAAAGAATAGTTTCTTTTAAATCCCCGGATACAATTTTCTTTAATCCATCTATCACATTATCCCTGAATCTCTTATGCTTTGGAGGGATAGGATTAATTATACTTCCGCCCGCAATAGTCCGAACCGGGGAGTAACTTCTGATAACAAATTTATCATCTTTGACGCATGAAACAGGAGTATCAAGTCTGATCTGAACAACTGCATCATCTCCAGGCATTAACTCTTCTCTGTCCAAAAGAATAAGATTTCCGGTTATCTCACTTGTTCCTATATGGAATCTAACTTTTGATCTTGTTTTTGCAGGTTTTAGATTACTGCTTAGAAAATTAATGCTTCCATCCACTAAATAGCTAGGCTTTAAATCTCCTTCAGTCGCAACAATATCACCCCTGTTTACAAGCTCCTTATCAAGTCCCTGGAAATTAATTGCAGTACGCATACCAGTACCGGCTGTTTCAACAGGTTCACCATGGAACTGAATTCCCCTGACTTTGGATTCTGTCTTCGAGGGGTACACCATTATGTTATCACCCACATTTATACTTCCGGAAATAAGAGATCCGGTAATTACAGTTCCAAAACCTTTCATTGTAAAAACTCTGTCCACAGGAAGACGAAACAGGGAGGATAGATCCCTCTTAGGTATCTCATTGCACAGAACATCAAGGGATTTACCAAACTCATCAATACCGATCCCTTTTGTGGATGAAATTGGTATGATTTCAGCATCTTCCAGAAAGGTACCCTGAACAAACTCTCTAACATCTTCGGTTACCAGTTCAAGCCACTCATCATCAACCATATCAGTTTTTGTTAAAGCGATTACTCCGTGCTTGATTCCCAAAAGAGAGCATATTTCCATATGTTCTTTTGTTTGGGGCATTACACCTTCATCTGCTGCAATTACCATTGCAACAATATCAATACCAGTTGCACCAGCCACCATATTTTTTACAAATTTCTCGTGGCCTGGAACATCGATAATTCCTAAGTGTTGTCCACTGGGAAGATTTATAGAGGCAAAGCCAAGTTCTATAGTTATTCCACGTTCTTTCTCTTCTTTAAGTCTGTCTGT
>JAAELO010000855.1 GCA_024226555.1 Desulfobacterales bacterium | reverse complement strand
TTTCCATTGAGTTTATGCCCTTTTCCAAAATCTTTGATTTAACTTCTGCGGCTGCTTCAAAAACAGCAAAATAAATCCAGCGAGGAAGCATGGATTTTTGGCATATGCTATCCGACGAGGTTCCCAGAGAAATTATGGGAAACAGTGGACACGAAATTAAAAGGAAGTTTATAGCATGCTTCCCATAAATTCTCTGGGAACCTCGTTGGATAGCATATGCCAAAAATTCATGCTTCCTCGCTG
Organism: Desulfobacterales bacterium; assembly: GCA_024226555.1. Classification (GTDB taxonomy): domain Bacteria; phylum Desulfobacterota; class Desulfobacteria; order Desulfobacterales; family JAAELO01; genus JAAELO01. The sequence continues at coordinate 383 of JAAELO010000855.1, read as the reverse complement.
GATTTATTTTGCTGTTTTTGAAGCAGCCGCAGAAGTTAAATCAAAGATTTTGGAAAAGGGCATAAACTCAATGGAAAAAAAAATGCTTCAAATTTTTTTTTCCATTACCAAGGCACAAAAAAAAAGCAAAATGCTTCGAAGTGCTATGAAAATAATCATTGTTTTTTGTGTTTTTGCTTTAAAGTTGAATTTTAGGTTTTTTGAGAAGGAAGCAAAAATATACCAAATGCTTTCAAAAATTTGCTCCAAAATGGCTCTGGGAAGCACTTTTTTTTTGGGTGCTTCCAGAAATGGCTCCGCTCCTACTCGTGTGGGAGTCATATCTTCCAAAGGAATTTCGGCGTATTTCTTGGATTCTTGCATTTTCCCGAATAACATAGCCT
>JAAELO010000854.1 GCA_024226555.1 Desulfobacterales bacterium | reverse complement strand
CCCCCCCCCCCCCCCTCCTCCTCCCCTCCTCCCTTCCCCCACAACCCCCTCCTCTCCAAAACACAGGTCGGAATGAAATCTTTAATGTATTTTATGATTGCTTTATGTATTGGGTCTGAAATTATTGGAAAGATTTTTTTGTTATGACTTAAATGGGTTATGGGGGCGGGATTTATCTATTGCCCCTCCCACCCGAAAGATGAATAACAAAAAATATGGATACTTGCGTATCCACACAACGAAGAAGGATTTATGAATATAACTTACCGGGGTATGTTAGGGTGTAACCCCAGCCCATAAGAACTGAGTTCAATTTTAAAATTGGATGGGAGAATTTTAAGGAATTAAAGGGGCTATGCCTGCGAGGCACCCCTTGTTTTTGGGACTTCGACGCTACGTCCCTTTCGGGGGTGGGGAGATCAGTTTATGGAAAAAAAAGAAAAGGAGATGAAAAAAGACGCCTATTGGCGTTCGCAAGGGATTGTAATATGATGAAAATTGAAGAGGAATTGTTTTAGAAAAAGAAAAAATAAAAGAGAAAGAAGAGTGATTTTGTTTGTTTGAGATATTTGAAAAGAGAGAGAGAAAGAGTTTTTGTTTTGTCGGTGTTACTTGCGGTGTGCTTGTCTCTCTCGTTCTGTTTTCTTCTTGGATTGCGCGTGCCCCTTTTTTTGTGAGCGTGCCCTTTTTTTTGTGAGCGTGCTTTGTGAGGGTGCAATCTGTTAATTGGAATTTTGTGATCTCTGTGTCAGTGTAGTACAGGGGGTTCGCGGCTAATTGTCGCATTTCGACATTCGCGTCTAAATGTCGTTTTTT
>JAAELO010000853.1 GCA_024226555.1 Desulfobacterales bacterium | reverse complement strand
CGACGGATTCGAAACTGTTTTCGGAGTTTCTGGAAACAATGAGCGCTGATGAAAGTGCGTTGCGAAGTTGCGACTTGAACAGATCTTAGCTTGAAAAATCACACATTTTCGTGTGTGTGAATCCAACAAATTGTACCGATCACACAAACTTTACATGAACAGAAGAGCACAATCGACACAGCTGGGTGCGACCCCCTATCTCGCTGACCATGCCTTGCATTCCAGAGTGGTTCTCCATTGCAATGATTAAAATGTGTCATTCTCGCATTCCCACCCGAAATATGATTCTTTGTGCTTTTTGTATTTTGTATTTTTTGTTTTTTTGCGAATAATTTTTTCGAACAAAAAACCTGCCATCTTTTGATTTCTTTTATTTTTCTCTTCTTGGCATCTGAAATCTGACGGCCCAAACCAGTTCATCGATTTCATATGTAACCTCCATGTTTTGTTCTCGAATGTGTGGAATTTTTTTCTGCGCTCCGATTTCGACAAAAATTTTCCTTTGGTATTTCAAATAGTACCCACTGTTTTTCTGATTTAATAATAATCATTTATTGCTCAACGCGCGTGCGGTATGCCTCTTCAAATGCGTGACACAAAAAATTGAAAAAATCTCACAAGGCAATGCGCACGTATTTGAGCGACAAATGTTTCCACCCGATAAAAATTCTTTGTGTGAAATTTGATGCATGTATTGTGAAATATCATCACTCCATGTCAATCCAAATACGATAAAAGTTCGAAATGATTTGGGTGCATGACCAGTTGATTTTGCTTGTTTTAAAAAACAGGGAAAACGCTGAAACCAAAAAAGGGGAAATGCCGGCGCAGGGGAAACTCTGTAAACTTTTTTTCAATTTTACTTCTCTCTTCACACCTGTTTGAGGAGGCCCTTGCATTTCAGTTGAACCCTTGTGTTG
>JAAELO010000852.1 GCA_024226555.1 Desulfobacterales bacterium | reverse complement strand
TTTAAAACGACTCATTGTGTTGCTCCTTTTATTGATATCGTGGGGACGATTCAATATAGGGGTAACATAGAGTCGTTCATACGGCAAAGCCTCCGAACTCTGACCATACCCGGAGGGCATGGTTTTCTATATTAGAATAAAAGGTGAAGATAACATCTGAGAAACCTTCCTCAATGTATTTTATAGCACGGGGAAATGGGTAAAACCTGATTTCTATAGGTTGATTCATCCTGTTAAATACCTCTTTAACAATATCTGCAGCAATACCTTTTGCTTTCCCATTTACTTTGTATTGAAATGGTGGGTAATCCAATGTTGCTACTTTCAGGCTATCAGCAAAGCATTGGCTAATACTTACACACATTACCAAACAAATAAAAACTAATATTCTGATAGTCATTTCCTTCCCCTCAACCTTACAATTAAAACTTTAAACAAAGAAACATACCAAATATAAAATCTGTTGGATTCAGATATTTATAAATAATTTTTGATTTTAAATAATGATGTAGCCCTGTAAAAGGTAGAGATTTGTTCCATAAAATAATTAATTCCCAATTGAAATTTGGATATGAAAGATCTTATTTTATAAATAATATATTAATGAATAAATCGTGTCAAATTAGAACGTGATTAGGAACGGCCCTAATAATTCACATGGGTTTTTATTTGAATTTATATATAGGGAAACCTCTGATAATTAGAATTTTAATTGAACTTCAGATTATAAAAGCTTTTAGTTCTATAAAATCTCTGCATGAGAAAAAATAACGAGCCAGTTCGATTAAAACAAACATAACTAAAGCCTTTTGTTTTATAGGAGGTTATTAGAGGTTTCCATAAGCAATAAATAACGGTTTAAATTGGAGCTCTCAAACAGAAACGTTTTTCTCTTTATAAAATAATATTTAATAGTGATTGAGTGAAAAACTACTTAAAATTAAAAACACTGGAGTTGACAGATATTGCAAGGGTTTACAAAACTCAGTTGTTACAATTTCTGAAATTATTTTTTATTATATGAATTATTTCTCTATTAAAAGCACATTCACAGAGAGCGTCACATCTACTAAGCTGTCTTTCATCAAGACAATACAGCGGACATTCTTCTTTGCCTGCTCTCTGTTCTGTGTATTGCTCGCCTGAAAAAAGATCTAAAAACTCTTCAGCTTTAATTACGAGAGTTGAGTAGCAACCCTCTTTCAAATGTGTAAAATAAAACAAACTCCTTTTTAAAATTTTAAAATCTGCTCCATAACCATTTATTTTGAGAGAGCTATCTTTAAGGAAGCTTTCGCGAGTGTCCCATTCAGCAGAACACATTGAGCACTTTTTAAATATTTTTTTTTCTGACATTAAAAAACTCTTATTTTTTTATATTTATAGCTGATTTAAAATAATCATAGCATATAAAATAAATAAATTTCCACAATTTTTAAAAAATTTTCATGTTTTAATATTGTATTATAAAAACAAGGCTTAAGGTCATTGTTATACTTAATTTTTTAAACCTATTTGTTAAACTTTTTAAAAGTTTACCTCCCGGGAGGGCCGCCGGAGGTTTTATATCATTATATAAAAAGTTGTCTTGATTTCACATGTCTTTATTTAATCCATTAATACCTTGTAAATGTGCATAAAATGCACCCTACGAAGCTAAAAATTAATTATATATTTTTCAGCTTGATTAATTCCATGAGTGAATTCTAATTTTGATTTAGACCAGATAATTTTTTGCTCACCAGTTTTAGGTGCATAGTCCAAATTTACTCCTTCTAATCTGTCTCTTCTCCATAATAGGATAGAATCAAACAAAAAATAATCTGATATTTGATATGGAAGAATGATGCTCTTATTTTTTAAATTAATAATGTAAAAATCATTTTTCTTATCGTTATAAATTATACAAAAATCATTTGATTTAAAAATCTTACATTTAGTTTCAAACTTTTTATTATTGAAAAATTTAACTGTAATATTTTTTTCAAAAAAGGGTTGATATAAGAGAAAAAAAACGAATACTAATAATAAAATTACAGAGATTAAAAACAATATTTTTTTCATTTTTTTAGATTCCATTTGCAATACCCATTATTCATATGATTCCATCCAAATAATAAAGGCATTCAAGATTTCCCTGTCTGCCTTTAATTTATTTAACATTTGTAGATGTGCATACTGTCATAGTATTTCAATTAATTCATAGTTTATTTTTCATAATAGTAAATCTCAAAACAATAAAAACTGCTCCAATAACAAAGTAGAGAACCAAAATTAGAGTTCTATTAATTCCATCAACAGGAATACCGTTTGAAAATGTTTTCCCTAATCCAAAAAAGCCTAACAAACTACTAATGATGAAGATTGAACCAAGAAATGGAAATCCAAATCTTGCTCTATTATAAAATTTAATTATATTGTTGTTTTTCATTTTTTTAGACACCATTTGCAAAACTTCTTCTTCACCGTTTATTACATTTCCTCTATTTTTAATTTTCCCATTTGGCCAGTATACTTCCCAAACTCCATTAAAGTTATCAGGGGGATATAGTCCGTCACCATAATCATTTTTTTTATCTGGATGAAGAAATCTATTTATAAATTTTCTAATAAATATCAATTTAATTTACTCCTAACTTTTTATAAATATGCTTTTACATATTGTCCAACAATCAAAGTTAAAAATTGCAATTTCGTTATTTTATTTTAAAATAGTTCTTAAAAAGATCTGAATAATCGGTTTCAATGCTTAAATACACCTTTGGATTTTTGCCATCTGTTAAAATGACACCCACAATATGCTTCATTTTTTTTCTTTCATAAGTTATGGTTTTATTATTTTGAAGTTTTATTTGAATATTATCCGTTGAAGTGAAATAATATTTAATCCCTTTTTCTTTTAAAAAGGGTATTGCTTCATTGCTGTAGTAATAAAAATCATAAGTTACTTCGTTTATTTCATCCTGCTCTTCTTCTGTATAAGAATCAATTTCATTCTGGGGCAAACCAAAAAAAATGACACATCTACCTTTTATTTTTAAACTTTTGTTATTTTTTTCATCTCCAGTAGATATTGAAGCAAATACAGTTATTGATAAAATAACAACTAAAAAAATTATTTTTATATTCATATTATCTTCCAGTTATAACTTGATAAACTTATTTTCTCGACTGCCACTCTCGATGAAAGATTAACGAGATCTGGTTCATTTTCCCGTTTGGCTGTATTTTAGACCTTTTCGAGATGCCAATATCCTAGCGGATTATAAAAAAATTCATCTTCTTCATATCTAATACAATTTTTTTTTGTAACTTTATATGATGGGCTATCAGATGATAACGAGAAAGTATGACCACTCCTCAAACTTTCACCCGGCTGATCAATGATAATATACATTGCAAACCCATCAATAAGTTTAAGTGCGTCTAAGACAGTCTCCCCGTAAATCTCTATATCAGGATATCCAAGTAAATGCATTCCACATGAATAAATAACACCATTATCATTCAAGGGCCTACGAACCCATGTCCAGTAAAGCAATCCATCATCATCTGATGATGCCAATTTTTTCCAAAAATCCTTACCGTGTGCAATACCTGAGCTTTCGCATTTTACTGCCTGCGCACCTAAATCGAAACACAAATCAACAAATTTAAGTGCCCGATCTGCTTCCTCCATTGCTTTTTCTGCAATCAAAGGGGGTGATAAAACATAAGTCACATCTCGATGTTTAGCGATTGATTGAAGATCCTCTTTTGTCAGTGTTTGGCAAACATTACCAGAAAGTTCAAACGCATTGATCATGCATTCATCGTGACCTTTATTTGAGTATTCTTCATCATATTCATACCCAGAAAATCTAAAGCAAAGTTTCTGGATTACAGATGGATTGTCATGCAAAATACAAAGTACAAATTTTGCTTGAATATTTGTTTCATTCATAACTTAACCGAACCGTTTTTGTTTGTCTTTATCCAGACATTTATTTTAAAAACCTTTTAAGCAAATCATAACAAGACCTTGCTTTCATCAATTCAGTGTTTCTTTTTCAATTTTTGATTTAGAGATTCCGGCCTCCATATATAATAAAAAAGCTTGGAAACCAATTGCAAAATACATTACTCAAATGATTTAATTTAATAAAAAAAGGCAATCATGGTTTCTCCTGTCTTCCTTTAATTAAATAAAACATAGTAAATACCCATTGATAATGGCATTCACACAACCTTTCATAGCATTGTTTTTTAAAATTCTTTTAAGATGTTTATGCATTTCAAATGTCCCTATAAAAATGAAGGTAAAATTTGCGTTCAAAAATATTTTTATTTTTTTCGTTAGTATTTATATATCTGTAAATACATCCAATATTAAATCAAATTCGATTTCACAATTCATATATTTTGAATTTTTCAGCCTTAATACTTAACAACAATAACTTGATAAGATTTATATTAAACAAATGTAAAACCATGTAAAAGGCCGATATTAAGATGTTTGAAGTGATTCAAGTAGAAAATATCAAATTAAAGATAATTTTACTATCAAATAAATTCTATAAATTTTCAAAAAACGAATGGGATATAAAAAAATAATAATAAAAAGATTATTTTATACTTGAATTATAACTATGCAGGTATTAGACTTTTTTTGAAAGTTAGTAAAACATCAGTTTTTACTACAAAGCGAGCCGGTAAGGAGCTGAGAACTCCGCTACCGACTCTGAACATTACTCTTATCACGGAGAAAAGAGCATGTCTAAGACATCTTTTATCGAAAGACAGAAGTTCCGTCAATGCCTCATTCACACCGGGCAGATTTTACACCAAAAACAAACAGAATGTTTTAAATGGATTAAAACATGTATAAAATGCTGCATGAGCTTTAATAATGCAGAACCTTCCACTTTTTATACTGATTTTATCGATCTGGTTTGTTACTAATTGGTGTAATTTGGAATCGGTAAAAAACTAAAGATTTTATTTTTTTTGATTAAAAAATATTAGTTGAAGATTTTTTTCAACTAAAACACTGGTTCTGCGTGATTGAGGCGAGGCTACTATTAAACAACCATACATAACATTTGCTGTTTTGGATACTTGATTGAGGTTGTTCTGCCCGTAATCTCTTTTATAGTCCTTAATAGCGAGTGGGCGTGAAATTGGCGTTTCTGTAGAAGAAAGGAGTGGTTGTTAATTCAACCACTCCTTAACAAACTATTATATCAAAACCTATTTGCTAAACTTTTTAAAAGTTTACCCTGCCGGGAGGCGGTCTGATTTCTCCTCCTGCTTTTCATACTTCTAATCTTTGTGAAGGTTCATAAAATGCACCTTACGAAGCTAAATTGTTAGATCTGCTTTTGTATAAATAGATCTTAATAATGCTCTCATTACTACATCAACAAATATTTTACTTTTGGGTAATTCAAGAAATTCAACATATTTTAAAAGTTCTTCATCACTTAAATTTTTGTACGAAAATAAAGATGATAAATTAACAAGTTTTTCCACCGATGCTCTAATTTTTGATCTTTGTTTTGACATATATTGTTTAAGCTGTTCTTTTTCAAAAGGTTTAGTATTCAGGTTCAAATTATTGAACTTGTCGGCAACGTTCAGGCCTCCATAAATACTTAAATCAGTAGCAAGTTCTACACTGTTCATTGCAGTATCAAGTCTTTTTAGAAGTATAACTCTTTTTTCTGGAAATTTTGTTTTTTGGTTCTGTCTTATAAAAGAAAATATTTCCTTAGGATCACTTTGAGATACCTCAAGATTTGTAATTTTTGTACCTAAATCAGAACTGTACCATTTGATCATATGTCTCAAAATATCTTCATTGATATTTGAATTGATATTTTCTTTAATTCTTTTTTCAAGAGTAACATAATCGTAAATTTTATTAAGCTCATATTTAACAATCTTTAATAATTCAGGTGGTACTCTACCTTCATAAACTTTTAATCCTTCATCAATTTGTTTTTTAAATGTTGGAACTTGTTTAGAAAGACCAGATTTTATATAAACGTCTTCTATTAATCCTGCCTTGTTTTTAACATCAGTGACTTTTACATCTTTAGATCCACAAGAAATCAAAAGTGACAACATAGCCACTAAAATAAAAATTTTTGTTCTCATTTCTAACTCCATTAAAAAATCATTGGTTGTATAAAAAAATATTGGTTGAAGAATATTTTCAACTAAAACACTGTTGAAATGATGAAACCTATATGAATAGATTAATTTATTATATTAATACCTTTTCTATTAAGTAATTCTATAATTTCTTTATTCTTTCTTGATCTAATAATTACTTTTTGAGGTAATGATTTTTTTTTAAGAAAAAAGATTAGGCATTTTTGAAATATGTTATTTTGATAACTAATACTATCTATTTCTTTAAATTTTAATGAAAATCTTCTAAAGCCATATGCAAAAACAACAAAATCTTCGTATATATTAAAACGAACAAAGGGTATGGAAACGGCAATAGCACCATATCTACCAGAACAAGTTATTTTCAAAACTGGGATTTTCCCTTTTTCAATAGGCAATTTACAGCGACTTAAAGCATACATAAATAATAGTATTGCAAAAATTATAAATGGAAAAATTATTGAATCATGCATACATAATCCTTATTTAATGATACATAGAAATGTTTTTTTTTATAAAAACAAATTATAACAAGGCAATCAAGATTTCTCCTGTCTGCCTTGAATTAAATCCTTATAAATGTGCATAAATAATATCCTACTCAGCTTACCTTTCCATTAATTTGTTTTTTAATGAATTTAAAAATTATCAATATATCCACATTTAATTTGGTTTTATTTATTTAATAATAATCAAAATTAAAATTTATCGTCCTTATCCTGTTCATTTTTATCATTATCGTCCTTATCTGAGTTTTTCTCATCACCATTATCTTTTTCTTCTTTAGATTTTATTTTCTTATCATTCTCAATTTTTTTCTTATCTATTTTTCTTAAACTTTTACTTACAGACACACCATCATCATCTCCCCACCATGAATCATATCCTTCTAATATACCAATATGACCTTCAGCGCCACCCCCAACACCATATGAGAAACTGAAACCATAGATATCATCTGCAACAAGTGCGTCAACTCCAGCATCAAATAATATCCCTCCTGAACCACCAATAGACATTGTTCTACCGACAAGGCTCTCTTTACCACCAAACATAACACCAGATTCCCAACCTGCAGTACCAGATAGCCCAAGCTGGTAACGAAGACCAACCGAACTATATTTTCCAGTCTTTGTTTCTATTCCAGACCAAGTTATGTTGTATTCAGTGTAATAACCCATAGCACCTTCTCCTCCAAATAAAAGACAACCTCCTGAAGCTGTTCCTCCAGAGAATGTAGTAATTTTAATATGCCCACTAGGATCAGTATAAATCAAAGGATTATTACGACAATAAGAATACCTGTTCAAACTCTGTGGATCATACATATCCGGCAACACAGTATCCGCCGAAACAAAAATACCTATAACCGGATCATAAAGCCTTGCGTCATAGTTGTAAAGACCTGTGCTTTTATCCTTCTCCTGATCTGTAAATTTGTAGTTAAGCTCGGAAGAGTCCGCGGAAATTGTTTTCTCCATTCCATATGGAGCGTACTGGGCGGTTTCTATAACTTTAACATCATCTCCGGGGTTTACCGCATTGTCAGTAAGTACCGTTGTGCTGCCTAGATGATCCTTGTGGTAATAGAATGTTTCTGTGCCTTTTATTTTGGCTATTCTTAAGTTACCGCCAAAGATATAGTTTGTGATCTGGTTGTCTCTTTCTTCACTAATCTTGTTTATGTAGTAAGTGCTTTTTCCGTTGTGGCTTTTTCTTGCACGTTTTGCAGTACCATCATAGAGAAATGTTGTGATTCCATTGTTTCCATGATTGATAGAAAGGGGCATGTTATCCCCATTGTAAGTGATTGATCTGTTATGAAAACCTGTTAGTGAGGTGAAATCAAAACTTCCTGTCATGTTACCGTTTTTGTCATATACCATTGTGACCAAAGGCTGACTGTTCAGACTTATGCTTTTTGGTGCATGGTGCGGAATCCCTGTTTCACCTGTGTGTTCAAAGGTTAAGACTGAATTCTTCAGAATGGATGGTTTTCCGCCATAGGTTGATTCACTTAGAAGCCTGTGTAGCTGATCATAGGTATATGTTGACATTGAGCCTGCAACATTATCAGCAATTGTTTTAATGTCGCCGGCTGCGGTATATTCATACCTCTTGCTCTGGAGGTTTTTAACCCCGCTTCCTTCTGGAACTGTTGTTAGAAAAGTCTCAAGCCTTGTTGTGTATGGATTGTAGGTATAAGAAGTTTTTGCTTCATTTCCAAATACAAGCTGACCTATTTTTCCGGTGGGTTCATATGATGAATATTCAACATGAACTCCGCTATCCCCTTGCACAAGTTTAAGGAGATTGGTTCCTGTGTAGTACTGATAAATAACCTTATAATTATTTGGGTAGGTAATATCACTTGGTTTTCCTGTGATATCGAAGGCATATTTTGATACATATGTTTTTGAACCTATGGTTTTTGTCTCTTGAAGGCAATTACCCGATTTGTCATACCCATTAAATATGTTTGTAACATCACTGTTTGAAACGCTGTAGAGCTTTCCGATTCCGTTTGTTCCAAGATCATATGTATAAACTACATCTTTATCCGAAGTTGAAAGATACTTTTTCTTTGTAACCCTTTTAAGATCATCATATTCAAACTCAATTATGTTGTTCTTTGCATCGGTTTGGGTATGGAGCGTGTTGTTTTTATTATATGAATATTGAATAGTTCCAAGGTCTGGATCGATCATCTCATATTTTCTGCCGAGACTATCGAATTTAAAAACGATGTTTTTGTTCTCATTATCCTTGATATTTACAACTTCACCTGCTGCATTGTAGGTGTAATATGTATTATAATTAAGGTCATCTGGTGCTTCCACCACCTGAATAATTTTACCAAGATAGTTTGTGATCTGCTTAATGGATTTTCCATCGGGATCAGTTACTGTCTTCTCTAAACCATCATAACTGTATGATGTTGTTATGAACTCACCACTGGTTCGACTTGATTGTGATAATGGCTGACCTAAATAATCAAAGGTTGTTTCTGTCCATGGATATGCATCAACTGGATAACTCTTTGGGTTATGACTGCTGTAATCAGGAGTGTTTGTAACAGAAAAGAAAGGTCCTTCAGCAAGCCATGATCTGCCCATATTATCATAATGAAACTTTGAAATAATATAGCGCCTTGCTGATGTGTCATTAACAAACTCACCTGCACCCGATGTCTGGATTTTTCTGTTCAGACCATCATAGTAGTCGTACTGGTCAATTTTATTGTCATCTGTTGAGTGGATCTTTGTTACAACACACTGGGGAAAGATATCATCCTGATATTCATATGTAATGCCGCTTCCATCTTTGTAATCAGAACTTCCCGGCTTTCCATCATTATAAACGGTTACAACTCTTCCGAACGTATCATACAGAAACCTTGAGATATTACCGTTTGGATCTGTCTTTTTGCTGATCTGTCCGAACTTGCTGTATTCATATGCTGTTGTATGACCCAGAGTATTTCTAATGGATTTGACATAGGTTGAGGTTGAATCATAATCTGCATGATAGATCAGCTTGTTATCACTGTCATACTCATCGGTGACAAAACCATAATCAGGATCATAGGTTATCGATTTTGTGGAATCATCACTTATGTCATTGTAGTATGTTTCTAACCTGTGATTACCCCTTGAATCAAAATTGGAATATGTAGTTTTTGATAGAACTTCCGTTTTACTGTTCTTCTTATATAAAATCTCTTCGGAAAGACGCCAGAGCCATTCCCCGGTATTTTCGTATACCTTTTCAGATGTTATTTCATCACCATTGTTATCTGATAAAAGGCTGGATGTTACAGTTTCTACAAAACCGTTTGTAAGGTTGTAGGTATACTCCTCTTTTGTTTCTACTTTTGTATTACCATTAGTCACACTTGATTTTTTACTATCAATCTTTATAAACTGACCACCGCCGGATAGTGCAGTTTTGCTCCATGTGGGGATCTCTGATGATAATAAAGTTGATCCATCAGGCTTCTTGAACTCTGTCTTTATGGCCTGACCTTTTAAATAATCATCCTCCTGATAATACCAGGTGTCAAGAATTGTACCGTCTGGATTTGTCTGTGTAACCTTCTCAAAACCTCTTGATTCTCTCTCTGTGCCTTTATAATATCCATTTAAATAATCATATTTTGTTACAGAAGATGATGATTTTATCCCATCATTGATAGTTAAGGTGTCAACAACCGGATTGAAAAACGGGAACATCTTTGTTGAGCGTGGTGGTATTTTGTACGCAATATCAATTGTTGCACCCGATTGTGCGCCATCTATTGTTGGGCCTAACTTTACTTTTGTGAGGAGATCCTGTTTGTAGTTGTTTTGGTTTAGGAAGGTAAATCTATTACCATAATCACTACGGTTATTGGCAAAATGAATAATTATTAAATCCTGTAAGCCATCACCATTCATGTCTCCGAAGTTAATTTTACCAGCCAAATTGTAATTGTTACTATTTGGAAAATAACCTGAAAAGGGAAAGTTATTTAAATCTAAATTATATCTAAAGGTTCCATCCCTTTGATTTAAATTAACATTAATAGTTGTGTTAAAACCCCTTGAACTTCTTGACGAATTAGCACTAACCATATCTACATAACCATCACCATTCATATCCATATATGACATATTAGGCCCAAAGAAACGATAGGAATGATTTTGACTGAATTTACCATCTCCCTGATTCAAGTAAACTAATGTTTCTCCTTGGTTATTGTAGGGGGCTCTTTTTTTTTTATTAATTAATAAATCCTGTAATCCATCACCATTCATATCTCCATAATTAATTTTACCAGCCAAATTGTATTTTGTTACTTGAAATCCACTAGGCCATGAAAATCTATCATTGAAAGTATATTTAAAAGTTCCATCCTTTTGATTTAAATTAACACCAATAAGTGTTTCAGAGCTACTTGGATTTTTTGAATTAAATGTAGATTTATCATAAACCATATCGACATAACCATCACCATTTATATCCATAAATGACATATTTAGCAGAATGTTACTGAAACGATAGGAATGGTTTTGACTGAATTTACCATCTCCTTGATTTAAATAAATAAATGTATCCCCGAAGTTTGGGTCTTTTAATTTTTGAGTAATTATTAAATCCTTTAAACCATCACCATCCATATCTCCAAAACTGGTTTTTCCAGCCATATTGTATCTGTTAGATATAAAATTACCCCATGTAAATATATCCGTATTGAAAGTATAATTAAAAGTTCCATTCCTTAGATTTAGATTGACACCAATATTTGTTTGAGATGAACTTGGATCTTTTGAATTCCATGATGATTTATTATAAACCCTATCTGCATAACCATCACCATTCATATCCATAAATGATATATGATTAATAAAACCGTATGGAATCAGTTCATTAACATATGAGTTATTTGGGCTAAACTGGGAATTATTCCCATTCTCCCAGACAAAATTCTTCTCAGGAAGTTTACTTGAATTATCATCACCAAACTCTTCTATTTTTGTAATTCTGGATCTACCTGTATGTGGTGCTGTATCATAAGTAAGATTATATCTGCGAACAAACTCTCCATTGCCATAGACTTTAACTGATTTGAGTCTTTTTGCAGTGACAACTTTTGTTTTTAATGTGTAACTGAAAAAAGAGTCAGGTCTGCTAACTGTGTCCTTAACAAATTTAATTGAATTTTGGGGAAGTACTCCACTGTTCAGATTTCCTGTATATTTGATCTCTTCAGGATATATCTGGTTTTGGTCTTTGTAGTATACTATCTGAATATAGTTTCCGTTTGTATCAACAACTTTATCAAGGCACCATTTGAAAATTTCCGAACCTGATTTTTCCTGTCTTGATTGAGTCTCTGAACCATAGTAATATTTGGTTCCGTCCCTCAATGTGACTGTCCAGCTTTTATTTGCTGTATTGTAATAGTACTTTGAAAAACCTGATTCAATTTTTTCTCTGTAATCTGTACTACTTCCGTTAATTGAGATTAATTCATTTCCATTGATCTCAAATTTATTATCGCTGTAGTTCAAACCTCTTTTTGTGGAACGTTTGATCTCACCACCATAGGAAAGCGCCCAGCCAATCCCTAAGAACCCATTACCACTTCCACTATTGTATGAAAGAGAAACTTCAGGAGTTAATCCATTTCTTCCCGGAGGAACTTCTATGGACACGCCATATGATGCTGTGCCCGAGCTTAAATTTGTGTGTGGTACAACTTTTTTATCTATCTGAACCTCTGGTAATTCTTCTTCATCAGCAGAGCTGGTTAATGCACTCTTTGCAGATAGAACAGAACTCTTATTTTTCTTTGAAACCTCGTCAGTATCTTTTTCCTTATCACTTTCTTCTTTTAATTCACTCTCATCATCTTTATTTTCATTTACTTCAATATCTTCTTTTTCTGTCTCAACAACTTCAAAGTTTTCTTCTGTTTCGGTTTCCTGTGCGACTGCTATTCCAGTAAATGACAGGAAAAAAACTGTTAAAAAAACCAAATAATATTTAAATAATAACTGTAAGCTCTTTTTCATTTCAGATCCTTATTACTGTGCATTTCTGGTGATTTTTTTTATTCGTCCAATTGAGTCATATTCATATGAGATTACTGAATTTGCCACGGGTTTACTTCCTGAATCTTTGGGGTTTGTATTTGAAATATATTCTGCATAATTTGAAAACCCGTCATTATCAGAATCAGAATTTATATTACTACCGAGAAGGGCTTCAAAATTTTTTATTTCCCACCAGTCTTTAATCCCGTTTTGATCGATATCCATATCTTTATTAAGATTGCTCCAATCACCAATTACAACAGATAAATTACTTCCCAGATTTGATCCGAATTCGGGCTTAAGGCTAACAGAGCTACTTGATAACAAACAAATTTTAACATCTTTATTAATAGTACATCCGTCAGATGTATCAATTCCTCCGGCTTTATTATAAATAATTGTGGATTTGTTAAGGTCTTCCTGTGTAACTATTATATCGCCAGCATTCGAAACACCTGATAGCAGCAATACTAAAAAGCTGACAAGTGAGACTTTAAAAATATTTTTTTTCATACGTTCTCCGATTTTTTAATACTTTATAAAGAGATTTAAGGCATTTTTATAACCAACAAAAAGTTATAAATTGATTAGCCATATCTTTATTTTCCCAATTGCTTTTTCAGATTATTCAATTCAGCTCTTAGCAGATTGTTATCTTTTTTCATCTTAAGCATCATTTTATTTTGATTAATCAAATAAAGTGTCAGTTCTTCAACTTTTGAAAGCAATTTGGTCTGCATCTCACTAACACTTACACCATTTTTTTGCATTTTTGATGCTGATGGAATTTCCGGGAGATGTTTGTTTTTTTTGATGAACAACTCTACTTCGCTTAAAGGTTTCAGTTTATAATCTTCTTCGAAGACATAATCTGCACCTTCTGTATTGACTATAATTTCATCTGCACGAACAGTTCCTGCAACATTCAGTTTATATTTATCAGAAGGTTTTTTACCAATATTCAGATTGCCTTCATTTGTAATATATACGCGGGTGTTAACAGGATTGTTTGCATGAATACCTATTGCACCTCCATCATTTTGTAAATAGAGAGTAGAAAGTGCTCCGTTGTTTCGAGCCATGATCTCATTATTATCTATGGACACATTTTTGTTATCTGTATCTCCCAGAATTAGAAAACCACCTTTATCGAGGGCAGAATCTGTTCCCCTTGTGACATGGAGTCTGCTATGAGGTAAAATGTTTCCAATCCCCACATAACCATTACCTTTAATCACCATTGAAGTTTCGACAATCCCGTCAGACCCTTTGTTGGTAAAAGCTATACCACCATCAGGATTTTCATGATTTCCGTCAGTTTTTTCAAAAATTATTGCATCATTGTATTCTCCAAAAAAAGTTTCATCTGTACGAATCCTGAAACCGTCATTTAAAGTTGTACCACCATATAAAAACAATGTATGTGAATCAAAATTCAAACCGTTTGGACTAATACCAAGCGGGGTTTTCCGAACACCATCCGTATCCACATGAAAATAAATTCCATTTGGGGACTGCAATCTCAAATTATGCCCTTTGTTTAATAATCCGACAGACTCATAGGCCGCTTCGTAACCCAACCCTCCGGGATCTTCCCCAACGACAACACCATTGAACGTTTCCGCATATGCTGAAACAGTGAAAAATACGAACATGCTTATAAATGATATTTTAAAAATTTTTTTTTTCATAAATTTACCAACTCTTTGCTTTTCCTTTAAAAATTTGAATTATTTATTTTTATTTATCTTTACTAATCCTTGCGCCATAGATAGTTGCATATCCAGTATCTGAACATGAGTATCTTACGCTAACTTTTTTTCCTGATGTTAGTGCTGTTAGAAAGAGAGAAAACATCATTTTATTTTCCTTGGGTAATAAATATCTTAAACCCTGATTTGGATTTGGGCACTTAGGGGTTTCGTTAAGGTAAATATCAATTTGGGCCGGCCACACCTTAATGTATGTCACTTCAACATAATTAGTGTTGAAAAGTTCAGTTGCAAATAAATTTTGTGAGAACATAAGAATCAATATTGTTAAAATTATTTTTTTCATTAGTTATTTTCCTTTTAGATCTTATAAATTTAAAAAAGTTTGAAAATAAAACACTATAAACCTTAAACATTATTGTTTTTGGATAGGCTAAAGAGATTTACCTGAAGTATTTATAGCAGCTTTATAAAAACTATAACCTGGCAGATTTAATAAAACATCTATTCTGTTAAAACACATCCCCAATTCCAACTCTCAACTAACGTCTTATATTCATTTGTAGATTTTGTACCAAAGGCATGTACTTTTTTACCAGAAGCCTGCGCAGCAAGGACAAGGCTCATTATTGCTCTTCCGCCTGCTTCGTTTGTATTAAAAGAAAGGTGCTCAAAATGAGTAACCCCTTCAAGAGGTTCTGTTATTTTCTTATCAAATTTAACTATTCCAAACCCTGATTTATCTACACGAACATGAACAATCTTCGCACTGTAAACCCCTCCAGCTAAAAGATTTGAACAACAGAACATTATTAATATGAACATTAGGCCTACTATTTTTTTCATTTGAATTTCCCCTAAATTATTTTTTTTTGATAAAAACTATAAAACATTGAAGATCAATTTTTAAACCAATTATTTTGATTTAAAAATTCTTTATGAAGGTGCGTTGGTAGGTCATTAACGCACCCTATGACTACCTCATACGAAGTTTTTTTTCTAATTGTACAATTCTTTTATTTTGCTCTTTGTTTTGCTTGTTCATGTTAATGAGATGAAGTGTAAGTTCTTCAATTTTTTTCATTTGAATTTCCATCATTTTAGACATGGACAATCCATTTTTAGTAATTTCTTTTTCAGATGGTACTTCAGGAAGGTGTTTGTTCTTTTTAATAAATGTTTCAACTTCAGAAAGTGATATTAGCTTATAATCATCTTCAAAAACATAATCAGCCCAGCCAGTTTCAACAACAATCTCATCAGTATGAATTTTTCCTTTTACAGCAAGTCTGTATTCACCAGGATTTTCTGTTCCTATTCCAACATTACCTGTTTCACCATCAATTGTCATCCTTGTATAACCTGCATAGCAGCTCTCTCCACCTAACTGGAAATACATTTTAACAGGCAAAGAATCTTCTTTAAAATCATCAATCGCTTTTACTGTTATCCTTCCATTTTGAGTACCTTTTTTGCCATCATGACCACCAAATATTAATGTTCCAAGAAGAGAATTTTTCTTTGTTGCAGTTATCCCGTCAATACTACCACCATAATTACGCATCCAAAAAACAGGATGTCCAAGGGTTTCAGAATCAGAATATTTTGTTACAGATACTCCTGGAAAACCGTATTTATCATAATGTATTCCAAATGAATTTCTCATTGAAATTGAACCATTATTTAAAAATGATATTTGTTTACTCCAGTCCCAATTATTTCCGATCCTGGGGAGGATGTATAAGTTATTATTATCACCCTTCTCATCATCAGGAGTATGAAAAAGCCAACTGTTTTCACCTTCTAAAACAAGATCTGAATCCGCAAATCCATTTCCAGCCCATATAAACACACACATTAAAATCAATACAATTTTTGTTTTCATTTTTTTCCCATAATTAAATAAATTTATTATAAATCCAGCTATTGATCGAATCTCTATAAAAGATTTAACATTCCCGTTAATTCACACGTATCCGTCCATTAGTAATATGAAGGCTTCCACCGGGATCAACAACCAGAGATTTCCCGGATTTCAGGTTAATCACAGCACCATCATTTATAGTAAGACTACCACCAGCAATAACGGAAATATTGCCTGTCGCATTGAGTGATTTATTCAAGACGGCTTTTCCTGAAAGGAACCAGTTATGTCTTTCAGGAGGGTTTGCATTTTTTCCACATTGACTATTTACGCATGTTCCGTCTGGTCGTACATTATTGTAGATCTCAACAGGCCACCAGGAACTGTTGAAATGATTGTTGTTGTTATATTTAATTCTTGAGTTGCTATGGAAAACATTATCTGCTACCACCCCATGCATGTTGTAATCATGATGTTTTGCACCAAGTTCAAGTTCCGAACCATCATAAAAGATATTATCCAATACAGTGTAGGTGTTATCATGGATGTCCAACTGAGCTCCATAATGGAATTCGTTACCATAAATGACATTATTATCTGCTCTGTCTCTGAAATTAGGGCTGCACTCAAGCCATTCACTACAATTTGTTAACGATTTGCCTTCACGCCATGCTACATTTACATCTGCATGGTAAAAATTATTATACCGTATAATATTGTGATCAGAACCAAAGGGTCTCAAGACAGGGCAAACCTGATCATTCCGTTCCCCCGCATTTTTATACAGGTTAATTCCACCTTTGGCCGTATTAAAATAGCTGTATTCGACAATATTATATTGTGAAGCATCTATAGATATGGCCTCCCGGTTCTTTAAGTTGGTAAAATCACACCCCGAAATAAGTGTTTTTAAGGTTCCTGACTCAAGATAAATACCTAAATAAGCACCATTTATTGTTGTATTTAATATCTTTATGTATTCACTGTTCTGACCGACATAGATACCTGATTGCTTTGGATTTTGTATATCTACATTATCAATAACAATGTTATTATGCCCCAGAAAAGCTTCTGCACAGTTATTCCCCTGCCATTGCCAATCAGTTACTGTTAGTTCATCCGATGATTCTGATACAAGACATGGTTCATCAGCCCGAAAAAATCGTTTCAGATTTATCCCATATGACGTTGAATTAACAATTTTCAAATTTTTTATACTGATGTTTGAAACGCTCTTTGAGTGTGGAGCACGTATACCCGAATGATTATTCGTAGGTGTTAACGTCTGCCCCTTTCCATCAAGAGAGACATTGTCATGGGTCAGATAAACCGTCATGTTATAGACTCCACCTTTATCACTCAAAACCGCATCAGCATCAAGCTCAAGTGCCCCCCAGGTTTTAAACAACTCAGCCGGAATATATCCATATTCCTTCATCAGATTTTTAGCAGACTTACAACTCCATTCAGGATCTTTTCTTAGATCCGACCGCTCTCTACAATTGGTTGCAGCCCATACACAGCTAATTGAGAATCCATATATAATTATAGTTAAAACAATTATTTTCCTGCACAGTAATTTCATCAGTAAGATTTCCTTCTTTCATTAATATCCTGCCAATACCAGACAGTTGATTAAATACAACAACAAACCTTTTTTCGAATACTTTACACAAATATAGCAATTTAATATAAAATCAATGAGATAACAGGAACAAGCCAGTCTAAATCAGGTCTTAAACACTCTTCATATTTGGTAGCTGAACCTTTCTTTAAGAGAATATTTTCAGCTGATAAATCTCCGGCATTTTTCAGTTCAACAAGATTAGATCCAGTATTCCCTTCTATTTCAATATTTTCCAATCTGATATTAGTAGCGTTTGAAACAGAAATACCTGTAGATTTTAAAATTTTTAATTTTGTGTTAATTTCATTTGTTCCTGATTTAACTGATCCTTTTAATGTAAAATTCTCTACATCTTTTAGATCAATAGAATCTGAACTAAAACTCCCCTCAGGTAGTTGTAAAATCACATTTGATTTTATGGCATTTTCTATTACTGATTTATTCTTTAATTCAGATCCAGATGAACAAGGACATTTCTTTAGTTTAACAATTTGTTGAGTAGAAAAAGCCTGGTTTGAACTGAATAAAACAAACAGGAACAATACTGTAGATAGCCTTAGTTTGAATCTTTTCATATTTACTCCATATATCTATCAAAATTGATAAAATTCATTTTTTATTTAAATAATTAAGTAAAAATAATTCAAAAATCAAATTTAGTTTTCCTTAACTCGTTTTGTTTTATCTACTGAGATCTTGCATTTGATGGTGATACAACATAAGCAATTTCATTATAATCAGAATTAGAAACACCAGGCTTTAATCGAAATTTTACTATGTCACCTTTTGCATATGCAGTAAGTAATACTGAAGCTAAAAATTTGTTACTGCTATCAAATTGAAGATAGTAATACGATTTCGTATTCGCTTTTAGAAGCGGTTCACTTCCATATGTTGTACAGGTTTTTTTATCCAAAATTACAATTTGTGATGTCCCGTTTTTGGCATAAAAGCCTCTGATTTTAGAGGTTATTGTTTGACAACCATCAATTCCATCTAAGCAGCCAGCTTGTGCTCCACATGTAAGAAATATTGAAATTAACAAAAACAGTAATAATTTTTTATTGGGCATTTTTAACTTTCCTTTTTAATAAAAACTAACTAATTATTTCAATTAGAAACAAGAATGCCCTATGTTTTGAATAATTTTAGAGAACAACTTAATGTAATTTTTTCAGTTAGAAAAAATTATTGAAGGTCATATTGATAAACGTGCAGATTTGGCTATTAACGCAAAATCAATAATAATTTTTCGAATATAAACTTCTTTACAATTAGTAAAATATTATTTCAATTCTACCGACATTGTTCACTGTTAAATACATTAAATTACTATTAATTAAAGTTTTTTAATTTATAAACAAATGAAAAAAATCAAACCAATAGTTCTATTGTATTTCCTTAATATTCTTTAGGGCTCCAATATCTGAATACAAGTATTGCGTTACATTTATTCTATTTTATTTATAAGTAATTATATTTATTGCTATATAATTTTTTATACATTTAATAAATATTAATTTTACCTTTATATTCCTATTGAATAAAAATTTTATTATATTAAATGAAATAAATAAGCAAGACAAATATAATATTAGTTAAAGTGAGATTATTTACTATATATAAAAGGTTTGGAGATATTAAAATTTTGTTATTATTATTAAAATTAATAAGAAAATAAAGCCTTAATCAATTCATTTCATGTTGATATTTGTAAATAAATCCTATTTTATTACGATAACATAAAATGTAAAATGATTTATATATAGTATAATAATACTTACCATTATCAAGCGAATTTCTAATAATTACCTATATATACAACATATTACTTGACAATAAATTTCATAAAAAGGTAAAGAAGTCTTTTTTAAATTTCAATAATTAATAACCATGATTTAGAGGTTATTTGTTAGAAGAATTCTATTTGAATAATAATTTAGGAGATGCAATGAAGGTTAAGTCTGTTATTCTTTTTTTGTTTTTTATTTTAGCTGTTAGTATCTTTCCATTTAACCATGCATTTTCTGAAGAAATAGTTGAGGCTAAATATCTAAAGCCCGGCAATATCAGCACAGTATACAAATACATCAGATTGGGAGAAAGAAAATTAAAATTGCCCAATAATTTGAAATAATATTTAATTGAAATCTAACTAATAAAAGGAAACCTTTAATAATTAGAATGTACATTGCTGCACTTGTACATGTACAAAAGGAAACTATTAGAGGTTCTTAATAATTTAAGAGGAAAAAAATGAAAAAAGCTCAAATAAGTATTCTGGTTTTCGTATTTATGTTTTTTATATCAGGAATCGCATTAGCAGATGATTTAAATGTAGATGGAAAATTAACTGTTTCTGATGAAACAAAAATTGTTGGTGGTTCAGATGTAACTCTTGAAAAAGGCGGTATGGTTATTATTGGTAATGAAAAATTAAATGTTGCCATAGACAGTAATGAAATCATGGCAAGAAAAAAAGATAATGGTGTCTCGAAACCAGCTTTTTTAGGAATTCAAAGTGAAGGTGGATCTATAGGAATACATAATCAGATATCTCTTTTTCCAGAACTTAAAGGGACCGAAATAAGAATTGCTTATGATGGTGATGTCAGTATTGGGCATTCAAGCCCACGGGCGAAACTGCATGTTTTGAGCTTAATTGATGCTGATGCTAAACTTGAAAAAGGTGGGTTGATTATTGCCGGGGATATGAAAAAACATAATATTACAATAGATGAAAACGAAATAATGGCTCGAAATAATGGTAATGCTTCACCAATTTATCTACAGGCTGATGGAGGATCATTCCGTATTCATAATAATATGGATGTTTCTTCCAGATTTATTGTAGAAAATAATGGAAATGTAGGGATTGGAACAATAAACCCTGGTGATTATAAACTTGCTGTAAAGGGAAAAATACGAGCTGAAGAGATTGTTGTTGAAACTGGCTGGGCAGATTATGTTTTTGAAAATGACTATATCTTAAAACCCCTTTCTGAAGTTGAAACATTTATTAAAAAGAACAAACACCTTCCAGAAGTTCCTCCAGCTAAACAGATTAAAAAAGATGGTTTATCCATGTCTGAAATGATGGCGATTCAGATGAAAAAAATTGAGGAGTTGACACTGTATTTGATTGAGCAGAATAAAAAAACTCTCGAACAAAATAAGCAAATTACAGGATTGATAGAAAAGAATGAAACCCTTCAGGCTCAATTAAACTTAATATTAAAGAATAAAAGGTAAAGAGCCTTTTAGGTTTAATTACGTATCTTAACAAAGAGTGAATAAAATTAAAGGCAGGCAGGAAATATCCTGACTGCCTTTTTTAACGTATGTCATTCCAGAACACTTTTTAAAAGTTTACTCTTGCTGCCACGAACAAAAAAAATCATTTTTGTTCTATAGGAGGCGGTTTTGATTTAATAAAAGAAAGAATCAATTATTCTAATAAATCCTTGTAAATATGCGTTGAAAGGTCGATAACACACTCTACTTTGCTTACGGTTGAAGAACAACCGAAGAAACTTCAATATAATTATTAATGCATCGATAATAACTGATCTTGACTTTTTTACTAGTAGAAAAAGCAGATAGAAGAAATGCAACTCTCGCATTATAATTTGATCCCACTTCTTTACTTTCCGGCATCCAGAAACCGTTTACATCACATTTAATTGTTTCGTCATTATTTGTAAAGCCCTCAAGTTTAAAATAGATTCCCTCTTTTTGGGCTTTGAGTTCAATAATCTTATGTTTTCCAGTAAAAGCTGCGGTGGCGATTGTTGGTAATAAAATACAGAAAACTGCAATAATAAATATAATTTTTTTCATTTTTTTCCTTATTAAACATCTTTTTTAGTTAATTTAATCAAATCGATAAACTTAAAAAACATACTAAGTTGCAAACTTAATTTTTATTTACAAATAATTATATTCAAAAACAAAATCAACGAAATAACCGGTACAAACCTATACATATCCGGCCTTAAGCAATATGTATACGTACCAGTAATTATAATTGTTCATCTAAATTATTTATACCACTTCACCTACTTGGCTGCCGGGAGGCGGTTTTGATTAATAGAAGAAATTTTGCAAATAAAGATAGTTAATATTCTATTATTCCAATAAATGCCGTCAAGTTTCTCCCTGAACTCATTCATTTCTTTAATCCTTGTTAAGGTGCATAAAATGCACCCTGTCATAGTGTTTTTTAATTGCTTAAATATTTTTCTATTTTATTTTTTAGGTCTTGGGCTACTGATTTTAAATCATTATCAACTTTTGTAAGATTATGTTTGATCTCTCTTTAATATTAACCTCTAAGATTTATGAAGTCGTTAATCCTTCGAAAAATAAAAAAAATGATGTGTTATTTAGCTTTATCCTAAACTCCCAACTTATCTCTGTTTAATGTTAACCTCTAAAGATAGCGCTGAAGGTAATCCTTCGAAAACAAAACTAAAAACAAAATTAAAGCGTTTTTGCATTTAGTTCTTTTTCTCAAATAGTATTCTTTATTAATTGTGTAGTTTTAGAGGTTAACATACTTGACTTTTATTTCAACATTATTTATGTTTTATTTTATCGGTCGGTCGGCCGAAGAATGTATTTATTAAATTATCACAATTATCGGGAGTTTTTCTATTATGGGTAATTTTGCAACATTACAACCAGGAGGAAGGCCACTTGTAAGATTTTATCTTGCATTTATGCTTTGGTTTGTTGGAAGAGCGATCCAGGCAGCTGCATTGGTTGATCCAAATGTCAGGAAAGAGTTTAACGATCTGCCGGATGATTTTTCATTTTCATTGGGAGCTGCTTTTAATGGTCCTCAAATGGCTATTGGAAAGGATTCAAATGGTAAAGTTAAGTATCTGGGAAAAAACAGTAATATAGTTCCCCAGGTAAAAATTACTATTAAGAGTATGGAAGCTTTGTTTCTTCTTTTTACATTCAGAGAAAGCACACCTGTTGCAAACTCAAGGGAAAGAATGACAGTTGAAGGAAACCTTTCACATGCATGTGCCTGCGTTCGGATTTTAGATATTGTTCAGGTTTATCTTCTCCCTAAGCCCATAGCAAAATTAGCTATCAAGAGGTACCCAAAATGGTCTCTCAAAAAACATACAATTAATCGTCTCTTAATAAACTTACGTGCTATCATTGGTTTCTAACATTGGAGGATAAATAATGTTACCAGAATCATTCAATTTTATGTGTCCTTCAAAAACCGGATCAGGGTTCAGGGCACTTGATCAGCTTCCAAGCGATCTTGTTGCAATAAATGCAAGTCACCCTTTAATTATTACAGATAAATATTGTTCAGGAAAATATACAAAAACCATAGAAAATGCCTTCAAATGCTCTGAAATGACTTTAGGTATATATAATGGAATTAAAAGTAACTCGGGAATAGAAACGGTTAGCGAGCTTGCTAAAATTTATAATAACAACGGATTTGATTCAATCATAGCTCTTGGTCATGGACGAATCGCAGATATTGCTAAGATATTAAATATAGTTGTCTCTGGAAAACCAGATGACTTGAAAGAGTTAGCTGGTGTTGATAAAATAACAAGTCCTTTAAAACCATTTGTATACATTCCTGTTTTAAATTCTGATGGAAGAGAGGCAACTGGGGATGCATATCTTGACGATGAAATAAGTTTTTCATCAAATTTCCTGATGCCAAATATTGTTTGCATTGACCCACGAATAATTACAGAAGAATCACCTTATAAAGTTATAAACAGCGCCTTTAGGGCACTTACAATAGCTTCTGAATCTTATACTGAAGGTGATAACCCCCTTTCAGGAGCATATGAACACATCGCAATTGAATTTGTAATGACTAACTTAAAAAATGTTGTTGAAAATTCATATAAAGAGAAAAAAAGATTCAGCAAACTAAACCTTGATACAACAGAATCAAAAGAACGTATTTGCCTTGTTAATGCCTCTATAATGAGTGGTTATATATACTCAAATAAACCACAGGGTATATCTGAAAAACTTGGTTATGCAATTAGTAAAAAATGCAGAGTTGAGCCGGGTATTGCTATGGGTATTGTACTTCCTTACTCTCTGGAATACAAAGCTAACAGAAAAAATTATGATCTTGAGAAATTTATGTTACCCATTGCTGGTCTTGATATCTATTGCAGTACTCCAGCTGGTCAACGTTTTGACAGTGCCATAGGACAAATAAGATACCTCCAGAATGAGTTCTACAGTATTACATCAACCGAGGTCCCAAGAACTCTGGAAGATGCGGGGCTGGATGAATCAATGCTATCTGAAATTGCTAAAGAAGTTGCATGTGATGATTACCATGAAGCTACATGCTTTTTTATCCTTGAACATGCATTTTACGGCAAACCGGTTTTACCATAGGAGGATCACATGCACTTACCAGAATATTATGAATTTTGTTGCACAGTAAAAACAGTAGCCGGTCACGATGTTCTTGAAAGCATCCCGGAATTGCTTTCAAAAATGAATTCGAAAAAAACCATGATTATCACAGATAAAGGTGTTGAGCTTGCAGGGCTTGTAAAAATAGTAACAGATGCAATTTCTGAAAATATTGAGATCGGAGCAATTGAGTCAGATGTACCACCCGATTCAGATGTAAGAGTTGTAAACAATCTTTCAAAAATTTATGTAAAAAATGGATGTGATTCAATAATAGCTGTTGGTGGTGGGTCCGTTTTAGATACAGCCAAAGGTGTAAACATTATTGTTTCTGAAAATTCTGATGATCTTATGAAATTCACTGGGGCAGGTGCTTTAAAAAGAAAATTAAGGCCACTTGTAGCAGTACCTACAACTTCAGGAACAGGCTCTGAAGTAACATCAGTTGCAGTTATTGCTGATCCTGAACGAAATAAGAAAATGGCATTTTCTTCTTTATACCTTCTTCCCGATATTGCTGTTTTGGATTCAAGAATGACTTTGACACTTCCAGACTTTCTTACATCTCAAACTGCAATGGATGCATTAACACACGCCGCTGAAGCATACACTTGCCTTAGTAAAAATCCGGTTAGTGATATCCACGCAATTAATGCAATCAAACTAATTACTGAGAATCTTTTAAATGTTATAAAGAACCCTACGGATAAAGAGGGAAGGCTTGCTCTTGCAACAGCAGCAAACATTGCTGGTATGTCATTTTCAAATTCCATGGTTGGGATGGTTCATACATTAGGTCACTCAATAGGAGCAGTTTGTCATGTGCCCCATGGAACCTGCATGTCAATTTTACTTCCATATGGCCTTGAATATAACATGCACAAAACCGGAGAGTATACAGGAGAACTTCTATATCCCCTTGCAGGCGATAAAGTCTATTCAAAAACGCCAAAAAGTAAAAGACCGGAAAAGGCTATTGAATATATCAGGGATCTAAATCAAAAACTTTGCGATGCAACTGATGGAAGACACCCTGTTTGTCTTAAAGATGTTCTTGATAGGGACGGTAATATGATGGTACCGGAAGATAAACTCCCTGAAATTGCAAAAACGGCATTGGGTGATGGTTCAATTTTTTATAATCCTGAAGAGCTTGATTTTGACGATATCTTAAAGGTTTTGAAATTTGCCTGGAGTGGTGAAAAGCTTGACAGGTCTTTATGGATCCACAAAAATAGTTTTAAGAATCAAGAAAGTCTGTAGGGAAGCACTAATAACAGCCTATAAAACAAAAGGCTTTAGTTTTGTTTGTTTTGACGAACTACTTTGATTTTCGTTTATCAACTTGTATCTGCTGTGAATGCTTCGCATTACACTGGGTTGTTTTAAAAGAAATAAAAAACAAAACAACAGAGTATTTCAAAAAAAAGAACTGTAGTAATGTTTATAAATTAAAGCTTTTTATAAACGAATCGGCTCGTTATTTTTTTCTCAGCAGAGGTTTTATAAAACTGGAAGCTTTTATAAACTTTATACTTCATTCAAAATTCAAATTATTAGAGGTTCCCTGGATTTGACTAAAGGTAACATAAAAAAGCAGATTATAATTGATGCAACCATTGAACTTATCAGTGAAAGAGGGGTTGCTGGTACAAGCCTTGCTCATATTTCACAGAAAGTTGGAATCAGTAAAGGTACTCTATATTACTATTACTCATCTAAAAATGATTTGATTTTTGAAATTACTCAAGCTCATATGGACGGTTTAACTGATTCTCTTTTTGCAATAATCCGTGAAAATAAGGGCAAAGTGAGCTGGCAGGAGATGTTAAAAAAACTCTTTAATACTGTTATAAAATCTGAAACCAGAACAAGGCTTCATATATATCTCATCCAGGAAATAATTTCAGGTAACTCAAAGCTTAAAGCTCATTTTTCTGAGACTTATAAAAAGTGGTTTGAACTTCTAAAGGAAGCATATAATCTGATCACAGATAAAAATGATGATATGGAAATTCAGGCAAGAATATTTGTAGCTGCAATTGATGGTTTTATTATTCAGCACA
Organism: Desulfobacterales bacterium; assembly: GCA_024226555.1. Classification (GTDB taxonomy): domain Bacteria; phylum Desulfobacterota; class Desulfobacteria; order Desulfobacterales; family JAAELO01; genus JAAELO01. Next base: position 2,661 of record JAAELO010000852.1, on the reverse strand, counting down.
TTATTGGAGCTGATGAAATCCCCATAGATGAAGTGGTAGAAAATCTTTCAGTAATTATTGGAGAATAAAAAAATGAGAAAAGGTTACATGGGAAAAGTTCTTTTTGTTGACTTAACTACTGGAAAAATTGCTGAAAAAATTCTTCCGGAAGAGACCTATTCAAAATACCTCGGAGGCTTAGGCTTAGCTTCACACATTCTTTATGAAGAGATCCCGAAGGATGCCGATCCATTAGGACCTGATAACATGCTTGCTTTTATGACAGGCCTTTTAACAGGAACCGGAAGTTTATTTACAGGAAGATGGATGGTTGCAGGAAAATCTCCCTTAACTGGTGGCTGGGGAGATGCAAACTGCGGAGGAAATTTCTCACCTGCCATTAAAAGATGCGGATATGACGGTATTTTTTTTAAAGGTATAAGTGAAAAACCTGTATACCTTTATCTTGATGACCATACTCAGGAACTAAGAGATGCTGACGAAGTATGGGGTATGGATGCTGTTGAGAGTGAAATCTTTCTTGAAAATAAAGAGATGGGAAAAGGTAAAAAACCTAAAGTAGCTTGTATTGGTCAGGCAGGAGAAAATATTTCTCTTATTTCCGGTATATCAACAGATAAAGGCCGAATGGCAGCAAGATCCGGTTTGGGTGCTGTTATGGGGTCAAAAAGATTAAAAGCTGTTGTTTTAAAAGGAACAAAAAGGATATATCCAAATAAAAGTATCGAAATGAAGAGAATTAGTAAAATCTGTAACAAATGGGTTCAATTTCAACCTCCTTTTGTAAGCGGTCCTTTAACTGCTCCTGTTGGAGCTCTAATGCGGATTCTTCCCTTTGTTTTAGCCCAGGATGGGATTCTTTATAAAATTATGCTTAAGAAATGGGGAACAGTCTCCATGAACCAGATGTCACCAGAGATGGGTGATGCTCCGATTAAGAACTGGGGAGGAAGCAGCAAAGACTGGGGAATGAAAAAGAGTTACTCAACAAACCCGGATGTTTTTACAAAATGTGAGAAAGTTAAATACCATTGTTACTCCTGTCCTTTAGGATGTGGTGGTATCTGCACTACCAAAGGGAAATACAGTGAAACCCACAAGCCTGAATATGAAACCGTGCTGTCTCTTGGTGGATTATGCATGAATGAAGATGTTGATTCAATATTCTACCTGAACGAACTTCTCAACAGAGCCGGGATGGATACTATCTCAGCTGGTCACTCTGTGGCATTTGCCATTGAATGTTATGAAAATGGAATAATAAATAAAGATGATACAGATGGTCTTGAGCTCAAATGGGGAAATTCTGATGCAATAATTAAACTGATTGAAAAAATGGTTGTAAGAGATGGGTTTGGACATGTTCTGGCAGATGGAGTTAAACAAGCCGTAGAACGAATTGGCAAAAACTCTGAAAAGTTTGCTATTCTTGCCGGTGGACAGGAACCTGCAATGCATGATGGAAGAATGGACCCTGGTTTTGCCCTTCACTACAGTGTTGAACCTACTCCAGGAAGACACACTCTTGGTTCCCATCTCTTCTATGAAATGTTCCAGCTATGGAAAGTAGTCAAAGGTGTCCCTAAAATTCCTTTATTGTATCTTAAAGGAAGTAAATACAAAAATGCGAAGAAACAAGCCGAAATTGGGACTGTAAACTCTAAGTTTATGTCTATTGTTAATGCTGTAGGTGCCTGCAAATTTGGTGCATTTCTTGGTGCTAAAAGAATACGTATATTTGACTGGATTAACGCTGCAACCGGTTGGGATAAAACACCAAATGAATATATGGAAATTGGTGCTAACATCCAGACATTAAAGCAGTCTTTTAATATTAAACATGGTATCAAACCAAAGGACAATATCATTAGTGACAGAGCTTTAGGTAGACCACACCAGTTAGAAGGTGCAAATAAAGGTAGATCCATAGATATAGAAGAGATGATGGAAAATTACTGGGAACTGTTTGGGTGGGATAATAAAACAGGTGAACCAAAACAGGACATAGGGAATCTCTAATAACTTCTTTTGGCGAAACACTTAAGGGAACCTCTGACAAATCTTTAAAAATGAAGGTTTTACAAATGGCACTATTTATAAATGAAAAATGTAACGGCTGCACACTGTGCGCAAAGATATGCCCTTCACAGGCTATAACAGGTGATAAAAAAGAGCTTCATATTATTGACGATAATCACTGCATAGAATGTTTCGTTTGTGGCAAACTATGTCCACAGGATGCTGTTGAAAATCTATTTGGGATAGTGATTAAACAGGAAAAAAAGAGTAGCTGGAAAAAACCTGTTTTTGATAATAAAAAATGCATGTCATGCATAATTTGTATTGAGACCTGTCCAACAGGAGCACTTTTTTCATCTGAACAAAATGAAGGAGACAATGCTTTTCCTGAACTGATTCCAAAAAAATGTATTAGCTGTGGTTTTTGTGAAAGTGAATGTCCTGTTGAAGCTGTTTCACTGAAGTAAAATTTTTGGAGGAAAATGAATTCCATATTCATATTTTTCTTAAATTATTTTGAAAAATATTTTAGAGTTATCATGAATAGAAATTCAAATAAAGCCTCTGGATTTGCTTATAAAACCGGAAGAAGAAATAAAATTAAAGCCTTTTATTTCTTATAGTTTTTAAAAGCGACCTGAT
>JAAELO010000851.1 GCA_024226555.1 Desulfobacterales bacterium | reverse complement strand
GGCCATGGTCTCGGTTGCCAGGTCCGGGTAGGTCTTGAGCGTCTGGCGGTTCAGCTCGTCGTACTCGAGCTCAGTGACGTTGAGCTCGCCGTCGGTCTGGGTCGCCAGGTTGCCGTTCTGATCGTAAGTGTACTCGCTGCGGCCGGCCTCGGGGTCAGCCACGGCGGTGAGGCGGTTGGCGCCGTCGTATTCGTAGTGCCACTCACCGCCCACGGGACGCAGCACCGAGGTGCGGTTGCCGTTGCCGTCGTAGCCGAAGGTGGTGGTCTCGTCGACGCCCCGGGTCTCGGTGAGGTGGCGGCGGCGCTCGTCGTCGGTGCGGCTCGTCTCCTTGCCCTCGGCATCCACGGTACGCACCACGTCGCCCATGTGGTACTCGGTCAGGATGCCTCGACGGTCGAGCTCGCTGACCTGGTTGCCGGCCTGGTCGTAGGTGAAGCTGGTGGTGTACCGCTCGCCGTCGACCTCCGGGTCGATCTGAAGCACCAGCTGGTTCAGATCGTCGTACTCGAAGTCGGTCACCTGACCCCGCCGATCAGTCTCGCGGAACTTGTTGCCGGCCGCGTCATACTCCGTCGTCGACACCTGGTCGAGCGCGTCAGTCACCTCCACCACCCGGTCCAGGGCGTCGTAACGCCAGCGTGTCGTGTGGTCGCGAGCGTCGGTCTCGGAGACCCGGTTGCCGGCCGCGTCGTAGCCGAAGACCAGGTTGCGGTCCTCGGGCAGATCTTGCTGCACCAGC
>JAAELO010000850.1 GCA_024226555.1 Desulfobacterales bacterium | reverse complement strand
GTTTAAACTGAAGTTTATATTCATTCATGACCAAATTTTTCATAAATTTGGATATTTTTTGCTCAGTAGGGTACTCAGTAATCACGAGTTCATCTACTGAGGTGTTTGAATAAAACGCTTTTCCCCAACCTGATTGTTTTAAGGTGGTTGGGGTAGGGGGGGTGGTTGGGGTAGGGTTTGGTTGGGGTAGGGTCGGACCAAGATAACTATTTAAAATTATTATTTATCACCTCTAAAAATGGCCTTTTTTTGCCCTTAGAGTGATGTTTTTGCCCCCAAAAAGTATCATCTAAGAAAGAATTTTATTTAAAAATCTCTATTTTACCGATTTCTTTTTTTGCTTTTTACTTCTGTTCTTCAAATCCCGGTGCGTTTTAAAACCAAAAACGACACCCTACAAAACCTCTTTCTAACTTTGCTTAATCTTAAAATTCTGATAATATTGTAATCTAAATACAAAAATCCTTACATATACTTGAAAAAATAATAGATAAATTGAGAAGGTAGACCATAACATTTTTGTTTTTTTAAATTCAATAGAAAGGAAGTTCAATGAAATATATCGTATGTATATTAACCTTGTTTTTTATACTTCTTACAAATATTAGAGATTCCCTTAAGGAGTATTATGAATATTAAATATATATTTCTCAATATGGTACTTTTTTCTATTGTTATTTATTGCTCTTCCTGTGAACAGGATAGTTCTGAAAAGGAAAATCATCAAAGAAATCACGTTCAGGCACAACAGCAAAAAAAACCTGGAGTAAAAAAAACTGTTGAAAGCAGACCTGATAAACTTTCAAAAATGTGGTATTTTCTGAGAGGAGAAAAGGAAATACTTCATTGTAAGGGTTCACATTATCCATCCATTAAAATTAATTTAGAGAAACCAAATCCAAATATTTTTGTTACCGGGGCACAATCAGGAGAGGAGATGAAAATTTATGAGTTGAAAAAGGTAGGCAAAAGGTTTGAGATAATTGTTGAATTTATGGGGAAAAAGAAAATCACGGTGACACCAATTCATAAAGGATTATATCAATGGGAAATTGAGGGTGATTCTCCATTTAGAAAATCAGAATTAGTTGCTGAAGAGTATAAGATTGACTATTCATTATTTGAAGACCCTTGTTATTAAGAGAAAACATGTCAATTATTAGAGGTTCACTATACATATTTCTCAACCCAAGTCATAGGAAACACAATGTTTAAAAATTACAGACTCGAAAAACTTTTTAAAGCTGCGAGAAATGGTGAAACCTCCAAAGTACTTGAGTTGATAAAAAAGGGATTGGATATTAATACTGTTAAATATGGAAATACTGTTTTATTGGAAGCGATATTGTCGAGTAATCCTGAAACAGTTCAGGTTTTACTGGAAAATGGAGCGAAAATGGATTTCCTAAACTCGCAGGGCCTTACAGCCTTAAAAGCAGCATTCGAATACGATAGATTTGATGTTGTTAAACCTATTCTTGAATATGGTGAAAGTCCCGATACTATAATTAAAGATGTATTTGGAACAACTGCACTGATTCAGGCAGTAATCATTAACCGAACAGACATTGTGAAATTATTATTACAAAATGGAGCCAAGGTTAATAACACAAATAAATACAATGAATCAGCTCTATACTATGCTGTAAAACAAGGCTATAATGAAATTGCAGCGATACTCAAAAAAGCCGGTGGAATTGCTCTGCCAAAGGTATACCGAAATCAAATCTTTATCGGGATTGATAAAATACTAAATGAACTTGATTTAACTGAAATTGATTTGTCAGAATTAGACGACCCTATCGATAACCAGATATTGGTAGATAGTTTTACCTATGTTATCGCTATTGAAACAGTTTATGAAAGCGATCAAAACAATAAAACTTTGCCCATTGGCTCTTCAAAACTTGGTGGATTGCCTCATTTACCTGAAGATTTTATCTGGCCTGAGGATCACTATTTTTTTGTTCAATTAAATATAAACGATTTTAAAAAATACGATTTGAACAATGAATTCCCTGAGTATGGTATGATATACCTTTTCACAGATAATGATGGATATGGTAAAGCATTCTATAGTAAAGCCCCTATTGAATCACTGAAAGCCAGAGAGTATTCATTTGAACTCAATGACTACATGCAGGAAGAGTTATCAGAAAAAGAGTTCAGGTTCCACCCTAACTTTTATTTCGAGACTTACAGCATGGACGAAATCGTAGATTATCTACCCAAAAGCTGTATACAGAAGATATGTAAATTACTAAATACTACTTCATATGAACGATTTACTATATTGCATGAACACATGTTAGGCGAAAACGTTACCTGGCAAGGCGAAGATCCTTTAAAAAAATCGGGATACACCTTAGTATTTCAATATGACACGGGGGAAGGCAGTGTCTACATAGGTGTTCATCCGGTGGAATTGAAAAGAGGTGAATTTTCAAATGCTATTGTCTATTATTGCGGCACTTAACCAGAGATTTTATAGTTATAGAGGTATTAAATGAATTTTTTAAGGAATATTTTTCATTATACTCCCATTTTCTCAATTCTCATTTTAGTTATAATTACTGTTTATTTTTTTGGGTTTTATGTTTCGGACGCTGGAAAAGGATCAGATGCTGCAGGTAGGGGGATGGCCCAGGGTTATGCCTACATTATTTCCTGTGTTATTCTCACTCTTTATTCTCTGGTTTTATTATTATCACTTATTCTCTTTTTTAAAAATACCCAAATTCCAATACTTAGAACTATTTTAAATTGCATTCTCCTATCTCCAATTCTGATATGGGGGGGAAATTATTATTCAAGTATCAGGGAATCAGCAGCTCAATCTGACAGGATAGAAACGTCATATCTGAACTGGAAGAGTATTGCCAAAACTCGAACATACATCGCTCCATCTGATGAATTTAGTTTTCAGTATTCATCTCATTGTAAAGGTACATTCAATTTGTCATATATAGAAAAAATAGAGCTGCAGGAATTGGATGATGGTATTATTCTATTTACTCAAAATTCCAATGATGAAATTTTCTTTTTTGGCAGTATTAAAGTTTTAACAGTATCTCCGAAAAATACAGAAGTTATTCAATATTTAACTCGTTATTATAAAAAAATAGTGAATGAAAAATGCAGTTTTATTGAAACAGATAATCACCCCTTTAATCAACTTAATGATAATATGATAAATGTTTATACTTTTGATTCAAAAGTGTATAATGACTGTATATTTCAATATATTGAATATCTGGAAGAAAAAGAACCCGGGAAGACTTATCCGAATGAGAATCATATGTATTTCATTCATAATAAGAACAAACCTTATAAAATTTTAGAGATTATTATCAGCAACAGGTTAACTATTGGCGGTCCTGTTGAACAGAACCTTTCACCCAAAAATGTTGTAGACTGGTTTCAAACTATTTCATTTAATTAGGGTTGGGAGTGCGGTTGTCATGTTACCATTCAATAACCATGCTGACACAGGGGGAAGTCAGCATGGTTATTTCATATAAATATTTTTTTTTGAATATTGAAAAAACACTGTCTATTAAACAGTCTCAAGAAAAAAAAGGATTGTCGGAAAGATCAAACTCCCTGTTAATACATCAAAAACATACCACAATGTGATACACCTGGATTATATCAAAAAGATACGTGAAGGTATGAAGATTTAGATTTTCAATGCTAATAACTTTCATCCTTCTTGACAAATAAATAGTATGCACATAAAATGCTTAGTGTTCAATTCGTATAGTTTCAGAAGTAATTCAAATTTTAATTTTTTAATTAGCGAGGAGCCTATGACAAAAGAGGCGGCCTTAAAATATGCTGCTATGGTGATAGTTGCAGTTGCTATAGGCATGGGATTGCATTTGGTCGGGGAGTCAAAAGCCATATCCTACATGTCTAGCAAGCCTGAAGCATGTATAAACTGTCATGTCATGGAAAGTTATTACGCTACATGGCAGCATAGTTCACATGCTCAGCGTGCAGTTTGCGTAGAATGCCACCTGCCTGTTGACAACTACATCGACAAGTATGCATCAAAAACACTTGATGGATGGAATCACTCCACAGCTTTTACCTTGAACACCTACGGCAAACGGATGCTTATCTCCGATGATGGCGCCAGACGGGTTCAGGAAAACTGTATCAGGTGTCATTCCGCTTTATCTCAAACTATTGTCAAAACCACGGATCGTTACCACGCATTTGATAACGAGACACTGGGCGGCGGTAGAAAGTGCTGGGACTGCCATCGAAACGTACCGCACGGTAAGGTGAGAAGCATCAATGCTACACCTGACAATCTTGGCGTTAAATGGCATTTAAAAAAATACTAAGGGGAGATTATGAAAAGAAACACAGTAATACTCATTGTGGGGATTGTAGCAATAGCCTTCATGAGTTATATGCTTTTATCAATTGGGACGAAAAAGTCTGAAAAAATGTTAATAAATGCCTCCACTCCTATAGTAAAGGAAGGTATTGAAGCAAGAAACGATCGCTGGGCTAAAACCTATCCACGTCAATTCGACAGCTGGAAAAAAACCAAGAAAAGCTCCGAGATCATAGACCTGGTAAAAAAATATCCTCAGCTGGCAATTCTCTGGGCTGGTTACGGATTCTCCAAGGACTACAATGCTCCTCGTGGGCATTCCTTTGCACTCCAAAGCAACAGAAATACACTTCGTACCGGTGCACCAACCGGAGCTAACACTGGTCCTATGCCAATGTCCTGCTGGTCATGTAAATCTCCTGACGTTGCACGTCTCATGGAAAAAGAAGGAGAAAAGGAATTTTTCACCGGTAAATGGGCTCGTGCAGGAAGTGAAATTGTCAATCCTATTGGATGTGCTGATTGTCACAACAGTCAAACTGGTGAACTACAGCTATCAAGACCATACCTGAAACGTGCTCTGGTATCCAGCGGCAGAAAACTTGAAGATATAACTTATCAGGAAATGCGTTCCCTTGCCTGTGCCCAGTGTCATTCCGAATACTATTTCTTAAAAACACCATATAAAGATAAAAAGGGCGTTCAAAAGACTGCAGCAGTTGTAACTTTCCCATGGGAAAAAGGACTTTCAGCGGAAAATATGGAAGACTACTACAACAGCTTTGGATTTAAGGACTGGACCCATAAACTGAGCAAGGTTCCAATGCTTAAGGCCCAGCATCCTGGGTACGAGATCTTCACCACTGGAATCCATTATAAACGAAATCTATCATGTGCAGATTGTCACATGCCTTACACTCAGGAAGGCGGAGTCAAATTCTCTGACCACCAGATCCAAAGCCCGCTTAATAACATAGCGAACTCCTGTCTGACTTGTCACCGACAGAGTGAGGCTGAGTTTAAGTCCATAGTAGAAGAGAAACTTAAGCGCAAGGATCAGCTTAATGTACTTACAATGAACAACCTTGCCGGTGCTCATCTGATGGCAAAAAAGGCATATGAAAAAGGTGCTACAAATGCTGAAATGACGAAAGTTACAGAAACTATACGTTCATCTCAGTGGATTTGGGATTACTCCATTGCCAGCCACGGTTCCTTCTTCCATGCACCGGAGGAAACTCTGAGATTGCTGGCTGTGGCTAATGATAAAGCCCAACAGGCCAGACTTGAGTTGACCGGGATCCTTGCAAAGTACGGAATTCTTAACTATAAGGTTCCTGATTTTTCAACCAAGGAAAAGGCTCAAAAGCTTGCTGGTGTCAATCTTAACAAACTGGTTAAGGAAAAATTGAGTTTCAAATCCAAGCTTATGTCAGACTGGATTGACAAAGCATCAAAGGAGGGGCGTCTGAACAAAGAATATTTAAAGGGTTTACCCGATAAAGCATCTTACCCTCAATAAAAGTAATATTTAACATAAAAGCCGTACAGTTTGATGTGCGGCTTTTATGTTTCCTTCTGTAAAAACAAACCCTTTCTTTTAACTATCTTCATTCCGAAATGATCTTCAACACATTGACTAAGTAATCAGTACCAAAAATCACTTTGATTAAAGGGAACCTCTAATAATTAGAATTTTTGATGAAAAGCAAGGCATAACAAAAAATAACGGGTTGATTTTACTACAGTTTTATTTTTGTTATAACGATGTGTTTCGCAAAAAGATCAGTTATTAGCGACTCCTCCAGAATAGATATTCTGGAACCTAACTGCCTAATAACACATAATATATAAAAAGTGTTACTTAGAAGAGGTTCCCTAAAGTGAAAGCAGATTTAAGTCTTTACTTCAAGAGATTAAAAGAAAGTAATACCAATTACTTTTAAGTTTCAGATAAGGTCAGCTTATGCAATCGGTGTACGTTTTGATGATAGGGTTATTGGTAAAACAGATGAGTTTGCTCAGAATGCACAGGATGTTCAGATAAATATCGATCCTACTTTCCTTTATGAAATACAAGATTTGAGAAAAAAATAAGCAACGTTTTCAGGCTTCTTCTTTTTTGAAAAGCGATGTATTTCGGAAAAAAAGGAGTTATTAGAGATTCTCTTCCTGGCTACTATCCTTTTTATTGTTTCCGGAGGACAGTGTAATTCAGCTATGATTTGTTTGCTTGTGTTGTTTCTGACTACAAAGTTGGGATAATTTCCACACCCAAACAGCCAAATTGTAGAAAATAAAGTGAAAACAAAACAGGTAAATCTCATTTTTTTCCCTCAGGTTTCCAGTTAAAACAGATTTTACTTTTACTGTTTCAGAAAATAACAATGGGGTCAAGCCTACCCATGAACCTAAATGATTCAGAAAAGATAACACATTTCTTCTCAAAAAAATCTGTTCCATCTGTTTTTGGAAGTGATATTTTTATTGAATGGCTTAAGGGCAAAATTTCAAAAGTGAAAACTGATTATGAGATAAATGAGACTAAAATACTTGCACCAGAAATAAATAAAATAATTGATGAAGTTGCTAAATATTATGGTTCTGAATGGTAGTCAAACAAAAAAGTATCGTTTTTTTGATAGGAGAGGTGTTTTTAAGCTTGACTTAACCTTTAATGGGTGACCCCAATCCCCTTCAGCCGATATATCGATGATGGAAATCAGGGAATCCGCTTTTTAATTTCCATCCATGTTTCTGAATCGGAAACGGAGCATAGCACCCATCCACTACCGTTACAGTGGGTGGGCACTTTTTTACAAAAAAGGTAAAAATCCACCATGGATATTTTTTCATGTTGACGATTTTATTCTTTAACAAAAAAGCAGATGATTCAGGTAGCCGGCGTCTGTTCTCTGACAAAGGGGGTGATTCGGGTCAGGCCGGGAACAAGTCTAATAGAAAAAGAAGCTTTGATTGAAAGGCAGGATGGCAAGTTCATTATAAGACCTTTGGCTCTGAGAAAGTATAACTCATATTTTGGCAAGGTTACTCAGCACATGATTACGGAAATGAACCGTGGTCACAAAAATCCGATATTGACGGCGATTAAGTATGGTGTATTAGAGAGTAGGACCTGATCTTGAATTAACAAACACAGAGAAGGAAGGTGTGCTTATTCCAAAATGATAAACCCATCTTTTTTTTACCGTTTTACCGATACCTCAAAACGATAATTGTGTTTACGTATAAAGGATAGTATAGTTGGTTTAAACAACGGAGATAAGGAATGACAAATTACCAGAAGCTTGACCAACTAAAACAGAAATTAGACTCTTACAGACCTTTACCAGTTGAGATTGTGAAAAATCTCCACGAAGATCTTGTTTTACGCTGGACTTACAACTCCAATGCGATTGAAGGCAATACCCTCACATTGAAGGAAACAAAAGTTGCTCTTGAGGGAATAACTGTTGGTGGCAAAACTATGCGTGAGCATTCTGAAGTCATTAATCATCGTGAAGCCATTTTTTTTGTGGAAGATCTTGTAAAAAAGAAAGAGCCTCTTACTGAATGGCAAATTAAATCCATACACCAGTTGATTCTTAAAAATATTGATGATGCAAATGCAGGAATATATAGAAAAATCAATGTCATAATTTCAGGTGCTGATCATACTCCACCCGATGCAATACAGGTTGAAGGAGATATGAATAAATTCATAAACTGGTATAAAAATGAAGCAATAGCTCTGCATCCTGTAGAACGGGCCGCAAGGGTTCATTCAGATTTTGTAAAGATTCATCCATTTGTTGATGGAAATGGTAGAACCTCACGCTTATTAATGAACCTTGAACTTATGAAAGATGGATTTCCCCCTGTTGTACTCCCTGTTGAAAAGCGCCTTAAATACTATGAGTCACTGGATACAGCGCATACAAAAAACAGTTATGATATGTTCATTTCTCTGATTGCAGATACTGTAGAATCAGGTTTTAAACCATATTGGCATGTTCTTGGGGTTAAAGAGTAGATATATGATACTATTAAATCCACGGGCGTCATTCCTCAAATAAAAAATTTCCAATTTTTTATGTGCCTCTTTAAACCTGTTAGATCCTTTAGAAAATAAAAGGCTTTAGTTTTATTTGTTCTTCCCTTTTTATAAAACAAATCCACGATCGGTCGTCATTGCTGAAGGCATTCGCTCAGCCGATATATCGATGATGGAAATCAGGGAATCCGCTTTTTAGTTTCCATCCATTTCTGAATCGGAAACGAAGCATAGCACCCCATCCACAACCTTTACAGTGGGTGGGCACTTCATTACAAAAAAGGTAAAAATCTACCATACCTTTTCCAAAAGATTAATATTTATAAACAAAACCAAAAACTAAACTTTTGAAAAGTTTATCAAACAGATTAAAAAAAAAATGTCGATCTTTCCTTTGCAAAGGTCAAAAGCAGACTTGACCCTATCTTTTGACCCTATCTTTTTTTCAAGAGATTTGAGCGACAGGTTCTCTTTTCTTCACTATGACTCAGAATTTAGAAATTCATTATCAACTATCGAAATAGATGAATTTTTGCCGACTCTGACAAAACTTTTTAAACCAATAGGATTAAATGAAGTAACAATATCTATAATAGTTAAACTTGATGAACTTCTTGATAGACCCGAACTGATAATTCCATTATTACCGTTTATTCAGACTTATCATAACATATCAGATTTTGTTAAAATGAGATGTGCTAAAATTGCATATTTAGCTGGAGAAAGATCGTTTTCAGTTCACATATTGAAAAAACGTGCTGAAAAGTATTTACTTCGTGAAAGTAAAAACTCATGGTACCTTGATTACGCTTTGGTAGAGATATTAACTGAAATCTCTCCCTCAGCAGCTTTAAGGGTTATTCGAAAAACAAGACAAAAAGAAGTAAAAAAAGATAGTGAAGAAACAAATCCTGAAAGAATTAATATTCTTTCAGGAATAAATGAAAAACTTGGAAGATAAAAAAAACCTAAAAGTTGCAAATGGTAAATATAGGTGCATTTAAAACAAAAACACCTACAAAGGATAATCTTAAGAATGAACTCCTTATCATTTCCATCTCGTAATATGGTTTATGCTCAATAGCTCTTACTTTAATACGACTCCTGAAGCATCTATTATTGATAGTCACGGCATAATTTAACTTCATATAAAAATCAAGTATATGTCAATATGTCAAGGACGTCCCTAGTTAATTTTTCTTGCTTAAGCGCCTTGTTAACTGTTTTTGAATCAAAAATAGCACCTGTTATTTTAATTTTTGACCAAGTTTAAATGCTTTATCAAAATACTGCTCAACGTTTTGATTCCATACATCTCCAGCATAAAGATCCCCAACTGTCTTTGCATTCAATGAATCCTTGATAACTCCTTTTATTTGAGGTGTTGCGCAGTTGCATAACTTTTTGTATTTTGTTGGTATCATACCTGAAACTCCAATAATGATAGCCTTTCTTTTCTTATCTGACCTAGGTTCAGGGCAACCCTTTACAATAAAGTAGCTTTTTGTAGGTTTGGCAAATGTCCAGCATATCCTCTCAAGAAAAGTCATCATTAGAGCAGTAGTATATCCCATATGTATTGGAGTCCCTATTATCAATGAGTCAGCATTCAGGATATCCTGATTTATAACATCCATATCATCACGAATCACGCACTTAGCAAGAGGATCTTTGATGTCTTGTCTCCAGCACGTAAGACAGTCTTTACAATAATTTATCTCATTATCTGAAAGGTAGATTTTTTTAATTGACGCTTCAGGAGTCTTCTCAATAACTCCCTCTATCGCTTTATCAACTAATGTATCTGTTGCTTTTCCCTTTCGTGGACTTCCAATAATTGCGAGTAGATTCATATTCCCCATTTCATATAAATGTATTCCGGTCATATTCTGTAAAAATACAATTTTGCCACAACAATTTTGATTTTTTATGCTATTCAAAAGAAATAATTATAGCAGAAATATTCCTTTCGGGAATCAATTATTTTTACCAAATATTTTGTTCAAAACTTCAGATAATTGTTCTTTCGTATAAGGTTTTGGTATAACACCGCAAAAACCATAGTCCTCATAATTTGCCATTACTGGATCATTGGAATACCCACTGGAGACCACCGCTTTAACATCGGGATCAATTTTCAACAGTTCAATGATAGTTTTTAATCCTCCCATTCCGCCTGGAATAGTAAGATCAAGAAGTACCAGATCAAATTGATTACCAGAATTTTTTTCTTCTTTGTACATTTGAATAGCCTTAGATCCATCTAATGTACAGGTGGTTTCATACCCCATTCGATTCAGGATTCTGCCAACCATCTTTAAAATTGACTCCTGATCGTCCATAATAAGGATTTTGCCTTGACCAGTATGCTTAGATTCTTCTTTCCATTCAACTTTACCAACCTCGTTTATGGAAGCAGGTAAATAAATATTAAAAACAGTTCCTTTTTCGATCTGGTGATAAGATTCTATAATTAATCTAACAATGAATCTTTAAATTTTCTATTTAAAATAAAGATTTGCTTTGGTTCCACCTGAAGGATTTTGAACAATAGCTGTATGCCAGCCCATACGTTCACACAATCTTCTTACAATTAAAAGGCCAATTCCGGTTCCACTTTTTGGTTTTGATTTATAGAGTCCAAGACCGGTGTCAATAATACTTATAAAATCCTTACCCACTGTTATTTCGACTTTTCCATCCATTGTGTATTGAAAAGAGTTACGAACAAGGTTTCCAACTGCAACAGAAATCATAGGATCAGGGGCTGTTATTTTTCCTGCATTCTCAGTATTAATAAATACTTCCACAGGCTTTTCATCAATGAGAAATCTAAAAGTTTCTACCACATTTTCAACAACTATTTTTAATTCATTTGTTGAAACATCTGAACCATCCACTTCACCTCTTGAAAGAGTAAGAAATGTATAAATAAGAGTATTCAGCTCTTTTACAGAAAATTCTATTCTCTCAAGTACTTCTAAGTTTGGATTATCAGGGCCTAAACCTAATCTTAAAACTTCAGTAGCACCTTTAATTACAGAAACAGGGTTTCTTAATTCATGGCTTGCAAAAAGAGTAAACTCCCTTTCTCTTTGCACAAAATTATCTGTTCTTTTGATAAGATCATTGATTGTATCAACCAGAAGTCCGACCTCGTCACTGGCATTATACTCTGTGAGTGGAGTAAAGGATTTATCGGGAGAAAATGATTTTACGGTATTAACAAGTGATCTTACTGGTGTCATGATTCTTCTGGAAATTATAAGAGAAAAAAATCCTCCAATAAGCATCATAATGAAACCAATTCCGAAAAGAACAAGGCTGAAGTTAAATTCAAATTCCTCAGAGAATTCATAGGCATCAACATCATAAAAAAGGTAATTAATTCTATCTGAGGGAGATATCTTAAAAATACTTATATGGACACTTGATGGTTTGTTGTTTAACTCAATGATTCCTAAATCATCTTTTTCTATGAATTTTCTGTATTGCTCAGGAACTTCAGATATTGATTTATAAAGTTTAAAATGAAGTGGTAATTCAGGAAATGTACCACTATCTTTATTTGTTTTTATTATTTTGTCGGTAATTTCTGAAAGCTGTTTTTCAAAGGCAAAATCCTGAGCCACACTCATTAGGCCGCTTATAGCAGCTGAATAAAGAAGAAGGATAATTCCAAGGTATAAACAGAAATATACGATAATTCTGGCTCTGAGGGTTTGGGGTTGTTTCATTTACTTTTCCTTTATTTTAAACCCAACACCAAGAATAGTTTCAATAATCGAATCCTTTCCGGGCGTATCTATTTTTTTACGAAGTGCATATATATGAGTGCGCAAAACATCAGAAGCTGGTGTGTAATCATCCCAGAGCTTTTTCTCAAGCTCTTCACGGGTAACAACTTTCGGTGCAGCGGTCATCAACTCTACAAGTATGGTGTAGCAGGTTCTGTTTAGCTCAACAGGAACTTTGTTTTTAGTTACGATTCTTTTCTCTTTGTCTAATCGAATATCTCTGATTTCAAGGATTTCTCCATTATGGTTTTTGCTTCTTCTGACAAGGGCGTGTAGTCTTACTTCAAGCTCTTTCATTTCGAAGGGTTTCAGAAGATAATCATCTGTTCCTGCATCAAACCCTGCAACTTTGTCATCAAGAGTGTCTTTTGCTGTTAGCATAAGAACCGGTGTGTAATTTTTTGCTTCTTCCCGCAGCTTCTTGCAAAGCGTGAGCCCGTCCATTCCAGGAAGCATGATATCAAGAATGATAACATCAAATGTCTGGGTTACAGCAAGATGCATCCCTGTTAGACCATCCATTGCAAAGTCAACATCATGACCTTTAAGTTTCAGGTAGTCACCAATATTAGCAGCAGCTCTTTGATTATCTTCTATTACAAGAATATTTAGTTTTTTATCATTCATATTTTCAAACATTTTTTATAATTTTTGGAAAAACATTTTCCGTTACTGTAGTACATTGATTTTAATACAGTTGAAATAATTGTCAAAGAAAACAGTGCTTTTTCACGCCGAATTGACATCAAGTTCACACCAAATTGACATACCTTTTATTACATTATCCACAAATAGAAAAAGAGCTTCTCTTAATTCGAAATGATTATTTGAGGAGTTCTTAAAACTTAAAACAAAGGAATCTAAAATGAGAAAACAAATATCAGGCAAATTCTTAAAATCGATGTTAATTGCTATATCAATTCTTTTTTGTGTAACTTTTACTGCAGGAGCGCAGGAGTTAACAGAAAAAATGCTTAAAACAATAAACAAGCTTTTTCCTGACTGCAAAATTGTAGAGATGGAAGAGGAAACATGGAAAGGAAAAAAAGTTATTGAGATTGAGCTTCTGGCAAAGAATGGAGTCATGTATGAGGTTTATATCTCAAAAGACGGACAGATCCTGAAGATTGAAGAAGAAGATTAATAAGGCACCTCTATAATTTAGAAATTTTAAATGAAGGGAACCTCTAATAACTGCTCTTTTGGCGAAATATTTTGTTATTTCCAAAAAAAAACTGTAATAAAATCGGCTCGTTATTTTTGGAAATGCCTCGTATTTCATCCAAAATTCTAATTATTAGAGGTTCCCTGAAATGAATAGAAAAAGGAATTAATTTGATGCAAAAAATATTTTTAAGAAGTTTATTAAAAGTAGTATTTTTAAGTTTATGCATGTTCTTTGGAGTAGTATTTTCAGCAAATGCTGAAGGGCTATCAAAAAAAGCAATTGACAGTATTGAAACAGCTTTTCCAGAATCAAAAATAATTGAGGTGGAGGATGAAACATTTAATGGGAAGGAAGTTAAGGAAGTAGAACTGGTTACAAAAGATAATGAAAAGTATGAAGTATATATTTCAGATAAGGGACATATTTTAAGGGCAACAAGAGAAGGCGATGAACTTCCTCTAATTGGTGGAGAGCTATCCATAGGCCTGGGAGTCCGTTTTGAAAAGGAGATATATAAAGGAGCAAGTAGTGAAACAGAACCCATCGCTTTTATCAGCTATGAGAACGGACCCTTTGAAATACAGGCATACGGATCTTTAGATGCTCTTTACAGAGTATATAAATCAAGTTCTTTTTCCATGGCCGTTCAAGTCTCAATGCTAATGGGAGAAGGTTACGATGCTGATGACAGTGATTATTTAAAAGGAATGGATGAACTTCATACGTTATATTATGCAGGTATTGAGTTTGAAGGAGATCTTCTGGGTGTAGAAACAGGTCTTGAAATTGTTCAGGATATAAGCGGAGAGCATGATGGACAGGAAATTTCACTCTCTTTTGAATATCCCTGGAATGTGGCAGGATTTGAGTTTCGGCCTTCTCTTAGTCTCACATGGATAAGTAAAGACATAGTCGACTACTTCTATGGAGTATCATCCAGAGAAGCTAAATCTGACAGACCTGTTTATTCTCCTGATTCAACCTATGAAGTAAGTCTTGAATTAATGGTAATGAAGCAGCTTTTCGACAACATAAACGCTGTTGGTATGGTTGAATTCAGTACTTTTGGAGATGAGATTAAAGACAGTCCTTTAGTTGAAAAAGATTATGAATTTTCAGGGGTATTGGGTCTCCTTTATACTTTCTAATCAGTCTTATAAAATCTAAATATGAAATTTAAGAGAGTAAGTAATGAAAGATTATTTAAAAAGGATATCGGTATCGCGCTTTATGATAGTCGGATGCATATTGATTCTTTATGCATGCAAAGTTACTCCTGTAAAAAATCGGGATGATATTCCTTTAAAGTTACCTCATATGTTTGAGAATCAAAAGATCTCAAACAGAAATCTTTACTGGGCTGACAGTTTTGATTCGGATTCTCTCAATAAAGATATTCTTATACTTCTTGAGAATAATTTTGAACTTTCGGCAGCCCGGGCAAGAATTTTACAGGCAGCAGCAAAGTATGGGGTAAGAAAATCTGATATGACTCCTATTGTTAATTTGAAATCTAAATTTGACAGGTCAAGAACCAGGGATTACTCCGAAAAAACAAAAACAACAGAAAACACAATATCTTTAGAAGCAGCTTTAAGTTGGGAACCGGATATATGGGGTAAAATCAGGGCCAGAGAAAAAGCAGGAGTTTATATGGTGGAAGAAAAACAGGCATTAAGAGATCAGACTGTTTTAAACCTTCAATCAATGCTTGTTATGACGTGGATAAGCTATCATGGAGATTCGCTACTTGAAGAGGTTTTAAAGGAACAACTTGAGACCAACAGACAGATTTTAAGCTTAATAGAGTTGAGAAAGGCTCAGGGCACGGGCAATATTCTTGATATATTGCAGCAAAGGGGAAACCTTGCAGCAATTGAAAGAAAGTTGCCGGAAGTTCTTTCAAACAAAAAGCGCTCCTTAAATGCCTATGCTGTTTTAATGGGTTTCTTTCCAAATGAGAGGAAGTTTCCTAAAGGAAAATGGCCTTTCATTGAAAGGATTGAAGTAATTTCCAGTCCTCGAAAACTGGTAAGTGACAGGCCGGATCTTAAAGCAGTTCTTCTATCCTTAAAAGCTGCAGATCAAGAAGTTTATGCTGCTGTTGCTGACAGACTACCAACAATTTCAATTGGAATCGAACTTTCCAGAAGTGGCAGAACTATATCAAAAATAGGCCGGGATTCAACCTACAGTTTTATAGGGGGATTACTGCTGCCTGTTTTTAATTCAGGCCGTTTAAAAGCAAGAGCTTCTTTAAAAAAAGCTCAGGCTCTTGAACAGCTTTTTATTCTTGAACAAGCTATGTTAGTTGCCGTTCGCGAAGTTGAAGATGCACTTATACTGGAAAAATCACTTTTTGAAGAACTTAAGTTTCTTGAAAGAGAGATTTTGATAGCAAAAGAAACTGTTGATAGGGCGAAACTTCTGTATGTAAACGGGCAGGAATCTTTCCTTACGGTTTTTGTTGCATTAACGAAACTTCAAACTCTTCAGAAGGAAGAAATTAATATTAAGCAAAAAATACTGATTAACAGGGTAAAGTTGCTTAAGGCCCTCGGTGCCAAATGGAGGAAAAAAAATGAGAAAGCTTAAAGTAAGAGTATGGCTCCCAATATTTATAGCTCTTACGGGTATCACAATAACTGCTCTTATGCTTGCCTTTGAGGATGATGGAGAGATTCCGGTAATTCCTTTGAGGCCTTTGTCAGTGGAAACAGTTAGTGCAAAGAAAAGAGATTACAGAATTCAGATATCGGCATGGGGTTTTGTGGAACCCTGCGATTCTGTAGATATTCGTTCAGAAATATCAGGAAAAATAGATCATATACCAGAAAATATATATACAGGAGCAAAAATTAAAAAAAATGATCTTCTATTTGAACTTGATGACCGCTACTACAGAAATGCTCTTAAGGAAGCAAAAGCATCCAGAAACCTTGTTTTGCAATCCCTTGAAATTGAAAAAGGTAAGCAGATAGTAGCCAGAAAAGAGTGGAACCTTCTTAGGAAATCAAAATGGAGTGGAAATTCAAACGAATCCTTAGCACTTCGTAAACCACAGTTAAAGGAGAGAGAGGCTGCTGTACAGATTGCCAATGCCAAAATGTCCCAGGCTGCTCTTGATGTTGAAAGAACCAGAATAAATTCTCCCTGCAACGGGGTGATCATTTCTGAAAACATTGGTAAAGGAAAAGTTATTGCTTCTGAGGACGTTGTAATGAAAATAGGTTGCACAGATTATTTTTATATTACAGCACTTTTTTCACCTGAGTTTTCAATTGATACCAAAATCAAAAAGGTTTCTGTAAAGATAGGAAACAGATTTTTTAATGGAACAATTAAAGCTGTATCGCCCGGTATTAACGCTGAAACAAGGCATAAAGAGGTTCTTGTTGCTTTAAAGGAAAACTCTTTTACTATAGGGGCATATGCAAAGTTAATGCTGCCGGGTAAAAATTTCAGAGGTGTTACTGTTCTACCAAAGGAAGCATTAAGACAGGGAAGTACTGTGTGGGTTCTTAATGATGATGACACTTTGGAGATCAGAGAAGTCATAGTTAAAGGAAAAGATATTGATAATATTGTTATTGAAAGAGGTCTTTCTGAATCTGACAGGGTAATACTGACCCATATAGCAAGCCCTCTTTCCGGAATGAGCCTTTCCGAGGCTGATTCTGTAAAAGGAAAATCTGATAAATTTGTAACCAAAAAAGACATGGAGCAGATCAATGATGAACTTTTTTAGTTCTATGTTAAGTAAAAATGTTTTTGCAAATGTCATCATGGTGGTAATTCTGGTTGGCGGACTTTTAAGTTCAACAAATATTAAGCAGGAGCTGATGCCTGCGATGGAGCCAAACCAGATCGAGATTTCTGTTGGTCTAAAGGGAGCATCTCCAGCTGAAATAAACACTTCTGTTTTAATGGTTATAGAAAATACAGTACGTGGTATGGATGGAATTAAGAGGGTTGATGCTGTGGCAAGGGAAGGCGTTGGCAATGTTACAATAACTCTTCTTGAGAATATTGATCAGCAAAAAATGCTAAATGATATTAAAAGTTCCGTTGAAGGCATTGAAACATTTCCAAAAGATGCTGATAAACCTTTAATAACCATACCATCTCAAATTGAGAAAGCTCTTTCCATAGTTATATATGGGAAGCAGCCTAAGAAGTGGTTAAGAAATACTGCTGAACAGGTGCGCTACGATTTGAGAACCCAATATAACCTTAAAAGAGCGGAACTTGCTTTTCCGGGAGATCATGAAATATCTGTGGAGATCTCTGAGCATAAACTGCGGGAGTTAGGATTAACTCTTGAAGAGATAGCAGAAAAAATCAGGAAAAGTACACCGGATCTCCCCGGAGGAACGATTTACTCAAGAAGTGCTGATATTGTTGTCAGAACATCTGAGCGGCGTGAACTGGCCCAGGATTTTGAAAATATTGTTATTACCCAGACCTCACAGGGAATTCCACTAAAACTTTCTGATGTTGCAATTTTAAAGGACGGTTTTGGAGGCTCATCAATTGAGTGTTGGTTTAATGGTAAACCAGCTATTCAGCTTGATGTATATGCAGCTTCCGATGAATCACCCATATCTGTTGAAAAAGCAGTAAAGAGATATATTTCTACATTTGCAAAGAAAAAGTATAAAGGGGTTTCTATTGAAATATTCGAGAATCAGGCCTCAGATTACAGAAACCGTGTTATGCTGCTAATTGATAATGCTATAATCGGGTTGATACTTGTACTATTAATCCTTGGACTCTTTTTGACACCTCACCTTGCTTTCTGGGTTATGGTGGGAATTCCCACATCCCTTTTAGGTGGTCTTTTAATTCTGCCACTTTTGGGTGGTACATTAAATCTTCTTTCACTATTTGCTTTTATTGTGACAATTGGCGTTGTTGTTGATGATGCAATTATGATCGGGGAAGCAATCTGTGTAAATCTTGAAAAAGGTATGGTTCCTCTTAAAGCTGCAACAATGGGGCTAAAAGAGATGGGTGGCATGGTTTTGCTTGCAACTTTTACGACCATTATTGCTTTTATGCCCATGTTTTTTGTACCCGGTGATATGGGTATTTTATTCTACCAGATCCCTGCTGTTGTAGTAAGTGTCCTTATAGTATCTCTTTTTGAATCCCTTTTTATTCTTGGTGCCCATCTTTCAATGGATCATCCTGAAAGTAGATGGCTGAAGTTTCTTTCGCGACCACAAAAAGTAGTGAATGAAAAGCTTGAAAACTTTATTGAAGAAAAGTTCAGGCCATTTATTATGGCCAATCTGAAACATCCGGAGACCCTGTATGTTTCTGCTTTAACTCTTCTTCTTTTGACAATAGGAGCAATTGCCGCAGACCTTCTTGAATTTGATTTCACACCAACTATTGAATCAGATACTGTTATTGCCCAGGCTGCTCTTCCATATGGAACTCCCAGAAAGGAATCAATCGAAATTCAGAAAAAACTTGTTACAGCAGCTTATGCTGTGCTTGAAAAAAACAAAATGAAGTCACCAGGAATTTTCTCTCTAATTGGAACAAGGCTCGAGGAGGGGGAAGTTGAGATTGAGACCCTTGCCGGGTCACATTATATATCAGTTCTCATGTCTCTTCCACCTGAAGAGGAGCGAATTCTTTCAGGAAGAAAATTTGCAAGTGAATGGGAAAGACAATTTGGTGATTACAATAAACTTGAATCTCTAAATTTTACAGGAGAAAAAAAAGTAACAGGTGGAGAACCGATTATGCTGGAGCTTTTTCATCCTGATCCTGAAAAATCAAGAGCTGCTGCTGTTTCTCTGGGTAATTATTTAAGAATAATTTCAGGACTGACTTCAATAGATGATGGAGTAAGAACTGGTAAATCTGAATTAAAAATAAAATTAAAAGACACTGGTTTGCAAATGGGTTTAACCTCTGAAGAAGTGGCAAAACAGGTAAGACATCGTTATCATGGTGCTGAAGCCGTAAGGTTTGTTAGAGATGGAAATGAGGTCAGGGTTATGGTTCGAATGAACCGGAATGAACGTTCTCTTGTTAGTTCGCTTACGGAAGCTGAAATAAAAAACCCTTCAGGATTCTTGATTCCCCTTACTGAAGTGGCTGAGATTAAAAAGGCAAGATCGTTTACGAGCTTAAACAGGCGTGACGGAAAGAAAATTTACACCGTAACCGCAGACATAGGCTTTGGCATCGATGACGATGTTATTGAAGATACACTTGAGGATGTCCTTATTCCAAAATTGATAAGAGAGTTTCCGGAGCTTTCAGTAACCTTTGCTGGAGAAGAGGAAGAGAACGATGAAGCTCTCGGATCACTTGGAAATGGTTTTTTGGTCGTCCTTGTAATAATTTTTTTGATGCTTGTATTTCACTACAATTCATACAAAGAACCATTACTAATATTATCTGTGATACCCTTTAGCATGATTGGAGCTGTCTGGGGGCACATTGTTTTAAATTATGAGCTTTCAATAATTTCAGTTATTGGTATTATTGCCATGACCGGAGTTGTTGTAAATGACTCTCTTGTGCTTGTTACGACATACAAGAGATTAGTTTCAGATGGCTTTTCACATTACAATGCAATTGTTGAAGCAGCCTGTAAACGGTTCAGACCAATACTTTTAACAACCCTGACTACATTTTTTGGTCTTGTTCCTCTTCTTCTTGAAACATCGGAACAGGCACAGTTTCTGATTCCTGCAGCAGTCTCTCTTAGCTTTGGACTCATTTTTGGAACTGTAATTACTCTGGTTCTTATTCCCGGGTTTATACTTGTTTTTGCAAGTAAGTAAGTTTTAAATCTGAGAAATATTAAAAGAAAAGGTTTAGAAGCATTTCTAAACCTTTTTATTTTTGTGTAATAAAGCAAGAGATGTTTCGATTTATCTAATCAGATATATTTGTAATGAGACACTGAATGATATTGCTGAATTGTTTGAAATGAATACTTATAGGTGCGGTGAGTAGCGCATATTTGAAAGTTAAAGTGCTGATCAATAAAGATAAAAAAATCAAAAAAGATATAGAACATTTAATAAATAAAATAATCAAAGGCCATTAGCAGATATGACCCCCCCCCCTCATTGTATATCCTTTGAAAAAAATGATATTGACATACTTAACTGAAATCATGTATTAACTGCCATTCGATTTCGCATGAAAATATTGTGAAATAATATTTTTTTTAAATTAAAAAAGAAAAGGAACATTTTTTGAAAAACACAAGAACAGCGCGGGTAATAAAAATTAATACTTTAGAGGTTAGATCCTAAAAGTAAAATCCGACTGAGTTTATCAGAGATTTAACTCGGAAAACTTTCCGATTAATGTATTTCTGTACACAAGAATCAGTAGATTTTCAACTTTTCTGATTTTAGCAGTTTTATACCTACAGGTATTTTCATCCTCTTCAAGTATTAATTCTCTCCAAAAATAATTCAATAGTTGTGCCGTATTTGTTTTTAAATACCGGTAACTCTTTAAATGGCTTTTACCTGTATTCAGGACATGGGAGCAGTGAAATAGTCTGCCATTCTTATATTTAAAAAGAGTTTCGGTTAAACCGTAGACAAATCAGCACAAGTTAGATGAACATATTAAAAAAAAATTTTATAATATATAATAAGGAAAGAAATCATGAGAGATGAAAACAACTCAAACCATGATTATAAATCAATCCATGAGTTTGATTATGAATTAATATGGGAATATTTTTCGAATTTAAAACGACAAGGACCTGGGAGCACTGAAGTAACTATTAAAGCTTTGAGCTTTATTGATAACCTTACAAATGAATCAAAAATTACTGACATAGGGTGTGGAACTGGTGGTCAGACTTATGTTATAGCTAATAATACTTCAGGGAATATTACAGGTATTGACCTGTCTCCCACATTTATAGATATGTTCAATGTTAATAGTAAAAAACTGAATCTTCAGGATAGGGTTAATGGCGTTGTTTGTTCAATGGAAAACCTTCCTTTTCAGAATGAAGAGTTAGACTTAATATGGTCAGAAGGAGCAATCTATAATATCGGGTTTGAGCAAGGCATAAACGAATGGCGTAAGTTTCTGAAAAAAGGTGCATACATTGCTGTTTCGGAAGCATCATGGTTAACTGAAGAGCGGCCTGTTGAAATCGATGATTTTTGGAAAGATGCTTATCCGGAAATAGACACTATTCCAAATAAGGTAACACAGATGCATAAAGCCGGATATATTCCAATTGCTACTTTTGTGCTTCCTGAAAATTGCTGGATTGAAAATTTTTTTGCTCCGCAGGTTTCCTGTGATGAAAAATTTTTAAAAAAATATAAAGGTAATAAAACTGCCAGGGAACTTGTAGAAAACCTACGTCATGAAACTAAATTGTATTATAAATATAAAGAGTTTTACGGCTATGTTTTCTATATTGGAAAAAAGGTTTAAATTCATGGATGAAAATCTGATATTTAATCAGTCATCTAAAACAGAGCGTCCACTACAGACAAAATGTGACGTTCTGAACAAAGGAGAAAGTATAATGAAATATACGACAAAGAAAGTTGTTGAAAATAAAAAGAATTGTAACCCGCATATGAAATTCGTGACCTGTTTTTTAGCTCTACTATTGGTCTTTGGGTTTATATTTGGAACGGGTCAGGCACAGGCAGAATGGCCCGGTGTTGTATCTTCAAAAGATGGTACACAGATTTCATATGAGGTATACGGCACTGGAGAACTTACTCTTATGTTCGTTCATGGTTGGAGCTGCGATGCTCGCTATTGGCGCAAACAGGTGTTCCACTTCTCCAGAAATCATCGTGTAGTCACACTTGATCTTGCTGGTCACGGACATTCAGGTATGTCACGAAAAAAATACACAATGTCAGCGTTTGGTGAAGATGTTCGAGCTGTGGCAGAAGCGGTAAAAAGCCGCAGAATCATTCTGATAGGACATTCAATGGGTGGATCTGTGATTGCTGAGGCAGCCAGACTTATGCCAAAAAGAGTTATAGGGCTGATCGGCATAGATACACTTGAAAACATAGAATATCCTCTGACACATAAACAACTTGACCAAATGATAACTCCTTTGAGAAAGGATTTTCGAGCTGGAAGCCGTCAATTTGTAAAGAGTATGATTCTACCAGCCACTGATCCAAAAATTAGCAACTGGATTCTTTCGGATATGTCAGCTGCTCCGCCTGCTGTTGCCTTAAGCGCTATGAACGAATACTTGTCACAATATGTTACCGGGGAGTCGGCTAAAATTTTTGAAAAAATCCGAATTCCGGTCATTACGGTTAACGGAGACCAATGGCCCATTAACTATAAAGCCAACAGACGGCATATGTTTTCATTCGATGCCATTGTCCTGAAGAAAGCGGACCACTTTTTAATGATGAATCGTGCTGAAGAGTTCAACAAGGCATTGGATAGAGCAATAGTTATGATTTTAAAAAAGAAGTAAAATAATATTGCCGGGCAGCCCTTTGAACTTCAGGTTCAAATTATGTCCGGCTACACTAACAGGAAAAAATAAGAAGAGTCAGGTTTGCAAAAGGTATTTCCAAACCTGACCCCTTATTTTTTTCTCAACCTTGTAGCTTCTATAAAACGTTTCAATCAAAAATCCAGTTTTTAGAGGTTCCCTTTAAATATCTTTATTTTATAAAGGCCAGAGGTTCCCTATAGTTGATAGCTTCAGGATATACAGTGTCATTATTCTTTGATAATCTATTTACAAATTCAACTATTTCAATAATAATGCAGGCACAACATTGTTTTACAGAATATCTGTAATTTCCCTATTACCATCAAGAAAATGGAGAATTAAATGGTTCAGAACGATAAAAATCAACAGGATAAACCTGAGTCGGATACTCCTGGGAATAATATTGTTGTTTCGGAAGAAAAAAACAGGCTGACTCAGATTGTTCAGGGGAGTTCTGTTCCGACTTTTGTCATTGATGAGAACCACACCATTACCCAGTGGAACAAAGCCTGTGAAAACCTTACAGGTTTTTCAGGTAAAGATATGATCGGCACTAAAAAGCAATGGCTTGCATTTTATTCAGAAAAAAGGCCGGTTATGGCAGATCTGATTGTTGATAATACAGGTGCAGGAGATATTGGGAAACTCTATGGAGGAACTTACAAAAAATCAGCCGTCATTGAAACCGCCCATGAAACCATGGCTTTTTTTCCTGACCTTGGGGCCGATGGGAAATGGCTTTTTATAACAGCGACACCAATCTTTGATAAAAATAGTAAAATATCAGGAGCTATTGAAACCCTTCAGGATTTTACAGAACAAAAAAAGGCAGAAGAAGAGGTTAAGACGCTTAACGCAGAACTTGAACTTCGGGTAGTAAAAAGGACGGCACAGCTGAAAGCCGCCAATGTTAAGCTGATGGAACTCGATAAGCTTAAAGATCAGTTTATTTTAAATATCTCAAAAGAGGTGTTAAACCCTCTTACCTCCATCAAATCTATTGTTGAGATTTTAACAGAAAATCCGGATATTGCTCCATCTAAACGTAGTGAGTTTATTAAAGTAGTAGCAAAGGAAAATGATCGACTGGCACGTCTTTTAACCCAGGTACTTGACTTTCAGAACATGGAAATTGACAACCTTGAATGGGAAATGCAGGATGTGAACATGCTGGATACTATCAATCATGCGGTAAAAAGTACCAACCTTACTGCCCCGGAAAATAAAATCACTGTAGATTTGAACCTTCCTGACAACGTTTCTGACATAAGTGGTGACAGAGAACGGCTCATTCAGGTGATCGAAAATCTGATTTCAAATGCTATCATTTTCAGCGATAAAACAAACCGGAAAATCGAAATTGGTTTAAGTGAAGATGCTAAAAGTATTAATGTTGAAGTGAAAGATAATGGTATTGGTATCAGCAAAAGTGACCAGGAACTTGTTTTTGAGAAATTCCGTCAGATCCAGGACACCGAAAAAGGAAGGCCGCCCGGAACAGGATTAGGACTTACTATTACCAAAAGAATTATTGACTATCATCAGGGTGAGATCGGTTTGACAAGTAAACTGGGAGAAGGTTCTTCATTTTTCTTTTCCATACCAAAAAATAAATAAAGGAAACATCTAATAATTAACAAAAGAATATGACTGAAAACAAACAAAAAAAACATCCGCAGTCGTTATTTGCACTTAGAACAAAACGTGCCACCGGTTTTTTAATCATCGCATTTTTGTTTTTTAACTACCCGCTTATTTCGATTGCAAATCAACCTGTGTTTTTTTTAGGTATACCGGTTTTATATCTGTACCTCTTTATTCTCTGGATAACAGTTATTGTTGTTTCCCTGCTTATAGTAAACAGAAAAAACGGCAATGGTTATCCTGAAGAAAATAACAGGAACCTATAATAACTAGATATTTTTTATGAAATATAAGATTTGAAAAAAAAATAAGCAACGTTTTAAGCTTCTTCTTTTTTGAAAAGCGAAATATTTCGGAAAAAGAGCCGTTATTAGAGGTTGCTAAAGGAACTTAACGAATAATTATATATGGATAATATCATAAACCCCCATAGCCTGCTTTCATTGTCTCTTATATACGTATGTATGCTGTTTGCAATTGCCTATTATTGCGAAAAAAGAGGTAAAAAAGGAAGGAGTGTAACTAACAATCCATATGTTTATTCCTTAGCACTTGGGGTTTATTGTACCGCCTGGGCTTTTTATGGAAGTGTAGGACAGGCCTCTAAAACCGGAGTTGGTTTTATGCCGATTTATATTGGTCCGACATTGATGATGGTTACTGGCTGGGTTATTGTAAAAAAACTGATCCGTATCAGTAAAGTTCATCATATCACTTCACTGGCTGACCTTATTGCCTCAAGATATGGCAAAAGTTCAGTCCTTGGTGGTTTTGTCAGTATTGTAGCAGTATTTGGAATTATCCCTTATATCTCCCTCCAATTAAAAGCTATACCGGTAAGTTATTTGGTTATTACAGGAAAAGGAGATCTTTCTGCATTGAAGGATTTTTCCTCCATTCCAATATATTCTGATACATCATTCTACATAACACTTGTCCTTTCTCTTTTTGCAATACTTTTCGGAACCAGGCAATTAACATCAGCAGAACGTCATGAGGGGATGGTGGCTTCAGTCGCATTCGGCTCAATCGTAAAGCTTGCCGCTTTTTTAACCGCAGGAATGTTTATCACTTATGGTGTTTTCAACAGTTTTCCTGATATACTTACGCAGGCAGACCTGACTGGTAAATTTAAACACCTGTTTACAATGGGCACAGCCTCAATAACCCATGCAGACTGGGTTATGTATATCATAATATCCATGCTTGCTTTTCTTTTGCTGCCAAGACAATTTCAAATGACTGTTATTGAAAACATGGATGAAAAGCATTTGAATAAAGCTATCTGGATTTTCCCGCTTTATCTTTTGATCATCAACTTCTTTGTGCTTCCAATCGCCATAGGAGGGCTTTTAAAGTTCAACGATGCGGGTTTGGGAGCTGACACCTTTGTTTTGAGCCTTTCAATGCTCGAAAACAACAGCTGGCTGACACTTTTCATTTTTATTGGGGGGCTATCGGCTGCAGTAGATATGGTTATTGTTGAAACTGTTGCTCTTTCTACAATGATCAGCAATAATCTTATTATGCCTTTTCTGATCTGGATGCCGGGTCTTAATTTTTCAAAAAGAAGTAATCTGAACAGGTTTATTCTTTACATCAGAAGAGTTTCAATTATAACCATTCTGCTGATGGGTTATTTTTATTTCAGGTATATTGGTGAATTTTTCGCTCTGATTTCTTCAGGCTTAATCTCTTTTGTTGCTATTGCCCAGTTTGCCCCTCTGGTTTTTGGCGGAATTTTCTGGAGGGGTGCTACAAAAAAAGGTGCGATTACTGCTCTTTCCACCGGTGTCTGTATCTGGGTTTATACGCTGATACTACCATCTCTGGCAAAAACCGGAACTTTACCTGAAACATTTATCACAGCCGGACCTTTCGGGATAGAAATTCTTAAACCGTATAATCTGTTTGGTCTTACCGGGCTCAACCCAGTCGCCCATTCCGCATTTTGGAGTCTCTTTGTAAATATTGCTACCTATGTAACGGTCTCACTTTTTTCAAGACCAACAACTCTTGAGCAGACACAGGCAGAACTCTTTGTGAACGTGTTCAAGTATGGCACAGATTCAAAAGAATCTGTATTCTGGAAAGGAACCGCAAATGTCCCTGACCTTAAATCCTTATTGATACGCTTTTTAGGAAAAGGCAGGACTGAAAAAGCGCTTCAAACTTATGCTGTTCAACATGACACAGATTTTTCATCAAACCCGAATGCTGATCCAGAGTTGGTAAGCTACGCTGAAAAACTTCTTTCAAGTGCCATTGGCTCTGCGTCTGCCAGAGTAATGGTGGCATCCGTTGTAAAAGAGGAACCGCTTGATATAGAAGATATAATGGGAGTATTGGATGAGACCAGCCAGGTTATGGAGTATAGCAGAAGACTTGAAAAAGCAAACGCGGCAAATGTTCGTCTGAAAGAACTGGACAACCTGAAAGATGAATTTTTGGCTACTGTCACACATGAGCTTAGAACACCTTTAACATCTGTACGCTCACTGTCTGAAATTTTGCATGAAACGCCTGATATTGATAGTGAAACTAAAAAAACCTTTCTTGCAACTATCATGAGTGAAAGTGACAGGCTGCAAAGACTAATTGGCCAGACACTTGATTTTCAGAAAATTGAATCAGGGACTGTGGAATGGGTGGTTCAGGAAGTTGATATCATTAAAGTAATCAATAACTCTATCCTTTCACTTAAACCCCTGATAGATGAGAAAAAAATAGATTTTGAGGTCATTCTTCCGGAAACGAGCCCTGTCATTGAAGGTGATCAGGATATGTTAATGCAGGTAGTAATCAACATTATCTCCAACGGCATAAAATTCTGTGATAAAGAATCACCAAAGATATCGGTTCGATTATCTAAGCAGGGTAACGACATTAAAGTAAACATTAAAAACAACGGTCCTCCCGTGGATGAGCACGACCGTAAAAAAATATTTGAAAGATTTATTCAACTCAAAAGCAGTGATAATACCAAACCGGAAGGAACTGGGTTAGGCCTCACAATTTCAAAAAGGATAATTGATTTTCATCATGGTGAAATTGGTGTTGAAGAAAGCTGCGATGGTGCTGATTTTTATTTTACTTTGCCCTTTGCATCAGGCACAATCAGTTAAAAAAAAGCTGGTATAATGGAAAATGATAAGACAAAAAAAATATTGATAGTTGAAGATGAACCGAGTATTGTTCTGCCTCTGAAATTTCTCATGGAGCAACATGGATTTACTGCACTTGTTGCCGAAACTGGTGAAGTTGCTGTTGATATTTTAAAAGAGACTGTTCCTGATCTTATTTTACTGGATATCATGCTGCCGGTTTTAAATGGTTTTGAAGTCTGTCAGATCATCAGGAATAATTCTGATCTGGATAATACGAAGGTTATATTCTTAACTGCAATGGGCAGAGATGTTGATATTGCTAAAGGTCTTGCTCTTGGGGCAAATGATTACGTGACAAAACCCTTTTCCAACTCAGAAATTGTCGAAAAAGTTAAAGGATTTCTTTGCGACTGATGAAAACAGTGAATAAAAATCTGGCTATTTTCTTTCTGTCACTTACAATAGTTGCTGTCTACATGGGGTTATTGGCACATTTTTATTTCAACAAACTGCCCCAGTCTGCTGTTAATGCCATAATAGATTCTTTTAAACCAGAAGACATTTTCATTTTTTTCTTTCCTCTTCTTCTGATCGTTTTGATGTTTTTAAATGTTTTTTATAAATTATGGATAAAACCCCTTAGTAAAATTTCAGAAGGAATCAGCGTTATCCAAAATGCAAATCCAGGATTCAGAATAGATGTCAATGGAAGCAAAAAAGTAATACAAATTGCTGATCTGATAAATAAGTATGCGGATAAAAATGAAGGCCTGTCTGAAAATGTAAAATCGATGATTGAAAATGCAGGCAGACAACTGGAAGATGAGAAAAATATTCTTGCAGCTTTTATTTCTGAGCTGTCAGAAGGCGTGTTGATTTGTCGCCATGATGGAAGAGTACTTCTTTTTAATAAAATGGCAAAAGAATTTCTGGCAAAAGACTCTGAGAACAGAAGCAAAAACTTTATTGGTCTTGGACGCTCTGTCTTTACTATAATTGATAAAAACATTATCATACATGCCCTGGACGAGATTCAGGGAAAACTCAATTCAGGTTCCGAAAACTGCATGGCAACATTTGTTATTGTTGGCCCAAAAAACAATCAGCTTAAAGTCGAAGCAGTTCCTATTCTTGATACAAAAAAGATAATGACCGGTTTTATATTTATTATGTCTGATATCACCACACAAATAATCATCGACAAAAAGTCAAATATCATGCTGCAAAACCTGACAAAAACCATAAGATCCTCTCTTGGAGGTATCCGTGCAGCTGTGGAAACAATTATTGATTTTCCTGAAATGGAAGTCGATCAGAGGAAAACGTTCACCGAAATAATTCTAAAGGAAGCAAAAAGCTTAGGGGAAAGCATTGATCAGAATCAAAAAGAGTATTCAACCCATATTCATACCAAATGGCCCCTTGTACACATCACCGCAAAAGAACTTATTGACTCTTACAAATCAAGAATAAGTGATAAAATAAGTATTGATATCGAAACTTACGAAATACAGGAAAACCTGTGGTTAAAGACCGACAGTTATTCTATGATCATGGCGCTTTACTTTCTAACAACCAGAATATGCGATTCATTTTCTCCTGAGACTGTTAAACTCAAAGCATACCTGAAGGATAAATTTGTTAATATTGATCTGGTATGGCAAGGAGATCCGTTAGCAATCGATACCCTGAGCAAGTGGAGTAAAATGCCGTTAATGGTTGAAAATGAAGGTATTTCCTTAACACTCAGTGAAGTAATTGAACACCATAACGCTGAAATACTGCCACATTTTTATACAGACTCAAAAGAGTTGTCAGCCTTGAAGTTGTTTATACCCCATGTGGAAACTCCAGGCATAGATACCAGGATCAGTTCACCCATTTCTCTCGTTACAGAACAACGACCCCAATTTTATGATTTTGATCTGTTTGAACAGCAGGTAGTTTCCTCAGAACTACAGGATACCCTTCTTAAAGATATTACTTATACAGTCTTTGATACTGAAACAACAGGACTGAACCCGTCCGGTGGCGATGAGATTATATCGATTGGTGCGGTACGAATAGTGAACGGTAAACTTCTGTATAATGATATTTATGAGCAGCTTGTCGACCCGAAGAGGTCTGTTCCGCAGAGTTCAATAGAAATCCACGGAATTTCACCTGCGATGCTTGAGGGTCAACCAGATGTCAAAACAGTGCTGCCACAATTTTATAAGTTTACCGAAGAGACAGTACTGGTCGGGCACAATGTTGCGTTTGACATGGCAATGTTAAAAATGAAAGAAGAGGTAACCGGAATAAAATTTACAGCGCCGGTTCTTGATACACTTTTACTCTCCACTATCGTTAACACAGAGCAGGACGACGAACATAGTATTGAAGCCATTACTGAAAGACTCGGAATCAGTGTCATAGGGCGACATACTGCTGTTGGTGACGCGATTACAACCGCAGAAATGTTTATTAAAATAATCGACCTGCTTTCCGAAAAGGGAATATACACCTTAAAAGAAGCTGTTGAAGCATCAAAAAAGTCCTATTATGCTCAAATGAAATACTAATGGGGAACCTCTAATAATTAGAATTTTTGATGAAAAACAAGGCATAACAAAAAACAACGG
>JAAELO010000849.1 GCA_024226555.1 Desulfobacterales bacterium | reverse complement strand
TTAAGAAAAATATCTTATTTGAAACATTCCTTAAAAGTACCTTTTTGATACCGAAAAG
The DNA here is from genome assembly GCA_024226555.1 of Desulfobacterales bacterium. Lineage (GTDB taxonomy): Bacteria > Desulfobacterota > Desulfobacteria > Desulfobacterales > JAAELO01 > JAAELO01. The sequence continues at coordinate 6,359 of JAAELO010000849.1, read as the reverse complement.
ATAGTTCTAAGGCCAAAAAAGAGGCCTTTTTAAAAGGTATTTACTACTATTTCAAATAGTTGTCTTGGTCCGACCCCAAAGCACACCCAACTGTTCAGCTAAATCCAAAAAATGCTTCTTCCTATGATGGGAGAGCCCTTGCATATTATGCTTTAGGAAAAGTTCAAAAATCATATGATGACTACTCAAAAGCAATTGAACTTGATCCTAAAAACAGCAGATATTATTTCTCAAGAGGAGAAATTCTGGAAAGAGAAGGTTATGATGATTCTGCATTCAAAGATTTTAATAAAGTAATTGAGCTTGAGCCCATGAATTCGAGAGCTCTTTCTAAAAGAGGTGATTACTTCATTAAAAAAAAGAAATATGTTGCAGCATATAAGGACTTAAGTCGTGTAACTGTTTTAGACCCAGGAAACGAAGAAGCATACTATGGATTAGGATATATCCATTATGTTAGAAATTTAGAATACAAAGCTATCAAATATCTTGATAAAGCAATAATGATAGATCCAAAATACACAAGTGCATACTTTTTAAGGGCTAGAATCCATGGCAAGATAAAGAAATACAGCAAGTCTGTAGATGATTTCAGCAAAGCAATTAATTATAAACCTGACCATTTTCAAGCCTACAGATACAGAGGCATGACATATTTTATTATGGATGAGTACAATAATGCCATAAAGGATTTGAAAAAGGCTATACAGTTAAAACCGAAATATAGAAAAGAGTTAATGGAAACAATAATTCTCTGCGAGGAAGCACAGAAAAGAGGAAAAGTTGTTCCACTGAAAAAAAGAAGAGCAATACTTGTCTCCCTTGTTGAGAAATTAAAGAAAAATAAAATAGATAAAAACAAAGCTTTTGAAATTGCTTATGAAGCTGCAATTAATGAAACAGATTATGTGAATAAAAACACTGCCATAATAGCTTTCATGTACTTGAAAGATCATAAAAAGCATAACAATACTATAAGATCTTTTCTTATTAAAACTTCTAAAATGCCTTTAAGTGAGACAATCTTTGGAAAAGAGGAAGCTAATTATGTTCGTTCAAGAGCAATAGATATCTTATGGTATTATGACAAAAAAGAGTTTATAAACTTATTAACAGGTCTGTTAGCAAACGATGATCATGCAACAGATTCAATTTTCAGAAACAGAATGGGTATGAATGCATATTCCAGAGATCCAAAAAGATTTATTAAAGAATATAACTTAAACGATGAAGGAGACGGATTCTGTGTAAGCCCGAAATCAAATTATATCAACAATCCATCAGATTATGAATTTCTCTCAGATAATGAATTTATTCCTTTGGCTAAAATTCAATTGAAGAAAAAAATATATGGTTACAGATACTTCAACGGATACATTTTTGATCAGATAAAAGTTAAATCTGCTGAAGCAAAAGAACTTTTAAAACTACTTAAAATACAAAGCAAACTTGAACTAATGTCTGGTTATACACAAACAAAAAGATTAAATGGACTCCTTGGAATTGCTAAAATAATGCCACTAGAAAAATCAAAAAAAAATGAAATAATAGCATTTTGCAAATCTGAAGAAGAGGGTATAAAAGCTGGAAAAAAATATTTTAAAGACTCATCCAAATACAGATCTTTAAAATATGGCCTGGTTGATCTTTTTAATGAACAGATCAAAAATCGTCTTTAGAGACCTGTCTTTATATCAATTACATTATAATGGCTCCTTCTTAATTGACATTGCTGGAGGTGCCATTAAAAAAATAATTCAAAACGAACATTCGTACCTGGCCCCTTATGTTGTTATCAAAACTTGCCCCACCTTTATGCATTAATAACAAGTTTTTTTTAAGATCCTCAACGGAACAAACCTGTGCTACATCACTGCATAAGATTTTAATCAAAGGGCAAATGAAGATTGACCTTGTCTTTTTTATCATGTCTTTTGTGACCCTTGTCTTTTTTAAATCGGCTCGTTACATTTTTCTCAAGCCTTGTAATTAAACCAAAATTCTGATTTTTAGAGGTTCCATAGTTAAAAGAATAAGAACTTCAACTTCACAGCTAAATATAAGCCCAAACAAGATACGAATAAACCTATTTTTTCATTACCATTTTCCATCCCTGTTTTTGGTATTCCTTATACATAGTTTTAGCAACTATCTCGTTATTTCAGTAAGATCCCGTATCATTTCAGAGAAGACTATCCCGGGGACGTCTTTAAGTTTTATAAGGCGTTCATCATCAGGGAATGTTACTTCAAACTGATAATCCTGTGAGTTTATAGGGTTTGGGATAGTAAAATAACACTGCTTAAGAGCGATTTTATCATCGTTCTCATCATCCAGATATCGGTATGAGATAAACACTTCTGTTTCTAAGATGGCTTTATTAAAGGCGTACATTTCTCCTGGTCTCCATCCGGGATAATCTGCTGGTCTCCATCCGAAACTACTGGTTCTTGATTTCATAAGTTTCATTTCAATCTCTTTACCATCAAATAAATGATAGAATGTTTTATCATAGTCATTTGAATCCAAATGAAAAAATTCTCTTTCCAACTGTTGAAAAGGCTGATTTATTTTATTTTCAATTAAATGTTCTTTCCATCTTCCCAAATCATCGCCCAGTTCTATTGGATGAACAATACCAATATCACCTTTTGGAAGTTCTGTTTCATTATTATTTATATCAATAAATCTACCTTCTTCAGTTAGTCTGAAAGAAGTATTTAAAATATCGTTCTCATATACGCCCCATATGATATCTGGTGCAATTACAAACAGAAGAGGATTAATAAGGAAAAGATTCTGCCACTTCTCATTATCCCATTTTCTCCTTACTACTAAATATTGTTCAAAATCAAAAATGGTCTCTTTGGCAATAACTTTAACCTCTTTTGCAAGGTTTTTCATCTCATCCTTCAACTCTTTGGAAGCTGCTTTTGGAATGGTTTTTGTTCTTTTATTTTTTTCATTGATGTAGTTGAATTTAAATTCATCAGTTAGCACAACTTTAAAGGACTCACCATCAATTACAAGCTCCTTATACAACCCACTGAAACCAAAATCCGGTATGATTGAATCCGCAAGTTCATAAAAACCAGTGTTTCTCTCTTCAGCTACCTGGTTGAAAACTTCATTTGCTGATGATAAAAAACCAGGAGCTTTGGCTCTGAAATGACGCATTACTCCAGTTATGGCACGAAGAGCAGAATTTGTACCTATTAAACCAAGTAGTTTCAGACCATTTTTATTTTTCTTCTTTTTAACAATCTCTTCCAATCTACCTACCTGTTCATCACCTCCCAAAATACCAACCAGGGTGAGAGCAAAACGGTTTTTTGCATAAACACCGCCATTGTCCATGATCAGGTCGAAAAGTATATTTGCAAATTCCCCGCTGTATCGTTTGTCAATTAGTGAGTAAACACCTTTTACTTCTGTTTCCGGTTGAATGTTTTTTTCCCGATTCTGCCTGTAAAAAAGGTATCTAACCTCTTCAACAGTTAATTCCTCGCCATTTTCAAGCCATTTTAGTTTTGGAAGTTGTGATTCATCAAGCCATTTCTTAACAGGTTTAGATAATTTTTTCCTTGAAAGTGCAGAACTTATAAGGTTCTTTGCTTCCATAAGAGTGATCTTATCTTTAGCCAACGAACCAATCATTACATCGCGAAGATCATCATTTTTCTCTTTCTCAGATAGTTCTTTCAGAATCTTTATGGAATCCTCTGAATTCAGATAACTTAAAACCTTTGCTGCTCCATCGCGTTCTTCTTTATTTTTTGATTTTAAAAGTTCCTGGGCTTTTGGAATAAGACTATCTCCAACTTTTGCTAATGCTTGTGCTGCACCATTTTTAATATCATTAACATCGCATATTGAAAGTTTCCATAACTCATTTTCAAATGGAAAAACATCGGATTTTTCAAGAACTTTAAAGACTTTGCTGTAGTAATCAATGATGTTTTCATCACTTCCTGCTGAAATGCTGAACATCTTTTTAGCAGTTTCTACACTGTCTGGTCCAAAGTGAGTTACAAAACTGTCTATGATTTCAATTATTATAACTTTTGTTTTTAATATGTAATCAGATACAATCTTTTTGGAAGCTGGTCCAAAGGTAGATAATAACCAATTGATATAATCACCTGTACGATCTATACCAAACATATCCCCGGCATATCTGAAATTGTAACCTGTATCTGAATTTCTTTTTTCACTAATATGGTCCAGGACTTCTATTGAAAGTTCCAAAGCTTTCTCTTTAAATTCAGTTCCATAGAATTTATTTAAAATTACTGAAAGATGAGCCTTACAAGCCTTACATGTTGTTTCTTCTACAGCCCTTAGAATTAAATCTTTATATTTTTCAGAATCAATTCCACTTAAAACCTCTAATTCCTTATGTGGTGCATGAATAGATCCCTTATCATCTTCTCCTTCAAAAAGCATATATGGTAGTCTGTTCTCTACTTCATCTAAACTGTTTTTTATTAAAAGGATATTTAAAGCAGCCCTGTAGTATTGACCACTGGACATTTTGAACATTTTTTTCTTTTTTTTGGGATATTTAGATAAGATATAATTACCAACAGAAGATGCCTTGTTGTTTATCAGAAAAACTTTATTAAGTTCTGTAATAGATAAATCAAGAATCGTATACTCTTCAATACCTCGCTGAGTCAGTTCATTCGCAATATTGATAAATAGATCTTCACTATCATTCTCTTCAACACATGATTTTATCCACTTGAAAAATCCTTTGTGAAAACCCTGATCGAGATAGTCCTTTTCTTTCCAAAACCAGGCTTCACCAACAATACAATCCACTATTCTTCTGTCTACAAAAGTCCATTTATGAAATGGTGCCAGAATATCCACAATCTCTTTCATATAATCAGCCCTTTTCAAAACAGGCTTTTCATCAGACTCTCCGGTTATATATGAAATTATACTATTAATAATTTTCTCATATCTTCTACTATGAGATCTTCGGAATCTTATTATCTTATCTTCATATAATTTCAGAATTATTTCTGTCTCCATTGTCATACCCTATCTTGATTTGCAGGTTATTATTGAAAAGTGTATTTCAGTTTAAATTTTTTATAAATAGTGATGTGTTGCAATGGGATTAATTTTATCATTATCAAATAATTTTGCAAGAAACTGAATGAAAATATTTAAAATGTTAATCCTTCTACGAAATAAAGGAGTCACCCATTAAAGGTTAAGGGAATCTCTAATAAATTTTTTTTAGTCGAACTACTTAAGTTTTTATTTTAGTAAAATATTACTAATTACAGATTCCCTTGAGTCAAATTAAAAACACCTCTCCTATCAAAAAAATAAACTTTTTTGTTTGACTACCATACAGAATCACCAAATACTGACATTCGCATCTGTTACTTCTTTTTGTTGGTTTTATAATTCACACCAGTCACCCATCAGGTTCCAGATTTTTACAAATGTACCAGTAAAAACCCCCCTCCACATATTGTGGCCCAGAAAATCATCAGTTCTGCATTGTGTCCAAATAGTATAATTACAAATAGAGATTAAATAAAACTAAAGCTTTTATTTACGTTATGGTTGTTAACCAACCCCAAAGTAGGTTCACAATGCAGGCGAATTAATATTTGATAATTCTTATCTGTTTAGGGGAACAGAAGGTTCCAATCAAGCCTAATGATTTTGATATCAACCCCATGTCTTTATTTGACCTTACCTTTAATGGGTGATCCCTTGTCATTTCTTTAATTTGAGCATATAATAATTAAATAAACTCAGACCCCAAAAGCCGGGGCCAAAGGTTGATGAATAATTAGATATGGTTGTCCCGGAACAAATAATAGTCGCTTCTAAATTTATTTTTTATAACAATAGCATGGAGTAATTAATGGTTCTAGACAAAATTAGAAAAAGAATACTCAAAGAAGATTTGAGCAAATGTGATTTAACTTCACTTGAAGAAATATATGATATTAAAGTTGATAATGAAGCTTTACTCAACTATTTTGAACATGTTATCGAGCTTTTCACAACAAAAAGCAAAGTGAAACTGGGGCAATCAAAGAAAGGAGGGCTTCCCCATCTACCAAAAGGTTTTCAATGGCCTAAAGGTGAAGAGGAGTATTATTTCTTCGCACAGCTCAATATTGATGAGTTTAAGCAATATGATCTAAAAGATCAGTTTCCTGACTCTGGGATAATCTATTATTTTGTAAAACAATCAGGTTGGGGAAAAGCGTTTTATTCAAACACCTCAGTAGATGAACTCGTGATTACTGAGTACCCTACTGAGCAAAAAATATCCAAATTTATGAAAAATTTGGTCATGAATGAATATAAACTTCAGTTTAAAC
>JAAELO010000848.1 GCA_024226555.1 Desulfobacterales bacterium | reverse complement strand
GTTTAAAGAAAAAATAAAGGTTGAAAAATCAATCTCAGGCATTTTACTGGTTTTTTCATCATTTTTCATTGTGAAACCATTGCCTTTTTTTGAATCCGTCATAACACCTCCTGATATTCATACTGCTAACATATTAAAATAAACTAACCTTCAAAATATTTTTTTAAATTTAGAATTATATTAAATTATGATTTAAACAGCAAGTTTAAATAAAAAAAGGAGTGGTAAATCAAACTTTACCACTCCTTTCACTATATCTTTATAAAAACTGTTTTCTATGCAAAAGCCTTTTCAAAGTTTGGTACAACTTGTTTCTTACGACTCATTACGCCATCAAGATAAACTTTTCCATCTTTAACAGCAGAACCAAAAGCTTTTTCAACAACTGACTCGTCATCAGAAGCTACAAGCATTTCAGAACCTTCTTTAATAATATCTGTTAGAAGAAGAAATACACTATGTCTTCCACCTTCTTCTTTAAGTGCAGCGATATCTTTTGCAAGATCTGCTTTAACACCATCAAGAATTGATAGATCAACTACTTCAAGCTGACCAATACCAACTTTCTTACCATTCATATCAAAATCTTTATAGTCACGAAGTACTAATTCTCTAGCTGGAGTACCGTCAACAGCAGATTTAACTTTGAACATATCCATTCCAAGTTCCATCATATCATCAACACCAGCGATAGCTTTAAGATCTTCACAAGCTGCTTTATCAGCATCTGTACATGTAGCTGATTTAAAAATCACAGTATCACTAAGGATAGCACAAAGCATTAAACCAGCAATATCTTTTGTAATCTCTACGTTGAAATAATTATACATAGACTTTAAAACTGTACAAGTACATCCTACAGGCCAGATCCAACACTCTAGAGGCTGAGATGTTGTTACATCACCTAATTTATGGTGATCAACAATACCCTTAATTTCTGCATCAGCAACATCGTCCATTGATTGAGCAAGGTCAGAGTGGTCTACAAGATAAACATCTTTTCCAGCAACAGAAGTCATAACCTCTGGAGCAGCAACACCAAATTTCTCAAGAATAAATGCAGTTTCAGGGTTTATTTCACCTTGAGTCACAGCTACAGCTTCTTCACCAATTTTAGTTTTTAGATTAGCAAGAGCGATAGCTCCACATACAGTATCACTGTCTGGATTTTTGTGACCAAATACATAAGCTGCCATAATAATCATTCCTCCAATTAAGAGTCTTTGAATGTTTTAAATAAATGCATCTCTTATTTATAAGAATAGGGTGTATTTAAATATTCCAAATAAATGTTAATCCGGTTAAAAAAAGAAATGCATAAATAAAACAGAGTATTACCGGAATTTATAGCCGGAATAAATACACATCTGCCTATTCATAATTCACAATAACCAACAAATCGTTATAGGATTAATTAAGGAGTTAGACAAGGAAAATATTTAACGTATTCTATTTTTTTTTTTTTTATATTGCGGGTATCTTTAAATAGAGGGTTTATATGAATTTATATTTTATTTTTTTATTGTTATTTATCTAAGTTTATTCCTTCATCTCTCAAAATCTCTTCATATGAATTCTTTCCTGATTCTATTTTTGTAAGAAATTTTTTGATCTCAACAAAGTTATCAGCAATTGATTGTTGGTATATATCTTTTTTTGTACCCCATCTTTTTTTCAAATGATTAATCATATAGCAAGCAACATTATCAAGGTCTTCAACAAGTCTTTTTTTAACGACATTTGCATAAAAACTTTCCGTTTTTTTAATCAAATCAAGTTCTGAATCATATCCAGGTACACCAGCTTCTTTGAATTCAAGATATAGAGAAAAAAGTTTTCTAAAATAATTCCGATCTGCAACCTGTCCTAAAAGATCAGCAGAGCCGACAATTTTTCCAAGCATGTAGATCTCTTCATTTCTAAATGTAAAATCTTTGGGAGACAGACTTAGAATTGTTGATTCAATAACTTTTGTTGAGTCTGCAATCATCCTTTTCGCAGCTCTTTTTCTGGTGAGATAGGCATTCATAAAGTTAACACTTCTCTGTTCATGCCCAACAGTGTATTTAGCTCCTGTACCCTCAGTATCGTCATCTGTTTGAATTAATCCAACATCGTGAAAAAGTGCTGATATTAAACCTGTAAGGATATCTTTTGAAGACAATTTAACATCATCCATACAACCATGCATCAACCTTGCTGTAGTCAGAGTTACCGAAAGAGTGTGATCAATATCATGATACTTTGTATTACTTTGTCTATAACCATTATAATTGCCTGAAAAAATTTTTAAGGTATCATTGAAAGCTGATTTAAAAAGTCTGGGATTAAAATCATCGGTAATTAGTGATACAATGTAAATTATCTCGTCATATGTCTTTTCAGGACCATTTATAAAGATTTTATCATAAATACTCTTTGTCATTTAATAACACCTTTATCAGAGTAAAAATAAGTCAAAGTTTTTTTGAAGTACATACAGCCCCAATTTTATTAAACTTTCTTTAAGAACTTAACATATTTTAGATGATAAAAAAAGAACATCCCTCTGCAATCCATAGTGGTTTAAAGTATTCACAACATAATTAATAATTTTGTTTTTTTTAGATCACCTTTAAATAGAGCTTTTGTAGGTATAATCAATAATTATTTATTTAATCTGTTTTTTTTAAAGATTGCATCATAATATTTATTTTATATATTTAAATGTTGTTTTATAACATGGAGTTGATTAGTAAGATCTGTAATCTCATTATTCCAAAATCCAACACTACCCCACTGTGGAAAGGTATTTTTAAATCTGTAATCATTTGCCTGTTTAGCACACCATGCTAAATAATAAATCATTCTCATCGCCCTTAAAGGCTCAATTAATCTTAATTCCAAATCATCAAATTCTCTGAAAGTTTCATAACCTGAAAGGATGAGATTAATTTCATTTCGTGCTTTGTTTGCATGATCGGGAAGCAAAAGCCAAAGGTCCTGAACAGCTGGCCCTGTCATCATATCATCAAAATCTATTATCATCATACCTTCGTCAGGTCTGAAAAGAATATTTTTCTGATGGCAATCTCCATGTATTCTCATTGAATTAACTTTTTCGAAAAGACCTGTTGATATATCGATAATATTATTACAGGTACTTGAAAAAATATTTCTGAAATCTTCAGGGATGAAATTTTTAAGTAAATAATCAACATCAAACCGTGTTGATTTTAAAGGATGAAGTTCAACTCTGTCTTCTGCCTTACGTTTACATCCTGCAATATGAATCCTACCAAGTAATGTTCCCAACCTTCTATAGTCATCATCGTTATTAATTTCTATCTCTCTACCAAACTTTTTGGGCATTACACAAAAGTAGATACCGTTAACTTCGCTAATAGCTTTTCCATTAGTTAGAATTACAGGAGGTATCACAGGAATTTCATCTTCAAAACAATCCTGAACAAAATTTTGCTCATCAATCAGAGCCTTTAAAGACCATCTTCCCGGTCTAAAAAATTTTGCAATATATCTGTCCCCATCTTCAGATTCCAATTCATAAACTCTGTTTATATAACTTGGTAAAGGAGAGGTTAACCCTGTAAGATTAATTCCTAATGCTTTTTCCACACCATTAAGTAATACCTCTGGTGTCAAACTTTCAAAATCTGCTTCTATAGTCAAAATATTTCCTTTTTTTTATTCCGGTACAACTATAAATGTTGCTTGTTTTTTATTATCAAAATATTTTCTGGCTAATTTATTTATTTCAATAAGTTTTATTTTTTTAAAATCATCAAGGAAAGACTTACTCCAGATAAATTTTTCAGGATGACGTGATGAACCTGTCAAAACACCTCTTATCCAGTAGCTGTTCTTCTTCCTGTAGTCTTTAATACTCGTTAAAATCGGATCAAGAGCTCTTCTGAACTCATCTTCCCTTATACCATTTTTATTTAAGTCATCTGTTATCTTTTGAACCTCATTAAGAACTAAAGATACATCTTTTGGGTTTATGCCAATGACAACCTTAAGATAACCAAACCCTTTATATGCAAGGCTTGGACTATTATAAGCATAGGGTGAATAGGCAATGCTTTTCTTCTCCCTGATAATATCATGAAGCCTGTTTGATAATACAGCACTTAAAACACTTAATCTTCTGGTCCTTTTAATATCCCAAAAATCAGCAGTAGGAAATGAAATTATAACTTTACCTTTATTAATTTTTGTTTTTACCTTCTCTTCATAAATTTGCCCTGAAGGAAAAACTATCATTTTATCCGCCATGAGTTGTTTCTTTTTAATTTTTGGTAAAGTTCCAATAAATTTTCTACCAAAAAGAATGGCTTCATCAATGTTAAAATCTCCAACGATTGAAACTTCAAAAGGAGTTTCATGTAATCTGTCAGATAAATATGATTTTAATTCATGTAACTTATATCCGGATATAGTTTTGTAATCTGTAAAACCAAAACGCCTGTCATTACCTGCAAAAAATTTATTAGCTTTTAGTGCAGTCACACCATCCACAGTTTTTTGAAGTGCTTCATAACTTTGTTTATATTTACCCAGCACATGACTAAAAGCATCATCTCTAAAACCCATATCATTTATATAAGCATACGTTAATCTGAATAGCAGATTAAGTTCTGAGGAAACACTCTTGCCTGTCAACATAAAATATGTTTCTTTTGAAATTAAAGAGAGGGATGTATTTTTTCCAGTAAAAGCCCTTTCAAGAGAATCTCTGTCCAAACCATTTAAACCACTTTCATTCATTACACTCACTGCAATTTCCGTAATGCCTGGTTTATTTTTAGGCTCTGTTGATTTCCCGTTTCCAAAAATAACATTAAAAAGTATCTCATTTTCACTATATTTTGTTTTTTTCAGGTTTAAAACATTCCCATTTTCAAATAGAATTGTATGGATTCCAAGTTTTTTGTTAAAAACTCTTTTTCTAATTTTTCCATCATCTAAAGGATCTTCAATATATGGGAAAACCACATCCTTTTTAGCTATAGGTTTCCTAACAGCAACCTGAAGGCTTTTATTATATAAACCCCGTATTTTGCTAACAACCTCTTTGTTTGATCCTTTAACTTTAGCATTACCAGTAACCATTATTAATCTATGATTTTTTTTCCATTTATTTTTAAAATTCCTGGATACAATTGTTGAGTCTATATTTTTTATAAGTAACTCATAAAGCTTTAGTTCCTGATTTGGTGATTGATAAACATTTCCTTCACTAATACTTCTTATTATAGACCTTGATAAACCAATGCTATCTCTTGTTTTTGATGATTTAACCTGATTGATATAGTAGGACAAAATCTCTTTTTTAACTCTTTGAAACTCACTATTTGTAAAACCGTAGATTTGAGCAGTTCTTAACATTTGCTCAATAACAAGAAGTGATTTTTCCCAGTCTTTAGATTTTGTTTTTGCAGAGATTGTTGCATATTTATATCTTTTTAGAAATGAACCGGAACTAACATATGCAGAACTAAATGGTGTATCTTTTTTCCCGGTTATACTTTTAATTCTGTTTTGAAGAATACTATCACCAATATAATTGATTAACAGTTCTCTTTGTTTCAAAACAGAGTCATTTTTGGTTGATTCATTATATAAAATTTCAATTTTAACATTTGTTGCTGCAGATTCACTTTCATAGTGATAAAAAGGCAGGACTCCTTTATGAAAAACCTTCTCGATGTTACCAATATCTCTTCTTGTTGCTCTTTCTTTAAGACTTTGAAATTTTTTTTCTATCAAACCTTTTGCTTCATCAACATCAAAATCACCTGTCATCACTATCATCATTTTCTCTGGCCTGTACCAGGTATCGTAATAGTCCTTTAATTTTTTTCTATCAGCATTTTTAATTGTACTTGTAGTACCAATTGGTATTCTTCTTGTAATCAGATTGTTATTTAATTCAAAATTTAAAACTTTTTCAAATGTTTTAAAAGAAGCTGAATTTCTTTCTCTTTTTTCAGATAGAATAATTCCTTTTTCTTTCTCTATTTCGCTTTTTAATAATAGAGCACTATTTGCATAATCATGTAAAACCAACAAACCATCAGACAAACTTTTCTTATCACCTTTAGGCAAAACTACATCATAAACAGTGTTATAAAATCCAGTGTGAGCATTTGCATCACCTCCAAAATCCATTCCCAGTTTTTGAAAATATTTTATTAATTCTCCTGGTTTAAAGTTTTCGGAACCATTGAAAAGCATGTGCTCCAGAAAATGAGCCAGGCCTCTTTGATTTTCAACTTCATGCATGGAACCAGCTTCAATAACGAGGTGCATACTAACTCTGTCTTTTGGCTTCTTATTTTTCTTAAGAAAATACCTGAATCCATTTGCGAGTTTCCCTTGTATAAGAGTGGGGTCAGAATCTATATCTGTTTCAACTTCTGAAAGCCATATCTTTTTCTTTATCGTTGTTGCTGCTTGTGTTTTACTATATGAAATATTTATAGTTAATAAGACAGCTATTAAAATTAAAATAAATTTTTTAAACATCTCTTTCTCTTTCCTCTTAATATATTTGTAGGGAATCTCTAATAACTGATCTTTTTGCGAAACACAGATATAACAAAAATAAAACTATAGTAAAATCAACCCGTTGTTTTTTGTTATTCTTTGTTTTTCATCAATAAGGAAACTATTAGAAGTTCTTTAAAATTAAAACAATTAATATATTTTGAACTTATTGCCTATTATAATCATAATTTAAAAAAAAGATATGAACTTCTAACAAAAAAACCGGATACTGTAACAGTATCCGGTTCTAATAAAAATGCTATATAAAGTAAATAATATCTTTGAGCCAATATAATAGTTCGCTTTTTGATTTAAAACATTACTTACTTCATATTTTTAACAAAACTTATTTCTTCTTTTTAATATAAACACCACGTGTTTTCTGTGTGATAAGATTTTTCTTTGTCAACTTATAAAGAGCATTACTGATTTGCCTTGGACCAAAATCAGTTTTTTCCTTAAGTTTTGCAATACTTGTTCCTTTGCGACCTTTTTCAATAATATCAAGAATTGTTTCCAATACTGGTGGATTGGACGATGTTGCTTTTTTAGTAACTTTCTTTGCAACTTTTTTAGTTACTTTCTTAGCAGCTTTTTTAGTTACTTTCTTAGCAGCTTTTTTAGTTACTTTTTTTGCGACTTTCTTCTTAACAACTTTTTTTGCTGCTTTCTTTTTTACGGCTATTTTCTTTTTAGCAACTTTTTTAGCAGCTTTCTTTTTTGGTGTCCCTTTACCTTCAACAACTGCTGATACTTCATCAAATTGATCTGATAAATTTTGCAAAGCTTTTGCAATTGATTTAAACTGCTTTTTTAGGTCTTTCATGATAATCCTCTCCCTGGTAATTTCTTTTGACTACAAATAAATTGTTAAAAACTATTAAGATTAAAAATGCCCGATATTAAAGATTTCGCTTAAATATAATTAAGAAGTAGTAGTAAATTTTATAAACCACTTCAGAAAATCATGGGAATACTTTTACTCAATCATAGTTCACTATAGTAAATTTCTTAAATTATACTACCTTTTTTTTTTTCATACAAGATAAATTAAAGTATTCTTTTCTTACTTGCTTGAAATTACATCATAAAATGTTATTAAGCAAAGTTAAAATCAATGATGTAGAATTCTATAAAAGCCTTTGATATATATATTTAAAAGGAAAGTAAAATGTGGAGACCCGATCTGCTTAGTTTAATCTTTTTTGTAAAAAAAAAATCAATATAAGTGTTAATGTAACTCTCTAAAAGTAAATTTTGTTAAAAAAATACAAATTTATAAATCATAAAGGGAAAAAATGGATTGCAGGAAGTGAAACAAAAAAAAAGGATTGCTCCTGTTAGAAGCAATCCTTTTATTTTTTTTTAGTAAAGTATTATTTTATGATTTCAACATTACTTTTTCCTCTGATATAGCTGACCCAGTTTGGAAATGAACTTGATTTTTTCTCATATGAAAGAGATTGTACAATACGAGCTCTTTTACTTTCCAAATCTTTCATTAGAGGCTTGGATCTTTCTTTAAGTTTAAATACAAAATACCCTTTAACATCTTTTAAGACGCCTGAAAAAATTCTGCTTTTATTTAATTTAAAAAGTTCTCCGGTAATTGTTTTATTCTGACCAATATTTGGAATTGCCTGGGATCTTTTTATACTTTTTACAGTCATAATTTTCTTATTATATTTTTTGCTACTAACTGAAAATGAAGCCTCAGCTTTTAAGGATTCTTTGAATGCATCAGCATCTTTTAAAGCTTGTTTATCTCTACGATCTGCAAGGAAATCTCTTATGACCTGCTTTTTTACTGCACTCAATTTTGCAATGCCGGCATCTTTCTTCCCAACTTTTTTAATCAGATAATATAACCCATTTATAACTATGACATCACTTATTTCATCGTCAAATAGTTTAAAAGAAGTTTCAATAAACGATTTTCTTATTTTAGGATCAATTTTCAGATTGTTTTTACTGAAAAAATCTGTTTCTTTAAATTTGACATTCATTGATTTTGCAAAATCTTTTAATGAGTCACCTTTATCAACTGCTTCAAAAATAGCATCGCCAATTTCAAAGGCTTTACTCTCAATTTTATTTTTTAATAGCTTTGACTTTATGCCCTTCTCAGCTACTTTAAAAGATGTTTTCTTATTTTCATTCACTTTATCAATTTTAATAACATGAAAGCCATAGACCGTTTTTACAGGTTCACTTATTTCTCCCTGTTTCATAGAAAAAGCTTTATCGTCAAACTCTTTTACCATTGATCCTTTTTGGAACTCTCCTAATAAACCACCTGTCTTTGCTGTTGGTCCTTCAGAGTATTTCTTTGCAAGTTTTGCAAAATTTTCACCTTTTTTAGCTTTTTTATAGATATCTAGAGCCTTATTCTTCGCTGTCTCTATACCTTTAGCACTTGAGTCTTTCTTTGTCCTTATCAAAATATGTCTTGCTACAACTGATTTAGGCTTTTCAAACTGATCAGCATTTCCATTATAAAAATCTTTTATCTCCTGATTAGTAACTTTGGATTCTTTAAGATAGTCATTAGGATTAATTACAACATACTGAACTTTAACTTCAGGTTTAGTCATGTATTTATTACTATTTTTCATTAAATATTCAGAAAGATCTTTATCTGTATATTTTACATTTTTATAAGTAGATGGATTAAATAATATGTATTCTGCGCTAACAGTTGTTTCATCATATATAAATCGGTTAACAACCTCTGCCTCTGATACCTTAGCATTATTAACAACGAAACCTCTCATTTTCTCCTGGAGGAGGTATCGACTTAACTTCTCTTCATAGTTCCTCTTATTCATACCTTGCTGACCTAAAATTT
Source organism: Desulfobacterales bacterium (assembly GCA_024226555.1). Taxonomy (GTDB): domain Bacteria; phylum Desulfobacterota; class Desulfobacteria; order Desulfobacterales; family JAAELO01; genus JAAELO01. The sequence continues at coordinate 164,523 of JAAELO010000848.1, read as the reverse complement.
TTCCATAGGCCTCGATATCAAATTTACCATTCTTCATAAAATTTTTATTTGATAAGTTGAAATTTATTGTTTCAGCATTAGAATTTATACCTAATTTTGAAGCTTCCTGAATAACAAGCCTTTCCTGAATGAGTCTTTCACGTGATTGGTCTATTATTCGTTTCTCAAACTCATCGGTTACTACAAAACCCTTATTATACCTTCTGATTTGATCAACCATATTTTTGTATTGTTCCTGAACCTCTGTGGTAAGTATCTTCTCATCATTTACAACAGCAACATGGTTTGGAGACTTTCCAAAGTCACCACCAAAACCCATAAAGATAAATACAAAAATAATTAAACCCAAAAAAATCATCACAATCCATGAAGCGGCTTTATCACGCATAAACTGAAGCATTAAATTTCCCTCATAAAATTAAACTTTATCAATAATTAAAATGCAAATTGAACCTGCAAAATATCATTTTTAAATAAACTTTGTAGTTTTAATTAGATTCAATAGTCTTGTCAAGGATATACGTTGACTTTATTAATGACATAAATTCAAATCATTCTTGTTTATTTAAAAAAAGATTGACACACTCATTACTTTTAGCATATTAATTCTCAATCGAGATGGGGCTATAGCTCAGATGGGAGAGCGCATCGCTGGCAGCGATGAAGTCCGGGGTTCGATCCCCCGTAGCTCCACCAAACTTCCTTTCTTATCAACTTGCTTTAAATCAATAAAATTGTAACAATAAATAAGTATATTTTATTTTTAATATCTGGATTATATTTATATGAAAAATGTAGATACACTTGTTACAATTTTAAGAAAAATGGGGAATAAAGCTGATAAAATTATAGAACTAATTGAATCAAAAAGCCCCGAATTAGCAAAACTTATACGTGAAAAAATGTTTATGTTTGAGGATATTGAAACATTAAATATTTCTGATATTTCTAATATAATCCGGAATGTTCCAAGAAAGGTTTTAACTCTATCACTTAAAGGAACCAGTAAAAGTTTTCGTGATAAAGTTTATGATTCTGTATCTGAAAGGATTGCCGAAACCATCAGAGATGATCTTGAAATTTTAGGACCAGTTAGAAGGTCTGAAGTTGAATCTGCAAGAAATGAGATATTAGATGTTATTACAGATATGATTGGAAAAGGTAAAATCTCAATTGATGATGATGTTTATGTATAGAACCCTCTAATAATTTAGGATAGAATTTTGAACAATAATGACAGAGAAATATTAAAATTTGAGATTATTAATGAGATTAAGAAAGTTAATGAAGATATAGAATCATATAAAAAACTTGTTCAACCAATTTCACCTGATAATGCTATTGGAAGAATCAGTCGGATGGAAGCTATTAACAGTAAAAGCATTAATGAAGCGGCTTTAAGAAAGGCAAAAGAGTCTCTCTCAAAACTTAATCAGGCTCTATCAATTATTGATGAACCCGATTTTGGTCTTTGTATAATTTGTGAGGAGGAGATACCTGTTGCTCGCTTAAAGATTATGCCTGGTACAGAATATTGTATATCCTGCGCTGAAAAATTGTAGGGAATCTCTAATAACTGCCTTTTGACCGAACTACTACGTTCTTCAAAAAAAAGAACTGTTGTAAAAATCAGCTCGTTATTTTTTTCTCAGCCTTGTATTTCAATCAAAATTCTAATTATTAGAGGTTCCCTGTTACTATTTCGAAAATTATTTTTTCTTTCTTTTTTTCTTCTTCTTCTTCTTTTTATCAACTTCCCACTCTTCTTGTTCCTTTATCATCTCATCAATAGTTAAATCTTTTTGTTCCTCAAGAACTGTTGCATACTCTTTTTTTGATACATTTATCACTTCAATTTTTTTATTAAGAAACTCATTAATCTCGTCTAAAAGGGGTTTTTCCCTCTCACTACAAAAAGAAATCGCTTCTCCCTTATTAAAACCACGACCTGTTCTTCCAACTCTGTGGACATAATATTCTGTAACATCCGGAAGGTCATAATTAATAACATAATCAACATCCGGAATATCAATACCTCTTGCACTTACATCCGTTGCAATTAAAATGTTGCATCTTCCTTCTTTTATCTCTTTCATGGCATCTGTACGTAGATCCTGTTCCTTTTCACCATGTATTGAGATAGTTTTAATACCCACTCTTTCCATAGCTTTTAAAACTCTTTCAGCTCTCACTCTGGTTCTAACAAACACAACTACTTTACTATCAGGGTTTTCTTTTATAAATTTTTCGAGAAAGAACCTTTTATCATCCATCTCAACGTACATGACAAAGTGAGTAACATTCTTGGATACAGGGTCTTCCGGTGAAATTTGAATTCTGATTGCATTACTCTTAACCTGTGAAAAAGCTAATTTCTTTATGCTTTTATTTATTGTTGCAGAAAAGAAAAGAGTTTGGTGCTTTCTTTTAAGTTTATTCTTTATATACTCAATATCTTTTATAAAACCCAAATCAAGCATATGGTCTGCTTCATCAAGAACAAACGTATTAACCTTTGAAACATCTAAAAATCCCTGATTAATAAGATCAAACATTCTTCCCGGAGTTGTGGTTAGTATATCAATTCCTGCAGTAAGCCTGTCCACCTGAGATTCCTGATCAACTCCTCCGATTAAATCCATGGTTTTGACCTTAGTATGCTTTGCGAGTTTGGCAAAAACTTCACCGATCTGCATTGATAACTCTCTGGTTGGAACCATTACAATACATTTAATTCCATCTGATCTTTTACTTGATTTAGCCTTGTGAATTGTATCTATGATTGGAATTGCAAAAGCAGCTGTTTTTCCGGTTCCTGTTTGAGCAATTGCAAGAACATCCTCACCTTTTAATATTGAGGGAATTGCTTTGTACTGAATGTCTGTTGGTCTAAAAAAACCAAGTTCTTTAAGATTTTTTTTTATTGCATCTGAGATATAATATTTATCGAATTTCATTTAGAGCTTTCTTTTTTAAAGATCCGAAATTTAAAGAAAATTCCGGATCGGTTTCTAATAATTTTAAAATGATTTTTGAGGTATATATCTATTCATTGAAAAAGGAAACTCAATTCCCTGATTTTTAAGAGATTGTAATCTATAAAAAAGAGCAGCACCCTTTAAAATATTTCTGTTAACATTCACTACTTTCCTGTTCTCATGACTTTCAAGGTAGGTTCCATTTACCCATGAGTTGAAAGCACCCATGGCAGCACCACACCAGATCTGATAATCCATCTCACGACCTTTTTCACCAATGTTTGCCCACCTTGATGACAGACCAAGATACCACCTGAAAATAAGTGCCATTTTCCGTTTTGGATTTTCCTCAGCTTTTTTAATTTGAGCAGGATCTCTCTCTTCGAAAAAAGCAACTGTGTCGCTCCATATTTCATCCAGGCTCTTTTTAAAAACAGTTTTTTCTATCTTTTCACGCTCAACAGTTGGTATTGTTTCGATGGATTCACAACTATTATAGATATCATAAAGCTTTGCAGCTCTCATTGGAAAAAGAGAACCTCTCTTTAGAACCTGAACCTCAACACCCATTTCAAACATATCAGCAGCTGGCGCCATAATAACATCTGCCATATCAATTGTTGAAAGAAGTTTTTTCACATGCTCTGAGGTTCCCGATTCAATACAACCCTGATTGACTGAACCAGTTACAACGTATGATGCTCCCATCATAAAAGTTGCAAGAGCAGCTTCCGGTGTTCCAACTCCACCACCTGCTCCGATTCTTACTGGAATATCATAATTAAACTTATCCTGAATTACAGCCTTTAAACTTAAAATAGAGGGTAAAAGCGAAACAAGTGGTCTGTTGTCAGTATGGCCTCCTGAATCAGCTTCAACTGTTATATCATCAGCCATTGGAACTCTCTGCGAAAGCTCCGCCTGCTCATCTGTAATCAGTCCTTTTTCAAGAAGTTTTTTCAATATTTTTTGAGGAGCAGGCTGCATAAATCTTGTTGCTACCTCTTTTCTTGATATTTTAGCTATTATTCTGTTTTTTATAACAACCTTATTATCGTTATCTAATGATAACCCAGACACTCTGTATTGTACGATTGGAAGGGTAAGAGCCATATATGCAGCAGCTTCGATGCACCTGACTTTGTATTTTAAATACAGATCAACTGCTCCCTGCTCCATTGCTGGTTCACTTGGGCTATGTATCAGGTTAAAAGCATAAGGACCTTCAGGAAGGGCTTTTTGAATTTTAATTATAGCTTCTTCCACTCTTGATGGGATAAGACCTGCTGATCCAAAAGAACCAAAAAAACCATTTTTTCCAAGTTCTATAACCATCTCTTCTGATGCGATTCCATTTGCCATAGCACCACCATAAAGGCAGTATTTTGTACCATAATCATTTTGGAATTGGGTATCACCAAAATTTTTATCAGAGAAAGGTGGTATATATGCAAGAGTTTCACTATCTCCTGAGCCAAAAGAGCCGTCATTACAAAGACCTATTCCTTTATCGGTCTTGACTGCAAAACAGGGTTTATCAAGGTTAAGAAGTTTTTCCATCATGTTTTTCTCATCAAAAGCGATGGCATTTTCCGGTATTTCACAATTATAATCAGTCTTAGCCGATTCTGAATATCCTAATGTCATTATCAAGATTCTCCTATTAATATCTGATTTAGTCACTACTCAATTGGTGTTTTTTTAGCTCTCACAAATTGTAACAGAAAGATTTTTAGCTTCATAAATTCTGATCTTCTCTTTCCATAAACTTGAATCTGCAAAAACTGTGATTTTGCCATCCGATTTTTCAATACCTGTTATATGTACTTCTATAGCCATGGAATCTACTTCAGGATTTATCTGCCCTCTGTAGCACCACTTTGTCTCTGACAAATTTTGTGAGAATTTTGGAGATTTAAATCCTTTTCCAAGATCACACTTAAGAATATATATCTGAATAGCCTGAAGCATTGTTTCTATACCAAGTGAACCTGGCATAACAGGATCCTGAAAGAAATGAAACTTAAAATACCAGTCAGAAATATCTATCAACTTATCAGCGTAAATATAACCAAGATTCTTTTCACCGCCTGTATGGTCAATAAGAACAGTACTGTTAAGAAGGTCAAGTTGATCTTTAGCAAGGTGATACAATGGTTTTTCAACCTTTTTATCAAAAAAAGCTTCCCTAGTCTTAAAATCATTTAGATCCAGACTATCATATTTTCCTTTAAGATACTTTTTATCTGTCATGGGGTGATTATCTATCCCATTATCAAGTCCAACCTGATTAGTCAGAGCAGATGCTACAAAATATCCAAAAACTGCATCACCTTTATAAAAAGGTATACCATCAACACTTAACTCAAAATCAAATGTCTGGATAATAGTATCGGTCATTGATGATGTGGAAAGAAGTCTTGATTTGTTTGTAATTGTTTTTCCCCTAAGATCAATATCACAAAGATATTCACCTTTTCCATCCAGATTACGGAAGTAAAAATCTGTTTCAGGAAACATCAGAGTTGTTTCCATCACACAGGAAACAAATCCACAAGGCTGAAGAGCTATCTCCATTATTACTGAGTATGGCATGTATGGATTTGAGTTATCTTTAAAATACCATGCACCTTCAGGAACATCGTACTCTGTTACTACTTCCCCTACATTTTTAAAATCAAGTGGCGTTCCATTAAATTCCATAACCCGGCTTATAAGCTGAAGATCACCATTTGGGGTTCTTGGGGCATCTCGTCCTTCATATATTTTATATTTTTCACCAAAACATACCTCCAAAGAACCTGTGGCAAAATTTTCCAATTGCTTTTTCGTGTAAAGCTCTTTTTTCAGAGGAATGGTTATATTAGATTTATAAGGATCAGAATCAACCTTCTCTTTTATCTGAACACCCAGGTTTTTAAAATCAACAACGATTTTACCATCTAATATTATATCAATATCAGCAATTGCATATGGTTTTGAAGAAGTTCCAATCTCTTTAATTTCAAGTTTATATGTTAATATAGCATCAACTGGTACAACCTGACCTCTGCATCTCACTTTTTGAGGAAGATTTGGTATTGGTTGAAATCTTGCATCCACTGTTTGAGTCTGCATTCCAAGATATAAAAGAAAAAACTGAAGCAGCTGACCGCAACCTTCAGACATTAAAGAGCCTGCCATCACCTCATCATCTTTAAAATGGCATGGGAAATACCAGTCATCTTTCTTTAATATCTTCTCTGCATGAATAGCACCGAGACCATAAGCACCACCATTAATGTCAATATCCACAACCCTGTCTATCATCAACATCTCTTCAGAAGCAAATCTCAAAGATGCATTAAGACCTTTCTGATCATATGATTTACCAAAGCACTCAGAAGGTTTACCGCTTGTAATTTTCAAAAGATCTTTTCGATCAAATTCTTTTTTAGTGCATGTTAGATATGTATTAAAAGATTTTTTCTCTATCTTTTTTCTGACTTCTATCTCTTCATCAGTTATTATTATACCTTTTCCTGCATCGAGTTCTTCATCTGTAAAAAAACCGGCACAACCCCCGTCCATTTTAAGAACCATCTTGTCACCGACAAAACACTCGTAACTGAAAAAGAAAAGAAGACTTCCACCATTTCGGGCATAGGAGTTAATGCTAATATCATATCTTAAAGTATCACCTTCCATTGGTATATCGTCAAGGAATGTCAGAGTACAATCAAGAAGCCTGTACACCCTGTCTCCCTTACACTCAAAATCTATCCCAAGATAACTAATAAGAAGAAGGTCGCACTGTCCGGATTCCACTGAAACAGCCCATGGTATTTGTCCATCAATACCATACCAGGAGTTCTTAGGAATATCATACTCCGTTGTCATTGTAGATGGTTTGAACTCTCCAACTTTACCATCGAGCTTTGTTACTCTTGTAACAAGCAGATAAGGTGGTAGGGGTAATCTTACACATCTTTTATATGTATCTATTATGCTATACTCTTTGCCAAAAACATTTGAGATTTTTCCACCTGCAAATTCAAGGAGATCCTTTTCATCCCATATAACACCATCTTCCTTAACATTAGAAACAAATGTTTTTTTAGTTTCCACATAATTTTTTAATTCTAAAACATCATCATAAACTATTTCATGTACCCTCTCTTTTGCATGAACGGATATATGTTTCATGGTAAAATCCAAATTCTCTTCTAAAAAATCACTTCCTGTAATCTGATTTTTTATTAGAGTTGAAATTTCACCCATTGCTTCTCGCCTTGTTTTTAAAAATGTCATGTGCCCCTTACTAACTAACGACAAATTTTCCTCTACAATTTCCGGCATATTATCCCTTTTTATTTCAACCACATTTGTTGATATTTTTGAAGGTTCAGCTTTTTTTGCGATTTTATTATGTATAAAATTTGAATATTTTTTTCTATTTTCTTCCGTTACAATTAAATCTCTGATTATCTTTCCACCAGTATGAATTTTATGAATAAGACTTCTCTTTTCAGATTTTCGACAATCAGTTATATCTTTATTTTCACTATCTCCTGAAACTACTATAAGAGAAGAATAATTCTTAGTGGAACCAAACACAGCCGCTGTTTTTTCTGAGTTCCAGTCTTTACTTTTTGTACTTGATTCCATTTTATTTAAACTGTTTGCGGGTAAAAATCCCTTACTCATACAAATTACAGTTTTAATAAAACCTGCAATCCCTGCCGCAGTAAAACAGTTTCCAATGGTTGATTGAACTGATCCTGCTAAAAATTCATTTCCATTCATGGAACTAAGTTTATCTTTTATTCTCTTTTCTGTAGGTATCCCGGTTGCAAATTCCACATAATCAAGATCAAACCCATTTGATTTAAAATCTTCAATATTTTCTGAGAAACTGATATTTTCGATTTTCCCATAAATCGTCTCTCTCTCTTTTTCTGCAACATCATATCTTTTTAAAACAATTGCTCCTGCACCTTCACCCGGTACAAATGAACCATTATATTTTGTTTTAAGTAATACACTTTCAACGCTACCAGCAAAATCAACACCACCTACAACAACAGCATCCACGTCACTGTTTTCAAGCATAATCTGTGCATACTCAATTGCTCTGAACACAGAAAGCTCCTCAGAGGAAACTGTAAATGATGGTCCTGAAAAATCCCAGACCGAAGATAATCTTGAAGCCATTATATTACCAATAAAACTGGTATATTGATTTACTTTTGCTGCATTATGGACAGAATCTTTACTAATTTCTGTAATATTAGAAAGACCTTTTCCATGATCTAAATTTTTAAAAGTATCTTCAAACTGGGTCTGAAGATTTACTCTCCCCCTGAATCTATGCAATTCCGGCTCTGTTCCCATTGCAATAATTACAGCAACATTAGCCCCTTCCTTGATATTAGTTCGTAGAAGTGCCCTATCAGCAACTTTAAGAATAAGTAGTTGTTGCGGAATTAACCTGTCATCAGGATTTGGTGGGATTTTAAACCTTAGACAATCAAGATCAAAACTCTCAATATAAGAACCCTTTGGAGGCTTACCACCTGTTAGTCCATACTCTTTTAAAAGATCACTGTTTTTATCGAGACCCATCCATCTCTTTTCGGGTAAATTTCTGAAACTGTTTTTTCCATCATAAATAGCAGATTCAAATTTTTCTAAAGTATCAAACCTCCCAAAATGCACGTCCATTCCAACAATAGCAATTTTATTTTCTGTTTTTTTTAACTTCTCTTTTTTTAGATCTGTTTTATCTTCAACTAATGATTGCTTGTCTTTATGCTCTAATATTATATGTCCATTTGTCCCGCCAAAACCAAATCCACTAACAGCTGCAATTTGTTTGTTCCCTTTTAGTTCAGTATTTTTCTTTAAAAAACTTTGATTTGATACAACACCATTTTTTGATATCTGAGGGTCTTTGAGGTTTATAGTTGCCGGGATATTATTTTCTTTTAAAGACATTATTACTTTTATCATACCTGCCATACTTGCAGCAGTTAAGAGATGTCCAAGATTGGATTTAACTGATCCAATTTTTGGAGAATGGTCGAATTTACCAAAAAAAGTATCTATTGAATCAACCTCAACTTTATCACCTAAAGGAGTCCCTGTAGCATGACACTCTACATATGCAACATCCTTTGGAGATATACCGGCGTTTTCATATGCTCTTTCAAATGATTTTATCTGACCTTTTGTGCCAGGAGATAAAACTGACTGACCTTTACCATCATTAGATAAACCGGTTCCATGAATAATAGCATAAATCTTGTCATTATCTCTTAGTGCATCACTATATCTTTTCAGTACGAATGTTCCAGCACCCTCTGAAGAAAATAATCCATTTGATTTTTTGTCCAGTGGATTGCTTTCTCCATCTTCAGGATATGCCTGAAATATAGAAAATCCCATATTAATAAAGAAAGGATCTGCTGCACTAACTGCTCCTGCAAGCATAAGATCTTCCTTACCGGATAGAAGATAATCACAGGCAACTTTTACAGCATAAATTGAAGAAGCACATGCTGCATCCAAGGCAAAGTTTGTACCGCCAAGTGATAAAGCTTTCGAAACAAACTCTGCAGGTCTTCCTGCATTATTTATATTTTCTTTAGATAACTCAATATCAGGATTAAATTTTGAAAGGGTAAAATGATCGTCTGAAAAAAGTTCTTTCAACGATTCTGTTATCTCTTTTTGGTATAAGGGCAGATAGAAATGATTGGACGATTTAGTAGGAAAAGACAGATTTCCAAGAATATTACCACATCTTTTCAAAACATCTTTTTTCCCAAGATAACCACTATCCCGAAGCGCTTCTCTTGCGGTATGGAGTGGCCATTTAAAAACATCATCCAGCATAGATAAATCTCTTTTAGATACGTTTAGATCTGAACTGGTCATTTTGAAACCGTTTATAAACCCACCTTTTTTACAATAGAATTTATCAGAGATATTTTTTTTAGGGGTAAAATATTTATCAGGATCGCAACCCATCTTCTCACGAGATATATCAGTTCTTGAATCCTTGTTTTTTAACAGATTCTGCCAGTATTCCTTCTCTGAACCAGCTCCTGGTAAAAGACAAGAAATTCCGATTACAGCTATTTTTTCCATATAATTATCCTGTATTTGATTTTCTAATAAGCTCTGTAAAATTTAGTAAGATTCATATCAACACCATGGCTAAGGAGCTTTGCAACAACTTTGACAACAGTATTAATATCACTTATTCCTTTAACATTGAATGGTACTGAAACATGCCTTTTATCTTTCAATATTTCATCAATCCACTGGCAACATATCTTTCTTGGACCAGTTTCAATATAGATTCTCGCTCCATCCTCATAGGTCTTGTTAACTAATTTTGGGAAATCAACTTTTTCACAAAAGGTTTTTGCGATACTGTTTGCAACAGCTTTCTCCCTCTTGGGGATATTAAGATAACATGAGGAGGAGTAAATTTGTGTATCTGATCTGTCTTCATTAACATCCAAGCTGAAAAGCTCAACAAGCTTTTCATACTCAAGATATGCCGGAGGGCTGTGTATTGCAAGAGCTATATTTAAAGGGAAATTTCTATACCCTTCTCTTTCAATAATCCTCAGACAATCCTTTGGGTCTCCTGCTATAACGACTTCATCATCAGTATTAACAAGAGTAATAAATACCCTCTCTTCATTTTCCAATGCCTTTTCAACTTCCTGATAGGATGCAAACACTGTGTACTGCCCCCAGATATCAGAATTCTCAACCCCTTTTTCGATATTCCAGTAATCTCTAACTGCTTCAAGATTACCGGTTAATCGGTTTTTAAAGGTTTTCGATTCTGATAACCTTTTGCTCATCTTCGCAGGATTTTTCCAAACACCTAAAGATGTAAACATGGCGACTTCACCCATGCTGTATCCTAATCCCATATCAGGATTAATCCCAAAACCGTATGTTGCCATTGTATAAAGCAAGCAAAAAGCTATACCACTTTCACTAATAGATTTGATATCACTTCTGATACTTCTGTCAGACTCTTTGATAAAATTTTCAGAATGCTTTGATAAGCTTCTTGGATATAATATTTGCTCTTTAATTACTTCAGATGGTTTTTTAACAATTGATGAGAATAACGAGAATAGTTCAGGGTACATCTGAAAGATATCCTGACCTACTCCTGTATAGATACTCCCCACACCTGGATAAACAAAAGCAATTTTTCCGTTCACTCCCAAAGGGTCCGGTGTAAAATAACTTCCATTAGGAGTGATAAAGTCTTCACCACTTTTAAATGAACCAGCAAGACCTTTTTTCAAAAAATGTAGCTCTTTCTTCAGCTCATCTCTACTATCTGCTGTAAGGACTACAGTATATTTCCTTTTATCTTCCACATATTTTTCATAATATCTTTTTGAGAGTGTACTTAATATATCAACTTTATTCAGATCATCTTCAAACATATCTGCTTTTCTGAGGATAGATGTTTCATCATCTCCCGATAAAGGTATTATATAAGGTGTAGCATATGCCAGATATTTATTTGGATGAATATCTGTGTTGTTACCATATCCTTCAATATTCAGAAAGATATCATTAAATTTAACAGAAACATCTCTTTCTTTATTAAACCATGTCATAGATTTTTCAGGAATGAAAAATGGAGAGTTTTTCTCTACACCTCTTCCTTCTATATTAGACCCGGAAGCCGGAAAAAACCGGTTATATAAACAGACAGAACCTGTTATTACTGATGGTAGAATGCTATATTTGAAATCAAGTCTGAAACTTGAACAATAACTCTTCCTGCCATTTGAGATTAATAATTCTTTAACTAAGTCTTTTTCATCCATTCCATCATTTATATATAAACCCGGTAAAGATCCTTTTTTACTATTCAACTCAGGATCGATAACAGAATAGACTCTATCTGCTTCACTTATTTCATTAATATTTTTTAAAGTTACACCGCAGGCAACGCCATTACCTTTATATAAGAAGATAGCACATGATATGCGTTCATCGAAGTTATGATTTTCAATAATTTCAGACAGATCCTGTTTAACAATCCTGATATTATCTATATCATTTAAGCTATCATCACTATCGTCACCCAATACAAATATTGTATTGGGATAACTATCCATCCCTGCATCATTTAATATATGTCTGGCCAGGTCTTTATAATCAGGAAGGGACGTACCTGAGTTATCATCATTTTCATAACTCAGGTAACCATCGTATAAGTAACGGTGGAATTCATCTCTGCCTTTTAAGTATCTATTTTCATAATAAATACCAGTTACAGCAAGTTTTGAATTCATTTTTAACCGTTTGCCTTTTGAAAAAGGTTGTTAAGCTGTTTACTAATAGTCACTTTTGCACCTAAAACTCTTGTATATATCTTCCCATCCACATCATGGGATGTAATATCTGCAACCATTGAAGAATCACTGCTGTTTTTAATATCTAAAGAGACATAAAAATTTTTACCTTCAGGAATAGCTTCAAACTGCTCACCAGTTTTTGCAGACGATGGAAGAGAACCTGCTTCAAAGTACTTTCTTACCCAGATCAACATGGATTGAAACTGAACATCTGCCGCATATGGATTAAAAGTTCCTATTGGAAATTGTCCCATTCTTTCTGGATTCACATCCGGGGTTTTACATAACATAGTAAGCTTTTCCTTACTCATATTAAGTATTTCTCCTGCTGCCTGGAAATCAGGACCGTGAAAAAGTGTTCCATCTTCATAATAAGCAGTACCACTTGTTTTATCAGTCTCATCCTTATTGAAATTATCATAGATTGGAGTTTCAACTTTTTTACCGGTAATAGTAATTTGAGCACCATAGTGATTAACTTTTTTCTTTGAACCATTACTTGAGATAAGAACTGAGAAATCTATATTCCCATTTGTCTTACTGCTTTCTTTTATATCAAGGGTATAGTCATTGGACTCATTACCATCAAATACAATCCCTTTAAAGAGTTTGTAATCATTGCATCTTATGAACTTATAACCAGGATATAGTTTTTCACATGCATCTGCCATCCATGAAGTTGCGCAAACTGTTGGCAGAACTTTATTTCCACCGATCATATGATCTTCTAAAAAACTGTTATCCTCCACAAATAACTTTCTTTTAACAACATAAGATTTAAGATCCTGCGATACTTCCTGTCCTTCATAGAGCATTGAACTCCCAACAAGTACCTGTATATCATTCTCTTTTGAAAGCAGGTTCTCTGAAAATATATCTGTACCTTCATCAAGTGGTATTACCTGAACATTCTTTTCTTCAAACATCCTCTTTAGTTCCGGTGTTACCATCCCACCATCCCATGGTCCCCAGTTAAATGAGTTCACTCTAACAGATGGAAACATTCTTTTGAAAGAGTGTGCTGTTTTATTTAAAATTTCATTTGCAATCGAATAATCAGCCTGCCCCTCATTACCATAAAAGCCTGCAGCTGAAGAGAATAGAGAAAGGTGTGTTATTTTTTTGGAGTCAACGGAAGAAAAAAGAGCTTTCAGACCATCTATCTTTGTATTAAGAACGCTGTTAAAGTCATCTTCAGTTTTATCTTCAATAAATCTATCGGCTAAAACCCCGGCACCATGTATAATTCCAGTAATATCACCAGCCTCTTTAACAACTTCACCAACTTTCTTTTTCATTGTTTTTTCATCAGTCACATCGCAACTAACATAGAAACATTTTCCACCAGCTTCCTTAATCAAATCCATTGTCTCGGTAATTTCTCTATTAGCAAGAACCGGGTATAGAACCTCATTTACTTTAATTGGCGTTGGTTTTTCTCCTTTAGCTATTATAGCTTCCATTATAGCTTTCTTCATTTGAGGTTCATCAACAACACCATTTAAAAAACCGGGTTCAGAACTATCATACTTACTTCTACCAAGTAGTATGAAAGTTGCGCCTGATCTTTTAGCAAGGTTTACAACACATTTTGCTGTAACCCCCTTAGCTCCGCCACTCACAAGTAATACAGAAGATGAATTAACAGATTTTGTCAAAGATTTTTTATCATCACTATTTCCAGCAAATAAGGTTATTCTCTGCTTTTTAAAGTAAGCAGTTTCAACAACTCGTCTGTCAGGATCATGAATTTCAGCAACAATTTTTTCAACTGTTTTATCAACTCCCATATTAGGGTCAATATCAACAGCTCTGCAAAATGTATCTGCCCATTCAAGATTAAGAGTTTTAGTAAGGCCTGCTAACCCGCCGCTTATTACATTTGTTTTTTTCTTTCCAAGACCTAAGTAACCATCCATCCTTGAAACTGTTATAAAGAAATTTCGTACAGCCTTATCATCACAAAGATATTTTTTAAGATGCTTTGCTGTTAAAAATACAGTCTTTAGAATTTTAAATGAATCCTTAGAAAAATATACTTCTTTAGTATTGTTTACTGAGTAGACAGGGTCCACATGAATAATACCACATGGAGCGCCTTCTTTTTCAACTATTTCAGCTATTAGACTACTTAGAGTATCTTCTGAAAGATCTTTAAGGGAATATCTTTTGACATCCTTTGAAAGTTTTTCTCTTTTTTCAATCACAACTTCAGGAAAGCTTAAAACAACCGGATTGAATCCTTTTTTATGAAGTGTGGCTGTCAATTTAGATGTAACCTTTGAACCATCATCAATTATTAAACATGATCTACCTTCCGGCACATCATACTCAAGGTAATCCGGTTCAGGAATAATTGTTATTTTAGCAATTTTTACAGTTGTTTTCTCAATATCTGTTATTTGCTCCTGCTGTTTTTGTACATCTTTTCCAACATCGCCTTTAGCCTTAACCATGACATTAATGATCTGGCCAAGGGTTTTTAACGTTGCAAGTTCATCCGGGTTAACCTGTGGAAGTTCAGGAAATTTATCCATAACTGCTGACATTATCTCAACTCGTTTTATTGAGTCGATCCCAAGGTCACCTTCCATATCCATATCAAGTTCCAGCATCTCCTTTGGATAACCTGTTTTCTCACTTACAGTATCGAGCATCTGATCAGTCAGATCTGATTCAGAAATACTACTTTCAGTTTTTGGAGTATCTGTTTTAGTTTCTTTATCTGTATCAATGTTGTTTGCAAAAACCTCAATTATCTGCCCAAGGGTTTTCAATGCAGCAAGGTCATCCGGATTTACCTGGGGTAGATCAGGAAAACTCTCCATAACTGCTGACATTATCTCAACTCGTTTGATTGAATCAATTCCAAGATCACCCTCCATATCCATATCAAGCTCAAGCATCTCTTTTGGGTAGCCTGTTTTTTCACTTACTGTGCTTAACATTGTATCTGTTAATTCTGAAACTGAAGAGCTCTTTTCTGGTTTAGGAGTAGATTTAATTTTGATATCATTAACATTGCTCTCAACTGGCCCCATATTTTCTGCAAATACATCTATTATCTGACCAAGTGTTTTAAGTGCAGCCAGATCATCTGGATTTACCTGGGGTAGCTCTGGAAAGCTCTCCATAACTGCTGACATTATCTCAACTCTCTTTATTGAGTCTATTCCAAGATCACCCTCCATATCCATGTCAAGCTCAAGCATCTCTTTTGGATAACCGGTTTTATCACTCACTGTATTTAACATTGTATCTGTTAGTTTAGATACGGTAACCGAAGAGGTGCTTTCAGTTTTTATAGTTGATTTCACTTCAACATCATTATTTGCATTTTCAACCGGTTCCATATTTTCTGCAAATACTTCAATTATCTGCCCAAGTGTTTTCAGTGCTGCAAGATCATCCGGATTTACCTGGGGTAGCTCTGGAAAGCTCTCCATTACTGCTGACATTATCTCAACTCTTTTTATTGAGTCGATTCCAAGATCACCCTCCATATCCATATCAAGTTCTAACATCTCTTTTGGATATCCTGTCTTATCACTCACTGTATTTAACATTGTATCTGTTAGTTTAGACACAGAAACAGACGAACTACTTTTTTCTATTGAAGGAGCTTTTTCTTCAGTAACTGTAATTTGATTAACAGGCCCCATCTTTTCTGCGAAAACTTCAATTATCTGCCCAAGTGTTTTAAGTGTCGCCAGGTCATCAGGGTTTACCTGGGGTAGTTCCGGAAAACTATCCATTACTGCTGACATTATCTCAACTCTTTTTATCGAGTCTATTCCAAGATCACCCTCCATATCCATATCAAGCTCTAACATCTCTTTTGGATAACCTGTTTTCTCACTCACAGTATTAAGCATTGTATCTGTCAGCTTTGATGTGGAAACATTACTACTTGATGCCTGAACCTTATTTACAGGTTGTTTTTTTGGAGATTGGTCAATGGAAAATGCATCAACAATCTCTCCTAGTGTTTTAAGAACAGCAAGGTCGTCTGGATTTACCTGTGGTAGTTCCGGGAATTTTTCCATAACAGCTGACATTATTTCAACTCTTTTTATTGAATCTATTCCAAGATCACCCTCCATATCCATGTCAAGCTCAAGCATCTCTTTTGGATAACCTGTTTTTTCACTAACAACTTCAAGCATGGCATCTGAAAATCTGTCTGTTTCTATAGATACTTTTTTTATTTCAACATCAGATGTGGTGTTTTCAACATTTGCTGTCTCTCCCATATCCTTTGCAAATATTTCTACAATCTCTTTTAAAGTTTTAAGAACAGCAAGGTCATCTGGATTTACCTGGGGTAGATTTGGCAACATCTCCATAACAGCTGACATTATCTCAACTCTTTTTATTGAGTCGATACCAAGATCTCCTTCCATATCCATTTCAAGCTCAAGCATCTCTTCCGGATATCCTGTTTTTTCACTAACAGCTTTCATCATCACGGACTCTAATTCTGCAACTCCACCAGATGTTTGTGTTGATACTACCGTTGTCACATTCTCAGTATCATTATGAACTTGATTTGAATCAAGCAGCTCCATAACCTGCTTTAAAGTTTTAAGTTCGGACATTGTATCTGCATCAGGGTTCGGCAGTTCAGGATGTTTTTCCATTATTGCTGAAAGAATTTCTACTCTTTTAATAGAGTCAATTCCAAGATCACCCTCCATATCCATATCAAGTTCCAACATCTCAGCTGGATAACCGGTTTTCTCACTAACAATTTCAAGTAAAGATTTTGTAAGATCTATATTTATGGGTTTAACATTTTTACTGGTTTCAACTTTTTGAACTGTTTTACCGGATTTACTTTCAGGTTTGAATATCTGAGTTTCATTAATTTCAACTGTACTTTCTGATTTGTTTACTTGCTTTCCTGGAACAAACATCTGTTTTTTATCGATTTCAACCGTTTCATTAACCACTGCATCAGGTACAAACATCTGTTCTTTATTTACAATATTTTTTTCCGGAACAAAGGTTTGTCTCTCTGAAATGTCCAAAGGCATTTCGATATCAGATGGTGTTAATTTATAATCAGAACCAGATCCGTTTCCAAATGAATCTATAATTTTTCTTGAACTGTCCATCTGTCCTTTAAGATATTGATTATGAACTCTTAAGGTTTCATTTTGATGATTATGAAATGACTCCATACTTTCATGAACTTTTTCGGGAATTGAACAGGAAGGGTTGTTTTTTATAACTTCCAGCTGGTGCGTCATGAGTTCATTAAATGTATTTAAATAAGTCGCGCTGTTTTTTAAATACTGTTCATGGGTTTTAACTGTTTCATTCTGGTGCTTGTAAAAACTTTTTATGGTATCATCAATACATGTTTTTTGATCTTTTTCCGGTTCAATAGAATCTGCTATAACAACTCTTTCAACTTCTACCGGAACCTCAACTTTAACTTCCTTAATAACTTCTTTTACAACCTCTTTAATGACTGGTTTTACCTGCTCAACCTGAAATCCATCATTTAAACTATCGATATAAGCCTGCTGTGTTTTTTCACTTACATAATTACACCCATTCAGCATTACAGACATTTTACCTCTTTCTTTAGGAGGAGCTTTTGGAATTCCATATGGATCAAAATCTTTTAAAGTGATACCTGTTACGCATAACTTAACAATAGCTTCTCTGATCTGGGTATCGTTATCTTTTTTCAAATTACCATTTAAGGCAATTGCGGTATGCGGCTTGCCTTTAAGAATATTTTCAACAAGTTTAGTAAGTACATTTTTTGGACCAAACTCAATAAATATATCTCCACCATCTCCATAAATATTTTCTATCTGATCTTTAAAAAATACGGGATTTAGAATATGATTCTCAAGCAATTCCTGCATTTTAGCAGTATCTGTGGGATAAGGATTTGAAGTGGAATTTGAATATACTTTTAGCTTCGGTTTGTTAAACTTCACACTCTTAACTGATTTGGCAAAAGGTTTTTGAGCATGTCCAACAAGTTTTGTATGAAATGCTGCTGAAACAGGAAGGGCAATTACTGTATACTTTTTCTCTTTTAATACTTCAGCTATATTTTTAATTGAATTAACAGGTCCGGCAAGAACAACCTGATTGTTTGAATTGAAATTTGCTATAGTGACATCAGTAAAATCCTTAATATCATCTTTAACATTTTCAACTTTACCCATCACAGCAAGCATTGTTCCAGCATCAAAATCAGGATCATCAGGAGCTGACATCGCTTTACCACGCTCCCTTGCCAGATTATAAAAATCTTTTTCCGAATAAACTCCTGCGGCCCATAAGGCTGTAAGTTCTCCAAAACTGTGACCAACTGCATAGTCAGGATTAAAACCAGCATTATTCAATATTTTATACATACCTGCAGATATTGATCCTATTGCAGGTTGAGCAAATTCCGTTCTTTGTAGTTTGGCAAGATCCTCTTTCTTCTCAATTTCAGTAAATTTAGCAATTGGAAATACTGTATCAGTTAGCGGTTCCCATTTATCCTTTGTAAATAATCCATTCATTTGGCTAAATGAATCCATCACAGGTGGGAAATTAGATAAAAGTTCTTTACCCATATCTATATATTGAGATCCCTGTCCTGAAAAAAGTGCAACAACTTTTCCTTTAGTCGAAAGAGCGCTTTTTCTGTAGAAAATTCCCTTTACTTGATTAAAAAACTCAGCATCTTTTTTCTTTTCAATATTTTCAATGGATAGCCCTAAGAGATTCAAAGCCTCAACTATATCACTATGTAGAAAACCAACTCTTGCATGGTCATTTGGAATATCTCTTATTGCATAATCTTCAATAAATGAGACGTAATTTGATTCATTTAATGATTCTTTCAAGTCACTTAATAAACTTAAGAGACCCTCTACATCTTCTGCACTAATAACTGAGGTGTTGGCTACATTGTGATATCTGAATTTATCATCGTTGCTTTTAGTGTATTCCTCAAGAGTGAAATGAAAATTAGTACCACCAAATCCAAAAGAGCTGACTGCACCCCTTCTTGGATGCCCTTCAGGTGGAAGCCATGGCCTCTGAGATGAATTTATATAAAACGGAGTTTCTGTGATCTCCATCTTTTCACTTGGATTTGTAACATTGATAGTTGGTGGCAGAACCTTATGATGAAGAGCCATTGCTAATTTTATAATTCCGGCTGATCCGGCAGCTGATTTACAGTGACCAATCTGTGACTTAACACTACCAAGGGCTATATGCTGTTTCTTATCACTACTTTCTCCAAAAACTTCTTTTAAAGCAGTAAACTCTGCAATATCACCGGCAAGGGTTCCTGTACCATGGCCTTCGACCAAATCAACTGTTTTAGCTTCATAACCCGCATCTTTATAAGCACGTCTTAAAGCTTTAGCTTGTCCTTCAGGTCTTGGTGCATATATACTTTTATATTTTCCATCACTTGATGTTCCAATACCCTTTATAACAGCATAAACTCTGTCATTATCCCGTTCTGCATCGGATAGTCTTTTCATTGCAACCATACCAACGCCTTCACCTATTATAATACCACTTGATTCCTGATCAAAAGGCATACTTTTTTCTGAAGCAGTGAAAGCTGGTGTTTTACTAAAGCAAAGATACATAAAAGGCGAGTTATCTGTATCAACACCACCTGAAATTATTATATCACTTCTATGCTCAAGGAGCTCACTCACTCCCATTTTTACGGCAGTTAGAGAACTTGCACAAGCTGCATCAACAACGCAGTTTGTTCCACCTAAATTTAATCTATTTGCAACACGCCCTGCAATGACATTTCCAAGCATTCCAGGAAAAGAATTTTCTTCCCAGGGAATATAAGCTTTTTTAATTTTTTCAACTATTACATCAGCATCACTTTCAGAAACTCCGCTGTTTAATAATACCCGTTTCCAAACAGGATATTGAAGCCTTGTTGTAAGAGGCGTGATTAGTTTCTGTCCACCACCTACACCCAATGTAATTCCAATATTGTCACGGTCAAAACCACTTTTTTCTCCGTATCCTGCATCTTCCAAAACATCTCTTGCAACCAAAAGTGAAAGTAATTGGGACACATCTGTCAATTCCAATATATTTGGAGGAAGTCCAAACTCCATTGGATCAAAATCAATATCGGGTATAAACCCACCTCTTTTACTATATGTTTTATCAGGAACTTTAGGGTCAGCATCATAAAAATCATCAATTTTCCATCTTGATTCAGGAACATCGGTTATTGAGTCAACTTCATTTATTATGTTACTCCAGAATGCTTCCTTGTTTTCGGATTGTGGAAAGATTGATGCAACTCCAATTATTGCAATTGGTGTTTTAGAAAGTCCCGAATTGATCTCTTTTTCTGTTTTCTTTGTCATTGCTTATCCTTATCCTGATATATAAATTTTACTAAATTTTAATTTTTTATTTTGAACCAATGCCTTTTTTATTATGCAAATTCAAAGGTTATATTTTTTTTTTGAGATTTCTTAATTCATCCTAATAAAAGATTTTTCTTATTTTGAATATTATAACTTAAAGGTTTTTAAATATTAAAACAAACGTTTTCCTTAAACAAAATAATAACTTGTGCACCAATAATCATTATATGCATATTGAGATGTACATATTTTGCATATCCCCAACTACAGTGTTAATACACAAATAGTAAGTATGAGCTGACATATTAAATAGTTATTCGAATTTTCAAAGAATTGAGAGAAACTACTTTTATTCAAAATAACACTTTTACTATTTTTGATAAAAATTTAGATATGAATGAAAAGTACTTTTTTTAATGGTTAAATACCGTCAAAACCTGCAATTGTAAAAGTTCTGTAACATTTCACTTCTTCTCTTATAAGCTCTTTATTGAATTATAACTACAACACTTTTTTAACATTCAGATTTCTTCATTTAATTTGTTTCTTTTTCAATTCTTTATTAGTTTTTATTGACTAAACTATCGATATCTTCTAAATTATATTCCGTACATGAATTATATTTATTTTATAGAATTAGCATTGCATTTCAATATTTTAGATAGATCCAGGGAACCTCTAATAATTAGAATTTTGATTGAAATACAGCGTTTATAAAAGCTTTAGTTTTATAAAATCTCTTCATGATAAAAAAACGAGCTGATTCATTTATAAAAAGCTTATGTTTTATAAGGTTTACAGTTCTTTATTTGAAATAACGCAGTAGTTCGATTTAAAAGGCGGTTATTAGAGATAACCTCATTTAAATAGACTTCATACAATTAAATATTGGTGGTTTGTTATTTATATCAGATTCTTTAGATTTCCCCTATAAAACATATAAGGTTTTTATATAATGAATAGAAATACCATTAGTCTCTCAAGACTATTTAATTTTGAAAATAAAATGGACTGGAATGTCCATAAGGAAAATGTCTCTTTCGATGAGCAAGGTATTAAATCAAAATTGATGAATCTCAAAAGCCCCTGCTACATAGTTAAAGATAATGAAAATTATGGAATAAGTCTGGATGCAAATAGAAATATCAAAAATGGTTTTGATCCTGTATCATTTGTACCATCCTCCAAAATTTCCTCGATGGGAGACCCGGATTTCACTGAATTTCATGGAACAAAATACTGTCTGTATGGCGGAGCTATGGCGAAAGCTATTGCATCTGAAGAGATGGTCATATCCCTTGCAAATAAGGGATTTATGGGCTCATTTGGTGCAGGTGGTCTTACACTTGATAGAATTGAACAAGCTATTTTTAAAATTAAAAGTGCACTTACCAAAAACGAACCTTATATTTTCAATCTGCTTCACAATCCAATAGAGCCTGCTATAGAAAGAAAAACTGTGGATCTTTACCTAAAGCATAAAATTCCATGTGTTGAAGCTGCTGCATATATAATTTTATCTCTTCCACTTGTTCATTATCGCATCGCAGGTTTAGAAAGAGATATTAATGGACAAATTATTATAAAAAACAAGGTTATTGGAAAAGTTTCCAGAAGAGAAGTTGCATCACGATTTATGTCTCCAGCACCAATTGAGATGGTTAATGATCTCCTTGAAAAAAATCTTATAACCAAAGAGCAATTAGAACTTTCACAATTAGTACCAATGGCCGATGATGTCACTGTTGAGGCGGATTCCGGAGGTCACACTGATAACAGGTCTTTAGTTGCTCTTTTGCCATCACTGTTAGAACTTCGTGACGTACTTCAGGAAAAATATCAGTTTAATAATCAGGTTCGTGTTGGTGCTGCCGGAGGAATAGGGACACCAGAAGCAGCGCTCGCAGCCTTTATGATGGGAGCATCATATGTTGTAACTGGTTCAATTAACCAGTGTTGCATTGAATCAGGATCATCCGACTATACAAGAGATCTTTTATCACAAGCCGATATGGCTGATGTAACAATGGCTCCAGCAGCAGATATGTTTGAGATGGGAGTAAGACTACAGGTATTAAAAAGAGGCACCCTTTTTCCAATGAGAGCGCAAAAACTTTATGATATATACAAAGAATATGATTCCATTGAAGAGATACCAAGAGAAGAGATTGTAAAACTTGAAAAACAGCTTTTTAAAAGAAAAATATCAGATATCTGGAATGACACTGTAGCTTTTTTTGAAAAAGTAGATCCAACTCAAATTCAACAGGCAAAAAAAGACCCAAAGAAAAAAATGGCTCTTATCTTCAGATGGTACCTTGGACTTGCCTCCCATTGGGCCAACAAAGGTGAAGAAGGTAGAGAAGCGGACTATCAAATATGGTGCGGTCCATCCATGGGAGCTTTTAACATGTGGGTCAAGGGGTCTTATCTTGAAAAAATCGCTAACAGAAAAGTTGCAGATGTGGCAAATCAAATCCTAACCGGAGCATCATACCTTAAAAGAGTTCAGGATCTCAAATCCATGGGTGTTAATATCCATCCAAGAATTGCCAGATACAAACCTGTAAGGTAAGTTAGTTGTCTTATTCCCATGTAATTCCACCCATTAAAACCATAGGTTCGCAAGTTATTTTTTTAAAATCAAAGGAATAATTTAGATCATTATTAGTCCTGTTAGGATGTGTTTTTCTGTTCATTTACAACGATTTCAAAATGTGAGGAATAGTTCAAAGTTGACAAAATTATTAGCAGGGCCTTTTTAGCTTTAATAATATATACTTGAAACTACAGTTGTAGGTTGTATAGAGCCAAAGGCGAAATCCAACATCTTCGATCAAATAAGAATAAAGAAACTTGTTTCTTTATGACCCTTCTTTAAAAGCTAATTCAAATGAAAAAAGAGTAAAAAATGGTTTTATTTTTTATGCAGTGCTTAGATTTTTCAAATGCCGGGGCAGCTTTAACACTCAAACTCTTTTAAATCAGGAAAAACATCAGGAATATTCTACTCCTATAATCATTTATGGGAATCTCTAATAACTGTTCTTTTGGCAAAATACTTTGTTATTTCCAAAAAAAACTGTAATAAAATCGGCTCGTTATTTTTTGAAATGCCTTGTATTTTATTCAAAATTCTAATTATTAGAGGTTCCCTTATATAAAATAATTCCCCTGACTTATGAATGTTCCTAATTCCCATTTGTAAAGCGTGTAATAGTCTGGTATAATTAACAAATACAGCAATCAGACATGACAATTTACTTAGCATCATTCGTCATTAACAACTCCACTATGGTTCTTTTCGCAAATAATCTGCCAGTCAGGAGCTTCAGATGTATACGAAATTATTGATTCATTTGTTATTTTTTTTAATGCTTTGCACTACTGTGGCGTCAGCCTCTTATTCATCCAGCATTAAGCTTGTATTTGCTTACGAGGATAAACAGAATTATCCTTTTTATTTGGACTCCAAAAAAATAAACTGGGAAAAACCTGGTGTATCAATCGAGTTACTAAAAAAACTTGAATCTGAATTGCCAGTCCGACTTGAATTTAAGCGACAACCGTGGAAACGATGCAAGTATAATCTAAAGAATGGGGCTGTTGATGGTATCTTTAATGCAAGCTTTAGCACAGAGCGTATGAAAATCGGGGTATATCCAATGATAAATGGGAGTGTAGATATATCACGGCGGATAACGACATTATCCTATTATTTATATAAATTTCATACATCTTCTGTTATCTGGGATGATAAGATAAAATCAATCCGGAATATGGGAAGTCCGATATGCGCACCACTGGGGTATTCTATTGTCAAGAATTTAAAAAAATGGGGTATTCCGGTTGTCGAAAAAAACCATGTTTCAGATTGTTTTCGAATATTATCATTTAACAATGGAAAGATTTCAGGAGTAGCTACCCTTGAATTCGATGGTGATTTATACCTTACAAAGAATGATGATAAAATTCATGGAATAAAAAAAGTTATGCCCCCACTTGTCAGTAAGCCATATTATTTGATGTTGAGCCATCAGTTTGTAAGCCAGCACCCGGAACTTGCAGAGCAGATCTGGGACACGGTTAAAAAATTACGGAAAGCTTGGCTGGAGCCACTTCTAAAAAAATATTAATATTTTGAAATAACCACTGGACAGGCAGAACTATATACATCCTTCAGGAAAAGTTCTTGCGGAGTGTAACCCACTTTTTTAAATGCTGTAATTGATAATAACAACCACACTTGCATTTACAGCCTTAGACTTTCCAGTCCATCAGATCCTATAATCATTGCAACACTGCCGTCACCCAACACTGCAGCGCCGTCAAATTTTATCTTATCAACTTTCAGTCCAACAATATCTCTGACTACAACTTTATGAACGCCTACAATTTCATCAACACAGAGAGCATATTTTTTATCAGCATAGTTGATTGATATCGCAATATTCTCCGTAAACATATCTCTTGAACTGTTGACATTTTGTTTAATCTCACTATCATTGCACCTTAAATCCCTGTTAAGGCGAACCATTGAAAGTAGTTCATTTCTACGCATTATCAATTCTCCTTTACCCTCAACAGTACTGATATCTTCATTTCTCATTTCAAAGGATTCACCTATAACTTCCACGGGCATTACATATGTCTCTCCTCCGGATTTTACAAGAAAGCCATCCATAATCTGAGTGCTGACGCTGGTTGGAAGCGTAATGGAAAATGTTGAACCCTTCCCTTGTTCACTACTGATCCTGATGGATCCTCCGGCAGCTTCGACATTAGTTTTTACTACATCCATCCCCACACCCCGACCTGAAATGTCACTAACCTCTTCTGCGGTTGATACTCCCGACATAAATAATAGGTCAACAATCGCATCGTTGTTGAGTTTCTGGTTATCTGTAATCAAACCAATTTCTTTTGCTTTTCGGGTAATAGCTTCATAGTCAAGCCCTTTACCATCATCACAGATTTCCAGTTCAATAAATTTCTCAGTTTTTTTAAGCGTTATACTAATCACTCCAGCTTCAGATTTACCAATTGCTATTCGCTCGTCAGGAGATTCAATACCATGATCCACAGCATTTCTTACAATATGAGTAAATGGAGCATCAAGCATTTCCACATAGCTTTTATCAATAGATATATCATCACCATGAATGGATACTTCTGTTTTTTTTCCGCTATCGGCAGAAATATCGTGAATAATCCTTGGTGCTTTCTGTAGAAAAGATTTGGCAGGAACCATGCGAATATCAAGTATACTTTTTCTCAGATTGGCAGACAGACTTCCAAAAGTTTCCAAAACCCTTTTAAACTCGCCGGTAGTTGTATCATTCATCGATGAAAGCATTTTTTTCTGCAGGTAGTTGAACATCTCTTCAACAACGACAAATTCACTGACATAAGCAAGAAATGAGTCGATTTTTTTTTCAGAAATTCGCATGGTCTTTTCTGCTATAGATGTAGCTCTTCTGTCACTACCTTCTTTTCTATCAGACTCTGACTTCTGTTTTTCAGCGGGTTGAGGAGTCTTTTTCTCAAAAGCACCCTGTTTTTTGATTTGTTCCAATATCTCAGTCAGTTCACTCTGTAATATTTCATTAAATCCGATATTATTTACACATTTATCAAAGTCATTAATTGAGTTTTCCAATTTGCTTTTAGTCTCAGGTAATTCAACTTCCGCAAGTACTGAGGCCAGTCTGTCTCGTATTACTCCGGTTTTTTCCTTTGTTGAAATCAATTCAATTGGCTGGTCCAACATTTTCAAAACAGAATCAAGCGTATCAGATGGTTCTTTCAAAACTTCTGTTTCAAGTAAATCGCTTTGAAAGTATTTCTTTATACTTAATACAGTATCCTTGATACCATTAAAAAGTTCAGACAATTCTTCAGGAATATATTGTTTCAGAGCATCAATTCCGTCACTAAGACTAACTACATATTCTGACATATCAAAAGATGGTTTTTCGTCACTTTGTTCATACTCAGTAACTATTGCCTGTAAAACAATCGAAAAAAAGTCATTATCCTTGACCTCATCATCTCCCTGGCTGATATTATTGAACATCTCCCTAAGCAAATCAGTGCCTTTCAAAAGAACAGCTATAGTTTTATCTGTTGCTCTTATTTGATTTTGCCGCATTTTATCAAGAAGATCTTCCATCTTGTGGGCAAGCTCTTTAATATTCATCAGATTAAAAAAAGCGGCACTTCCCTTTATTGAATGAACAGGACGAAATATTGTGTTAATGCAATCTATATCGTCCGGAGATTTTTCAAGTTCTATAAAAAGTGAGTCCAGTGAATTAAGACCATCCAGAGATTCCTCAATGAAACCTGACAGTATGGCTGGATCAATATCAAACAATTCCATTTTATGTTCCTCTCTATTATTTCATTGATTGCAATTCACTAAGTTTTTTTTCCCATCTTTTAAGATGCTCAATGGAACGGGATACAGCATCATCGAGTTCACTGATGTCATTAATCGGTTTGAAGACGCAGGTGTTAGAACCTAAGCGTAACGCCACCATCAGATTTTCAAGGGTCACATACCCTGTGATGACAATAGTCTGTATCATTGGATAGTGTTTACGTATTTCCCTTAACAAATCCGGGCCGTTCATTTCAGGCATCTGAATATCTGTAATTACTATTTCAAATCGTTTTGCCTTCAAAACATCAAGCGCTTCAAGTCCGTTTTCTGCTGTCTCAACAAAAAAACCGTTAAATCTGAAGTGACGACTCAATACATTTCTGATTTCTTCCTCATCATCAACTATCAGTATACTGACTTTCTGACTTTTTTCCATTTTTCCTCCGCGATGACCTGGTTTGCTTTTTGTCTATACTTATTCATTTACCGGCAGACTTATGACAAACTCTGCTCCCCCCTCAGGTCTGTTTTTAACCTTGAGGGTGCCATTGTGCCCTTCAATAATTCCTGCTGATATTGACATACCCAGTCCGGTTCCCTTTCCTACAGGTTTAGTTGTAAAAAAAGGGTCCCATATTCGTTTCATTGCTTCATCCGTGAGTCCGGGGCCATTATCCTGTACAAATATTATTGATGTCGTTTCCCTGTAATCTGTCCCTATTGTTAATTGCGCAGATTTAGTTCCTGCCATTGCATCTACAGCATTGGTAAATAAGTTGACAAGCACCTGTTCGATTTTCTGTGAATCGCCGGTAAGCTGCGGCATATCCGGGAAATATTTTTTTTCAACTTTAACGTTATGCTTTAACACACTGACACACAACTCTAATGCTGTATCAATAGACTTATGAATATCATAGGGTTCAGACTTCGGTTTATCCTGTCTTGAAAATGATTTAAGCCCACTGACGATACTGTTTATTCTTTTTGTACCGGAAAGAATACCTTGTAAAACCTGTGGCGTTTCTTCAGCAATAAACATCAATTTTTCATAGTTAGGATGATCTTTCGGGCATATATTAAACACCTCTTTCAGTACTGACCAATATTGTTCAAGGGTTTGCGCATTAACACTGATAAATGTTGTCGGGTTGTTTATTTCATGGGCAACACCTGCAACCAGGGTACCAATAGTTACCATCCTGTCTGCATGAACAAGTTGAACAGCTCGTTCTTCTGCAATTTTTTTCATTGAAGCAGCATATTTCGCCAGCTCTTCTTTCATCAATTTTTCATTAGCTTCATATTTCATAATCCGTTTTGCCACATTCAGCTTCTGGCGAATCAGCGAAAGGTCAGGCGGTTTGGTAAGAAAATCATCTGCTCCTGCAGCAAATCCAATTGCAATATCTTCCGGATTAGATTTTCCGGTCAAAAGAATACAATATACATAACCTTCTGTACTTTCACGCAGTCTCTTTATTATATCAATTCCATTAAGCCCTGGCATCTGCCAGTCCAGAATGGCAATATTTGGTGCACCTGCTTTTGTAAGTATTTCAAAAGCATCGTCACCATTTTCCACCACCTGACAGTCAAATCCTTCTTTAGTAAGCATAGAGGAAAGAGTCTTACGTGCTATAAATTCATCATCTGCAATTAACAATTTCATAAGCTATAACCTCTTAACCAACTGAAAGGCCTATCTTTTCTATAGTTTCCTTCAAAACTGCCCTGTCTACAGGCTTAGAAATATATCCATCACAAAGGCTTCTAAACGCTTCCGACATATTCTTTAAATCTTTTAAGGATGTCGTCATTATTATTTTCACCTCTCCACTTGACAAGATGCCCCTGTCTTCTTCATCGGCACGTATTTGTTTTAAGACCTCATGCCCATCAAGTTCCGGCATCAAGATATCAAGACAAATAAGATTATATGGATCATTTTCCTCAATGGCTATCGAGACAGCTGCCAATGCTTCAACACCGTTAACTGCTACGTCCGTTGAACCGAACTCTGTCAAAAATGTCTGCAACATTTTTCGACATATAAAATCATCTTCAACAATTAACGTTTTCATAATTACTCTCCTTTTCTTGTTTTAATTATCAAACCCCGCAGTACAAGATATGCCTTTTCCAGTTCCTTCAGCAGCGTTTCTGATTTTTTCAGATTATTGCTGTTTTCAATTTCATAGGCAATATTCATGAATTCATCAGCTCCGATATTTGCAGCCGCCCCTTTAAAAGCGTGAGCATGTCGTTGTATTTCCTCAATCTCAGATTCATTCATAATGACAGTGCGAAGTTCCTCGAGCTGGTTAGGCCAGTTGTCCAAAACATGGTCAAGTATCTCATCAATTATTTCATGCTGATCTCCCAACTGCTCAATAAGATACTCACTATC
The DNA here is from genome assembly GCA_024226555.1 of Desulfobacterales bacterium. Classification (GTDB taxonomy): domain Bacteria; phylum Desulfobacterota; class Desulfobacteria; order Desulfobacterales; family JAAELO01; genus JAAELO01. Next base: position 134,980 of record JAAELO010000848.1, on the reverse strand, counting down.
CCAGACTTCCACTGTTTCCGGTTTTGATTTCTCTCTTATTTCTGTTTCAACAACCTCACTTTTATCGGACCGGTCTGACTCAGGAAGGTATTTATCCAGAGTTTCGGCAAGCATTTCAAAAGAAATCGGTTTTGATATATAACTGTCCATACCGGCTTCAAGACATTTTTCCCGATCCCCTTGCATTGCATTGGCAGTAATGGCAATGACAGGGATAGAATGGTCCATAACGGATGATTCAGGATCCCTGATAATACTTGTCGCAGAATATCCGTCCATAACCGGCATTTGAACATCCATTAATACCAGATCGTAAGGAGTTAACGTCAGAGACTGAATGGCTTCTTCTCCATTACTAACAGCATCTGCGGACAGTTCAAAACGTTTCAGCATTCCAAGGACAACCTGCTGATTTGTAGTATTATCTTCAACAAGCAGAATCCTTGCCTGACGTCCCTGAAAAAGTGTTGAGTTCTGCGTTGAATGACGGGTGACAATTTCATTCTGTTCTGAATCGTTTTTCCCAAGAACAGATAAAAGTATAGATTTAAGCTCCATTATTTTTACCGGTTTTGTCAGATAACCTTTAAAGCCAGCTGATTCAAAACGTTTTGCATCCCTCCTGACACCAATTGATGTCAGTAAAACAAGTTTTGTGTTTTTCAGTTTTGGATCACTTTTAATCATTTTGCCAAGAGCCTTTCCATCCATACCCGGCATTTTCAGATCGATTACACCGATTATAAAGGGATCATCTTCTTCAATTGCAGTATAAAGACTTTGGAGAGCATCAGGCCCTGATTCCGCAGTATAGGATCGCATTTTCCAGGATTCGAACCGGATATGCAGCAGTTGACGGTTTGTATGGTTATCATCCACGATAAGTACTTTAACATTCCTAAGATCTGCCGGGGCAGCCTCAGTTGTACTTCGGTTTTGCTGTTTTTCAAAAACAACAGTAAACCGGAAATCAGACCCTTTTCCTTCTTCGCTTTCAGCACTGATTTGCCCGCCCATTATTTCACTAAGCTGCCTGGAAATTGCAAGCCCAAGACCAGTCCCGCCGAATTCTCTGGTTGTGGACGCATCCATCTGACTGAACTTTTCAAACATACTCTCAAGTTTATCTTTTGGAATACCGATTCCGGTATCACGAACAGAAAAAAGAAGTTTTACATCACTGTCAGTTTCCTCCTCAACAGTACACATGACCACAACCTCGCCTTCACTTGTAAATTTTATCGCATTTCCTACAAGATTGACGAGTATCTGCCGAAGTCGTCCCGGATCTCCGTATAAATATATAGGCACATCAGGGTCTAATACACATAACAGTTCAAGCCTCTTTTCATGTGCGTGAACAGCAACAGATGCGGCGAAGTCATCGCAGGTTGTTTCAAGACAAAAATCAATTTTTTCCAGTTCAAGTTTTCCAGCCTCTATCTTTGAGTAGTCCAGAATATCGTTAATCAGTGCCAGAAGAGAGTTGGCACTCGAACGAATCGTTTCTGTATAGCCAAGTTGTACCCTATCCAGCCGGGTGTCGAGCAAAAGACCTGTCATGCCGATTATACCGTTCATCGGCGTTCTGATCTCATGGCTCATACTTGCAAGGAACTCACTTTTGGCAATACTGCCCATTTCAGCCTGAGTTGCCATACTACTGGCCAGGACTGTCTGCTGCTCCAGATGTTCATTCACAATTTCCATCCATTCTCGTGCTTTGTCAACTTCAGCAAGGGTTTTCTTTAGTTCTTCTTCTGCATCTTTTCGATCAGTAATATCTCGTAATGACGTGAGGAGAACATCTTTTCCATTCATAACCGTAGTTGATAGCGTTATATCTGCCCATGAGGTTTTTCCTTCCGGACCTAAATAAAGCCATTCTAAATTCAATGATCCCAGACGAACAGCTTCAGCAATCTTCTCTTCCACTGCTTCCACAGAACTTACACCCTCCGGCTGAAATTCAGGCGATAGCATGGCAAGCGACTGGCCGACAATCATGGAACGTTTGCCCTCAAGCATCTTCTCTGCAGTGTTGTTGCAGTCAACAACCAAACCATTTTCTATTACAAGGTAGGCATCCGGTGAATCCATAAAAAGCCGGCGGTGCTGTAATTCACTCTCACGCAGCTTATTTTCAATCCTTTTCTTTTCTGTAATATCAGTATGAACCCCAAACTGCCCTGTAATTCTGTCCTGTTCATTCTTAACAGCATTGGCATGCAATTGAACGGTTATGATACGGCCATCATTATCAACCATTTCCACCTCACCCCGGTAAGGCTTACCATTCATAATTGTCTCAAAAACAGTTACCTCCTCATTTTCATTCAGGTATAGCCTGCCAGCATGCAAATGTTTGAAGTCTTCCAGTTCATAGCCGAAGAGTTCTGTAAAAGCATCATTCTGGTAAAAGTGAACCCCATCTGCAGTTGCTATTCCTATCGCATCACCTGAAGCATCAATTGCATTTTTAAACTGATTCAGTTCTGTCTGCCGGTTAAGAATTATTTCATCAGTACGTCTTAGAAGAGAATAGATAAGTGTCAGCAGAGTCACCAGAAAAACAGCCCCAACCATTCCCGCAACAATCAGTTTTTTTTTGAAAATTGCTCTAACAACAGTAATATCATGCATTACCATAATGTCACCTACTTCCCTGCCGGAAGCATCATCAATTGGAAAAGTCATGACACGCCAGTTCTTTTCGCCGTATGAAACTGTATGGCAAATTTTACCATGATAATGATCACCACCCGGTTTATCATCAACCATCGGAGAAAAAACATTCGGCAGATAGCCCTGAGATGCATAGATGATAACACTTCCTGATAAACGATCCCAATTGGCTTCGCGTCCCAGCATTTTCATTCCTGCTTCCCATTCATCACGATTAAGTTTTTTTTTGTGAATTGAAACAGCCAGTTTAATATTCCGGTCTTTGCGCAGCGATGTCAAAATTTCCTCTATCTCTTTACCCAGTTCAAGATATCCAACAAGGGCATCCCCATCAAAAACAGGCTGGACAACACGAAGTGTAAACGTCCCCAGCTTACCCAGTTCGATGCCCCAGGACAATTTTCCAGTACGTTCTGCTTCAAGCGCTGTTAACCTGTTTATTGTATCGCCCTTCCATTCGGGGTTATGAATACGTATCAGGCAACGCCTGTTTGAATCAAAACCATAGAAATGTGTAATACCGTTTTCCTTATTAAGAAGATTAAACAGTTTTTTCCAGTCAGCAAGTATCTTGTCGCCGTTTCTATTCCGCAGTTCATTAATCAAGCGTGGTTCCATTGCCAGTGGTTTTAAGACAGAGGCCAGTGCTCGTGCCTGCATCTTCAAAGATGTTTTCAGGTTATTTTCAACTTCCTTACATACAAGTTCTGTTCTATTGGTCAGATTAGTTTTATATTCAAAGAACAGAAGTAACCCTGCTCCGACAAACATAATAGCCATCATAATCATAAGCGAAGGCAACAATTGATGTACTACGTTTTTTTTATTACCAGATGAAAGTCCACTTCTGGAAAGGAGAATCAAAAAAAAAACCCCTGTCAGCAGGACCATCCCTACAGGAAAACCTGCTCTTTTGGCTATCTCCAGATTCCAGACTCCGGTTTCCATACCAGTACATAAAACAGCAATAACCTGACCTTTACCCTTATACGCGCTGACACAGACAACCAGATCATCAAATAATTCGATAAAGGTGATCTTGGGCTCAATTTTTCCTGTTTCCGGGTTCTGATACTCATAATCAACCCAACCGTTTCCTTTTGAGATGGCAAGATCGCGGATCTCCCTACGGAAATATTTCCCCCCCCAGTCCTTCTTGTCAAGAAGAGATTTTCCGATCAGTTCAGGTTTTACAGGATGTGCCACAATGGTGGCATTTCTGTCACAGGCAAAAACATAATGATCGTTTTTTAGAAATTTACCATGAGGACTATTCAGTTCATTTAAAAACCGTTCACGCCCATAACGATGACCGAATGCTATCGCATTATTTAACATTTCCTTTGCTTCAAAAGGGGTTGCCCGGTTCATTCGTGCAAACTGTCGTTCATGAATCGGTACAAGTGATGTTATTCTTTTTCCACGGAGACCTGTAGCTGATCCTTTGACACCGGAGTTCCCGGATGAGAATGAGCTGCGACTCAATTTCGCGTTTTCTGCGAATTCATCTGAGTTGCTCAATTTATCAGGTTCACTACCTGCCAGCTGCACCAAAGAGTCGTCATGGTTTCGTCCCAGAAGACGGACGTAACGATACATGGGATTACTCATACATATTGCTGCAAGTTCCTCATTTATTTTTTTGTAAGCCGGTGTTTTTTTAAAGTCTTCTCTGCCGGAAACAGCTTTGATATGATCAATTTGAATCGAACCAGCTATCAATTTTGTCTGCCCTAGTATTTCCTTTCTTATTTCACTGTCTTTACTGTCAATTATCAATATGGAAAACAGAATAATTGATACAACCACTAAAGCCATCAGGATTGAATGTGATTTAGGAATCTTTATAATCCTATTGATCATCTTGATCATCGTTTTCTCTCTCCGTAATTTTTTTTGTGCTTGCGGATGTTACTACAGAAAATAATTATTTAATTTCTTAAAACATGGATACTATCGATAAACGTCAGACTAAGATAATATACAATGTAGCTCCTTCAAAAAGAAGGAATTATTGTTTGCCGTATCTATAGGGAATCTCTAATAACTGATCTTTTTGCAAAACACAGCGTTATAACAAAAATAAAACTGTAGTAAAATCAACCCGTTGTTTTTTGATATGCCTTGTTTTTTATCAAAAATTCTAATTATTAGAGATTCCCTATAATAAAAAATAAAGGTATGTTTTTAATTAACAAGCTAACATATTATCATATATTTAATATAATATAAATCAATTATATTAACGAACATTTAAATTACAAACACCTATTATTTTTTTCTAATAATTTTTTTTGCCTTTTTTTTGCTTGAAAAACCCTGTTTGATTGTAAAGCAGAAACTTATAATAATATATAGTCATGCCGATTGGGATCACATATGGGGAACAGAAAAAATCAATTACGAAAAATCTGATATAATTGGCCACACATCTTGTTTTGCACGTTTTCCTCCGATGTCCCTGAAAAATTAAAGCAAAAGTTAGGCGAGTCTTCAAAATGGAATGAGGTTAAACTTATTCCTCCAACTATTACATTTTCTGAAAAGTATTTTTTGGATTTAGGTAATTTGACCTTGAACCTTCATTATTTTTCTGGTCATACCAAGGATTCTATTGTGCCTTTCCTTCCTGATCAGGGAATTCTCTTAATGGGAGATACTGTTGAAACACCTTTTCCTGTTTTATCGAACAAAAAAGTAATACCCAGGATTGAAGATCTAAAAAAGTGGGAAAAAGACTATAGTGTAAATATTGTAGTGCCTTCACATGGTGACATTGGTGGACGTGAGATTATAAAGCAAAACATTAATTATTTAGAAAGTTTATTAAATAATAGTGATATTGAAATTCATGATATGTTAACAGATTTTTATAAAATTGGTCATCAAGATAATTTGAGAGTTTGTCGTGATGATTAATTAATGATGGACGACTGTTACTAAAAGATTTATATTAGTTAAAAAAATAATCTAACTAATCAGGGGCTGAAATGAAAAAAAAAGTAGCCAATGTCATCCTTGTTATAGCAACGGCAATTTGTTTCTATTTTGTAATGGATGATTCATCCACAAGAATGAAAGATAGTTATAAAAAACAATATGAAAATGAAAAAATAACAGTTCAGATAGCTCGTGATGCAAGGGATGGTGGATACAGCTTGATTATGGTCGACGAGTTAAATGTCTTATTAGTAAAATCTAATCTGGTTTTAATAGACACATTACCGGAAAAAAACTTTCAAAAAAGTCATATAAAAGGAGCTATAAATTTTCAATTCCCCAATGATCTAATGGAAAAATGGGATAAAGAGAAAGTAAATGGAAAATCTGTAGAGGATTTCAAAAACCTTCTTGGTAAAGATAATAATAAACTTATTATCTTTTACAGCAATGTATTAAAAAGCAAAAGAGCTCACAATGGTGCTATGTGGGCTAAAAAATTGGGTTATGATAATATAATAAGGCTCTGTGGTGGTATTTACTCATGGAGAGGTGCTGGGTTTGTTACTGAAAAATCCGGTGGTTAGTTTGGTTCAGTGCGTTTTGAAAAACAAAAACGACACTACAAAAAGCTGTAATTATTGAAAGAAGAAATTGGTGACAACGCATCCTGTCATAGCAGTGACTACCATACAGAATCACCAAGCTTTACTTCTTTTATCCAAACAGTAGAATTCATTCATTTATTTAGGTTCCCCTATAGCTAATTTCTTTTTGCAAGTTCACTTTCATAGTGTCTACCTAAGTTCTCTTTTTTATTATCTACCCAAACAGATAGTTTAGTTGATCCTGTAGCTTCTGAATTTGTGTATAAAAGCCCTTGCATTAAACCTTTTATTTCATCCCATGTTATAAAAACATCCCTTTTATACAAACCAATAAAATAACCTGTAATATATCCAATAATCGGGGGAATAGACATGAACATCTTCTTTGTACCAATTGTTTTAGAAATCATTTTAAGAAGTTCTTTATACGTATAGGATTCAGGACCAACAGCGTTAACAGTTCTGGAACTATGCCCGTTACCTTCATTTACTACTATCATTGCAAAATCTTTTATATGAACTGGTCTTATTTTGTATTCCCCTTTTCCAAAATAACCACTAACAGGAAGATATCTCAAAGACCATGCAATATTATTTATTAGAATATCACTACCACCAAAAAATACAGCTGGTCTTACAATTGAATATTCCATTCCAGATTGTTTTAACTCTTTTTCAAGCTCAGCTTTACCTTTAAAATATTCAAGTTCAGAATCTTCAGATGGGTTTGTAATACTTACATGAACAATTTTTTTTACATTTGCTTTTTTAGCAGCATCAAATAGTATTTTTGTATTTTTTACTGCATCAGCATATGTGAAATTCTTATGATTAAACCTTACCCAATATGTATTATATAGAACATCAACACCTTTAAGTGATTCTATTAACATATCCTTATTATTAAAAGATAAAGGAAATTTTTTAATTCTGTCATTTTCCTTTGATGAGTTGGTAAGAGTTAATACCTCATACCCTTTTGAAAGAAGTTCTTTAGCAATATAACTCCCGGAATATCCAAAAGCTCCTGTTACCATGTGTTTTTCTTTCATAATGCAAATCCTTTTTTTATTTCTTTTAGGTTCTCTAATTATTTGAGCTTCCTTTTGGACAATAGCTTCTTCAGATTCAGTGATTTTAGATCATCAAATGCCAGAATTAAGCCAACCATCTTATCCAAAGTATCAAAGAATTGTTTCATATCTTCCAATCTGCCATCGTAAAAATTCTTTAATTTTTTATCTTCAGCTGAGCATTCTTCTTCATTTAGCATCTCTATACTTTCTGAGACTTTCTTTAGAGCAAGGTCAAATTCATTTTTTTCCCTCTCCTTCAAAATACCTTTTATAATCTTCCAGAAATCGATCTCTGCTCTTAGATAGTCTTTCCTGTCTCCCAGTTTAAAATCACGTACTATCATCCCCCATCTCTCAAGGTTTTTGACATTTGTACTGATAGCGCCTTTACTTATGCCAACTGTACTTACAAGCTCATCCATAGTAACTGGTTCCGGAGAAAGATAGAGAGCTCCATAAATTGCTCCCATGGCTTTTGGAAACCCCCAAAAAGATGATATTCTACTAATTCCCTGAATAAAATTTTCCCGAGATCTATCAATATTTTTTTGCATACTCACCTCATTCTTAACGTTTAGATCTATCTAAACGATTAAAATATAATTAACAAATATAAATGCATCTGTCAAAACTATTATTAATTTTTTATCTGGGTTGGATTCTAATATGTATATGCCAAGGTTTGAGTAGCCTATTTGCTCAGTTTTAAGAGATATTCTCCTTGTCTTGAGTCTTCAATCGTTTTTTTGTAAACACCCTGTTTCTTAAGTTTTCGGAGTCCGCGATTGAATAATTTCATGAGATGAATACTTTTTGAAATGTTCTTTTTTGTTAAAATTACACATGTGAATGTTTCCTGAATAGGTTTTTTATGGTGGGTAACAAGTTTAACCTTATCCTGTGTAAAATTAGATCTAAGCAAGTTATAACCAACATTGATATCCGAAAGAAATACCTGAACTCTTTCAGCAAATAATTTTTTCAAAGACATAACCTCATTCGTAGTATATTCAACATGAATAACACCTCTTTTTGCAGCATTATCAAATACTGAACCATAAGTATATTGTCTTGTTGCACCAATATTTAATCCTTTTAAATCTTTAATACTATTCCAGTTAAAATTAAATGCTTTAAGGTGAAAAATAACCTTTTTGTGCATAAATACAGGATCACTAAAAATCACATCTCTTTTTTTTTCTTCCGTTGGTGCCCATGTTAATGAACCATCCATAGTACCTGTTTTCACATTATAATAGCTTCTTGCCCATGGAAAAAATTTGTACTCAACCTCAATTCCTTCTAAAGCGAAGGCTTTGCTTACTATATCTGAATATACACCAAATTTTTTTAATTTTTGGGACGTAAAGGGAGGCCATTCACCATTTGCAAGCCTGACAATCTCTCCTGACAAACCCATATTAGTATTCATTAAAGAAAAAATAATAATAAAAATCATTCGAAATATCACATTTAAATATCCCATGGTGATTTCCTTTAAGTTTTCAGTATATTGTGCCTGGAACTATAACTTACCTATTATACACGATATAAAAATTAATTTAAAGTATTAAAAAAAACCATCTATAGGATTAATGAATTGTAATGAAACAGGTATTCAGGTCTTACAGATTTCAGCGTATGATCCATTAGTTAAGTTTTTTAAATCGTCTGGACTTAATTCAATCTCTAATCCTCTGCGACCAGCACTAACAAATATTGTTGAATGGTCTTTCGCTGATGAATCAATTATTGTATTTAGTTGTTTTTTTTGCCCAAGTGGACTAACTCCTCCAAGAATATAACCTGTGGATCTCTCAACCTCTAAAGGTTTTGCCATAACAGCTTTTTTTCCACCAGCTGACTTTGAAATGAGCTTCATGCTGAGTTTTGATGAGACTGGAATAACACCAACCACCATTTTTCCATTATCAAGACTTACCACTAAGGTTTTAAAAACTCTGCTTTCAGATACACCTAATTTTACAACTGCTTCTAATCCATATGATTCATTCCCAGGGTCATGTTTATACTTATGAATTTTGTGTGTAATCTTATTTTTTTTTGCAACATTAATACAAGGAGTCATATCGTCTCAATTTCTTTTAATTAAATATTTTAATTGGTATCACAACCTCTAATAATTAAAATTTTGGATGAAATAGAGGTTCCCTAAAGGTTTATATTGAATTCTCAAAAACAGAGCTAATGAAATCTCTTAACCTTTTAACCAAAGATTCCCTGTTATTTTCAAAAATCTGAGTACCATGGGCATCTCCTTTATAGAACAATAGATCTTTTGGGTCATTCAATATCTTAATCATTTTACGGTTATCTTCTGCTCCACCATCTAACTCTGAATCTATTAATAATTTAGGGATTTTGATACTTCTTAGTTCTTCGGTGCTATAAAATGTGGTCCCTTCATATTCAATTTGAGCTGAAATAGCAGCAACACCGATAACACTTTTGTTATTAACTGATCTTGTTGCAACTTTTAAAGAAGCGACACCACCTCTACTGGCACCAATAATAATAATTTTTTTTGCTCCACTGTTTTTTGTGAATAGTACTACATCTTCAAGAGTGTCGTGTTGTTTTTCATTAAAATCAAAATAGTTATATGTTAAAATCATATATCCTTCTGGTTCTAATACTTCAACTATAGGGTCCCATTCTTCTTGAACATTTGTATCCATGTTTGAGAAAATAATTGCATTATTACCAGATCCATAGATCTTTCCATCTATCGTTTTATCATTATTCAGGGGAATTTGTACGGATTTATTATTCATTTTTTTCTATTCCTTAATTTATATTCTTAACACTCAATATTTTAATTTCTCTAGTCACAATCTCTACATATTTTACAGAATGAAATCTGTAGATAGAAAAGTTGATTTATTATGTTTTAAAATTTCTCTAAATATTTTCTTATTTGAATCAATCTCTTTAGTCGCTACAAGAGATCTTATTGTAAATGCCCTCAAAGCATCAAAAACAGAAAGAGTTCCTTCTGCTGAATCTTTTCTTCCGGTAAATGGGAATGTATCCGGACCTCGTTGACACTGACTATTTATATTTACCCTCGATACCTGATTTATAAGGGGATCAATCAGATCTGAAATATTATCTGAGTTAGTCCCAAAGATACTTACCTGTTGACCATAATTTGATTCAACAATGTAGTTTAAAGGTTCTTCAAGACTATCGTATGAAAGTACAGGAACGACAGGCCCAAATTGTTCTTCATGATACACCCTCATCTTTGAATTAACCGGATATATAAGAGCTGGGTAGAAAAATGTTCCATTAACAGTTCCTCCCATCTCATTGATAACGTTTGCACCTTTTTCCAGGGCATCTTCAATAAGAGATGTTAGATATTCAGATTTGTTATTTTCCGGAAGTGGTGTGATTTTAACATCTTCATCCCATGGCATACCAATTTTAAGGCCGTTTATTTTTAAGGACAGCTTTTCAAGGAACTCATCAACTACATCTGAGTGACAAAAAATTATTTTTAAAGCTGTACATCTCTGCCCATTAAATGAAAGAGAACCAAGAACCGTTTCATTAACAGCATTATCAATCTCTGCGTCAGGTAATATAATGGCTGCATTTTTTGCTTCCAGTCCAAGAATACTTCTTAATCTATGTGGTAATGGATGATTTTTTTTCAAGATATCTGCAACTTTACTTGAACCTACAAATGCCAGAGCATTTATTTTTCCGGATGTCATAAGGGGAGTAATAACCTCCTCTCCATCACCATAGATAATTGATACAACACCTCTTGGAAATGATAACCGGAATGCTTCTAAAAGTGGTTTATAGAGCAATACTCCTAATTTTGGAGGTTTAAAAATAACAACATTTCCCATAATCAAAGCTGGTATTAAGGTTGCAAATGTTTCGTTTAGAGGATAATTAAATGGCCCAAGACAAAGGACAATGCCCAAAGGAGCTCTCCTGATCTGCCCTATTATTCCTTTTTCAATCACAAGTCTTGAGTTATCTCTATCAAGATTTTTTAGAGCTTCAATGGTATCAATTATATAATCGACTGTTCTATCAAATTCATTTTCTGAATCTTTTAAAGATTTACCTATCTCCCACATCAGGAATTTAACAATTTCATATTTTCTTTTCACCATCTGGTTTATAAAAGTATTTAAATGTTCAATTCTTTTTTCAACACCCATTGTTGTCCAGATACCGCGCCCATTATCAAAAGCAGCTGTCGCAGATTCAAGTGCTTTTGTTGATTCTTTTTTAGTTAACAAAGGATATTCACCAATGATTTTTTGTGTTATCTCTCCATTTAAGAATTCACATATTGGAGAATAAACCTTTTCCATTGGTCCATCCCACTTACAGATCTTACCATCTATCAAGTACTCTTTTTGATCTATATACTCAGGAGTATTATATTCAAATGGTATATCATCGGAAAAAAGTTTTTCAATCCGGGTATCAATTTTCATAATCTCAGCCTTTTATAATTAATGAAGAAAATAGTTAGTAACTGGATATATGAGGAGGAAATTTTACCAGAAATTCAGATAGATGCTTTTAAATTATTAAATTAAAGGCATCTTTAAGGATTTTAATATTCGTTCCTTTCCAAACATGGGAGACCTTAACCTTTAGATTAAGACCCTCATAGCCAAAATGATTTTCAGCTACACGGTTTAATGTTCTTAGCATGATGCCTTAGAACAGGAAACTTCAGAACTTCCACTCTCGACATTTAAAGAATTAACCTATAGTAAAATTTATTATTAAGTCAATCTATTTTAAATGATCAGAGATTTTTGTTACCAGAAATTCCAGATTATTTTTTTTTTATGTACATAGCTTCTTGCAGACCTGATTCCTCATCTGAAAATAACAGTATGACATTCTTCTGTACCCTGATAATTGCAATTTTTTTTTTATCTGAAACATATATCAGATTATCAATTGAAACCGGGAATACAATGCTTTGAATTTTGCATATTTCAATTGATTTCCTGTTGAAATCCATCGAAAAGAAAGAATAATCAGGTAATTTATAGGTAAAAATATTAATAAGGTTTGAGACAGTAGGTTTTAATTTAGTGCCCTTAAGCATATTTGAATGTGGTCCATCAATTTTGCTATATTTTTCTGTCCATTTCGTCCTGGCCTCTATAATAAGTTTCTGAATTCCGCTATTTATCTGAACCTTTGAGAATGATACAATGTTTAATTCACTTCTCATATCGTCATATTTCTGCTTGGCTATTATATTTAACACAATCCAGACACCTACAAAAAGCACTATGCTTAATAGAATTAAACTTGTTATAATTTTTTTCAAAATTTTAATTTCTACCTTTCTTACATAGTTATCGAATGATATTAATATTTAATTTGTTGTTCTTATGATTTGCTATATATTTAAAAATTTGTGTTTCCTCCATACCTGAAAAAAAATCTTTTTTACTATATTTATCATTAATATGTCTAACAATTTTATATTTATTACTTCCATTAATACTTGATATTGAATAATTCCTTATATTATTATCTTCAATATTAAATACTATTTCCAAATTATTACGAACAAATCTAAATGAATAGGTTGAATCATTTGAATATGCAATTCTAAAGCTATGATTATTACGACTAAAGTCTTCTATTTTCTTGTTTTTCTTGTCATCAACATTAAATTCAAGTTTATACTTACCCGAATTCAATGGGATATTATAAGTATATTTATTCTCACTTACATCACTACAAGCTAAAAATATTATGGATAAAATTAACATTTTTAATATTTCCATTTTTTACCTGGCTTTCCCACTAACTGTGGCAAGTATTTGTTTAAAATAAATATGAAAAAGGCAAAGCTGAAGCTTGTTGTCAGTATCTCTACCACTTAGACAACTGTAACTGATACGGAATAATTTGCAAGCTCCCACCAAATTATCTGTCCTTTATATTGTTTTTCTCTTATATAAAACCTTTAACAACAGTTTGCTGTTATGGCAAAAAAAATCATTATAAAACATTATAATTTAACTAACCCATGATGATTACGTACAATGGACGGATTCAGGATAAATTTATAGAACTAATTGAAAAATATTAATAATACCTTTATCCTAAAACAATGAATATATTTGAAACAAATGAATGGAAAACAAAACGGTTATCAATCAGAAATATTGATGGATATGATTGTTTGGATTTACAGACTATTCTAAAATCTGTTTTTAAAAATTCAAATTGGGGCGAGATCTCTCTTGAAGAGTATGAATCTGATTATTTTGTTAAAACTATGATAGATCCTGATTTACCTCCAAACTATGGAAGAGAATCATTTCAGATTCAGGTAATACTAAAAAATAAACCAGAAAAACCTATTGGCTGGGTTGAATTTTGCTGTGGTTATCCATCAAAATATACACTTTGGATAGGAGCATTATTTATTGACCCAAAATATCAGAATATGAAATATGGCTCAGAGCTTATATCAACATTAATAAAATCTGTAAAAGATAATACTAACTACAACGCAATACAACTTGGTGTCTTTCTAAGGAACTGGCCGGCACTTAACTTCTGGTTTAAAATGGGATTTGATAAGATTGTAAGGTTTTCAGGAGATAAAAACTACGGAACAGATAAAAACAGCAAAGTTGCTTTGGAATTAATTATAGGGAATCTCTAAAAACTGCTCTTTGACTGAACTACTGTGTTATTCGAAATAAAAAACTGTTGTAAAATCGGCTCGTTATTTATTTCTCATCCTTGTATTTCAATCAAATCTCTAGTTTTTAGAGGTTCCCAATAGAGAATATTGAGGAAAGTCCTAAATCATGAGAAATAAAATACTAATTTGTTTGATCTTTTTTGCTATATTTGACCTGATAATTCCATTTCCTGTAGCTGCTGTCCTTTTAATTTATGTACTTTTTTTTAAGCCAATCTGGTTTAAGGATTGTGTAAAGGATATTTATAATTTTAAGGAATCTTGATTAAAATTCAGAGAATAATTAACAAGATGGTCCTTTATAATTGGGGGCATAAATACCAACTAATGTGCATTTACCTCCAAACATTTTTAAAATAATTCTTGTTCCATCTGAAAATTTATAGATTTTCTCAAGTTTATCTGAAGATATCAGCTTAGGTTTCTCATTTTTAAGTTTTTTTGGAACTATAAGTTTTGCAAATTTAATAGATGATTTTACACTCCACATCTTATGCGGTGCATTCCAGCATTCAGCTACAACAATACCTTTTTTATTTGTTCTGAAAAAAGGATTCACAGCACCGTATTTTTTTTTATACTCTATTACCTTGTCCATAGACTCATCAACTCCAGCTAATAGAGGAGTTGTAATAATCAGAGTTGCTAATAAAAGGAGTATCGATATTTTAGTAAAAAATTTCATATAAAATTCCTTATAATTATTTAGTTTTGATAAATGGGAATCTCTAATAACTGTCTTTTGAACGAACTACTGCGTTTTTAAAAAAAAGAACTGTAGTAAATTCAACCCTTTATTTTTTCCTCAACCTTGTATTTCAATCAAAATCCTAATTATTAGAGGTTACCAAATATCAATAATATATTACTTAAAAAAACAACAATGAAAAAAATCACATATTGAACCTAAAAAAAGATAATTTACAATATCTTAACCATAGGAATAGTTTGGTACGTTCTAATATCAGGCATTTCTGCCCCTTCAAATGCAAGTGCAATAAGATGGGAATCATTTATTTTAGACATTTTGAACTGCCAGGACAATGAATCTTCCTTGGTATGTATTTTTATTTCATCGCCCTTAATTTTAAAATAAAATTTATCAAGTGGAATTGAAAGGCCTTTACCCACAGCTTTAATATATGATTCCTTTAATGTCCAGAATTCAAGGAATTTATATTTCCTATCAATCTCTGAACATGCCTTAATCTCATGATACTCAGGTTCTGCAAAATATCTCTTTGCAATATCGATATCTGTAATGTTTCTGTTTAAATTTTCAGTATCAACCCCAATTTTTTTTGATCCTGTTATTGCAAGAACGATTAAACCATCAGTATGTGATAGGTTAAATGAAATACCTCTAAGCGAGGGTTTCCCATAGGAATTTGTTTCAAATTTAAGGCTTTTGGGATCACACCCCAGGTAGTTTGCAAGGGTTGTTCGAACAAGAGCTCTGGTTATTAGAAAGTTGTTTTTTAGATTATCAAATTTAAATCGATCATGCCTCTCGATCTCATCAGAACTTAATAAATCTTTATATTTTCTTAAATCGGAGGTTTCTACCTCTTCCGGTTTTGTGATGTATAAGTGAATCTCATTATCTATATTTATCATGGTTTATCTATATCAAAAAATATCACAAATTTAAAATTTTATCACAAATTCTTTAAGGGAACCTCTATCAATTAATATTCTGATAAAATACAAGGCATTTCTGAAAATAACGAGCCGATTTTATTACAGTTTTTTTTAGAAATAACACAGTATTTTGCAAAAGAGGAGTTATTAGAGATTCCCTTAAATAACCGTATAAAACTATGAAATTAAAAAGAGTGATTAACATTTATTTTTCTCGAATAATATAGAGCGTTATTCATTAGAGGTTCCCTATAACTTTTCAACTGTTTCCGCATTGAAAGTTACATGGCAATAATCAGGAAAAGGGATTAACAATTGTATGTGTCTTTTAATTATCTCTGCTTTATTAATGAAATTTGAAACAGATATACCTAAAAGCCGTACTTTTACTTCTCCTGCTTCTGTGTTTTCAAGTAACGGTTTTACATGCTTCATAATAATTTCGGAACTATCAACAGGATAGGGAAGTGTTATACTTCTCGTTACTTGCTGAAAATCGAAATATTTTACCTTAAGTGTTACAGTATGCCCTTTATCACTTTTTTTCTGAAGTTGTGGTTCTAACCTTTCTGCAATACCTTCAAGAATTTCTATCATAAGTTTTTTATCATCAATATCTTCTTTTAAGGTAGTTTCTTTTCCGTAAGATTTTCTTGATCCCCTTCTTCCGACGGGTCTTGAATCTATTCCATTTGCACAATCATAGTAATAACTACCGGATTTACCAAAAACAGATACCAATTTATCTCTATCAAACTGTTTTAGATCTTTACCGGTTTTTATTCCGTAACTGTGCATTTTCTTTTCAGTGACTTTACCAACCCCATAAAATTTTCTAATATTAAGATTTTCTATAAAATAGTCCGCATTTTCTGGCGTCACAACAGTGATACCATTTGGTTTTTTATAATCAGATGCAACTTTTGCTATAAATTTATTATAAGAAACCCCGGCTGAAGCAGTTAATTTCGTTTCATGCTTTATTCTTTGCAAAATCTCTTTTGCAATTACAGTGGCTGAAACAATATTTTTTTTATTTTCAGTAACATCTAAAAATGCTTCATCAAGTGATAAGGGTTCAATAATATCTGTGTATTCATAGAAAATATTCATTACTGTTGAGGAAGCTTCCTGGTACGCCTCAAATCTTGGCTTTACAAAAATCCCCATGGGACAAAGCCGAAAGGCTGTGGAACATGCCATTGCTGATTTTACTCCAAATTTTCTTGCTTCGTAGGAACAGGTTGAGACAACTCCCCTTGAGTTTGGGTCGCCACCAACAATAACTGGTTTTCCCCTTAAATGAGGATTATCTCTCTGTTCAACAGATGCATAGAAAGCATCCATATCGACATGAATTATTTTTCTACTTCGCATATCAAATAGAATTTTTTAATTCTACCTTTTATTATTCAAAGATTTAAGGTAATCTCTATTAACTGACCTTTTGGCGAAATACTTAAGTTGTTTTATAATACGTAAAAAAAAACAACGGAGTATATTTTCAAAAAAGAACTGTAGGGAACCTCTAATAAAATCGACTCGTTATTTTTTATAAAACTAAAGCTTTTATAATCTGTATTTCATCCAAAATTCCAAATTATTAGAGATCCCTTAAGTTATCTTTCTAAATAGATAATAAACTCTTTATTACCTTTTGTTCCGAGAATTGGAGAATCTGTAATACCATTTGCAATAAGGCCCATATTTTCAAAGAAATTCGTAAGTTTTGTTTTAACTTCTCTATGAAGATCATGATCATTAACAATTCCGCCTTTTCCAACCTGGCCTTTTGCTACTTCGAACTGAGGTTTTATTAAAGCAAGAATTTTGCTTTTTTCCTTCATAAATTTAAGAGCTGCTGGTATTACAGTTTTAAGTGATATGAATGAGGTATCAATAACTACAAGATCAACTTTATCTTCTATAGCATCTTTTTCAAGGTGCCTGATGTTCGTACGCTCCATTGTTATTACACGTTTATCCTGCCTTAGCTTCCAATCCAGTTGACCATATCCAACATCAACTGCATAAACCTTTTCGGCTCCTTTTTGAAGTAAGCAATCAGTAAAGCCACCTGTGGATGAACCAATATCAAGACAAATCATATCTTCAGGTTTTACTTTAAAAAATTCTATTGCTTTTTCAAGCTTTAAAGCACCGCGACTAACATAGGGTATCGGTTTATCCTTAAGGTTGATCACAGAATCTATAGAAATTTTTGTTCCAGGTTTATCGCAAGGCTCTCCATTAACAAGAACCTTTCCAGACATAATTACAGCCTGGGCTTTTTTCAGGTCATCAAATAAACCCAGATCAAGGACTATTTTATCAAGACGTTCTTTAGCCATGTTATGAGGTCATCTCAAGTGCTTTTGCAACAATCGCTTCTGCATCAATTCCATATTCTTTTCTAAGCTCATTTGCCGCACCATGTTTAACAAATGTGTCTTTAATTCCAATTCTCTCGAGATTGAAACTATTAATCTTTTTGTCATTTAACCCTTCAAGTACTGCGCTTCCAAGACCGCCTGCAATCACCTGTTCTTCCACGGTTATGACATTTTCAGTGTTTTTAACAAGTTCTGCAATTTTTTCAATATCAAGTGGTTTAATAAAACGAGCATTAAAAAGGGTTGCACTAACACCTTTTTCCTTTAAAATATCATATGCAATCATACATTCAGAAACGGTTCTTCCTGCTGCTATTAAAAGAATATCACTACCTTGTCTTACTATTTCACCTTTACCCATGGCTATTTTCGAAGGGTTTTCAGATTTAATGTTCGCAACTTCACCCCTTGGATATCTAAGGGCAACAGGTCCATTATGTGAGATGGAAAATTCTAGCATATCCTTAAGTTCATCAGCATCTTTAGGCGTCATTATAGTCAAGCCTGGAATATTTCTCAGATAAGAAAAGTCAAAAAGACCATGGTGTGTTGGTCCATCTTCACCAACTATTCCGCCCCTGTCTATGGCAAAAACCACAGGTAATGACTCAATCGCCACATCATGTAAAATCTGATCATATGCTCTTTGAAGAAATGTTGAGTAGATTGCAACAACAGGTTTAATACCTTCAGTTGCAAGTCCTGCTGCAAATGTTACAGCATGCTGTTCTGCAATTCCAACATCAAAGAAACGATCAGGGAATTTTTCAGCAAAAGGTAAAAGACCTGTTCCTTCAGGCATAGCAGCTGTTATTGCCACAACTTTTTCATCTTTTTTTGCAATTTCAACAATGGCTTTTCCAAAAATACTCGTGTATGATTCTTTTTTTTCACCATTTTTAATTGGATCTCCACTTTTTATATCAAATGGTCCGATACCATGGAAATTTGTAGGATTTTTCTCAGCATGAATATAGCCTTTACCTTTAACCGTTGTTATATGCAAAAGTACAGGTTCATTAAGTTCCTTAATATTGTTTAAAATATCTATTAGATGATCAAGATTATGTCCGTCGATTGGGCCAAAGTAATCAAGATTAAAAGCTTCAAAAAGCATTCCAGGTGTTACAAATGTTTTAAATGAACCTTCTGATCTTTTAGCAAAGTGATATATATCCTCTCCAATTCCTGGAATAGATTTTAAAAATTCACCAAATTGAGATTTCAGGGTTTGAAGATAATTAGCAGATAGTTTACGACTTAAGAATGATGATATAGCCCCAACATTTTGGGAAATAGACATATCATTATCATTTAAAATTGTTATGTGGTCGAGACCTGCCCCCCCTACATAATTTAAACCTTCGTAAGCAATACCTCCTGTAAGAGAACCATCACCAATTACAGATATTACTTTACTATTTTCATTTCTAATTCTTTTACCGCAGGACATGCCAGATCCTGCAGAAACAGATGTACTACTGTGACCTGTTGTAAATGCATCATATTTACTTTCACTGATCTTGGGAAAACCAGATAAGCCACCCTTTGTGCGTAATGTATCAAATTTATCATTGCGGCCTGAAAGAATTTTATGGGCATAAGACTGATGGCCCACATCCCATACAATTTTATCATTTTCCAGATCAAAAACA
Organism: Desulfobacterales bacterium; assembly: GCA_024226555.1. Classification (GTDB taxonomy): domain Bacteria; phylum Desulfobacterota; class Desulfobacteria; order Desulfobacterales; family JAAELO01; genus JAAELO01. The sequence continues at coordinate 115,240 of JAAELO010000848.1, read as the reverse complement.
TAAAAGAGTGCAATGGTAAGGTCAACAACACCTAAACTTGACCCAAGGTGCCCTCCATTTTTGGAGACCACATCTATTATTCTACCTCGTATTTCTGATGATAGCTCAGGAAGTTCTTCCCTTGAAATTTTCTTTATATCGGACGGCTTATTTATTTTTTCTAAAAGGCTCAAAACATATTCCTTATTGTATTATCTCTTTCTGTCTAAAATATAATTTGCAATAGCTCTAAGTGGTGCTGCTTTATCATCAAAAGACTCAATTGCTGTAAGAGCATCACATATCAGATCTCCTGCAAATTTTTTTGATTCTTCAAGGCCCATTATCGCAGGATAAGTTGCTTTATTAAGAGCAGCGTCCGTACCAACTGCTTTACCCATCAATTCAGGATTCCCTACAACATTTAAGATATCATCCCTAACCTGAAAAGCAAGGCCGATTTTCTGTGCATAAACTTTAAGATCTTCTAACTCTTTATTTGTTGCTTCACCCATAATGGCACCGGATAAAACAGATGCACAAATCATCTCTCCGGTTTTCAAAACATGTATTTTTTCAAGCTCGTCAAGAGAAAGGATTTTTCCTTCACTTTCAACATCAAGAATCTGTCCCTCAATCATTCCATTAAAACCCGCTGCTTTTGAAATGAGTGAGCTTATTTTCAAATATTTAACAGCATTTTTCTCATTAATATTTGGAGAATCAGACATAACCTCAAATGCTAAAGTTAAAAGTCCATCACCGGCAAGAAGAGCTGTTCCATGGTCAAAAGCGATATGACAAGTTGCTTTACCCCTTCTGAGTTTATCATTATCCATCTCAGGCAGATCATCATGTATTAATGAGTAAGTATGTATCATCTCTAAAGCTGAGGCAAATTCAAGGCAATCTTTAGCATCTCCACCTACAACTTCTGCTCCGGCAAAACAAAGGATGGGTCTTAATCTTTTTCCCCCTGCCATTAAAGAATAATGCATGGCATTTTTTAAAAGCTTGTCACCTTCAATATAAGATGAAAGTTTTGTATCAATTATCTCTCTTTTTTTATTCAGATACGATTTTAAATCAAACATAATAAGTCCAGTCTAAGGAACCTCTAAGAACTTCTCTTTTCAGAAATATATAATTAATAGAGGTTACCTTTAGTTATTCTTCGGGCTGAAAAGGCTCTCTTTCCTCATCACCATCCTTATTCAAAAGAATGGATATTCTTCTCTCAGTTTCATTCAGAATTTCTGAACAATATTCTGATGTTTTTATACCCTCTTCGAATTTTTTTAAAGCTTTTTCCAAAGGAAGATTTCCCTCCTCAAGATCATTAACTATTTTCTCAAGCTGTGACAGTGATTGTTCAAAGGATTTTTTTGCCATCTATTTTTTTCCTTCCACTTTACAATTTAAAGTTCCATCTGAAACAAGAACTTCAACATTTTGTCCTTCGGTAATATTTCCAATTGATCCTATAACTTTTTTTCCAGGAACTGTTCTTGTAATACTATAACCCCTTTCAAGAACCGAAAGTGGATTTAAATTTTCAAGCCTTGCTAAAAGTTTAGAAAGATCAGATTTTTTCTCTTTTAAAATATTATCAAAACCTATTGTAATCCTTTTTTTTGATAATTTAAGTCGATCCCCCTCTTTTTCAATATAATTAGAAGGATTATTTCGATAGAGCTGTTTTATTATATTTAACAGAGTCTCTTTTTGTCTTTGAACTTTTTTTGTACAGTTTCTAACTATTCGAATTGAGAGATCATCAAGCCTTAACCTTTGATCAGAAACTCTTCTACCTGGGCTTTTTAAACGTTTAATCAGTTTTTCTGACTCTGTTTTTTTACCAGATAAGATTTTATCCATAGAAAGTGTAAGTCTTGATTTTAAACCTCTGATTTCAGAAATAAGTTGATCTTTCTCCGGGAAAAGTAACTCTGCTGCTGCTGAAGGAGTTTCTGCCCTTAAATCTGCTACAAAATCAAGTATTGTAAAATCGGTCTCATGACCAATTGCCGAAATCACAGGTGTTTTAGCATCAAAAACAACTCTCGCTATTTTTTCAGAATTGAAAGGAGCGAGATCTTCTATAGATCCTCCTCCCCTTGCAATAATAATTGCATCTGGTTTTGTTAAATCTGCAAACTTAATAGCTTTTACAATTTCAGGGACAGCATCATCTCCTTGAACCTTAACTTTTAAAATATCTATCCCGACATTGAAAAATCTTCTTGAAATTATGTTTATCAGATCATGGACAACAGAACCCGTTGGAGATGTTATGATTGCAACTCTTTTTGGAAGAGAGGGTAGTTTTTTTTTAAACTCTTTTTTAAAAAAGCCTTCCTCTTCGAGTTTAATTTTGAGTTGTTCAAAAGCTACCTGAAGTGAACCAATGCCTTTTGGTTCAAGATACTCAAAAATAATCTGATATGCACCTCTTGGTTCATAAAGAGAGACCCTTCCAAAACCTGTAACACTCATTCCATTTTCAGGTAAGAATTTCAGATTTCTGTTTTGTCCCCTGAACATAACAGAGCTAACCATGGACCTGCTATCCTTAAGGGTAAAATAGAAGTGTCCTGATGTTGGTTTGCTAAAATTAGATATCTCTCCTGTTACCCAGATAAAAGGGAAATTATCCTCTAAAAGATATTTTATCTCCCGGTTCAGATCAGAGACAGTTAATATTTTTTTATTAGAGATCATAAATTATCATTAAATTGTTTTTTTGAATTTATCAAAATAATCCCTGATTGCCGGGATTATATACATATCATCCAGAGGAAAATTAAGTAGACATTGTGCAAGAAGTTCTGTTTTTTCCCTTATTTTCTTATGTTTGTCCATAATATAAAAATCTTCACCCCTAATATTACAAAGTCCACTTTGAACTTTGATTCCTGTGGGTCTGAAATTTTGTTCAGAAACTGTAATCTTAAGTTTTTCAGCAATCTCTTTTAATTCATTATATATTTTATCGTATCTCATGTCTTAAATAACGTCTTTTATTAAAAAATTGTGTTTTTTATGTGCTTTCCAAATACCACATATTAATCTTGTAAAGATCGATCAAAATATCAGGGATAGATTAAAAATGCAAATATGATGAGATGTGTTTTTTTTCATCTTTACTTTATACCAAATTATTATAGAATGTCTTTATTCAAACTTTTACTTGAAAGTTACTGTAAAGGTTTTATATTTAGATCTGAAAAAGAAAATTTTATAATATTAACAGGAGACAACAAATGCAAACAGCACCTTTACAACAAACACAAGCTCAGATAAGAGTTAACGCTTTTATCAGGAGTGTATACAACTGGATGGCTATAGGACTTGCTCTAACCGGTGGTATTGCATATCTGGTAAGTACAAATTTAAACATATTAATGACTGTACAAAAAATGTTCTGGCCTTTAGCTATTCTTACAATTGGAATGGTTTGGTTTTTATCTGCACGTGTTCATAAGTTACAAGCGACCACTGCAACAGCACTTTTTCTTGCATATGCCGCATTAAATGGTTTAACACTTTCTTGGATTTTTATAGCTTATACTTCAAATTCCATTGCAACAACTTTCTTTATTTGCTCAGCTACTTTTGCTGCAAGCAGTGTTTATGGAATGGTTACCAAAAAAGATCTTACTGGTATGGGCCAATTCATGATGATGGGTCTTATTGGTATAATCATAGCAACTTTAGTTAATTTATTTTTAAGAAGTTCTGGTCTTCAAATGATAATCAGCTATGTTGGAGTTATCATTTTTGTTGGGCTTACTGCTTATGATACACAGAAAATAAAGCATATGGCTATGTCACAACCTGCTGATCTTGAGTCAGGAACTGTGAGAAAAGGGGCTATTATGGGAGCTCTTTCACTATACCTTGATTTCCTTAACATGTTCATCATGCTTCTACATATCTTTGGCGGTCGTGATTAAACAAGGAATATGGATTTTATTATATAAGCCACACCAAAATGGTGTGGCTTTTTTATTTTGGAGGATCTATGAAAAAAAGGTGTGACTGGGCTATCAAAACAGATATAGAAAAAGATTATCACGATAATGAATGGGGAGTGCCTTTACATAATGATCAGAAACTTTTTGAATTCCTTATTCTTGAAGGTGCGCAGGCTGGACTTAGCTGGATTACTATTCTAAAAAAAAGAGATGCTTATAGAGTAGCTTTCGACAATTTTGATGTTCAAAAGGTAGCTCAATATGATGATAAAAAAATTGCTGAACTTTTAAAAAATCCTGGAATAATCAGAAATAAACTAAAAGTAAATGCCGCTGTAAACAATGCAAAAATATTTATTGAAATCCAAGAAGAGTTTGGGTCATTTGATAAATATCTATGGAGCTTTACTGATTACAAAACAATCACAAACCCATGGAAAAAGATGAGTGATGTTCCAGTAAGTACCGAAATATCAGATATTATGAGCAAAGATATGAAAAAAAGAGGATTTAAATTTGTTGGTACTATTATTTGTTACTCCCTTATGCAGGCAGTAGGTATGGTAAATGACCACACGAAAGGCTGTTTCAGATACTCAGAAATAAAAAAACTTTCATAACCATTCTTAAACTTTAGATTTAACCCTTATCAACTGAACAAGAATTAGTGACACAAAACTTAATATAGCACCTGCAATAAAAGGTATTTTATAATCTATCATCCAGAGCACCCCTCCAATTACTGGTAAAATTACAGCTGCAATGTGATTTATAGTAAATCCAACAGCCATACTTGGTGCAATATCTTCAGGTTCAGCAATTTTTTGGAAATATGTCCTGATTGCAATGGCAAAATTAAAAAAAATGTGATCTGCAATATAAATAAAAGCTACAATTAACTTTGACTCAACATAGGCATAAGCAATAAATACAATTATCAGACTGAAATACTCAAGAGATAACACTTTTCTCTCTCCAAAACGAACAATACACTTACCAATATAAGGGCTTAGAAATGTATTAATAATATTGTTCAGAAAAAAAAGCAGTGCAACTTCCTGTATACTGTATTTGAAGTTTTTAACCAGTAAAAACACTGCAAAAGCGATAAATATCTGCCTTCTTGCCCCGGACATAAATGTCAAAGCATAAAAAAGCCAGTACTTTTTCTTTAAGATCATATCTTTTCTCTGTGGAACAAGATTCTTATCCACAGGATTTTGAAAAAAAGCCCATAAAGCTAAAATTATAACTAATCCACCAGATATTAAATATATCTCTTTTGGATTAAGAAAATTAGCAGCAAAAAATATTGATATTCCAGCACAGATATTTGTTATAGATGCAAAACTTCTTAGTTTACCAAAAACAATGGGTGATGTTTCTTTATCGTAATACTGAAGAGTGAGTGATTGATTAGTAGTTTCAAAGTAATGGAACCCGAAACTCATAATTAATGTTGTTAACATTAGACCATAAAATGTGGGGTATAAACCTGTTAGACCAAGACCAACTCCCAATATTAGAATAGAAAGTGCAGATAATTTATGTTCTTTAATTATTAAAAGGGCGTATACGACTAAAAGTGCAAGAAATCCAGGAATCTCCCTTACTGACTGAAGCACTCCTATATGATCACCTTCAAGCAGAATCTCTTTGACTGCAAAGTTATCAAAAAGCACTCTCCATATATGAAGCCCTCCTGCTGCTGCAACTGTTAATACTAATAGATAAATATATATAGGTTTTTTATTATATTCCATTAAATAGCCTTATTTTTTATTACTTTGGAGAGATCATAAGAAAGCTTTAGAAAAACTAAAACAGAAAACTCAAATTAAAGGGAAGTTACTATATTATGGTAAATTTTACTAATATAATATTAATCTTTTAATTTAAATGTTCTTTTGGTAGGGGCTTTTTTTGGGGCAACATCATCATCAAATGAAACATCTGCAAATTTTTTAGGAGGCACATAATTCTCTTTAAATTCGTTGTACCGTTCCTCTTTTTCGACTTTATCAATTAAAAATCTTAATTTATCAAGAAAAGATGTCTGATCCATAAACTCTTTTTCTTTAAGTGTTTCATTTAGTTCTGAGATCGATTCATAGGCCTGAACTGAGCTTGCTCCTTTTCTTATATTTTTAGCTGTAGATTCAGCAGCTTCAGACCTTCTAATACTATTTAAGGTTTCAATCAATATTTCTCTATGTGTATCAACATCTTTAAATTGAAAACCTATAAAAACCAGATCTTCCTCTTCATCCTCTTTCGGCATTTTTTTTGCGACTCTTAAAAATGTTTTATATTCAAACTCCTCAGTTTTCTTTTTAACGAGTCTGCCTTTAAAAAAATATTCTTCTCTTTCTCCAAAATTTATAAGTATATTAATTTTCAGTTCTTCTTTTATTAATTTTGTTAGCTTCTTTGGCGCTGTAACTCCTATTCCGCCTGGAGCTATATCTACTATTTCAACATTATTAAAGAAATTTTCCATATACCGATTGTAAGCTATACAACGTTGATCTTTTTCAGGAAGTTTTAATGGTACAACTTTTACATTATAACTCTCTTTATATGGAATTCTTTCATAAAGCCTTTGACTTGCTTTATTCAGCACACCATTACGTAGCTTAAAAATAATCCTGTTTTTCACACAACGCTTAATAATTATATCTGTTGAAAAGGTTTCTCTCGTTGTTATATAAGTTCTTTTCTCTTCAGAAAACTGCACTGTTTTGATAGGAAAAAATGCTCGTGAATTTATGTCAAATTTATCAGGGACTTTAGTTTTACAAAGTGCAGCTACTGTTCTGCTCTCAATCAGGTCTATTCTTGCAGGAATTACTATTTTAGCTCCCGTTGATTTCTCAACAATATCGATATTTATCCAGCTTCCCTCATCAGGAAATAGATCTGAAACACTATTACTTAGATATGTCCTGTAAAAATCAACAATTTTATCTTTTAAATCAAACAGAAACATAAACTATCCCGTTTAAAATGATTATAGCTTTAGGAAACCTCTAACCCATTAATCTTTTTATACAAATCCATCATGTAAAATATCATTTAGTTAAGCCTTAGTAACATAGTCTACAATGAAAAAAAAGCTGTTTTAAATTACTTTTACAACATAATTTTTAATTTACTCTATTTTATATCAGGAAATATAGTCTTGTACATAGATTTCATAAATTGTTTCATTTTTTTTTATTCTGATTTAAGTATAAACCACAAATCCCAACCTTATTTTTTGAATGATTATTTATTTATTAACAGTAAAAACAAACAATTACTAACTATTAGAATTTCCTGTTAACTACAATTCCTTATCATCGAAAAAACCCTCTATCAAATCCCGTACTGCAGATTTTTTCTGTTTTAAAATTTTAGACCCTCTTGTTATTTTACAGAGGCTTATCTTATATTTTTTTGCAATATTTCTTTGTGTATCACCATTATACAAATCTTTCATTAACTGCCATCTCAAAGAAATATCTGCAACCTCTCTCGGAGTAAAAAGTTCCTCAAACACCTTCTCCATCTTCTTAACATCATCTATTTCTGTAAATATTTTTATCAACTCTTTCTTTGATAACATTTTTTTATTCCTATTTATAAATAATTAACCTTTTAAAATGGATTTCTAAAGATATCGCCAGATTCAACTTTTAATTTTAAAATTTTATCATATACAATTTTTTCATTGGAACTATTTTCATATATGAGAAACTGTATTTTACTGTATTTTGTTAACCTTACACCTTTTTTAATAATCATCTCTACTCTTTTATATTTTCTGATTGAATAGAATAATCCTTTTTTAATATTTATTGGTATACCATTCATAAGCTTAGTTTTAGGATATAGAGCACTATTGTTATTTTTTATAAATTTAACAAAAATTCTTCCTTTAACTCTTTTGCTTTCCTTAGTTATGTTTCTCAATTTAAAAGATAACCGTATCATCTTATCTTCAGGAAGTTGAATCACTTTTAAATTCTCAATTCTTAGTTCTATTTTTTTCTTCTTCTGTACAATTAAATTTTTATTATCTTTAACTTTTTTTTCTACTACTACTTTTGATTTTTGATTTTTTGCTATAATTAGTTTTACAGGTTTTTTAATGTTTTTTGGTTTATTTTTAACTATTTTTTTTGCATCTTTTTTTAATTTTTTGTTTTTTTTCTCTTTTAAATCAAAGATGACCAGCTCTTCTTTCTCTTCCAGTGTACTGCCTGAGTCTTTTAGTGGTCTTTCCTTTGAAATATGAATGCCAGTAAACAAAATTACAGTTAATATAATTGAGCTTAATGTAATTAACTTAATAAAATTTACAATATAATTCTCTTTTTTCACCATCAAATTCCTTTGATACAAAGTTTATCAATTTTCAATCTTACATTTATTAGAGGTTCTCTATAGGGAATCTTCTAAGTAACTCTTTTCGTTTTAATAGAGTTAGGCCCCGGTACACCAGGGGATTCGCTAATAACTGACTTTTGATCGAACGACAGCGTTGTTCCAAAAAAATAACTGTATTAAAATCAGCTCGTTGTTTTTTTATCACCAAGAGATTTTATAAAACTAAAAGCTTTTATAAACGTTGAATTTCAACCAAAATCATAATTATTAGAGGTTCCCTGTACATAAACCCTTGGAACTCTTTCCATAATTGTTGTCACTACCTCATAATTAATAGTATCAAGCTCTTTTGCAATCTCATCAATACTTATACAATTTCCCAACTGTTCACCAAATATCACAATTTCATCACCTTGTGTAATATTCATGTCCCCAACATCAAGGACTGTTTGGTCCATACATACACGGCCTGCAATAGCAACCTTTTTTCCCCTGTGAAGCATGAATCCTTTTGATGAAAAAATTCTGTTAAGACCATCAGCATAACCAACAGGAATAGTAACAAGAGTTGTTTCAGATTTTGTTTTATATGTTGATCCATAGCTAACACAAAAATCTTTTGGGACTCTTTTAGTCTGTACTACTCTACATTTAAGCTCCATAGCTGGTTCAAGAGCTGTGTTTTTATTAACCTCATCAGATGGGTAAAGACCATACATAGAAATACCACATCTAACCATATCAAAATGAGATTCTTTTAATTCCATTATTGCTGCGCTATTTGCTGCATGTTTGACAGGTATATAAATATCGTTGCTTTCAAGTTCTTTTAAAAGTTGATTATATAGGAAAAGTTGCTTGCTTGCTGATGTTTTATCAAAGGAGTCTGAACTTGCAAAATGGGTATAAATACCTTCTGTTTCAAGACCCGTTTCAGATACTATTGATCGGATCTTATCCATAAAATCGAGATCCTGACTAACAACAATACCTAAACGTCCCATCCCTGTGTCAACTTTTATATGAACTTTAAGCTTTTTTGCCGTTTCTAAGGCTATCTCACTGTATTTTTTTGCGATCTCTTCTGAATAAACAGTTTGGCTCAAATCATATTCTAACAATTTATCTGTGTCTGAAGGATCTGTGAACCCTAAAACCAATAATGGACAATCAATTCCTGCTTTTCGTATTTTTATCGCCTCATTTATCCTCGCAACTCCTAATGAATCGGCTCCATTTTCAAGTGCAACTTTTGATACCTCAACTGAACCATGACCATATCCATTAGCTTTAACGACAGCCATAAAACTTGTTTCAGGAGCAACAAGAGCCCTTAAGTTTTTTATATTATTAGCTATTTTTTTTAGATTAATCTCTGCCCAAATATGATTATAGCTCAAATTACAACTCCATTTTTGTTTATGGTAACCTCTAACAATTGCCTTTTGACCGAACTACAGCATTATTACGAATAAAAAAACTGTTGTAAAATCATGCCCATTGTTTTTTCTAATGCCTTGTATTTCAATAAAAATTCTAATTATTAGAGGTTCCCAATATATAAATATTTATTGAGTTTAGAACAATATGCATTAAACCTCAAGTGTTAGGGAAATGATTTTTTTTGTGAGCCTTTTCCATTAGTTAGCTTTATAAAACAATATATTTTCAAGTAATTGATAAGGAAATTCACTTATTGGAGCCTAATAATTAGAGTTTTGATTGAAGTACAAAGCATTAGAAGAAATAACGAACCGGTTTTACAACAGTTCTTTTTTTTAATTAATGCTGCAGTTCGATAAAAGGAGTTTATAAGAGATTCATTGAGCTTGTTTTATTGGATTATACATTAAAACTTTTTATAAAAAAATTTCATTTCTTGGATAAATTAATAATTAGAGTTATAATAGATAATACATAAACAGGTGTGGCACTTAAATTTATATGAAAATTAATGAAGGGGTTTTTATGTTACATGAAGCAACAATATCAAGTCTTACAATCGACCCTAATAATCAAACACCTCTGTTATTGTTAAAACTAAAAGATGAAGAGATTACTGTTCCTATTATGATTGGCTTACTTGAAGCTGGATCTATAGCTGCTGTATTACAGGAAATTGTTTTTGACAGACCAATGACCCATGACCTTTTTACTAATTTTATTAATAAGGTTGATGTTAAAATTGATAAGATTGAAATTATCGATATTCTTAACAATACTTTTTACGCTAAGCTGTATTTTTCAGATAAAGATGGTCAACACTGGATCGATTCAAGGCCAAGTGATGCTATTGCTATGGCAATAAGAGCTGGTGCCAGAATCTATATTGAAGATGAAGTTATTCAGAAACTCAAAACTGAAAAAGATTTTGAAGCTATGGATAATAGTGAAGAGGGATCCAAATGGGCCGATTATCTTAGTAATCTAACTGATGATGATTTTGGTAAATATAAAGTCTGATGCAAATTTTGACAATACAATGTTAAATCTGATAGGGAACTTACTAAAAAGGAGCTTTAAAAACAGACTTTTGAGAGGAATGCACTGTTTTTCAATAAAGTAACAATTAGAATTTTAATAATCTGTATTTCAATTAAATGTCATATTATAAGAAGTTTCCTGGAGGTGCTAAAAAAAGCACCTTTTTTATTAAAAAATCAAATCCGGAGCATTTAAAATGATTGATCTACATACGCATACAGTTTTTTCTGATGGAGAATTAATTCCAGCTGAACTTGTAAGAAGGGCTGAATATAAGGGTTATCGAGGAATTGGACTTACCGACCACGGGGATATGTCAAATATTGATTTTATTATTCCCAGAATTGTTGAAGTTGCATTTGAGCTAAACAAAGTACTTAATATAAAAGTGATCCCAGGTATTGAAATAACGCATGTTCCGCCAATATTAATATCTGATGTTGCTAAAAAAGCAAGGGAATTAGGTTCAAAACTGATTATTGTTCATGGTGAAACAATTGTTGAGCCTGTTGCAAAAGGAACAAATCTTGCTGCTTTAAACTCAGATATAGATATTCTTGCACACCCTGGTCAAATTTCTATGGAGGAAGTTCTTTTAGCTAAAAAAAATGGTATTTCACTTGAGATAACAGGTAGAGGAGGACACTCTCTCACAAACGGAAGAGTGGCTAAACTTGCAAAAGAATCTGGTACAAATCTTGTGATCAATTCTGATTCTCACCATCCAAATGACCTGTTGGAGAAATCTTTTGCCATGTCAGTTGTTAAAGGAGCTGGTCTTAATAGTGAAGATTTTAAAGTTATGCAGAAAAATGCGGAAAAATTCTTTTAAAAAAGGCACTATTTTATAAATTTCAAAAAATTAAAAACTGCAGGATATTAGAACATTTTTAGTCTAAAGGGAACCTCTAATAATTAGAAATTTGATTGAAATACAAGGATGAGAAATAAATAACGAGGCGATTTTACAGCAGTTTTTTATTTTGAACAATGCAGTAGTTCGTTCAAAGAGCAGTTATTAGAGGTTCTCTAAAATAAAAATCAGAGATTAAATTAAAAAAGCACCCTTAAGGGTGCTTTTTCAGGGGAATCAAAATTAAATTTCTTTTTTTTCAGATTGATCTTTAGTTAAATAATAATAAGGTTTCCAGTAAATTTTCCTGGTTCTTGATCCAATTTTCTGTAGTTTTGGTAATGATTTTTTCATAACCCTTGGAACAGCTTCAAAAAGAGAGTATAGGGTTGGTACAATAACAAGAGTTAGAAAAGTTGCGATAATAAGTCCAAAAATAACAACCGCACTCATTGATTGCCACATTTGCGACGACTCACTAACAAAAGACATCTTTAAATTGGTAAAATCAAATGAAATACCAGTCATCATTGGCAAAAGACCAAGAACAGTAGTTATAGCTGTAAGTATTACAGGTCTTAATCTGGTTGCTCCAGCCGATATGATTGCGTCATTTACAGACATTCCCTGTTCAAACAATTTATTGGTATAATCTATCAAAACAATAGCATTATTAACAACAACACCAGCAAGGGATATTACTCCAACACCGGACATTATTATACCAAACGGAAATCCCATAACCGTAAGTCCAAGAAATGCGCCCCCCAATGATAATATTACTGAAGTCATTATAATAAGCGGCTGACTCACAGAATTAAAAAGAGTTACAAGGATCAGGAAAATCATAAATACTGCTATGGCAAATGCTTTACCTAAAAATGCAGCAGCTTTCTGCTCCTCCTCTTTCTGGCCTGTAAAATTAATTTTGTATCCATCTCGTTTAATCTTGGCTAATAACTTCTCAGCTTGATTTCTTACTACAGTTCCAGTTGTTTTTGTTTCATCAACATTTGCTTCTACCGTAACAACCCTTTGATGATCGATCCTTTTAATATCACCAACACTACCTGTATAATTAATTCTGGCAACTGTTGTTAATGGTATCAGTTTGCCAGATGGAGAAGTGAGCATGAGTGAATGGAGTACATCAACCATTTCCCTATCTTCTTCAGATAGCTTTACTGTAATATCGTAATCCTCTCCAGCTTCTCTGTATGTTGATATATTAAGTCCGTTATAAGCTGTCTTTAAGGCAAATCCTATTGAAGATGACGACAATCCAAACATCGCTGCTTTTTGTCGATCTATTCTTACTTTAATAGAGGGAATTGCCTCAACATAATCATCTTTCACATCCTCTATATATGGAACAGTTGATATCTTATTCTTTACTTCATCAGCAATAGCACCAAGCACTGTAAAGTTATCACCTGAGATCTCAATATTAACTGGGGCGCCTGTAGGAGGTCCATCCTGGGGTAATTTAACTGTGACTTTAGCCCCTGTAATATTTTTAACACGCCTTCTGATCTCCTCAACATCAAGGGTTGAAGATCTTAATCTATCTTCAATATCAACAAACTCAATCTTAATGTTTGATGAAGATGTTTGTGAAAAAGAACTTGTTGGAGAAATTTTTGCCGAGGTCACAGATATGTGCTTAACATTATTCAGATCTGTCGGCCCCATTATAGTTCTGCTATCAGTTAATTTGTGTTCAACCGGATCATATATTTTCCCATATTCATAATCACTAACCGAAAGTGGATTTCTAAGCTTGAATTTTTTACCTGATATCGCATATTCAACTGTTTTAACTACTTTATCGATATAATCAAGATCGGCTCCTTCAGGTGGGTCTATATTTATATATATCTCAGGGGGATCTGTAATTGGAAAAAACTCAGTTGGGGTTTTTAATCCAACTGAATATACCCAAACCATTATTAGAATTATTAAAATTAAAAAAGAACTAACTATACAAGTTATCCTGTTATTAAGAACTATTTTCAGGAAATGTGAATAGGCAGTAAGAATTTTTCCTTTAATCTCTATTGGCTCTTCTCCAGAAGCTTCAATCTCTTCAGCTGATTTTACTGAATCACTAACAGCACCTTTAATTTTCATAAAATATGCAGCCAGAGCTGGATTTATGACGAGTGCAACAACAAGGCTTGATAGAAGTGTTACTATAAGAGTTATTGGGAGATATTTCATAAAATCACCCATAATTCCTGGCCAGAAAAGCATTGGAAAAAAAGCAGCAACAGTAGTTAGAGTAGATCCAATAATGGGGTAAGCAACTTCAGAGCTAGCTTTCATAGCAGCATCAATTCTTGGAACCCCCTGCTCCATATACCTGTAGATATTTTCAATTATAACAATTGCATTATCAACAAGCATTCCAAGTGCAAGAGTCAGTGAAAAAAGTACAACCATATTCAGTGTAATACCAAGTGTATCCAGCATGGCAAAGGAAAGAAGCATTGAAAAAGGTATTGAAAGTCCTACAAGAATAGCATTTCGAACTCCTAAAGCAAAGAGTAGTACAATAACAACAAGAATCAGCCCTGAAAGAATATTATTCTCAAGATCAGATACCATTACTCTTATCTGCTTTGCTTTATCCATTAGCTTTGTTACTTCTGTTCCCTCAGGCCAGCTTGTTTTCTTCTCTTTAATAATCTCTTCAATTCTGTCTGCAATAAAAATGATATTCTCACCAGTTCTTTTTTTTACAGAAACACTTACTGATTCAATACCATTTAATCTTGTTCTACTCTCCTCTTCCTTAGATCCATCTACAACAGTAGCAAGATTTTTTAAGTATACTGGCTTACCATTAAAACTGCTTACAACAATATTATAAATTTCACTGGGGTCTTCAAATTCACCCGGGACCCTCAGTTGATATTTTCCTTCACCAAGCTTAATTGATCCACCAGATGTATTTGAATTTTCTGAATTAACAGCTGTTGAAAACTTAGTTATAGGGATGTTGTAATAAGCTAACTTATCAGTATCAACAACAATTACAATTTCACGTTCTTTACCACCATGAACATCTGCTTCAAGAACTCCAGGAATACCTTCAAATTCCTCTTCCAGGTCATCAGCAATCTTCTTAAGAACTTTAAGACCACTACTGCCACTTATGGAGTATACGACAATAGGCTGTTCAGAAAGATTCACTTCAAAAACAGAAGGGTCATTTTCAAGGTCCTTTGGGAGATCTCCTTTTGCTTCATCAACCTTGTCTTTTACTTTCTGAAGAACATCATCAATATCTGTTCCGGCAATGAACTTGATGTTAATACTGCTTCTTCCCTCAGAACTAACTGATTTAATTTCTTTTACATTTTCAAGGCCTTTTAATTTATTTTCTATAGGGATAGTAATTGAAGTTTCAATATCTGATGATGCTACACCTTTATAAGTTGTTGATACAAAAACATATGGAATTGTAATATCCGGTTCTGATTCCCTTGGCAGAGCAAAATAACTAAATGTTCCTATTGCTATAATTATAAAAACCAGAACCAGAACACTGATTCTGTTCTTTACAGCGGTATCTGAAACTATCATTTAATTTAGCTCCTTAATACTTGTAATAACCTGATTTATTTTAACCTTTTGCCCATTGTTTACACTTCTTTGCCCACGTACCAGAACCTGATCTCCAACTTTTAAACCTTTTGAAATCTCAATTTCAAGACCTTCCTGAATACCAAGGTTAACTTCCCTTGATTGAACAACGCCCTCTTCAAGAACATAAACTATATGCTTTTCAGATGAAGAGATGATTGAATAAAGAGGAAGAGTTACAGCATCTGGTACAGTTCTCTTAATGATCTCAACACGTGTAAACATATCCGGGAAAAGATCTCCCTCACTGTTATCCACTTCAATAATCAAATCGTAGAGTTGGGCAGCATTACCAGTTGTTCTTGAAAGGAAATACTTTCTTCCTATAAACTCTTTGTCCCCAAGTGCATCAACAGTTATTTTAAAATGATTAAGTTTTCGAACAGCGCTCATATCAGATTCAGGTATTCCAACTCTAACTTTCAATTTATCAAGCTGAAGGATGGATACAACTTTTGAGCCATTTTTAAGAAATTGTCCCTCTTCAAAAAAAACTTTGTTAACTGTTCCACCCATGGTGGCAACAACCCTGCATTTTCTGAGATCTATCTGTGCATTCTTCATACCTGCTTTTGCACTTTCCATATTAGCTGTTTTCTGATCATACTCAGCTTTATTAGATAGATTTTTTTTATAGAGAACTTCTGTTCTTTTTTTAGAGGCAAGTGCTGATTTATAAGCTGCTTTAGCAGAATTATAAAGATTTCTGTATTTAGCATCATCAACTACTGCAATTACATCACCTTTTTTGACCTGATCACCCTCTTTTATTTTTTTATCAACAATCATTCCTGCAACTTCAGTCAAAACAGTTAGCTCTTTCCATGGATTAACTGTTCCAGGAAGGTTGAGCTTCTCACTAATGCTTTTTGGAATTATGTCCATAGCAACAACATTTACTAATGAAGTTTCAGTATCAGCCTGAGATTTTAATCTCTCTGCATCAATAGTTTCTTTCTTGGCACCGATTGAGACAAATAAAATTAGAATAATTATGATTAAAACTATAGGGGGAGCAAATGCCCATAGATTTTTAAACCCTTTGTTAAGAAGATTCTTTTTTGAAATTCTATCTATATCGCTCCTGTCAAATTGATTAATCTCTATCTCTCTTTCTTTTTTAATTTTATCGATGTCCATTTTATGGTTCCCTCTGATTTTCCATTAAATGTTATTTAAACAAAAATCCTATTTTAAAAATGTTCCTTTTACATACTCTATGTTTATAAGAGCTAATCTATAACTAAACTGTGCATTTGATAGATTTCTCTCGGACTCTATTAAAAGAGAGTTTGCATCCATTACATCTATACTGTTCTTCAATCCATATTTGTAATGCTGAGATACTGCTTCATAGTTTTCCCTTGAAGATTTTAATTTATCTTTAAGAGATTTTAAAACGCTGATCTGTGATTGCAGATCAAGGTAAGCCTTTCTTATCTCGAGAACTATAGATTTCTTTTTTGCCTGATGCTGGAGTTTTGATATCTTTTTCTTCGCAATGGCCTGATCAACTTCAGCTCCCCTTAAACCACCATCAAATATTGTAAAACTAAACTTAACACCTAATGAGTGAGCATCTGTGTCTGAGTCGTAAGTTAAAGATGGGTTTGTATTATCCCTCTCGTCAGCATCTGCTTTTCCATATGTTCCGTATATTGACACTGTTGGCCAGTATGAGCTTCTTGAAAAACTTACATTTCTTTCAGCACTTTTCACTTCCTGAGCTCCGGCTTTATAATCAGCTCTGTTTTTAAGAGATTCATTGACAAGAGAGTCATAAGTCCCTGTAAATTGTTTTGCATCTATAGGTTCTTCTAAAATAAAATTTTCAGGGATGTTTACAAGATTAAGCAAAACAGCTCTGGCATATTTATGGTTGTTTATCCCTTTAACTAAGTCTGTTTTAGCTCCAGAATATTCGGCTTCGGCTCTGTATAGATCAGTTTTTGTTACCTGTTCCAATTTTAGTTTTGTTTTAACTCTGTTTTTATGCTCTCTAAGCCTTTTAACATTAACTTCATATATCTTTATTATTTTTTCAGTCTGAAGAACATTGTAGTAAGCTGTTGCAACCTGAAAGAAATAGTCCTCTTTTGCTTTTTCAAGATTAAACCCATCCCTTTTAATCTGATCAGCATTTATTTTTAAAGCTATTAACTCTTTTCCATTCAGTGTAAATGACTGATCAAATCTGATTCCATAGGTTGTGGTAATTTTATCTGATTTAAATGTGGAAGATGGAATTTCTGTTTCACCAACCTCATTTACTTTTTCCCCAAAAGCTGTAAACCTGGGCATTAAAACTGCGAAAGCACGACTTCTGTCTTTTTGAGTAATATATAAGGTCTTTTCCGCTATCTTTATTGACTCTGCATGCCCCTCAGCTATTTTATACAGGTCATTCAATGTAAATTTATTTTTTACCGACTCACTGGTCGTATCGCAATATGCAGCGCCACTTAAAACGAGTATTGATGTTAGTATAATTGTAATAGTTCTTTTCAACATTTTCTTATCCATTCCTTAATAAAACAAATTAGTTTAATTGCTTCTTAATGCTTTAACGATTTCAGTAACCCTTTTACAAAGTGTGAAGCCATGGCTTTATGCTCCTCAGCAGAAGGTTTATTCATTAAAAAATAAAGACCAATTCCATCAAGATACGCACAGATGTTAAGTGAAATTTTATCAACATCTTTTGCAATTGACGGAACAAAAGAACCTTCAGAAACACCCTCTAAAATGACATCACGAATCTTATCTCTGATTCCCCCACACATCTCTTCCATTATGTCTCTTTTTTCAAAGAAAACGCCCCCTTCGGTAATTGTCTGGTTGATAACCTCCAGGAAGATTTTTGAAATATCTGACTCGATAGAGTTT
This sequence comes from Desulfobacterales bacterium, assembly GCA_024226555.1. Lineage (GTDB taxonomy): Bacteria > Desulfobacterota > Desulfobacteria > Desulfobacterales > JAAELO01 > JAAELO01. The sequence goes on along the minus strand of JAAELO010000848.1, from coordinate 97,042 downwards.
AACCAGTCGATATTCCAATCAATAATAGCCTGAAGTCTCTTTTCAGGATTTTTTACATTTTCAATATATTCATTAAGATTTTCATCAGATATCTCTATCCAGCTCTCAATTAAGTTTAGAAAGATATCTTTTTTTGAGTTGAAATATTCATAAATTGTACCTTTACCAATACCTGCATTTTCAGCAATATCTGCTACATTTGTTCCATTAAATCCTTTTTGAGCAAATAATGGTAATGATGCATCAAGAATCAACTCTATTTTGTTCTGTTTATTTACTAATTTGGGCATATTTTCTCACCTATATTTTTTCCGACCATAAGTTCAATAAAAAATATAGATACCATTTTATTTCCTGTCAAATAATTAATACTAATTCTTTGTTCATAAGGCATTTATTAATATTTCCCAATCTCATTTTATATCTTTAGAACCCACTCATATTTGCGACTAAACAGTCAGTTGAATTTTTTGTACATTTAAAAATTAATCAACTTTATTTCACCTGCAAATTAATCTTTTTTAACAATTTATTACTAATAAAATAATACTAAAAAATTTAAATGCCTGTTTTTCAGTACGAAATGCTAAAATTGGATATTGAAATACAATTATTATTTTGTTTTATAATATATATAAATCATCTGTTGCTCCTTTTTTTCGCAATTGTTAAGAAATGTTAAGCAGCTATAGACCTTCTAATTATAGCTATTTTAACTTTAACTATTTTTTTATTTTAAAATCTGTGCTGTTATGAATTTCTATGCTTCTAATATTTAAGCACAAATATTTGCATTTAATATGCCAGTTACAACAACTACTAAAATCAAGGCAAATGAGGATTTGGGACAACTATAAAATTTTAATAAAAACCATTTTACGTTAAAATAAACCAACTTTTGGTCTTTATTGTTTAAATAAAATTTGCCAATAATTTTTATTGTCTATATTCATTATATAGATTTGAAAATTTATGACACCATCCAAAAGGATGGAAAAGATGATTAAAGTCTTTCTGATTGTTTGTAGGGAATCTCTAAAAACTGCTCTTTGACTGAACTACTGTGTTATTCGAAATAAAAAACTGTTGTAAAATTGGCTCGTTATTTATTTCTCATCCTTGTATTTCAATCAAATTTCTAGTTTTTAGAGGTTCCCTGTAATCAATTTCATAGATAAATAAATGATTTTAAAATTAGTATTTAAAAAAATAATTTATACCCCATTGGATTTAAGAGATGCCATTTAGAACCTATACACTTTTTATTGAAGTAAACGATAAAGTAAAAGATGAGATCAATAATGACCCTGTTTTATCAAGAAATTTTTACTGGTTAAAAAACCCTATTAAGAATGCTTTTTTTCCGGATCAGGGACTATATTTGATTAATGGAATAGTCAGACATGATTTAGTTGACTATCATCATCAAATTCCCTGGGATGCGATATGGACCAAAAAAAGATACAATTTAAAATTCCCGGATTTAAGAGGTATGCCACCAAAAAGAATGCTCGAACGTATGGTTGAAATCTATGAAAAGTGTGAAGCAAGGCTCTTTTATTACGAGGTTGAGATTCATGGTGGTGAAACGATGAATGAATACGTATGCATAGTTAACGAAGATCACTACTTTGTAAGAGGAAGAGATGACGAACCTGATGAAGCCTGGAAAAATGGAGAACCAACAGAATTTTTTGGTAACATCCTGAGATTTGGCCTTGTAAAAACAGGGGTTAAAACAAAAACGGGGTGGTTTGAACCATTTGCAGGTAAATTTGATTGGGATAAAAGAAGAGTATCACCAAGATATGATAGTAGAGATAAGCTTTATCCATTCCCCACAAGCCTGTACAAATCAGTTTTATTAAGTAATCATAAATCTGTTGAATATTGCCTTGAAAATGATATTAAACCAGAAAATTATCATGATATTGTTAATGTTGCTGCAAAGAGAGGTGATGTAAAAATCCTTCAAATGATTATTAAGTATGGTGGAAGAATTAATAATAGCCACTGGAATCCAATAAAAGATGCTGTAAATTGTGAATGTGTTGAAGCTCTTATTGAAGCAGGAGCAAAAATTAAAGATACCCCATCCACTCTGAAAGGAGTTCTTAAAGCCGGAAATAATGATGGAATTAAGCTTCTTCTTTCTAAAAACCCTATGCCTGAGATGAAAGATGGGGATTTATGGTTTGCAGCATGTAGAGGAGGAGTGATCTCCTTTGCTGAAAAATTGTTAAAGCATATTGATGTAAACTTCAGAGATATTGGATATACCGGATTAGAGTTAGCTGCCGAAAATAACAGGCTTGATATGGTGAGATGGTTACTTAAAAAAGGTGCGTCAAACAGTGGTGAAGCTTTGGTATCAGCAGCAGAATATAACTCATTTGATGTAGTTAAATGGTTAATAGAAGAGAATAACACTGATGTGAATAGTTATAATGTAAGTGAGACTGCCTTATTTTGTGCATCTAAAAATGGCAATCTTAAGATGGTTAACTACCTTCTTAAGAAAGGGGCAGATCCTTTAAAAAAGACCAGAGGTGAAGTACCATTAAACACTGCTGCAGCATATGGAAGAAATAATGTTATCACAAGGCTTCTTGAAGCAGGTGTCGATGTTGATGCGGATAGAGAAACAACTTATACTCCTCTATGGTCAGCAATATCCCACAGTTATCAGGACACTGTTGACCTGCTTATAGAAAATGGTGCGAGTCTTGATTTCAAAAACAGCAGAGGTTACTCCATCATTGATTGGGCAAAAGATCATAATATTAAACTTGATTAAAAATGATTGGAAAAGTAATCTTTGGTTCATATTCAAATTAATATGGAGTAAAAATGCAAAAACTTATTATTACTGTCGCACTAACTGGCAATGTTCCTACAAAAGAGATGAACCCTAACGTTCCGGTAACACCATCAGAGATAGCAGAAGATGTAAATAGATGTGCTGCTGCAGGTGCTTCTGTTTTCCATGTACATGCACGTGATAAGGATCAAAAACCAACACTTGATACAAGCATATTTAAAGAGATTGCAAAAAATATAAAGGCTAAAAATCCCGATGTTATAATTCAGCTTTCCACAGGGGCAAGAGCCGGAAAAGATGAAAATGACAGGATTAAACCCATCGATTTACTCCCTGAAATGGGATCTTTTACAACAGGATCTAACAATCTTCCTGGAATAGTTTATGAAAATTCACCTTACTTTATAAAGAAACTTGGAGAAACTTTTGGAAAAACCGGTGTAAAGCCCGAGATAGAGATCTTTGAGTTAGGAATGATTAATAACGCACAGTTTTTAGTTAATAAAGGAATACTTAAAGAGCCTCTACATTTTAGTTTTGTACTTGGTGCAACTGGATCTATGCCAGGAACTGTTCAAAATCTTTCATTCCTTACACAATCAATTCCAAATGGATCAACATGGTCTGTTGCGGGTATCGGTAAATCTGAAATTCCACTTGCAACAGCTGCGATTGCAATGGGTGGACATGTCAGAGTTGGTGTTGAAGATAATCTCTTTATGCCGGATGGTTCACAGGCATCAAACCTAACACTCGTGGAAAAAATAGTTAGAATTGCAAAAGAGGTTGGAAGAGATATAGCAACTCCTGATGAAGCAAGAGAAATTCTATCTCTTAAACGTGAGAATAAAGACAGAATATTAGATCTGATTTAATTCTGAAAATATTCTTAATCTGTACAAAGACCTTGCATAAGAGCCAAAGCGTTCTTTCCTATCACATCATGATTATATCCACCTTCAAGGGCAGCAAAAACACCTTTTTTTCTGTTAGCCTTTACCATTTGACCTATTTCATAATAATCTTCTGTGTAGAGTAACCCGCCCCAGTCATTCACATGATTATCAAAACCTGCGGAGATGGCTATAATATCTGCATTTACTTTAGACACTACAGATTTAATCTCTTTCATATAACTATTTCTATCACTTGATGCAGGGTTCAGAATGGAAACATAACTTTTGCCTCCTAATATATTTTCTGTTCCGTCCCCATAATGCATATCAAAATCAAGAACAAAAGCAGTCTCTATCAGTTTCTGAAATTTGAGGTGTTCAATAGCAACAGCCACATTATTAAAATAACAAAACCCCCATGAACTGCCTGACGATGCATGATGCCCGGGAGGTCTTACCAATGCGAAAGAGGGTTCATTAATGCCGGTTTTTGCAGCTTCGATAGTACAGCCAGCTGCAATTGCCGCAATTTCATAAAGACCTTCATCTTTAACAGATGCAACATGTGTCTCATCGTGAACCCTCAAAATATCTTCAGGATCAGCTTCGCCTTTAATAATTATTTTTGAAAAGGGTTCAATTTCATCATATACAGATTCTATTCTGCCCTCTTCCGCTGCAGGATCACTGGTATATTCAGTGTAAAATCCATGGTTAAAAAAAGTTTTAAATTCCATAATATTTACTTTTTCTCTTTTTTTTCTTCAGTTTTAGAAAACATATCCATAAAATTTGAAAATGGATTTAGATCTCCCATGGTTTTCTGAGCCATATTTGAAAAATCATTTCCAAGTTCAAGCATTTTTTTAAATTGATCATCAAATGAGGATTTTTGAGAAATATAACTGTTCATTGTTTGCTGGAGATGTTTTGAAAAGAAATCATTTAATACATTATCTCCATACCTGATCAAAAGATGAAGAAGTGAAACGGGTAAAAGTGCATTGTTGTTTTTTGATTCTTCAAGAACGATTTGGGTAAGCACGTAAGATGTAACATCTTCTTCAGTCTTTGCATCCTGAACAGTGATCTTTTTTCCCTCTTTTACAAGGTTTGAAACATCTTCCAATGTTATATACTCGCTTATATCAGTATTATATAGCCGCCTGTTCGAATATTTCTTAATCAAAATAGAATCCATATTTTCTCCTGTATTGCAACAAAAAATCTAAAAACAATTTGAAAGTTCTTAAATTTCTCCCTCCATTATCTTTTATTAGCAAAACTTTCAATTTAAATGATAGTACATTATAATATTGCAACGCAATATTATATTGATATAATGATTAAATAATTAACTTTGTGCAATCAAAAAGATCATTTTTTTAATCTTTTATGTCCTGTATTTCATTAAAGAAGCATTTCCTACAATTTATATCATTTTCTTAACATTTTAATTCATTTTCATTCCGTTTAACAAAATTATGAAATAAAAAATTAATAATTTTAAAAACACCCTCCTTAAAAGCGATGGTATTTTCCCAAGATAATGCCATCGCTCCTCATTCAGCACATAAATCTGTCCTTGACAATTGATCTGCCATAATGTTTAATCCGAGAATATAAAAATGACCATTGGTCATTTAATGACCATCGACCATTAAATTTAAGGTTTTTAACCCAATGGCAAGGAAACAAAAAGAGAAATCAAAGCAAACAGAAAATGAACTTTTGCTATCTGCTGAGGGACTCTTTGGAGAGAAAGGATATGTAGCCACAACTATCAATGAAATAACAAAAAAAGCCGGGTATGCTAAGGGTAATTTTTACAGGTACTGGAATAGTAAAGATGAGATATTTCTTTCAATCATGGAAGATAGACTAAAAAAATACAGATTCAAAAGGGATGAATCCCTTTCAAATGCAACAAGCCTTGAAGAAGTACTAAATGGCATACATGATTTCCTTGAAACAATTATTGATGATAGAAACTGGTCAAAAATTTTCTTAGAGTTTACCATACACGCTTCATACGATGAAAAAATAAAGACAAAGCTTAACAAAAGCATCTACAGATTATCGAATGAAGTATTTGCTGAAATAGTTACTGATTTTGTCGATACAGACTTCCCACCTGAAAAGTTAGGAGCATTAAATACTGCTCTTTTTGAAGGGTTCCTTATACACAACATACTTGGAACCAATGTTTTAGAGAAGGAAGATTTTAGGAAAGCTGCCATTACCATGGCTATTGCTTTAGGAAAGAACACTTCTGAAGCTAATATAATTTAATTAATTTAGGAAGGGAGTTCAAAATGAAACGAAAACTGATATATGCAACACTTCTTTCATTTCTTTTAGTGTTGGTATCATCCTGCTCACAGGAACAACCCAGCAAAAATATCAAACTTACATACAGTAATTTTTTTCCACCAAGCCATATTCAATCAAAACTTGCTGAATCCTGGTGTAAAGAGGTTGAAAAAAGAACAGGCGGTGAGGTAGCTGTAGAATATTTTCCAGGTGGGACTTTAACAAAAGCTAAAAATTGTTATGATGGTGTTGTTGATGGCATCTCAGACGTTGGTATGTCAGTATTAGCTTATTCAAGGGGAAGATTCCCTGTTCTTGCTGCAGTTGATCTTCCATTAGGGTATAAATCAGGTCAAACTGCAACTAAGGTCGCAAATATGGTTTATAAGGAGTTCGCTCCAAAGGAATTTGATGATACACATATTATGTTTTTCCATGCTCATGGACCAGGACTTATCCATACAAAAGACAAACCTGTAAAAAACATGGCTGATCTACAAGGTATGAAATTAAGAGCTACGGGAAATAGTGCTAAAGTCGTTAAAGCTCTTGGTGGAACTCCGGTTGGTATGCCAATGCCTGATTCATATCAGAGCATACAAAAAGGTATTGTTCAGGGTGGTGTTTATCCTTTGGAAACAAACAAGGGGTGGAAAATGGGTGAAGTTGTTAAATATTGTACTGTTTCCCATGACATAGCCTACACTACTACATTTTTTGTTACTATGAACAAAGATAAATGGAACAAAATTTCTCCAAAAAATCAAAAAATTATAGAAAATATTAATGAAGAGTGGATAGTTAAGCACGGTAAAGCCTGGGATGAAAGTGATAAACTTGGAAAAGAGTTCTTCCTTAGTAAAGGAAACAAAATTATTGAACTTGATGCAAGTGAATCAAAAAAATGGAAAAAAGCTGTTGAGCCTATTCTTCAGGTTTATATGGACAACATGAAGAAGAAGAATATAGCTGGTGATAAGGTTTTAGCATACACAACAAAGACTTTGGAAAAACTTCAGTAGATTTAAAGGTTAGTTAATGGAAAGATTTGATAGCATTCTTGATTTTTTAGAGAAATGGACAAAAACAGCAGGAGCCATATGCCTAGTAGGCATGGCTTCTGTAACATTATGTGATATTGTTTTACGATATTTTGGAAAACCAATCTTCGGATCAGAGGAGATTGTAATGTTTTTGGCAACTCTGGTTGTTGCGTTTACTCTTCCATTTGCTCATACACAGAAGAGCCATATAGGAGTTGAAATTCTTGTTCGTCTTTTTTCAGAAAGAACAAAAAGGATTATTTACTTTATAACGGATATAGTTACAGTTCTCTTTTTTACACTTGTTGCATGGAGAGTCTTTCTATATGCAGGTAAAGAGAAAAAAGCCGGAACGGTTTCACTTAATCTGGAGTTTCCTGAATATTACATAATCTATGCGCTATCTTTCTGCTTTATGATTTTTGTAATGTTTGTTGTTAAAGATTTATTTGTTTTTGTTAAAGGTGAAAAGTAATGAGCCAGGCTGAAGTTGGAATTATAGGTATTTTAGTGATGTTGTTGATCTTTATGACCAGGATGCCTGTGGCTTATGCAATGGGTTTGGTGGGTTTTCTCGGATTCAGCTATTTAAAGTCTATAGACGGAGGCATGAGTCTTCTCGCTAAAGTTATGTATGGTGAGTTTTCAAATTATGGATTAACGACAATACCTCTTTTCATACTGATGGGTCAAATTGCCTTTAACAGTGGAATAAGTAAAAAATTATATAATACTGCATATCATTTTTTCGGGAATATCAACGGAGGTCTCTCCATGGCAACGGTCGCCTCCTGCACCGCTTTTGGAGCCGTTTGCGGGTCAAGTCCTGCAACAGCAGCGACAATGGCAACCGTTGGTATGCCCGAAATGCGAAGATATAAATATTCCGATGAGCTATCAGCAGGTTCTGTTGCATCTGGTGGTGGCCTGGGAATGATAATGCCACCAAGTGTTGTTCTGATTGTATATGGAATTCTTACAGAGCAATCGATCAGTAAACTTTTTGTTTCAGGTATACTTCCTGCACTTCTGTTAACATTTCTTTTTATTATCGCAATTGCAGTAAAATGCCACTTTTCACCGGAACTTGGACCAAAGGGTGAATCATTCACACTCAAAGAGAAATTAATATCTCTCACAGGACTAATAGATACACTTGCAGTATTTGTCCTTGTTGTGGGTGGACTTTTTGTCGGCCTTTTTACACCAACAGAAGCTGCTTCAGTTGGTGTTTTTGGAGTTCTTTTTATTGCTTTAGTGAGAAAACAATTAACTTTTGATGGTTTTGTAAAATCTCTTCATGAAACACTAACAACATCCTGCATGGTTCTTTTTCTTATTGCCGGAGCTGTTGTATTTGGGAAGTTTCTTGCAGTGACAAGAATACCATTTGATATTGCTATCTGGATCAGTAGCTTCAACCTTCCACCATATGCTATCATGTCTATGATAGTTCTCATTTTTTTTATTGGTGGATGCTTTATGGATTCCTTAGCTATGATAATGCTTACAATCCCGGTTTTCTTCCCAATTGTTCAGAAGCTTGGATATGACCCTGTCTGGTTTGGAATAATAATTGTGCTTATTACTGAAATGGGAGTTATAACTCCTCCAGTTGGTATCAATGTATATGTGGTTTACGGAGTCTCCAAAGAGGTTGTTGGAGATATCTCTCTTGAGTCAATATTCAAAGGGATCATACCATTTCTTTTTGCAATCATAGCTGGTCTTGTTTTACTTTTTATTTTTCCTGAGATAATACTGTTTTTGCCAGAGCTTATGTTTGAATAATAATCTTATCGGGCAACCCATAAAGGATTGCCCCTTATTTGCAATAATCAGAATTTTTAGCAAAATTAAAACTGATGTTAAAATAAAACTAAAGCCTTTTGTTTTATAGGCGGTTATTAGAGATAACCTATATTTTTATTATTACTTTAAAAAGTATACTTTACTATTATTATTAGCTCTTCAACTTGTTCGGGAACAACTGACAAGATAAATGATTCATTAAGGTTAATATCAGAGTCGCTGCCCCGAAAAAAATTCCATTCATCATTTATCTTAGAGAAATTCACTGTCCTCGTATCGATAGTGATAGAAAAAGCTGCCTTATTGTTAACTTTTGCCAAAAACATTACGTTTTCAATTTCTGCATCAATAGTTTGAGCCAGATAAGGTAACCTTGATTTGTCAATTTTTAAATCAACTGATCCATCCTTTTTGAGCAAATGCCACTCATTTGGAAAGTCATGCTTCATATTCAAAGCTATATGTAAACCTTTTTCATTAAGTTCCTGTTCAATGCATTCAAGTTGATTCGATACTGACTTGGTTGCAGCAAATTTAAGCCGTTCTCCACCTTCACATGCCGTGTATTTAAAATGCAGAATGACATCGGAAATACTGTTGTAATCAAATTGTCTGAATGTTGGTAATTCCAAACGCCACCTGCTTATAACCCCTGCTCCCTCAAATGGCAAATAACGCTCGTCTTTAAAGTTGAGCTCAAACATCCCGCTATCATTCTGAGCAGAGCTGGCTGCGATCGCTTTGATCGGAATAATATATGAACTGAATCGTTCATCTGTTTCTTCAATATTTTCTTCATAATTTTTACCACCTGTAGCTGTGTTTCGAAATTTATTTTCCAAAAGACTGAGTGTGGCATTAATCCCTGTGTAAGGGCCGGAGATACATGGAATTGAAAAAGAAACCGATTTGATTCGGCGTTTGTAATGTCCGGGATAATCCATATCAAATAAAACTTCCGGTAACACAAATTCACATTTGCCGGTTTTCCGAAGTTTTATTATTGATAGTGGATTAATTTGATATAAAGATAGATGTTTGGTTATCTCATAGTCATGTCCCTGTTCATTTTGATGTGCAGCTTCAAGTTGTTTAAGTCCCACATAGAGTTGTTCGCCTGCCAACAGTCCATCTCTGCCAACATCAAAATATCCGGGCTGAATGAAATTTGTACTGCTTATTCCCCTTTCGAAACAATAAGTTTTCTCTGCTTTTTTGGCAAGATCATAAGCCAGATTATATACCTGGTGGTACAGAGTTTTTAAGCTTCCCCTCATCCAGGAATATAACTCCTCGTTGGAATATTTGTTTTTTATAAATTCTTCCACTTCATTTGAATTATCTATTGCCGTTTGCTGGTTTGTTATTTCCTGATTGGCAATATTAACGCGTATTTCCTGAGCAACAATTTGCTTATCTATCTGTTTTAGCTCATATCCGGCGGCGTTGGCCTGAAAAATCCGTTCCTGAAGAGCGCGGGTAAAGCCACCTTTTTTTCCGGCGCTTGAGGAAGCATAATTTAATTCACTCGCATCAAGTTGTAAAAATTTGGCCCAGGCTTGAAACGAAGAACCAAGATTAGAACCGCCAAAACTGATTGAACCGCCGACTCCAAGCGGTTGAAATTTTGCACTGAAGGAAGGTAATATGTGCATAATACTTGCCAGTTTTTCCGGAAGTGCTGCATCTAATTGTTTGCTTTGGGCATCAGCAGCCTTATTCATATCCTCTCTTTCAAAAGGAATCAGTTTCAATCCGCTATCCCCATCCACAGTCACAATCTCATTTGACAGTCCAGTGAATTCTGTTGTATCAGAAGGCACAGAACTTTCATCAAGACCGCTAAGTTTCAGGTAATATTTCATCCTTTTTTCCGGGCCTATTCTATTTTGCTTCAGACTTTCAACACTTCTTTGTGCTTCTTCCAGTTGTTTAATCTTGATTTCCATCACCAGGTTCTGCATTACTCCTTCATGTTTTGCACGAATAAGCGCAATGGCTTCGTTGTCTTTTTTCTCAATGGCGGAAAGCATGGCACTGCCTAATGATTTCAATTCATTACATAATTCAACAGCTTTTTGTAATAAATAGTAAAAGCGGTAATTAGGCATCGGCGTATTGAGATCATTCAATACTGAGGCTATACTCAACCCATGTGCAGCAGCTTTAACCAGCAGGGCCGGATCAATAGGTGGTTCGAACAGAGGTAGTTTTCGGAAGACACCCCTGATATTTTGACAGTGTCGTATCTTATATAACCTGTCGGCCAGTGTATCCCAATAAGCCATGAGTTTAGGGTTGTTTGGGATACAAAAATATAAAGATGAGGCTGAACCAAAGATATTGGCAAAAGCGAGTTCATCATTTACAACTCCAATCGGTAAAGTTGTTTGATTACTAAAGGGTGCCGTAAGTTCAAGTTCAACCATTGCATTTCCAAAAGCATCCCATTTATCAAGTAAACCAAGATATGTCTGAGGTTTAATATTACCTCGCTTTGGTATCATCATGGGCTTTGGCCCCAGTATATGCCCCGCTAAAACATAAAGCTGGGTCGCCTGATTGATAGTCTCGATTGTATCCTGCCGGAAAAGATGATCTCCCCAGGCCAGAAGATTGTCTACATATTTCATCACAACCCATTTCATGTAGGCTACCGATCTGCTTCGTGCTACCACATGGGGCATGAAGGGTTTATTTCGCCATTCATTAATAGTTTTATCCGCCTCATTGGGTGTAAGATTATTAAAGATACTATCCAAAATCCGTCGACTATCAATATTTTTGAAAGGTAGAAATTGCCAAAAACGTTTATCATTAGTCCCATCTGCAACCGGGTTGAACACAAAGTGAAACCACTTCATGGCTTCTTCAAATTGTTGGGCTTTACTGAGTGTATCGGCTAAAAGCATGGGCGTATGAAAAAACAGTTCCCAGTTATAAAGTGAGTAAGGCCGTTTTAGTTCGTGATATATATCAGGAGTATTCTGATCTATAGGCCCAAAGTCGTTTTCAGCCATGGACAGATTTTCATTAAAAAAAACCTCTAACTGACCGAGATTGATTATTCCCAGTAGTTTCTGAGAATTAGAATGATAAAACCGTGTTTGAAAAGAACCTAACCCCTGTAATTCTTCTTTTGTGTTGTTTTCAGAGAAATAAATATCTGTATTTTCCCTTGTCAGACTGACAGAATCAATCTGCCATGAGTACATCTTACCTGTTTCCTGATTAAAATAATTAATCGGAATATTTTCAGTATTTACTATTGTACATGTTTTTAAGCAGTTCCCGTCAAATTTAAATGCACCTCTATAACCACCATCACTGTCTAAATAATCATCAACATCAATTACTATTTTATCTGAATACGTGTACGGAATTGGAACAAACTTGAAAAATTGAATATAGTTCTTTTTACCTATCGGCGATGAGAAAACAGCATCTTTACTAAGTTGCTTCTGGGTCCATTTGCCGTTTCTGTATTCACTCCAGGCCATTTTGATTTCATAGTATTCGATTGGTTTTGGAACTGTAACATTACCATTATCGTCTTCTTCCGTATTGATAATGTTTGAATCAGGATTCGTTTTTGTCTTTTTCATTATCTGCGGAAAGAATATTAACAAGCGCCTGTTCCAGACAACCGGTGTAAGGAAACATCCACTATCTTTCACTTCATGAGTATCAGGGTCTTCCACATCATAACTAGGGATATCTATCTGCATCTTTTCCCATGGATACCAGTTCATTTCATCCAGCGAAAGATAACGATAGTAAAAGAAGAAAGGTGCATTGCGAGTGCGTGAAAATACATGCAACTTTGCATCCTTATTCCATTGCACATCAGTTTTTGTACCTTCTATGTACAGACCTACTACCTCCATATTTGCAACTTCATCCACTTTGTAGAGGTAGTTTTTCAGCGCATCGGTAACATTTTGCTTATTGATGTCTTTTTGTAATAGTTCGCTTTCAAGCTCCTTGAAGAATGGACTTTTATCATCACGAAGATTGCTTTCGATCCAGTTCTCAGGATACAGGAATACCTTGCGGTTGGCTTCCCACACCCGGTAACGCTGCATCCAGTCCCAACGTCCTCTGTCCAGAATGTCAGGTGCAATCCCCTCTTCCAACCCAAGAAAGCATCGTTGTACAAATAACTGCACCGATGAAACAGCCTGTTTTATACGTGAGGTTTCCATGCAGGCCTGCATTTGTACGTCTATCAGGAAATATTCAAATAATCCGTCTGCATCAATAACGTTCCATTCTATCAGCTCTTTTTGCTGCAATAAGAAGGCAATTAACGCTTCTTTCTGATTGTCACGTAATTGATCATGGAGGGGTTTAACGACTTGTTCCCAATCGGTTTGGTTGTATCTGGCCCGAATTGCATGTTTGATGTTATCAGCTATCTTACGGCATATATTGAATTTGGAGACAGGGACAGCCCACTCAAAAAGTAAATCAATGTCAGTGCCGATTTTGTCCGCTACCCCTAAGGCTTTCTGCAGTTTCAGCAGATTTTTTTCATTCTGATAGTCTTCTAATTCACTAATATTGAGATGATTCTCTGCTATTAACTTGTCTACACGATCTTTTTTCCAGGTGGTGAGTTCAGATATTTTTTCGCAAAGCTCAGTTGTATCTGATTCTTCATCATTTATCCAGGCCCAGAATTCCAGTATGTTCAATTTGGTCTGAGGCAAAGAATCGCGCAACCTGATATATGCCTCTAATCTCAGCCAGTGCTTAAGGGTCATCACATTAAAATCTATATTGTCGAAGTCAGCTGGATGGAGGTATAAATAGCGAATTTCATCCGCGCTGAAATCAAAGGGAGTAATAAGCAAGGCAGCCTTCTTTAATGCTATTAAGGCAGGTTTGCACTTACTGGAGGCAAAATCTGGTATCAGTGCGGATGAAGGGATAGAAGTAATAGCTGAAGCAGGAGTTTTCCAGAAAATATTATTAAGCTCAACCCCTGTTGTAGCCAGTTTATATAATTTCCCTGATTCTAATGGTGTAGTCCCGCTCCACCATTCGTTGGTAGGGTCTTCCTGGGCTGTAAAATCCACAACAATCCCGTCTATACTTACAACAGGATTGTTTTCGCTGTTTTTAATAATAAATGTGTATCCGGTGCCTGCAGCTGGTATCAGATAACCGTTCCAATTGTTCTCGAAGGGTTTACTACTTTCCTTGATTTCTTCAAAAATTGCATAAATCGGCGAAGCGGGCGTCCCTGACGCCAACACATCCGAAACCAGAATATCGATGATTTTAGTATCAAGCTCCATATCAAGCTCCATATAATTGGCAAGAGTATCTATTACGAATCGATGGGTTAATTCCTGACGCAGATATGGCATAAAAATTTCCAGAAAAGCTACCCGTTTCCGGGGGGCAGTATTAGTGTCCTCTTCCCCTTCAGGAATTTTATCAAATGGAATTGTTATATCTCCTGCTTTGATTATTTCTTCAAGCTGTACTTTTTCAACATCAGTTTTCGTTTTTTCGTTTTCAAATACTCCCGACAAAAGTTCTTTAAACAGTTTGTCCTGTTGCTTTTGAATTCGTAAAAGCGCCTTGGCCCACTCGGCGGTAGCATCTATTGCAATATAATTAATAATTTCAGATTCGGTCAAAATACCCGTAATCTGTATTGTTCCCAAGGTCTTATCGTATTTTAGTTTATGTTTAAGAGTACTTATATCCGGCAAAGTAAAGTCCAGTTCTTTTGGTGCATTAGTTATAAATACGTTGGTGCCTTCCAACAACCCAAGAATTTTTTCAACAGGTTCGGTTTCAAAAAGCAGACTGCTTTTTGTACGTATCAATGTACTGGTTGTCTGTTCCCGAATATTTACTTTTTGCAATTCAGGGTCTGTTATTGAATCATCGGCTTTCAAGTCTTTATGCGCTTCATCTATTGCATTTAAACCGTCATATAAAGTTTTACTTAGCTGCAGGATATCATTTTGAGCAGGAGCAAACGGTGTCTTTTCATCATCCACCTCTCTGATGATGTAATTCAGTTGCTGATGGGTAAAACCAGCCTCTTCCATTTTTACCCAATACTCCATAAACTGTAATGATTCATGGGCATCCCCAAATATATTTCCAAAAAGCGGCAACATACCGATAAAAGCAGGAATCTTTATCCCCAATACCTTTGATAATAAACGATAACGATAGAAAATGGACAGGTTATCCAGTGTAAGCTTGTCTTCCATTGTAACAGCCTGCATGATGCCGCAAATATCATCAGTAGAAATATTGAGTGCAGCCATAATTACCGGAATATGATCAAGCAATTTGGCATCAGAAGTCAGATAATTACCTTTACTGTCAGCCTTGAATATTTCATCTATCCCCAAAACATTGTGAGTCAGGAACAAACGGTGATAGAGTGATTTTTCCCCTGATGTAGTAATATTACTCCAAAAAGAAAGCAGCTTAACTAGTTCGAGGCCTGTTATGTCCAGCAACTTCGTTATTGCCACCAACTGGTGGATCAGATCGGGGGTAATATCGAAAACCGGAGGCGGGGTCTCTTCCTCGCATTCATCGCACTCTAATGTGCCACATTCATCTCCGGCATGATCTTCACACAGGCTGTCATATGGTTGGTCTTTCAGATTATTGACTGGGCTTAGTCCGACAATTGCCTGATCGATCTCATCGATCGTCCAACCAAGTTTCTGCCACAAGCGAATGAAGCGATGTATCCGGTCATACTCAGAAGCATCCAAAGGAGTGCCGTCCAGATGCTGGAGCAGTGCAGTATCGAGATTACAGCTGTCTTTTTGTTCAAAAAGAGACAGGTAAACTTCATTGTCTATTACCAGGAAGATACCTTTTTCGCCCCGATCGCCGATAAAAGGTTTATCTCTGAAAGATTCTAATTCCAGTACATCTGTGGTGGTGAGCGTCACTTTTCCGGTTTTTTTATCAATGGTTCCGATTTCAACCAGTTTATCTGAATAACCACTGATAATAATTTTACAATCTTCAACGAACAGAGCTGTATTAGAGCCTTCTAATTCATAAAATACAATCTTCCCATCCACACATCCTTTTCCACTTTCGATTACAATAATTTTACCCAGTTTTTCAAAATGGCATTTTACCCAGTGGATAATGTCTTTATCGCTTATTTCAATATCATCCTTGCTCGATTTGGGGCAGGTAAGGACATTTTTATTAGTCAGCCACTCTATCAGTTCTATAAGCCAGGGTACGAGATCAGCCAATTTTTCTCCGGTTACAAGGTCCCGGGCCATTTTATCCAGGCCATGCTCCCTGGCATAGTTTTGCAAAAAGCGATAGCTGAAGTGCAGGCTCTCCATAATAGATTTTGCCCTGCCCTTTGGTAGGAAGGGATTGATAGTGTTTGTTTCTAACAGATCGACCAGATCGAAGTAATCGATACCCGTGCGTCGTAGAAACTCTTTCCTGATAAGGGTCAGGCCATCTTCGCCCAGCATAACATCTTCGTCATCATAACCATAATACTGGCAGACCGGTTTTACACCAATTATCTGCTGGTATTCGGTATCGGTATGGATTTTATTTGTCTGTTTATCCATTAATGCCTTGCTGACAAAGCATTCCTTTGTCAGTATTATATACTCTTCTTTGGTCAGTCCCAAAAATTCGGCATCGGCTGCTCTGTCAAGTTCCTCATTTTTTAAAAGGGTGATTTCCGTATCATAACATGCGTTATTCTTTCTAAAAGTATCTATCAGCTCATGACGGCTGGTATCAAGGTAATCGAGGTAAATTCTTGCTGCATCAATGGGTTGATGATATGGCAAAGTAAAGGGATAGACCTCGTTTTTCAAAATACAATACGCCTGATATTCGGTATGCTGAGGTTCTGAAAGTAATTCACCGCTGGTTTCATCCTCAATATTAAAAGGTTTAAGGTGCTTAAAGGCTACATAATTTTCCATGACCTCATTTACCAGATCAATATAGGGTAAAATGGTTTTGGTGTTTTTGCAGGTGAGTTCAAGGCAGCCCAGATCCGGCCTGCGGTTAAAAAGTTTTTCGAGAGGCGTGCCGGAAAAGTCTTTGGGATCTGTTTTTATTTTTATTGGCCCATCGGCAGCAAGCTCAAGATTGTTGTTTCGAAGATATTGCAAGAGCTCCACATAATAGGACGCAGCGCCATACACGGAATTACACTCCCCGCATTCGCAAAAATCAGCATCGCCAAAAAGCAGATCCCAGGAAAGGTTATTACTGAAAATGCTTTCCTCAGCATATTCAGCTAAATCACATGAAGCGGTATTTGATTTCATCATTTTTGTTTGAGAACCACTTCTGACACTCAGGCTTTTATCAATCATATCTATGCCGGTAGGTCGACCAGCATCCCTTACAGATACCATAAATTGTTCATTGCGCACCTGTACCTGTTGGGCATTGCTGTGAATCTGCTCCAGAGTGTTTTCATCCAAACCACTCTTGCTCATAAACGACATAAATTGTGTTTTAGGCATTGCAGAAATCTGAGTGGCTGAATGCACATTTGCGTTAAACAACACCGGCAATGCATCTGTATCCGGACTTATGGCAGTGATTCGCTGAAGGGTTTTGAGCTGTTTTTTTACCTCTTCATGATTTTCGGAAGGGATCTCTTTAAAAACCTCTTCATTTTTAATGATCTCGTAGACAGAAGTGATTTTAATATTGAAATCGGAATCTTTTTCTAAAATCTTTGCAACATTAGCACCAATAGTGTCGTTTAATATCGATACCTGCGGGTCTTTGATTATGTTAACCAGCATGACGGTTGATTCCAGATGGAAAAGTCCGCGATGAAGATTGACGGCAAAAGCTGTTTTCTCTTCTTCCGACTCTGTTATTGCAATATCTTTTACTTTTTGAATAAATGTTGTTTTACTATATTTTGCTGCAATATCGCGTAGTGAATTTATTTGGTCATCTTTTTGAAAAACCAGAACAAGATTTTCATTATTACTACTCCAGTCTGCAAGGTGATGGGTGAATTCCAGATTTTTTTTAATTGCTGGCGTAAAACCGTCTTCCTCATTGAGTTCGGATTTGATAGCAGACCAATTACCTTCATTTTTTTTGTAAATATCCTCGAAAGTCTTTTTTTGTTTATTGGATTTTAAATCGAATTTATAAATTTTGATTTTCCTGGATATTATATTATTTTCAGGTTGCTTTTTCATAATGATATCCTTCATTGATTTATAATAATTTTATCTTAGATTGTTAAGCTCATTCATTTTGCACTGTGTAATTCCGCCTGATTTTAATACTCCCACTTCATACTCCGTAAGTGTTGTATCATCTCTCTGATTTTTCATAACTCCGGGAAGAGTTTTATCAGAACAACCACTTATTCTTCTTTCCAAACCTTCCTTGTACCATCCTAACCGTGTCTCTCTAGTCATACCGTTATTATCATAGTGGGTCCTGTATTCATAACGGTCATCCAATCCCAATAAATGGAAAATTTCATGGGCAAATGTTTTGTACGAACCCCACCAATTACCGGCATCAACACCATATAACAAATCAACTTTAACAGTATTTACAAATGAATTCTTTTTGTTCTTCTCTTCAGAATCCACAAACTCAATGTCTACAGTAATACCTTCCTGGTGCATAGTTTCTTCAATGGCCTCTTCCTGTTCTTTTATACTCGATAAGGCATTCTCATTTTTTTGTTGGTATTTACCTTCTTCTGCTTTAAGAAATATTTTAACTTTTATGTGCACTCCTGAATCAGTCTTGGTTCGAAAACTTTTTCCACTTTTAAATAACCTTATTTTATTTTCATGCTGTTCAACGTTTAAGTCTTTAGATAGCGTCTCTTCTTCTACATCACCAAAAACTACCATTGATTCCCTCGACCCAGTTTCAGTTTTTTCTCTACGTGATTCTACAATATTATCTAAATTTTTTCTGTTTTCAGGGTTGGGTAAAGTTACGGCCTTATAAATATGTCCGAGAAACTTTACTTTTTTATCATTTGTAAATTCAGTACTCGTGTTGATATTTTCCATTAGATCAATTGCTGATCTATGCTCACTGGCACTTATATTTTTATCCTTTAAAAGAATTTTAAGCCATTTTTTATAATATGCAAAACGATCTTTTGCTCTTACTGTTTTATTCAAACCTGTTGTATCCACAAATCCGGCTACATTTCCTCCAACATATGCATACAGATTCACACCATCCCCGATCCCAACAGGATCACTACTCAGCCACCTTCCCAACCATGGTAAGTAATACCTTGCGCTATGATATTCCAGTCCGCTCTCCTCATCCCGCTCCATGCCAGTATATCTATACCGTTTGGCCGCTGTTTTAATCGCTGCATTTTTGGCCTGGAATGCTGTGGTACCAAACGGATGAAACTCTTCATAACTTATTACCTTAGCCATATCATCCAGCTCAAGAGCCGCAGAACCAAGATGATTATTAAGTTGATAACGTATGGTTTGAGTAGGTTTGGTTCTGCCCAAAGGTATACCAAGTAACATCTTCGGTTTGGTCTCGGTGTCTATCATCACAAAGCGGTGTTCTTCATCCATCAGGCTAAGGGTGGTACGTTCCAGTCCAGCATCTGCACCAGTGTATTGTTTATATAGTTCATAGCTGCCAATATAAATCCGCTCATCTTTTTTGCCGGGAGTATCACCTGGATCAGCCTGATTCTCGGTTATCTTTCTTATTCGTTGCCCTTGCCCGTCATATTGGTAATACGTAGTTTCCGGAGTTCCCCCATCAGTTCGCCTCTGGCGGATAGTTTTAACCAGTTCCTCTTTGAAATTCCAGCCCATTTCTTCCAGGTGAGGCATGTCGGTTATGTATCCGTGCTTTGAATGGTGCTGGTAGCTATAAATATTCGAACCTACCTGGGTATTTACAAGGCGGTTGTTGGCGGCCTGATAGTTGTAATCTCTTGTCCAGTTATTACCGTCTGCACTATGCCTCATCTGCATTATATTACCCACAGAGTCGTACAGGAAGTATTGTGTGTAATTCCGCATTGCCATTGGATCACCGGGGTTCATAAGATGCATAAAAGCGGTATCATGCCAGTTGTCATTATTATCAAACGATTGCAGAGAACTATTCTCCCGGCCGCTGGCCTCCACCAGCCGGTAGAGGGCATCGTAAGTGTACCCCGACACACCGACGATTTTTTGATTATCAAAAAACTCTGTTGGAATGTTTTTATCTTCGATATGGGTGATATTTCCTACAGGGTCATAGGTATAATACCAATCCTGCAGAGGGTCATTGCTTTGGCGTTTGGTCTCAAACCTGTTCAGCCTGAAGGTTTCCTTGTCATAATAAAAGTTACTTATGACATCGTTACCGTAAATGATCCTTTTACGCTGACCTTTTTCGTTGTAGTCTATCTCTTTTATATAGTCAGTGGTAACAGCAGGATCGGCATGAGTGACACTTTGGCTGTTGAGCAGCCCTGTTTCATTATAAGATGGCATGACAATACTGCCATCGGGTGCTTTCTGGCGGGTAACTCTACCCAGTGCATCTGTTTCTGTAGTAAAAGTAAAACTTTCAGGTTCCAGAGAATTGATTAAGTTGGCATCTACCCAGTTGACTAATCCTTTATAATTTTTAAATAACCTCTGGGTGCTGTATTTTGCCTGCCCTTTAAAGTCATATTCAGGCGTTTCTATAACACCACCAGTGTCGTATTGTTTAACAACCTGCCCTCTGAGATTTTTCAGTTCGGGATTCGTTTCTGTTTCGCCATAAAAAACACGGTTAATAATATGGTTCAAAGGAGTATCTCCGTCGCCTCCAGTAACTTTACTGTGGGTTGGCCGGTGCAGAATATCAAAAAAATATTGAAATTCGTGATCGCGTTTATCCCAGGTGCGCAGGGGATTACCCAAAATATTAATCAATAACCAGCGCATTCCGGCATCCATGCTACGCTGATAAATTTTATTCCCCAACATGTCGTATTTGTACTGCATCACCACATTACCGCGTGCATCTGTTACTTTGCGCAGATTACCTTCGATATCGAGAGCGACTCTGGTCAGGTAAAACAGATCCTCATCAGCAGTTAAATGTTTATTATGGTCGATAGATAAGACAGGCCTTCCTAAAGTGTCCAGATGTTGTACCACAGGGGTGTCGGCATGTTTTGCAGCTTTTTCAGCAGCAGTTTTTTCCTTCTCCGGGTCTTTTCCTGCTGCAATAAGCTCGGCATCTATCAGACGGTTAGATCGTTTATGATACCAGGGTGATTCCAGAATGGTATCGTTGGAGTCGTATACAATCTGTTTCCATGAATTAAATTCCGTGCGCGATAAAGTACCATCGGGCATCTCTGTTTTGATAAGCCGTCCCGGTGCATCATAATAAAGAATTGGAGTAACGCCTGTTTCAACCAGCTCTTTTAAATCCTCGTAATGGTGTGTTACTGAAAGATATGGCTCGTATTGTTTTACGGAATTGCCTTTGTTATTGAGCACAGTTCTGCCGTTACCTATCCAGCGCAGCTGTTTAGGGGTAAGCTTTGAGGTATCAACGTCAGTGACTGTATAAGAGTTATCACCACTTACAGTCACCTGCTTTGCCAGTCCCGGTTCAACCTGTAACTTATTCATTACCACCTGACCAAGTCCGTTGGAGTATTCAAAACTGATCTGAACAGGTGAATCATTGTTATTAATAAAATGCTCTTCCCGGACGATGGAGCCAACTACCACAGGTTTACCGGATTTTTTATAAACATCAAAGTCATAAACAAACCGTCCGGTGGCATGCTGCAACAGTTCTTTTCCCATAGTAACCAGCAGATCAGATGCCGGTGCATTAAAGAAATCATTAACCAGCATATTCTCAGATTGGGAGGAAAATTCATTCAGGCCAATAAGATCATCAGCTTCATCTCCTTTTCCAAGTACAGCCACTGCCTTCACCAGTCCCAGTTCATCGGTGATGGCCTCTGTCATATTGTTATTCGGATCTTTCATCCGCTCTGGTGAAAGCGTTCTGAAATTGATAGATTTAACCTTGGCTTTGTTTCCTAGCGCATCTTCGGTTTCTTCAATGAAGAAGTGATAGTTACTGTCATATCTAACCCTGGTTTTGGCACCATAGGGATCGGTATAGGAAACAGGGAGATAGAATCTGGCTTTGGCGTCTGCTATGGCATCCGCGATATCAACAAATTGTGTTGTTCCTGACCTGATCCACCAGTTATCCCCCTCCCTTTGGGTGAATTTACCTTCCAGCATCAGGTCTTCATCTACCTTAGCGCCAAATATATTTGTGATCAGAGCTGGTGAATAAGCCAATTGATAATTTTCAAAAGGCAGCGCCATTGACTCCAGTTTATGCAACGGCAGGGCGTCTCTCAGGTTATTGCTGCGATAAAGAGTACATATGTGTTCAATCAATCTTTTTTGTGAGGTGCCTTTAGCGGGAGTTGCCTCAGTTTTGTGATAATCCACTTCAATGGCTGTTGAAAGGATGTCATCAAAATCTCCTGATTTGAACAACGATCCGGCTTTAGCAACACCTTTCAATTCGTAAGTTTTTGCTTCTGAGGGAAGCCTAAGGCAGTATGCATCATCTGTGTCTATATCATTGGTAAATCGATTTTGTGTATAGATAATAAGTGTCTTGCTCTGGGCCCCCTGAGTTTCTATAGGCAGGGAAGTGTCCGTTTTTATTCTCGGATAAACCACCGAAGCAGACTCCAATACATTTCCATATTCGTCAAATTTAATATTCAGGGAATGTGCAATGCGCGGGTCTTCCGTGTTCCTTTCGTAGCTGTATGTGACAGCCTCACATCCTTTAACAGTAAATATTGCATGCTCGTTCTGCCCTTTCGGCTGCAACAGTTCAATGATGCAATTGCATGTTTCAACAGAATAGGGTGTTAGTTGTTTTTCTGTTTGGTCCTGCGTTGCTCCTGATGATGGCGCATCCATAGCAAACACTTCCGATCGCAGTCCCATGCCTTTACAGGCTCTAAGAGCCTCCTGCCATTCCCGGGCGCTGAGATGATCGACTATTGATGGCTCTAATCCCTGTGCGGAAATAATCTGCGCCTCCGGCAAAGATGATTCATGGTTTTCAACGTCAAAACCCTGCCGGGACATCTCTTCATACCAATATTCACTGGCAAATTGATTAAGAATATTTTCTCTGCTTAAAAATGCTCCTGTATGGAACCACTGTTTAGTTGCAACAGGCGATTGGTGCAGATGTTCTTCAACGATATTGCTGCCATTACCTTTTACCCAATGATCAAAGTCCTCGGTATCTGTTTGTTCAACCATACCAAATCCCCTGAATTCTCTTTCGGCATGGTCATAATAACCATGGTGATATTTGTAAGAACTGGCAAAACGGTAACCTGAGATTTTATCTCTTGTTTCGGTTTTTGAGATGCAATGAACGGGGAAATGAAGTTTGGTAATCCATGGCCTTCCTGCACGCTTGTCATCAAGGTAAAACTTTGTGGAAGGAGCATATTCCATCGACACTTCTTTACCGAGATTATTTTTATAGGAGATCATAACGTGAGGTTTCCTGCTATTCATCAGGTCAATGTATTTTACAGGAGCTTGTGCATCTCTGGATAGAGAGCTTGACCAGACGATACAGGCGACACCATTGCCCAGCAAATCGGTAACAGTGATTTTTGCCTGGTTGTGAATTTCAGGAAAGGCATTTATCTCGAATACTTCTGTGCTGAAAGAATTACCACTTAAATTTTTAAAGCATGTGAACTTGTTTTTGCCCAGGTAAATGATATCCGTGGTGCCGGAGCCGTCAATATCTGCCAAACGCAGATATGAAGGATTAAATGCATCGGGAGAATCAAAAACCGGGGCAGAATCCATTCCCACCCTGGCGCCGAATTTACTGTAACCAAGATTGGGCCAGTAACATACCTCTCCGTTTCTTATCCTGACGATATCTGTTAAACCATCACCCGACATATCTGCCAGGAAAATTGTTTGTTCGGGATCGGCAAATACCAGATGAGGACCTTTTTCCTCATCAATAGGCTTCATTGTTTTACTGGCACTTTCAAATCCTTTTCTGCCAGAAGATTCGTACCAGGTAAAAACAGTATCTTCGGTAATTAAAACCTCTGGTATGCCATCCCCGTTAAGATCTATCATCCTTGCGTTTGGATCTGTCATATTTATATTAGGCAGGTTTTCAAATGACCGAAAAGTCTGCCACTCTTCTTCGTCACTTAATTCAAAGTACCCTTTTGGCTCGTTATTAAGATTTACAATCTGTTTACTTCCATCCGCATCAAGGTCCATCAATTGCAAACCTGAGCCAAGACCGGCAAAGGAGGGTTTGGGTGAAACAAGCTTTGCCTGCTCAAATCTACCATCACCTAAATTGCGTTTGTAAAACCAGCCCTCTCCCTGTTCGGTGAGAATGCCCGAAAGCCCTTCGTTGAATAGATCAGTAAACTGATATTGATGTTCATCCAATCCTGAAGGTGCGTGAACCAGATCATCCGATAAAATGGACAGGACTTCTTTGTTCCAGTGGTGTTCCTGATATTCAAACTCTATAGGTGGCAGGTGCTTATCAGTATATGTCCCATCCGGGTTTTTAATGTATCCATGGGCAGTTATAGATTTAACAAAGTTGAAATCAGACTCGCCTGAGGTGTTATATCCAAAGTTAAGCGTTTTTACTAAAGCAGAACCACCAGGGAGTTCTGTAAAATGATGAAACAGCAAAACTCTCTTGCAGAGCCTTGATGTTCTTATCTCAAAACCAGCCCTGTATTCTGAAAATGCATCGGCTCTGTAACCCCAGTCCTTTATTTTTTTATAAGGGGCGTTGGTGTCGTACTCCCCATAATCAAATATCGTTTCAAACGTATAATCTGCTGCACTGGGATAAGCATCTTTATAATTTTCATATGGAGTCTTATTGCCATAAAGAACTTTCTCTAAGTATAAGTTGGTGTATGTTAATTTTCCTTTTTTTAAGCGATTCCTGTTATACAGCAGCGAAGTATTAAACCCTTTATCATCCTCTTTCTTGTATATGTAATGTGCACAATTTCCTTTGTCATCAAAGACAAATTCCGGCAACCATTCGAATATCCGTTTTTCATCTTTTGGGTCATGAATTCTTGATGTGATGTTCCAGCCAAAAAGAGTCGTTATGTTCTCTGGAGTAATTACCCGCCATTTAACCTCCTGTGAATGCTTGCCAGACCACTTTTCAATCCGGGCAAATAGGCCTTCAACGCGCGGTCTGTAAAATCTGATGATGAATAAGCCATCCGGTGACTCTTTTTCATTAAATTTGTAATTCCCGTCCGCATCTAAACTAAAACTACCATCTGACTCTTTAAGGAATTCCGGAACCAAATCTTCAGCCTCGGAAAAAAGAAAGGTGTCAGAATCCTCACCATCCAGATATTGAGGAAGTCCTTTATCGGTTTTGCGTTTTATTGATGACAGGTTAAGCGCCCACCCTAACCCGAAAGCGCCATTTCCTGCGCCTGAATTGTAGGTCAGATTGAATCCCGGGGAAACACCCCTGGCTGGAGCAAAAGGAAGTGGAACAGAATAGGAAGCTGTACCATTTATAGCATTAACAGAGAATTTCTCATCGATTCCTTTAATAGCTCCACCACCCTTTGGCAAAGAGATGGATGGAATATCAATCTCATTGGATTTTGTCTTTCCTCTATCGGTCTTAAAGGACTGAGATGTATCTTTATTTTCATTTTCCATTATTTTTTCCTTATAACGACTGTTCAGGTATTGGGACCTGTGTTACCTCAGAATTTGTCCGATATGCCTTTTCGCTCAAATAATCATTCTGATTTAGTGAATAAGCTAAATACTCATCGCTCAATACATCAATTTTTCAAGAAACTGATAACTCAGAGTAATGCAAATACCAATATTAGGGAATCTCTAATAACTGCTCTTTTGTTGAAATACTTTGTTATTTCCAAAAATAACTGTAATAAAATCAGCTCTTATTTTTTGAAATGCAGAGATTTTATAAAACTAAAAGCTTTTTATAAACGTTGTATTTCATTTAAATTCTACTTATTAGAGGTTCCCATTAATATTTCAGATAATTTCAATATTCTTTTAAATGATTTATTGCGATATTTACCAAATGGTAAATGATTATATATATATAATCATAGTTATATAATTAAGGATGTTGCTGAACAAAGCTACACTACAGCAGTCGGCCCGAAATATGCACATATTACTATTGTCATACTTAGCAAAGGGCGGCGAAAATTCAATAAGGGATTATACCATGGATAAAATAGAAGTAAACCTATTTAACAATCTTTATAAAATTACTTAAAATCATGGGATGAGTAAGAAGACTATTAATCCATATGCAAAGACTGTTAGAAGGTTTAACAATTGTTTTAATTGCTATCCTGACAGGTTAAATTCTGATGATATTGAGGATTATTTTGAATCATTGATAAAATTGACAATTTCACAATTTTTCTGGCGTTTTGTTCTGAACCTTAGTTCAAGCTTGTTATCAGTCATATACCCATTTCAGAATACCACCGCAGCTATTAATACTAATGGTTTCATATATATTTTCAGAAATTCTGAATCAGTTCTAATCATTAAAATCCATCTCGAATCTCTTTTTTCTCCAACTCAGAATATAATCTTCAAAGGGTTTGGAATCAAACCTGTCAGGCAGCTCTGATTTTTCATACACCTCAACAAGTGTCATTTTAAGATCAAAAAGTTCCTGTGGATCTTCAGCATAACTTGGTAAAAATTCATACCTATTCTTTGAAAAGAGAGTTATTCCAAACCTAAGATTCCTGCATGCAATTCTTAGATGTTTGAGATAAAAATCATGATTTTCAGAACGATCCATAGCTTTTTCACTATCTCTGACATCTCTCATAAGAACTTTGTAAAAAACAGTACTTGGCTGTTTTATTATTAATTCCTGTAATTCTTCTAACGCTGTTGAGTGTTGATCAACAACAATAGGAGACATTACTCCATAGAGAACAGTAAGGCTACCTTTCAGGATCAACTGAACAGCTCTTCCCAGTTCATAATAATGATCATCAAATTCACAGCTCTTGCTTCTGGTTCCGTGGTGGTGTATCTGCATAAGATTGTTGTCAAATGCTCCTAAAAGAATAGTTCTTGTATCCGCCTGATATACAACACAGCAGTCTTTATCTGAATCTTTATTTTCCATGCCCCAGAGATGACTTCCCCATACAGAACGCCATAGAATAGTTTGATTTGACAGGTTTTTATCTTCTTTTTTAGTTATTTTTATGGATTTTGAGTTATTAAACTTTACTTCATTTGAGATATCTTCATTTGCTATCTCTATAATGCGGGAATATTTTTTACTCAGATCCTCTTCCCAATTCTTATTAATATATGATTTCAGGTTATTCAGAATTTCATATTCACTTGAAAACTTTTTTGATAGCTCTTTACCTTTGCTGTAAAGCTCTCCATACTTTTTTTGACGTGTAATAACTTCAGGTGGTTTCAGTTTATATATATTACTAAAATTGCCATCATCAAAGTAGAACATTACACCTTCAAATGGTTTGCCGGATTTTACTTTTTTCTCACTTAAACTCAGGAGATCATTATAATCTTTGTGAATATCGCCTGAAACATTTATTGATTTTGTTTTGGGAAAGGTCTGGTTTTGCTCATAATCAAGGGACAAAACCCTTCCATTTGCAGGATCAATTGCATAGAGGAGTTTTGCATCTAAATCAGTTTTGTAGTCTGTTAAAATTCTTAAAGTGCTTCCAAAAAGTTCAAATCCAAAGTAGTTTTCTGACTCTTTCAATTCAGAAAAAGCCTCTTCATATTTTGATAGAATAGTTTTCCATAGCTTTATAAAGTTGCCATAGGGTTGAGGCCTTAGAAATGGTGAAAGCCTGGTTTTGTATGAGATATACTCATTATTCTTGATATCAATATACCGAAACATAAGTACATTAGTGCCATCAATCTTCTCAAATACTTTATATTTTTTTGATTTTACCTGGTGGAGATTCTTTGAAAGGTGCAGGATTTTAGGAGTTCCAAATATATACTGCTCACATGGACTGCCGTTTACAGAGGTAATTTTCATATCACCAAAACGACTTTTACTTTTGTATATAAATCCCTCAACTCTGTTTTGAAGGTTAAATGGGTCTATTAGATCAAATTTTTTTGATTTAGTATTATTCATTTATTATATTTTAAAAGTACTCACCACATGCATAAAGAGTTCCACCCTGTTCTATTTTAAACAGGTTTTTTCCATCCTGTTCTTTCGAACCTGCTTTTACATTTATAACATCTTTACCGATCTCTTTATTGAACATAATTTTAATAGATTTAATTTCTGTTTTTTTATGATCTGAAGCTATCAAAGTTTCTATGTAATCAAAATAAGATGAGTTATTTACATGGTTCATCGGGTCAAAATCAGAGAATCTTGTTGTAAAGGATATCTCATTTTCGGCTTTAAAATCTTTTACTGGTCTCCATTTTTCCGGATTTTCCGGGTTTATCTCTTTGTCGACAACGCTATATTTATCATTTGCGTCAGCAGGCGCTCTCTTGATTCTTTTCTCTTTAAGGTCAAGAAAAAGATAGACACTTGAAACTGTAACTATAAGTTCATCACCAGCATATATAGCAAAATCACGATATGATTTGAAACCTTTACTCCCCCTGTGCCAGGTCTCAGTTCTGATCTCTTCCCGATAGAGAGGATATCTTTTAATATTTATTATTAGTTTATTTAATACCCAGCCATTACCACTTTCAATTATCGCATCTGCACCATAACCTGCTATTGTTGAATGTTCAATCGCACTTTCCTGAAGAACTCTGACAAGAGCACATAGTTTTAAACGGAATCCTGCTGTTACATCTGAAAAATTAACTCTACTATCTAATTTGCATATCATCTTATCACCGTTAAATTCATAACTTTTAAATTATGAAAATCATCTATTATTTTTTTATAACCAAAGACAAGTTATTCATTCAAATTTACAACGCCATGATATGAAAAAAGTTTAATATTATCAAGTTGAATCAGGAATTTTACTCAACTAAAAAAATAATAAGAATGTAATATTCTGAGTGGAATACACAAAAAGGCAAAGATAATTTTGAGCTATTGTTTGCTCCCTTACCTAATATAGGATAAATTTAAGATTTGACTGTAGAACTGTGTAGTGAATTTCTAATAACTGCCTTTTAAGTGAACTACTTAAGGGAACCTCTAATAACTCCTCTTTTGGCGAAATACTTTGTTATTTCCAAAAAAAAACTGTAATAAAATCGGCTCGTTATTTTTTTCTCATACAGAGATTTTATAAAACTGAAAGCTTTTATAAACGCTGTATTTCAATCAAAATTCAAGTTATTAGAGTTCCCTATACTTACTTTCCAATTCCTGGACCACCCCCACGATAACTTCCTCCTCCGTAGCCACTGCGGGAAGAGTGATAAGCAGAGTAATAGTACCCGGGATGTATAGATCTGAAAAAGACACTTCTTGCTGCGAGATTTGTCGTAAACATACCCAGCATAAGTGAAAATGGAAAGATCAACATGCACACAATAACAATAATAATTAAAGTATTTTTTTTCATAATTAATCAGACTCTATCATTAAATACCATAAAATAATTGAACACCAAATTAAGCCATAGCCAATAAGCCAAAGTGAAAAAATATCAGATATATATTGAAGAGCCGCCTCTTTCTCTTTAAATAGTTTGTAAATCCAGTGAATTACAAGAGGAGTGGCAAAAGCAATATATTGAAGAGTGATATCAAAGAAATTAACATCATTTCCAAAGTAATATCTAAAAAACTGAATGGTTCCACAGAATAACACAAAACAAGCTATATAAACAAACGATACTTTTCCTGCAAAATTAAGGTTATTCCAGATTTTTCCCTTAAAAAAAACACTTTGTGAAGTTTCTTTGTAAAAATTTTTCTTAAAAAGAATATAGCATGGAATAACAATCAGAAATATATATATGTATAGCTTTGAACCAATACTGAGAGGGGCTACAAAAAGAATTATTGAAATTGTGAGAACAAAAGCAATAATTCCAAAAGCCTTCCCAGTACTTACTGTATTGTTTTCATTATTTTCCATCTTTAAAATCCCTCTATCCTATAAAAGTATGCTTATTACTGCTGCTAAACCAGCAACAATTCCGCCTTCCAATAGCCCTGCATTTAGGTTTCTATCTTCAACTATCTCTTTATAAGTATCGCTCTTTGGCATTAAAACAAGTCCTATTGCTATTCTACCAGCAATTATCAGAAATATACTACAGAAGAAATACCATCCAAACTGCATCAGATTTTCTTCCCATGAGACAAAATCTCCGGATACAGCTTTCATCATGATAATACCTATTGCAATGCATTTTCCGCCATATGCAACACCAGCTGCAACATTGTCTGCTTCTATCTCTTTATGAAAATCATATTTTGTAATCAACTGGTAAACCCAGCCACTTATTATAAATCCGGCAATTCCAAGAAGGAAGAAAGCTGGAACAGTAATAAAATTCCCCATTTTTCCTAAACCTGTTGCAGTCCCATCACCACTAATCGCTCCGGCAAGAATTAGTGCAGAGGCAATATAAACTCCAAACTCTGATGCTCCCATACCGGCATTTCTATCTTCAATGATCTCTTTTCGTGTGCTGAATTTAGAAAAAATTAGTTTATCTACGAATAATCTTGAAAAGTTTAAAAGTACAATACCAACCATCGCCCAACCAAAATCTTTAAGAATTTCAAAGTACATTGTGGATGACCAGATTTCATCTGTTTTGAACTCTCCTATTGAAGCTCCTATAAAAATTATAAGAATTCCCAGATAATAACCTGTAATACTAATACCAAATGCAGGGTTATCTTTTGCTGTAAGTTCATCATCGATTTTATATGGAGTTAAAATATTTAATGTAACTTTCCCAACGAGAAGAATTAGAATAGCTAAAACAATGTAAACGATTTCAACTGTAAACTCTTTAAAAATTTCCATTTGTTCCCTCTGATAGTTGTTTTTTTGATTCGAACAAGATACTTTAAACAATAAAGAAATTCATTCTTTATGTCAATTACCAATGCTTTTTTCAAAGCAATAATTCTTTATAAAAACCTGAAATTTTCATTCCAGAACTTGAACTTCAGCACCAGAATTTATCAGGTTTATTTCCTATAACCTCAACTATTAATATGACTATAGTGAACCTCTAATAATTAGATTTTTTGATGAAAAACAAGGCATAACAAAAAACAACGGGTTGATTTTACTACAGTTTTATTTTTGTTATAACGCTGTGTTTCGTAAAAAGATCAGTTATTAGAGATTCCCTATATTTAATAATTAATAGTTTTATTGTATTTTTTCAAAAGGCAATTATTAAATCAGTATTCATCCCAATCATCCGCATTATAATAAGTAAAAAGCTTCATATTATCTAAAGTATTTGATTCAACAGCAACCTTTTCCACATCTTTTCCAAAGATGAACATGGATGGAATTTGTTGGTCTGTTAAATATTTTGTATCTACTGAAAGTTTAATTGGTTTCCCACCAAATGGAGTTCTCTTAGCCATATGAAAACCCCAGTCACCAAATGCCATCACATTTGCATGATAGGATAATACGGAGTAACCAGCTGTTTCTAAAGATTTACCAATGGCCCAGTATGCACGCCTGGCAAAGTAAGGAGATGTGGACTGTGAAACAAAAATACCTTTCTTTGAAAGGGATTTCTGAATTCTCAGATAAAACTCAACTGAGTAAAACCTTGATAGCGCTGGTGTATGGGGGTCAGGCAGATCGGATATTATAAGATCATATTTCTCTTTATTTTTCCTGATAAATGAAAAAGCATCGCCAATAATTATATTAATCCTTTTATCGGAAAGAGAGTTTCCATTTATCTTTATAAAATCCTTTTTGTTTTTTGCAAGATCTACTACCTTTTTGTCCAGATCAACAAGAGTCAGCTTCTTAATAGATTTAAATTTAAAAACCTGTTTTGCGGCAAGACCATCACCGCCACCTAAAATCAAAACTGTCTCTGGGTTTTCAATCATTGATAGTGCAGGAATAACGAGTGCCTCATGATATCTGTATTCATCTATACTTGAAAACTGAAGATGCCCTTCAAGGAATAATCTAAAATCCTCTTTCCATCTTCTTGGGAGATATCCTGCTTTTAAACCCTTTTTATTCAGTTTGCCTTTAGTCATGACAATTCTTTGATATTTTGATTGCTCGCTATGAACAATTTTATCTCTGTAAGCGTTATATTCAAAATAGTTAAAGAGCTTTCCGGAAATGAAAAAGAGTGTGATTAAAAGCCCTGTTATAACAATGCAGAAAAAACTGTATAGTTTGATACTTTTGATCTCTTTTCTAAAATAGTAACCGCAGCAAACTGCAACAATAATATTGATTAAACCAGCAACAGCAGATGTGCTAACAAGACCAAGAAATGGAAGAAGTAAAAATGGGTAGCAGACTGATCCAATTAAAGAACCTATATAATCTGCAGCCAGAATATTGGAGATCGAGATTCTGCTTCCTCCAAAATCTTCCAGATATCTTGAAAGAATTGGAATTTCAAGCCCCACAAGGCAACCTATCAGGCATGTAAAAGAAAGCATGCATATTACATAAATATACTCAACACCAATTACAAAACCCACATAAAGAAGAACTGTGGAAGAGAGCAGTCCAACTATTGCGAGCAGGATCTCAACCCTGAAGAAAAAACGCATCAGGTTTTTATGGATATGCCTTGATAGAAGAGCTCCAATTCCCATAGCACAGAGGAAAACTCCAACTATAATAGAAAAGTGAGTTACATTATCGCCAAGAATATACCCTGATATGGTTGCTATCAATAGCTCATAAATCATTCCACTTGCTGCAACAAGAGCCATTGCCGGAACTAAAAAGAACGATGCCCTTTTTGGTATACTATTTTCCATTGCTAAAACCTCCACCTCTTTGTGAATTTGAGGATGAATATGAAGAACCATATGATTAAAAAGGATAGTACTATTTCAAGCTCTTGAAGCTATTACAAAATCTATGTTTAATCAATATAAACTTCGTAATTCACAGGTTTCGGGGATTAATAAATAAGATATTTTAATAGTGTTTTAACAGAAATATGATTAACAACTTCCAGAGGTTTAAGTTTTTTAATTTTCTTATATGATATTGTAACTAATATATTATGAGTTCCATCTCTAAAAATAAAAAAAACTGAAGAATAATATTTAGAGTTATCAGAAATCCCAACATTTTTTTTTCTGATTCTTTTATCTTTTATTAAAATATCTGTTTCAAAGGGTATTATATCAAACTTTTTAGAAGTGATATTTTTCACATACTGGTCTATGTTTTTGTGTTTTGTTTTAGTAAGAGTGATTCTAAATTTACTCTTTTTAGAGTAAATTTTGAAGCCAATCTCTTTTTTCAGATCTCCATACCATTTATAGTCAGTATCAGAAGCCTTGAATTTAATGAAACCCCTTCGAATTCGTTCATTTAAATTTATATCTGTTTTTTTAATACTATTGATGATTTTAAAGGCAACATCATTTTTGGTTGTTAACACGTCTATGTCAGATGTCATCTGCACAATGTATAGAGTCCTCTGATTGATCATGTATAAAGCTGTAAGAATCTCTTCTGTTCTATCCTTTGATATTGCAGTAATTAAATACAGATCTTTACCAATTATTTTTCTGATAGCTTTCTCATTAGATCCATCAAGAATATTTTCAAGATAGTAATCAGCAAGTTTCCTGTTGGACATTTTATACTTATATTCTACTTTTTCAAAGCTGCCCTTAATCCCTGATCCGTCGAATTGTGTTATAATACCTTTATGCAGTTTTTTGCTCAGGAAAAATCTAAAATCATCAGGAACAGATATCGATCCACCCCTTCTGGTTAATGTGTTCGTATAATCTGGTTGGTTGAGTGAAAGAGGGTGAAGTTCTTTCACTGAACAGGATGTCATTAAAACCGCAATTATTAATAATTTAAAAAATTTCAAAGTCATCTCCATTAAAAGATATTAGAGAAATCTTAAAGTAATTGTAAAGATAAATTCAATATCCTTGTTTTAAGAAAGTATTTACTTCCTCCCTTTTCTTGAAATGATAATTCAATTGACCTGATTCCTGATTCATTGTTTTTAAAATTCCTGGCTTAACATCTTTCGGGAAGTTCCAGATTATATTAATCAGCCTGGGAATTATTTTAATTTCCAGACAATTCTCTGGCAAGCCTGGCCGTGATCTGAATAGATAAGGTAAATTTCGTTTAAAAACCCTAAAAAATGATTTTCTCCTTGTGCAATCTATAAAAATCACACAATCTGCAGACTTTTGAATTGTTGAGGATACTCCATCAACAATCCACTTTTTTTTGCTTATGATTTTATCAATTTCATTTTTTATTTCACTTGAAGAAGCAGTTTTCCAGTAAGGTTTCCAAACAATAGAATCCATACTATATAGTGGTATATCAAGAATTGAATGGATCTTCTGCGATAAATATGTTTTACCTGATCCGGCATTTCCTGTTACTAATATTCGATTCATATTTCTCTTTCATGTATCATAAAAACCGGGATAAAGGTCGTTTTTTAGAATTTTGATTTGTTAATATAGATGGTTACTTTGATACACAACAGAGCTTCCTAAATCAAAGCTTAAATTTACCAGTCACCGTGATAAAATTCAATTTTATATGTATTTTCAAACTCTTTTTGAACAATATCCAGTAATGGTTTACAGTTGTCAGCATCTTCAGTTGAAATATCCATATATTGGGATTCCATCTCTTCATCCATCCAGTATTCAGTAAGAATAATACTCACTCCTTCACAACTTTCATCGTCTGATGAAAAAGATGAAGGCATGAATGCAAGGGGTTCACCCATAAAGTCTGTAATATCTATTTCTTTGGCTTTTGCTGTAATAAAATCAATGAGAGTTTCAACTTCATTTTCTCCAATATCTTCCCCATCTTTTCTTAAAAAGATGACCATTGTTCCGAAATCACTCATTTAATCATTCCTCCATTCAGTTTTAGCTCTCTGTGATTATTTATAAAAATGTAGATTAATTTTAAAAATCTATCAAATAAAAAAGAGGATGGATGATTTTTCCATCAATATATTGGGAATCTCTATTTAATAAAATTGCTTTAAAATACTCATAAAATGCACCCTAACCTAACCATCTTTTGCTATTACAAAAAACACATGATCTGTTTGTTTTGTCATTTGCTTTTCTGCATTTGTCACAGATTTTAATAAAAATTGGAATATCATCATTAATTATTTTTACTTCGATTGGAAAATCAAGATTGCCTGCGAGTGTTAATACATTTTCTTTTGGTTTTTCTCCAACGATAATTCCTGATATTTTTCTTTCTGGAAACAGTTCCTTGATATCATTTAAATATCCATTCAGTTGAAGAACACAACTATTATCAAGAGGTACTATTTTTAACTCAACAATAATGATCTCATTTTTCAGATAGAAAACAAGATCAGCCAGCCCGGATTTTAATCTCTTCTGTGGTTCATAAGTTGCTGCTATAAATTTAGGTTTAATAAGGTATGGGTGAATTTCAAGTAGATGTTGAAGTTCTCTTTCCGATATTTTTTTTAAAAATGAACTATCATATAAAGTCATATCAGGAACCGATTTGCATGGTTGATTTCTCTTTCTTTACAGTAGCAATGATTGCATAAATTATACTTTTTCTTGTTTTAAGTTTTTTTTGTTTTGAATTTAAAAGAGTTTTAGCAGCTTCCTTTAGAACAAATATTGAGGAATATTTTTTTGTACTATTCAAATCTTTAATTAATTCATCTTCGGATAAACCAAACCAGTAGACCGCTTTATTTTCTATTTTTTTAGATGATTTAATTTTCTTTTTTAATTTTTCTTTTTGCTGCAAATTCTTTTTTAAAAAAACAATATCAAAATTTTGTTCCAAACATTTTAGAGATAATTCATTTTCAATATCACTCCTTTTTGTTGAAGTTATCTTTATTTCTAATTTGTTTTTTACAAATGTCTTGAGATCACTAATTGTTCGAAAATTTTCTTTGCTCTGAAAAAACAATTCAATTTCATTATCCTTCTTAAAACAATCACGGATTTTATCTTCAAACTCACATACTGTTTTAACAACCTTATCCTGATCCAGTTTATTGTAATCAGATTCTACAAATAAAAAATTAAGTATTTCAGTTATTTTTTTAATTACTTCCTGCTGAGCCATTTTACTTACTCCTTATTTACCGAAATCTGATCTAAAATTTCAGTACAAAGTGACTTGAATTCGCCTGTTGCTTTATCCCTTGGTGAGTTTAAACAGATGGGCAGAAACTCTCCTGATGCTTCATTAATTTTTACCGTTTTCGAAATTCTTGTGTTAAAAATTACAGCATTCTCATTTACCATCTTCTCCTGTTTAAATAAATCAAGCCTGTGACCAATATTTTTTATGCCTTCTTTATGTACATTTGTTCGACCATCTACATTGTTTAATAGTATACCAAGCAACTTAACTGATTTTTCAGTTTCTTCCTCTTTTATCTCAATTATCTTGTTAAGCTGGTTAATTAAAAGGTGAATGCCGCTCATTGATAAATAATCAGGTAAGGTAGGTATTATATAAAAGTCTGATGCGTATAATGCATTTTTTGTTGCTGTATAAATATTTGGTGGGCAATCAATGAAAATCAGATCGTATTTATCCTTAATTTTTTTCAGTACTTTATTTAAAATAATGTATTTAGTTCGATCATAGTTTACTATATTCTGTTCAAGAGTTTGTAAATGGTATGTTGTAGGTATGAGATCAAGGTTTGGAAGAGGTTCCTGAGCCATCCTCTTATTCCCATTTATTTTTATTACTGATTTTATAATTGTATTATCAAATGAAAATTTTTTTTCATCATAGATTTCATCACGAAAAACCTGATAGATAGTTTTTGATATAATATTGTTTTCAGAGTTGTTATTTTCATTTTCCAATAATATCTTACGATTATAATTCACAGGGTTCATAAGAAGAACAGAGGCATTAGCCTGAGTATCCATATCTATAACTAAAACCTTTTTGTGACTGTTTGCAAATTCACCAGCAATATTTACACAGCAAGTTGTCTTTCCAACACCACCTTTTAAATTTATTAAACTTATAATTGTACCCAAGTGTCACTCCTCAAATTTCCTGTTTTGTTAAATTTAATAATTTTAGTGTAATTGCTTAGAGGAATCTTTTAACATCATAAACCTGGACTGTAAATAAGAAAAGCTGTGGTTAGCCTGAAATAAAGAGAATACAACATTATTGATTTCAAGTTATCAAAGAATTAAAACCCAGACCTGTTCCATATCAAATTATATTATTTTCAGGAATTCACATTCACTTCATAGTCTTTTCACATAGTTTTTATAAATTAAAGGAAACTGGGATCAAAAAAGGAAGCTGAAATAATGTCTCATTCAATAAATATTAAGAACATATATTCCTTTCAGAACTTTTTGAGTTTATTCAAAAGTCTGTTTAAAAATAAAGTAAGAATACCGGATATAGTTCTCTGGTCACTTATGATCATCCTGTTTTCCCGGACCATTCTGTGGATCGGAAAATCCTTTTCTTACTCATCAAACAGGTTAAGCCTTATTATACTTATTGGAATTACCGGGCTTCTCATCCAAAAAATATACAATAAAACAATAAAAAATCCTCTGCCTGGAAATCAGGTAAAAAGTAAGATAATAAGGCTCAGGCTCAACTGGCCCCCTCTAATATCTCTTATTTGCTCTGTTACCTGCTATATCCTGCTCGAATACTTTATCAAAATCAATATTTTCTCAAGCCTCTTCTTTGCTCTGAGCATGTACAGCCTTCTGGGTCTCTATCTTCCATTTGATGTATGGAAAAAAGGTCTGATCCCCGTTATTCTGATCATACAAACACTCCCTTTTGGTAATAATTTTGATACATATCTGGGCTTCCCCATGCGCATGTTTTCCGCAGAAATAGCGGAACAGGCCCTATCAGCATTGGGGATTGCCAATATATCACGGGAAACAATTATAATTATCGAAAACAGCGCTGCTCAGGTAGACCTTTCATGCAGCGGCTTAAAAGGACTCTGGTCAGGGCTCCTCTTCTTTTTCACAGCTACCTGGATGGAACAAAAACGGCTTAACCTACGCTGGTTTGTATCCCTGATTCTTTTTTTTACAGCTTTGACTGCTTTTAATATTTTAAGAATAGTTATCCTGGTTATAACAGAAACAGCGCTTCTGATGCCAAAAATTGCCGCAGCTATCCATATTCCCCTTGGATTAACAGGTTTTATCTTCGCCTGTATTTTTGCCTGGTTTATGCTCAAAAACGGCTCAGATAAATCAAATAATGAATTATCACCTCAGAAGTGCTCCAGTGAAGATAAAGCAGGTAAGTCAGCGAGCATCAAACTCTATTTTTTTCTGATCCCATTTTTGCTGGTTGCTTTGTGGCTCCATCAGGAACGAAATACGCTTCAATTCTCTGCGTATGCCGAAACCAATTTCAATTTGCAGTTACCTGCTTCCTTTAGCCTGAAACCAGTTCCTCTGACAAAACTGGAAAGCTCATTCCTGCAAAAGAATCGGGGAGATAAAGCTGTAAAAAAGAAGTTTAAGTGGAACAACCTTTCCGGGACTATGCTGATCGCCCTTAACCATAATTGGAGAAACCACCATTCACCGGAAGATTGTCTCACAGGAGAGGGCCTTACTATCAAACAATCGGCCACAGCTACAGTTCTTATGAATAGCTCCTTTCCAGTGAAGACCTTAACTTTTGAGCACCGGGATCTTGCAGCTTCGTACTGGTTCCAGTCCCCCTCTTTCACCACAGATGATTTTTCCTCACGGGTCTGGGCACAGGTTATGGGAAAAGAAAAAACCTGGATTCTTGTTTCCATACTGTTTGATAAGCAAATAGACTGGGAAACAAAAAAGATGAAGGTATTTCACTTAACCCTTTTCAGGGAAGTGAAACGAATTTTAAATGGAACCCTCTAACAATTAGAATTTTGCTAGAAATACAACACATAAGGGAGTAACAAAAAAAAATGAAACAGGCACATATAAAAAAACTGAAAAAAATTTTTAATAAACGGATGATTTCCTACGGTATATTCTGGTCATGGAATCTTATATTTGGGATATTTACCGCCTATGTTATTATCCCCAATATGCTTGTACCGATAGTAAAGAAAACAATGACAGGTTTTATTCCCATGGACTTTACATTTTTTGCTATCCTGGCAATGCTGATTCCTCTGGCTGCTATAATTCTCGGAATTACAAAATTCAGGAAAGAACCCCTAAAACTGCTAAAACTGTTTTATGGCATAGAGATACCCCTATTTATGATCTGCCTGCTGCGGATCTTCCTGTTCCGTGAACTAAACCCAGGAACATACCACCTGTTTTTTCTCCTCTTTACAGGTATTGCTGTCTATTTGTATAACCTGCTCTCAGCAACCGACCCACAGGAGAAATATAAAAACAGTATCTTTTTTACAGGAAGTACTTTCCTGCTAATCATTGGAATATATATTTCTATCATAGTATTATTTTATGCAATCCCTCTTTGCGCTTACCTAATTACATTATTTTTCGAATTTGAATGGATTGGGAAGATTATACCAATCCTGCTTGAAGGCGAACTTATCTTTATGGGATTTATATCTGGATTATTTTTAATTTTTACAGCAACGGTTTTTATAGGGTTGCCTGTGGCACTTATAGTACTCTATTTCAAAAATTTCCATGTGACTTTTAAAAATTTTAAAAACCTCTTCGGTCTAAAACCTGCTGGTCTTGTTGCTGGTATAGTAATTTCCTTGAATACAGTTCTCTTTTTTACTCTTAATACACAACCCCAGGTTAAAGCTTTTGAACTCATAGAAAAGATAAAAACCGTAAAGTTAGACGGTGAAAGCGATATACAGTACTTACAGGATATATCCATAAATGAAAAAAAAGAGTTATTAGCAGAATCCGAAACGATAAGAAAGGGGCTTCTTAACGCCTACCTTTCTCCATACCGCTATATCAGCTCCACAAAAGCAAATAACCATATTGAAGAGATATACAAAGAAGTATTCTACGAAGAAAGCACAAAATACAGATCTAAAGATAAAAAGGGGTCTTTCGCAAACTCCATACAGAATCTCTACAACTTTTTCGCCCAGCCCTTTCTCTACAACGGAAACAAAATGTTCAGGGATCAGGATAAAGCGGAAAAACTATACGAATTCTTCTTTGACGGTCCGATACAGAAAGAAGAAAAAGAAGCAATAATACATGCCATGAAGTCTACCTGGGATCGTGACAGCAATGAAGCGGGACTATTGAACAGTAACGATGAAAAAGTTCTTATCACGAAACAATCCCTTAGCTTCACAGAACATGGGGACTGGGCAGAGTTTTACCTCTCCGAAGTATATGAAAACCATACGATCCGGCAGCAGGAGATATTATACTATTTTACCATGCCGGAAAATTCAGTAATTACGGGACTCTGGCTCAGCGATGACAGCACCAGGCCGGAAAAGTTTCCCTATGTTGTAGCACCGCGAGGCGCTGCCCAGCAGGTCTATAAAAATGAAGTACGAAGAAGAGTTGACCCGTCATTGCTTGAACAGGTTGGTCCAAGACAATATAGACTCCGAGCCTTTCCTATACCAGCGCGCATCTTTAGAGATAAGGATAAAAATGAACCTGAAAAACTATATCTCAAGATAAGGTTCCTATGTATGGCTGACGGGAACAAAAGCTGGCCCATGCCGACACTTATCGAAAGAAGAAATGCATACTGGTCAGCGGATACCAAATTCACAATTAATGGCAAAGAGTTTGACAAAGACAGCGAAAGCCCCTGGCTTCCTCCGGTGATTGAGAGTAACAATCAAATAAAACCAGCACAACACAGTTTTATTTTAAATGACTCAGTTCTCATAAAGGCCAGACCTACTATTTTGAACAATCAAAAAGCTGATGCCCTTAAAGGAATTGAAGGGAAATATGCACTGTTAATCGATCCTTCATACAGCATGAACAAAATAAAAAACACTACAGCACAATCACTCACCTGGATCAAAAAACATAAAATCAAAGCCGATATCTTCCGTTTTGACAAAGAAAAGGCCGAATTCATCAACATTGAAGATCTTGATACAGTAAACAATGAGGATGATTTTTTGTATTACGGTCCAGCCCAAATGTTCTCCATAGTCAATAAATTCCACTCACTTGCAGCCAAAAAAAATTACACCGCAATTATTGTTCTAACAGATAAAGGAAGCTATGAACAATCAGGAGATGACATAATCTCTTTAAAACTAAGCGCTCCGCTCTATCTGGTTCATCAGGATAAACAAATTCCACCAGCATATACAGACGCTCTCCTTGAAACCATTAAAAAAAGCCTAGGTGGTACAACCCTCTCCATACAGGAAGTTTTTAAAACAATCAGTTTTAAGAAAAAGGCAGCAGTGAATAAAAAAATGATTGCCGCAACAAAAGGAATAACATGGGAGATAGAATCGTTAGGAAGTTTAAATAGTATAGAGAGAAAACAGTATAAAGAAACCGGTGCTGAAGCCCTTGCTGCATCACAATACATCAGCAGGCAGGTACAGCATATGGAAAAAATGAGCATAAAAGAACTTGATAAAATTCATAGGATTGCCAAAAAATATTCTCTTGTATCACCATACTCATCCATGATTGTGCTGGTAAACAAAAGACAGAAGAAAGCCCTTGCAGAAGCGGAGAAAAAAGATGACCGCTTTAAACGGGAAGTGGAAGATGGAAAGGAAGTTATATCAAAACCTAATAATCCTTTCACCGTCTCCGGGACTCCAGAACCAGAAGAATGGATGCTCATAATAATCGTTTCCCTTTTTCTGGGTTATATGTTTCTTAAAAGGGGAGAAAAAGCTTATTACGTATAGAACCTTAGCAGAAATTAAGTTTGAAAGGGCTTAGAGTTTGAAAAAAAAAGTTCAAACTCTATGAAAAACACAATTATTTACTATTAAAATCCTAAACTTTTTTCAGATTGCTTCTTTAAAATCTGAAAGAAGGTTCCTGGTTTTATAAGAAACATTATTTTTTCAATAGATGAGTTCATTTAAACCCACCTTCATGATTTAAGTTATCCTATTACATCATCTGGATTTGCCCAGTCACAAGCTTCCATATAAAGTACCGGAATATTTTCATCATTCAGACTCAATGAACCAGCAGAGTCTTCAACTCCATCCCAATTCCCATCTTCATAACTTTCTAAAAGAATAAGGAATGCGGACATCTCTCCTTCCCTATTAGCTAATGCATCAATTAAGTTGGTAGCTAATGGTAATTGAGTCATGATATCCTGCATGCTTTGGTCTAAAATTGCATCGATAAGAGAAAACATACCTAGCGTGTAAAGAGCCTGAGCATCCTTTCTTTCGTTGTCTTTGGCAAGAAGTTCACAAAATCTTGCTCTTATGCAGGCTGTTTTTAAAAGTTCTGTGGGTTTATCTGCAGACATACTTGACATCATGATAACAGAAACAAATCTTCTAATCTCATCAGTTCCAAGCATTAAAAGAGCTTGTTTAATGGAAGATATTTCCGTAGCTCTTTTATAATAAGCAGAATTTATATATCGCAGAAGTTTGTACGATATCCCCATATCATGATTGATAAGAGCTTCAACCTTATCAAAATTAACATCATTTGCAGTTTTACTAATCTCTTTCATGATATCAACAAGGTTTAAAAGATTCGTTGATATCTCTTTTTTTTCAATTGTTTCAGGTTTTCTGAAAAAACCTCCCTGAAAAAATTTAAAACCAATATCCTGAGCTTGTTTATGTTCATATTGAGTATTTACTTTTTCTGCAAAGAGAACAGCATCCGGGGCATTTTTCTCAAGCAGCTCCATGATCTGTTTAATTTTTTCAATTGAATCCTGTTCAAAATTAACTCTTACAATACGAACATATGGTAAAAGAGGTATTAATTCCTTTTGAAATGCAAAACTATTAAGTGCGATTGTATACTCTTTTTTATGGAGCTCTTTACAGATCTCAAGCACATTCTTTGTATCTTTAATTTCAGGAGCAATCCCAACAATTACTGACTCCAAAGGGCACATAAGTGGAATTCTATCTAAAATCAATTTTTCAGTAAATGTAAGGTAAGCTCTTTTCCCTTCGGTCAGTTTATCCACACCTGTTGATGAAAAGAAACTTTCTGCAATAACACTTGATGATGATTCATCAGTTTCTTTAATAATATTATCCAAATTATCCTGAAAAAGAAGCTCATATGCATATAATTCGGTGTTTTCGTCAAATATGGGGTGTCTTGTGATAGATGATTGCATAATAGGTTAGCCTTTTTGTCTAAAACAGGGTTAATTTTAAATATAAAACTGAAATACTCTGACAGTATATACGTTTTTTTTAAATGGCTCAATATCTTTGAAAGCATAATGATATTTTAATACGCTAAACTTATGTAAACAAAAATAGACTAAACTAATAACCAAAGGCAATAATTATATTTTTAAATTAATAATTTTATTATGGGATTTTTTGAATAAAAAAAAATAACAGACAAAAAATAACAAATTTTATTCAGATTCTTCTGAATCTTCATCATTAGGAACCATA
Source organism: Desulfobacterales bacterium (assembly GCA_024226555.1). Taxonomy (GTDB): domain Bacteria; phylum Desulfobacterota; class Desulfobacteria; order Desulfobacterales; family JAAELO01; genus JAAELO01. The sequence goes on along the minus strand of JAAELO010000848.1, from coordinate 53,302 downwards.
AAACCGATTTTATCAAAAATTGAGGTCATAATTTTACATAACCCACCAAACATAACAACAAAAAAAGGTGAACCTAATCCAAAGAACAGGTAAAAATTACTGTTTGTTCCTGCATAATTATATAAACCATTAATCATTATTGCCGTAAAAAAAGCAGGAATAATAATTATCAATATAGTTCTAACAAGTTTAGTCACTTTTATGTCCTTCTAAAATAACAACCCCTACACTGTTGTTAATACTTAAGTTTGTTGTTATTCATGCATTAAAAATAAAATCAGTTTTCTGCTAAAGTTAAGAATCATTAAAATTATGCTTGAGACATTACCAAAAAAATACTAATTTTAACAGCACTTTGAAAAGACAAAAAACTAAAGGTAACCTGATGTTTAAGGATAATATGTATAAAGATAATTACATTAACTCTTTAAGAAACGATATAATAGAAGTTGTAGAAGAATACTTATCCCCGGTTGCGCTAAACTATGGTTATAGTGAGGTGCCTTTGGAATCGGGAATAAAATGGAAGCCAATTGTTCTTTTGATAGGAAACTATTCATCAGGAAAATCAACTTTAATCAATGAGTTTCTTGGATGTGAAGTTCAAATGACCGGACAAGCTCCAACTGATGATTCCTTTACAATAATAACCGGAGACAGCCATACTTCTTCTGATGAAGAAACCAGGGTAACAGAGGAAAGGGATGGCAAAGTACTTTTAAATGATCCTGAATATCCATTTGAATCCTTAAAAAAACATGGACAGAAGTTTGCTTCACATTTCAGATTAAAAAAAGTGAATTCTGATTTTTTAAATAATATCGCTATAGTAGATACACCAGGGATGCTTGATAGTATATCGGAACGGGACAGAGGTTATAATTATCAGGAGGTTATAGGAGATATCGCTCAACTTGCCGACCTTATACTTGTTCTGTTTGACCCACATAAAGCCGGAACAGTTAGAGAAGCACATATTAGTTTGAGAGAAACTTTGCCTGAAAGGACATTTGAAGAAAGAGTCCATTATGTTCTAAATCGTATTGATGAGTGTTCTTCTCTCACAGATCTTCTTCAGGTTTTTGGAACACTTTGCTGGAATTTATCCCAAATAACCGGTCGAAAAGATATTCCTGTGATACACCTTTCATATTCAAAGAGTGCTGTTAAAAATAAAACTTTAAATGATGAAGGTTTTCTTAAACATCTGGATAACAGACATGAAAAGTTAAAAGAAACCGTTTTAAAGACACCCCATTCTCACCTTGATAATCTTGTATCTTTTCTTGAGTTACATAGTACAAGAATTTCACATCTTCTGGAGACCTTAATAAATTACAAAAAAAAGATGAAGAGACACAACTTCAAAACTTTTATAAGGGGTTCAGTTTTATCATTGTTTATTTCCGGATTTGCAGGATGTTACTGTTTCTTTGGTGGATACGACTCTGAAATTTCAGCGCTTGTAGCATTTTCCTCATTTTCCTTCCTAATGTTCCTTTGGACAATTGTTGCTAAAATGTTCTCTTCAAAATACCATGATACAATTCTCTCAGAATTGGATAGTTTAACTATATTAAATAATCAGACCAGAGAGGATAGTTGGAATTCAATTAAGGGTATTGCAGAAACATACTTAAAAAAAACCAAAGGTAAGTTTTCCCTTAAAAAAGTTAAAAAAGATTTTAGTTCAATAGAATACGTTGATATGAACGAGACTAAAGAATTCCGCGAAGGTATTAGTGAAGTTACCAGTATTCACCCTGATGAGAAGTTCTTACAAATGAAGTGAACCTCTAATAATTAGAAATTTGGATGAAATACAGCATTTATAAAAGCTTTTAGTCTTATAAAATCTCTGCATAACAAAAAATAACGAGACGATTTTATTACAGTTCTTTTTTTGAAACAACGCAGTATTTCGCCAAAAAATCAGTTATTAGAGGTTCCCTAAATCTAATCTGAGGGTTTTGTTTACGATTCTGTCAATAATCTTTTTTGGAATAATTCTGATTTAGAGATAAAGTTTCTTTTCATAGGCATTAAGATCATTTCGCAAAACATAAATAATTATCAAACACCGCATTTGTCTTGACAAATTATCAGTTACTATCCTATTAAATTTATTTATTAAATTTGGAATACCCAAAATAATTAAATTTTAAGACATTTTAAATCCTGACTCTGTTAAAGAGGTCAAATATCATTGTTTGTAATTAATGTATTTATTTCAGGAACTTAAAAGGAGATCATTATGTTAGGTTTGTCAGGTGTAGCTGTCCCTCTGGGCTTTATCCTCTGTATTTTAAGCACACTTTTATGTGTTGTTTACGGTATCATGAACTGGAATAAAGGCTATATTAAGGAAGAGGAGCTTAAGCTCGAAGAAGTATGGAAAGATGAAGAGAAAGAAATGAAAAAACTATTTAAGGAATAATTGGGGGAAAAATGAGTATTGCCATGTTGACGACTGTTGTTTTGATCTATCTTTCTATTGTTGGTTTTCTAACAATAAAAGCATACAAAACAACTAAAAATACGTCTGATTATCTTCTTGCAGGTCGTGAAATACATCCTTTTGTTATGGCGATGTCATATGGAGCAACCTTTGTAAGTACATCTGCAATTATTGGTTTTGGAGGTGCTGCAGCTTTATTTGGAATGAGTCTTCTCTGGTTAACATTCCTGACAATATTTATTGGTGTTTTTCTTGCTTTTGTTGTCTTTGGAAGAAGAACACGAATTATGGGTTTAAATATGAATGCCCATACATTTCCCGAGTTTTTAGGTTTACGCTTTCAATCTAAAAGAATACAGGGAATATCAGGTCTCATTATTTTTGTAACAATGCCATTATATGCCAGTGTTGTTCTCATGGGTGGAAGTGCTTTTATTGCTCAGGTACTGGCTGTTGATTATAATATTGCACTTTTCTTTCTCACAATTATTATAACAATATATGTAATTATGGGTGGTTTAAAAGGTGTTATGTACACTGATGCTTTTCAGGGCAGTTTAATGTTTGTCGGTATGACAGTCTTGCTTATAATAACATATTATAAATTAGGTGGTGTAACAGTTGCCCATGAAAAACTAACAGATATGGCTGTTGTTGCCATAAAATATTTTGGTAAAGCTGGTCATACAGGATGGACTTCTTTTCCAGCATTCTTTTCTAAATTCTGGCACATTGTTGTAACCACAATAATTTTAGGTGTTGGAATCGGGGTTCTTGCTCAACCTCAACTAATAGTCCGTTTTATGACTGTTAAGAGCAACAGAGAACTCAACAGAGGTGTTTTAATCGGCGGTGTTTTTATTTTGATTATTGTGGGAGTTGCTTTTATTGTTGGACCTCTTACAAATGTATATTTCAAAACCCATCCCGAATTTGGAAAGATAGCTTTTTTTGCAGCAGGTAAAAAAATCGCTGACATAATACCACTATATATTAAATCTGCAATGCCGGAATGGTTTACTGCAATATTTATGGTAACACTTTTAAGTGCTGCAATGTCCACATTAAGTTCCCAGTTCCACGCAATGGGTACATCAATAGGTCGTGATGTTTATCAAAAATGGTTAGGAAATAACGGAAACTCAGTTATTATAACCAAAGTTGGAATTGTTTTTGCTATATTAATAAGTTACTTTCTAGCCTGGGGCTTACCATACTTTTTTGAAGGTGGTACCGCTATAATCGCAAGGGGAACTGCTATCTTCTTTGGTATTTGTGCTGCAACATTTCTACCAATGTACTTTGGAGCTCTTTTTTTCCGCAAAATGACGAAAGCTGGAGCTTATGCGAGTATTCTTTCAGGTTTTACAGTAAGTATCTTTTATATTTTCTTTATACACCTTAAAGAATCAAAGCCATTAATGCTATGTAAAGCAATATTTGGTGTGGATTCTCTTGCATTAGGCAGTATGTGGGTTGTTGTAGATCCACTTGTAGTAGCTCTTCCAATATCAATAGTTGCAACTATTATTTTTAACAGATTTGGAACAGCTCTTGAGGAAAAACATGTAGAGATGTGCTTTAACGCAATTAAAAAATAGTCAATTTCAGGAGTGGTCATAGAAAAACAAAATTTTTCAAGACCGCTCCTCGAATAATTAATATTTTGATGAGATACAAGGCATTTCTGAAAATAACGAGCTGATTCGTTTATAAAAAAGCTTTAATTTTATAAACATACAACATTTTTTTTTCGTAATAACGAAGTAGTTCGATTAAAAGATGGTAATTAGAGATTTCCTCTATATTTTTTCATATCTTCTTGACACCTGTTTACTTTTCTTTTTAGAGTGATAATTCAAAAGTTTATTGATTTTACATATTTTTTCATGTAAATTTAGAATTGTGCATTAAATTCAAACAGATAGAGTTTTAATATGAAAAATAAATTTATCTTCCATTTGGTTAACAGAAACGGTGGGACGATGAAACAGGTATCCTTTACAGCCCCTGTTACTCGCCTTGCAACTGTGCTTTTTTTAATTGTAATTTCCTTTGTCATTTTTCTCGGATCTGATTATTATCAACTTAAAAGAACATCTTTAAGAATGAAATCCTTAGATACGCAAAATTCTGATCAATTAATTGAAATTGCACGTCAGAGAAAGCAAATTCAAAGTTTTGCAACAGAGATAAACTCTCTAAAACTTACACTTCTTGAGATTAATAATTTCGAAAAGAAGATTAAAATCATTGCAAATATGGATGAACCTGGTAAATCTGGTCTTTTTGGAGTAGGTGGTGAGATTCCTGATGATCTCAATACAAATGTACCGCTTACAAAAAAGCATAACAGCCTTCTTCGTGAGATGCATAGTCAGATTGAAGATATTAATCAGGCAACAATAAGACAGGAAGAGGGTTTCAGTAACCTGTTAAAATATCTTGAAGATCAAAAAAACCTTCTCGCTTCAACACCTGCAATAAGACCTACTGTTGGTTGGGTTTCTTCTAAGTTTGGTTACAGAGTTTCACCATTTACAGGTAAAAGAACTTTTCATAAAGGACTTGATATTGCTAACAGAAAAGGTACCCCTATCATAGCAACTGCAAATGGAATAATATCCCAGGCAGGACGTAAAGGATTTCTAGGTAAATTAATTACAATTGACCATGGGCATGGAATTGTAACAAGATATGGTCATCTTTCAAAAATTATTATTAAACCCGGGAACTCTGTTAAAAGAGGTCAGTTAATTGGTAAAATGGGAAATTCCGGAAGAAGTACAGGTCCTCATGTGCATTATGAGGTTCGCCTAAATGGTTTACCTGTGAATCCTGTTCAATATATTTTGAACTATTAAAAATTAAGAACTGATTTAATCATTTAAAAGCGGAGTATTAAGTTCCGCTTTTTTTGTTTTAAAAATAGTAACTGGTTTTGATTTAAGGGAATCTCTAATAACCGCCTTTTAACCGATCTACGGCGTTATTACGAAAAAAAAACTGTTGTATGTTTATAAAATTAAAGCTTTTTTATAAACGAATCAGCTCGTTATTTTTTCTAATGCAGAGATTTTATAAAACTAAAAGCTTTTATAAACGCTGAATTTCAATCAAAATTCGAGTTATTAGATGTTCCCTTAACTTTAATATTTCCTAGTTTATCAATAATTATATTAGTTTCAGGAAAATCCTTCGTTGTTAATTCGATTATTTCTTTAATAGCCCGTTTCGTTTTATCAAGCGCAGGCCCCTTCTTAAATGCCTGGAGCATTGGAATAATTTTGCCCTCAATAAATTGTCCGTTTTTGTAAGTATTAAGTTTTATAATTGGCGCAACTCCATTATAATCAAGTAGATTAAAACGAGCGTATGTGCAGAAGTTTCCCAGACTATAAGCTATAAACCTTCCCTTGTATAACTCAATTGCTCTTACTATATGGGGCCCATGTCCGAATACTACATCTGCACCTGCATCAATAACTTTATGGGCAAATTCATAAACATTTCCTCTGTTTTCTCCATAAAAAAACTCAGGTTTTCTTGTAACATTTCTGTTTTTATCACCCTCAGCACCTCCATGGAAAGAGACAATCACTATATCAGATACTTTTGATAATTTTTTTACAGTTGAAATCGCATTTTCAATATTTCGCAGATCAGGAGTTCCGAAGTTTGGAGCAAAAGCGCAAAATCCATATTTAATCCCTTTTCTTGTAAATGTTGTATATGGCTGTTTTTCTGTTCCAGCAAACTCTATCCTGTTTTTTAAAAGGATTTGGGAAGTTCTTTCCCTGCCCAATGGGCCGAAATCACCAGCATGGTTATTTGCTAAGCTCAACAGATTAAAACCAGCCTTAACAAGGTGGTTCACATAATGCTCAGGAACTTTGAATGAAAAACATTTTTTACAATTTTTAAATCCTTTTCCTCCATTTAATAAAGGCCCTTCCAGATTTCCAAAAATAATATCTGACCCTTTAAATAAACCAGTTGCTTCCTTCAGGAGGTTTTTCCCATCATCAGGGGGAAGATAGTTTGGTTCTTTAGGATAGTTAGTCCCAAGCATAAGGTCTCCTACTCCACTAATCCAAACAGTAGTCTTTTTCTTTTTTGCCGGAACTGATTTTACTATTTTTTTTTTAATTACGATATCCTTACGAATATCTTTTTTCACAATTGTTTTTTCAGGTTTTACATCTTTGGATGAACAAGCATTCAATAACAGTATTATTGATAAAACTGACAAGCAAAATCTTATTTTCATATATTTCTACCTAACATGTGAAAATTACTGTGATATTTAAATGTTAAAAACATTGCATTAAATATACATAAAAAACATAAAAATAAAAACCTGATATTTTTTGTATGGGTATAAATCGTTAAAATTATAATTAGCAAAGACATTTTAGAGTTTATTATGTTGATAATATCTATTATAAACTCTACGATAGTTTAAGACATAAAAAAACTAATAGAAATCTAAGGGTTTAAACAAATAACTAATGGGAATCTCTAATAATTAGAAATTTGTATGGACAATACTTTAAAGTTAATTAATAAAAAAATTCTGATTGTCGTCATAGGTGCCGTTGTCTCTGGTATTTTTCTGACTATAGCTATATATAAATTAAAAAATACAGCTAACAGAATATATGCATCGATAAAGATTAACAACCTTCTTACAGAGTGCAGAAAACAGGAAGAGTCTTTTCTTGCCCAAAAAAAAATTAAATTTATAGATGAATTTCAGAAAACTTCAAAAGAGTTAATTCGTGAAGTGGATAATATCCTTATAAATAATACGCTTCCAGATAGAAAAATAAATGTTTTATCCGAAATTATACATGAGTATAGAAATAACTTTATTTTACTTTCCAATGATTTAATAACTCTAGGTTTAAGTAATAATGATGAACTAAAAAAATCTTTTGAAAAAGTCGAAAAAACCCTGATTAGAACAGATCAAAAAACTCTGCATACCATCTTATTGAAATGTGTAATAATTGAAAAAGATTACTTTATTACTGAGAAAATCCAATTGATAAAGATGTTCCATAAATGTTTGGAACATTTTGTTAATGATCTTAATAAAAGCAATTTGCAAAAAGACCTAAAGAAACAAATTTTAAATGATTTGAACAAATACAAATTAGAATTTATAAAAATTCACAACTCAGTTCCCATTGCCGGAGTTGGTATTAAAAAAACTGCTATGGAAGATATGCTTTCAAGCAGAGGAAAGATAGAGACATATCTTAAAAAACTTGGTTTATCAATTAGAGGAAATGTTGAGAGGTCATTACAGATACTATTTGTTGGAGTATTTCTGTTGTTAACGACTATGTTTTTAGGAACTATTTTAATATTTGAACTTTTAAAAAACCGAAAAATTTTAAATCATACAATAAATAAGAAAGAGCTAGTTGAGAAGGAACTTGTTGAACATAAAACAAATCTTGAAGGTCTTGTTAATGACCGAACCAAAGAACTTCAGGGAGCACTCGATAGAGTTAATCAGTTGAGCGGATTGCTTCCAATATGTGCTGCATGTAAAAAAATCCGGGATGATAAAGGTTATTGGAATCAGATAGAATCATATCTTTCGATTAACTCTGAAGCCGAATTTAGTCATAGTATCTGTCCTGAATGCACGGAAAAACTATATCCTGAATTTTATGAAGACATTATTAAAGACAGTGATAATGAAAAGAATGATGAAGATGAAGAGTAGGGGTTAGATAGATAGAATGAATGAATTAGATATGTTAATAAATGGTACAGTAAAATCTGTACTTTTTAACAAGGTTTACGAAGATATACAAAAGAATATTGAACCAATAATTGAAGAGATTAAAACTATTAGTACAATCCCATCCCCTACATTTTATGAGGATAAAAAGGCTGATTATATAAAGGGAAAATTTAATGATCTGAAACTTGATGATGTTAAAATAGATCGGCTAAAAAATGTAATTGGAACTTTGCAGGGAAAAGGTGATGAAAATTTCATAATCTGTGCTCATATCGATACAGTCTTTTCGAACGAGACTAAACTTAAGGTAAGAGAGGTTGAAGGTAAAATATTTTGTCCAGGAATTGGTGACAACTCAACATCTGTGGCAGGGATGCTTGCTCTTATTAATGCATTTAAAACCGCCGAATATATTCCCCCATATAATATTATTTTCATAGCAAACTCCTGTGAAGAAGGTCTTGGGGATCTGAAAGGTATTAAATATTATCTTGAAAACAGTGATAAAATAGAAGGGATGATTTCAATTGATGGAACTATGACTATGCTTTCCAATGAAGGTATTGGAAGTCGCAGACTTTCTGTTACTGTAAAGGGTGAAGGAGGTCATTCCTGGGTTGATTTTGGAAATAGTAGTGCAATTCATGCAATTGGATCAGCTATTAGCAAAATCTCTCAAATTGATGTTCCTAAAATTCCTAAAACCTCTTTCAATGTTGGTACAATATCTGGTGGAACTTCTGTAAATACCATAGCAGAAACAGCAAATATGCTCATAGATATAAGATCAGTGGATTCAGAGATTCTTATTGAAAAAGAGCAGGAGATTAGGGAGCTTATTGAAAATGCTATGGAAGAGCATGGAACTGAATGCAGTATTGAGGTTGTTGGAGACAGGCCTTCTGGAAAAATAGATGTAAATAATTTTGTGGTTCAATCTGTTTTGAAATCCGCAGAACTGTATGATGTTCAAATGAAACCAACGCCCTCAAGCACAGATTCAAATATACCTTTAAGTCAAAGTATACCTTCTGTAACATTTGGAATATACAGTGGCGGAGGAGCCCATACACTAAATGAATACATTGAACCTGAATCCCTCAAAAAGGGTTTACCAATTCTTGCTCTTAGTGTCCTCACAATATTAGATCAAATATCGGGAACCTCTAAGGAATTTCCTTAAATCTTGGGAATTTCAAATAATTAGTATTTGATTGAAACTCTTATAAAATTTCAATTGCTATAAGAAACAAGGCTGAGAAAAAATAACGGATTGGTTCGTTTAAAAAAAGTTTTAATTTTATAAGCTTCACAGTTCTTTTTTTTAAAAAAACTTAGTGTAATGCGGAGCATTCACAACAATGCAAACTGATTAGCGAAAACCTCAGTAGTTCGGTTAAAAGATGGTTATTAGAGATTCCCTATTATTTCAAACTAAAATATATTGAGATTTTTCAGAAATTATAAACTCCTTAAATTACAATTATTTTCTACAGCCCCCCTTGAAAAACATATAACCCGTCAATGTTTAAAGTGATCTTTACCTTAACTAAATTGCATGGTATTGTTTCATTGATTTATCGTTGGTCCATTTATAATTTGGATTCTTTTTATAGGGAATCTCTAATAACTGATCTTTTTACGAAACACAGCGTTATAACAAAAATAAAACTGTAGTAAAATCAACCCGTTGTTTTTGTTATGCCTTGTTTTTCATTAAAAATTCTAATTATTAGAGATTCCCTATACTGAAAAATAAGGAAATTGAAATATGAGAAAGACAGAAGATATGAAGATAAAATTTTTAGGAATCATTCCATGGTATAAAAATAAGAATCTTGAATTAAGTCCCCAGGAAGTGGCTGCATTTAGTGGTTTATTGACATTTAGAGGTGATTCAGTTGAAGACCTTATAAAGGAAGCCCAGGAAAAGGGTCAGGATATAAGTAAAAAAGTTAAGTTTATTTTGCGCAAATCATCCTTAAAAGGCCACGCATCAATGGCTACAATGCCTGTTTTCTGCTTTACATTTGAAGGAAGTAAAATGGTTGGGTCAATGATGACTGGTATTATGTATAGCTCTGCACTTATGCATTCCGGAAGACGAGCTGATGTTGGAAGAGACCATAATGTATATCCAAAAAGTATTTTAGAAAACGAAGAAGCTCTTAAATTATACAAGGATGCTGCATTCAATAATATAGATACATTCAACAAACTTCTTGAACTTGGTATAATTAAAGATGAATCTGGTAAAATTCTCCATTATGGAACCTATGGAACCGGTATTATTACCCTTCCAGCTGAAAGTCTTGCAACATTTGCAAGGGAGGTTGAAAATGAAAGTAGCTGGATGCCGGAAGAGGGAAAGATAATAGTTAAAAAGATGCAGAGTGAGCTCAAAGCCCTTGGAATTGACCTTCTTTATGCCACAAGGAGTGTCGCTCCAAAAAACACTCTACCCTATCCGAACCTTTTTAAAGATCCTGCTAAGAATAATTTCGTTCGTGATATAGCAGAGGATAGAGATCTTGAAGATACAGAACTTAAAGTAATAGGAGTGGATAGTTATCTTGGAAAAGGATTTGAAAGAAGAGTTAAGGAAGTTAAAGATTATCAGGACAAGTTGTTTGCAGATAAAGAACTTTTAAAGAGAGAATGGAAAGAACTTTTAAATCTAAAGAGAAATTTAATCCGGGACTATCAGAACGCTTTTAGCTTAAAAACATATTCAAATGTAAGCTGGAGAGTCTGGAGAGATAAAAAAAGACACAGAACAGCCTCTGTTACCACAGAATCGATCTATTATGGTCTTGAGCAGGCTTTAAAGATTACTAACAAATTTAAGGATGAATTTAATTCCAAAAGAGTTATATCTGACGAAGCAATAGAAGCAATTGATAAAGTTTTCGCCATCCCCTTAAAATTAAGAAAGAATCCGGAGGCTCTTGAAAAATATCTGGATTGCACATTCAGTTCCATGGGAACATATGAGAAACTTTTAGGGATGGGTGTGAAACCATCAGATGCTGTTTTCATAATTCCAAGGGCTTTCCGTATTAAGATGATTCAGGAATATAATCTTTACAACATAATGGATGGATACTATCCATTAAGAAGTTGCCCCACAGCAGATGAACAGATTTTAAGACAAACCAGAGATGAAATTAAACAACTCACAGAAATCCTTGATGAAAAAGAACTCTCTTTTATGAATTGGCTTGTTGGTCCTAAATGTATGGGTCCCGGATTTTGCCCTGAAGAGAAAACCTGTGGATACATTAAAAAGCACGTTAAAGATTATGATGATGATTTCCATGAAGAGATGAAAGAAAACCTTGAAGAGTTGTTTCTTCAAAAGATGGATGAAATAAACTGATGATCTTAAGCAGTAAGGAAATATTAAAAAGAGTAAGTGATACCGGGTTGGTTAGTGGTCTTAGTGAACGAGAACTAACTAACCCTGAAGGACCGGGTTTTGATCTGAGAGTTGGCGAGATCTTCACAATTGATGGTAATGGTTATTTAGGAAATAATAGCAGAAAAACACCTGAAAGTAGTAAAGTAGAAGACATAGTAAATAATCTGATCACTATAAAACCAGGTGATTATTATCTCATAAAAACAATTGAAGAAGTAAAGATGGATAAAGATACTTTTGCAATGGTTTATCCAAGAAGCACATTATTTAGAAGTGGATTACAGCTATTAAGCGGAAAAATTTCACCCGGTTATTATGGAAATCTTACTTTTGGCCTTGCCAATATTGGACCCTGCGAGTTTACACTTGAGATTGGAGCAAGAGTTGCTTTCATAGCCTTTTTTGAAGTGAAAGACGGGGAAGACAATTTAAGCCGAGGTCAATGGAGAGGTGGACGGGTTAGCGCAGATAAGTTAGAAAAACAGGTATAGACAACAAAATTAATTGTTTAAATATTTAGAAAATATTTTATTTTTATCATCTATACTAATGTTATCAAAGGCTTTTTGCCATCTTTCAACAACACTGTTTGGTGTGTTTTTACTAAATGCTATCCATGTGGTTTTAGTTTTGAAAACAAAGAGTTTGTTGAGTTTATCCATACTATAATTTAAACTTCGTGTAATTTTTTCAAAGGCATTTTCTTCAAAAACTACAACAGGAATTCTTCCGTAATACAATTTTTTGACAAGATCTCCCATATTATACGTTCCATCTATAGAATTTTTAGGGAATCTCATCTTCAAAAGAATATCGTATGAATTGCATTTGTTGCATATTCCTACAATCAGACCTGATTTTTTGATTTCATTAATATTTTTAAATTTGTGCCCTGATTTTTTAAGACTAAAAGCTACAATATTAGTAGATTTAATGGGGCCAACCCATTTATAAAGGGGTCTACGAACTTCGTTCATTGCCATTGTGAATACAGCAACGGGTTTTTGACTGTTATTTAAATATTGCAGGCATCTTGCCCATGAAGTCATTATTATTTTTGTTTTTAAACCCTCTTTTTTAATAATTCTTTTAACTATTTCAACCGAAAAGCCTTTTAACTTACCGTTTTCTGTATAGTTAAAAGGGGGGAATTCCTCTGTATAAATTTTAAGTTCAGCTTTCGTAGAAAATGGGAAAAAAGAAACTATGAGAAGAAATATTGTTATTTTATTTTTAAAAAGCATTTGTCACCAATGGTTTGAAATAGAGTAGTTTCTTATTATAGAAATAATATCAAATATTGGCAACCCCTTAATAATTGTTACGATATCATAACACAATTCTAAATTTTATCTAACGATATGCAAACAATTCATAAGTAAGTTTCGCTATAAATATTTATTAATTTAAAAAGGATAATATGAAAATAGTAAATAAAGATAATTTTAATATTCAAAAAATATTTGATCTTGTAGTAACATATATAATAAACGTTCTGATAGTCTTTATTATAGCAGTTCTTGTTGTTGGTCTTTTTAAAACCCTTTTTACACTGAAGTCTCTTTTCATTGGAAAAGAGATAGATCTTCACTTGTCACACATTGTTGCAGATATTCTATCATTTCTTGTTATGATTGAACTTTTCAGGAGTTTTGTTGATTATTTTAAAGCCAAAAGGATTAGATTACACAGTATGATAGACCCGGCTATTATATTCGTTGTTCGTGAAATTATTGTAAAGCTCTATACCCACGATGCAGCTTTTGAAAAATTGATCTTCGGATTTGGTTTTTTGCTTCTCTCACTTGGTATAATCAGAACTTTAGCAGTGAAGTTTAGCCCTAAAGATGAATAGTTTAAAGGGAACCTCTAAAACTATAATTTTTGATGAAATTCAAATTATAAAAAGCTTTTAGTTTTATAAAATCTCTGTATGACAAAAAAAACGAACCGGTTTTACAACAGTTTTCTTTTGGTAATAATGAAGTATTTCGCAAAAAGAGCAGTTATTAGATTTCCTAAAGTAAATATGATGATATCTGTTTGTTAATTACATCTCAATCAATATCATAGCTTGTTCTTATCTATATATAAGGGAATCTCTAAAAACTATCTTTAGTCTGAATTACTGCGTCACAAGAAAAAAATAACTGTAATAAAATCGGACCATTACATTTTGTCAAACCTTGTATTTCATCCAAAATTCTAATTATTAGAGGTTCCCCAAAGCAATTTCTATTATTAAAACTCACTGTACAGGGCTTTAATTTTGTTTAAAACCTTCTGATTCTTTCTCCATTGGGAAAGAGATTTTGTTAGAGAAATAATAAAAAATAATATTAAAAATACCATACCTACAAAATGCAGATACATCTTATTAGAATCATAACTATCCTCGCAATCAATTGTAAGGTAGGCAAGTTTCCCATTAGTATACCCTGCATTTTTTATGATACCTGAGATTTTTAGATTATTATTATTCCGTACTGACTGTTCATATTTTCTTATAGACTCACTCATTTTACCATATTTGACTTTATAAGCATTTGTAGATGGAAGGTTTATTGAATTTATTCCTTTTAGTTTTATACGGTGATTACCTTTGAATAAATGATCTATTTCGTTATTAAATCTTCTCGCTTCTATTTTATAAAATTCAGTTAGGTGCTTATTTTTTATAAGTGCTCCTGTTGAGAATATTCCAAACATTTTCCCTCTTCTTTTCTTTGCAGGCAATTTTCTGTAATCTTTATAAATCTTTTCAATTTTTTTTAAATCAACCTGCATCTCTATGAAAGCTTTATTGTTGTCAAACTCTTTAAAATTTTCCCAAAAATCTTTTTTTATTCTAACCGGTAAGAACTTTTTCAATCGTTGAATATCTCTTTCTCTTTGTTCAACTCTCTTCTTAAACTGGTCAATGCTTATAAACAAACTCTCTTTATTTTCATGGATATAAGCCCGATTATAATAATCACGAACAGCAAAAACGTTATCAATATTAATAACCTGCCACTCCGCAAGTTTATAGTTACCTAAATCTTTAACATTTGAGGCATTTACAATATTATTCTTTGCAATAATCTCATATTTAACAAGTTTGAATAAACCATCAGGGTCATTAAGATATGCAATGAAAAATGCAAATAAAAAAGTTCCCAAAAGCATTGTAACTACTAAACCCAAAATTCCATTAGAAGTAAAAAGTCTTTTCTGATACTCTTTATCTATTGAATATGTGTCATCCAGATTTAGTACAACAAAGAAATAGTTACTCCCATAGAAGGTCTTCTCAAAGCCCTCAATAGGTTTGGCAAAGGCTTCACATCTATGATATTGTCCCTTTTTAATAAACCCCAATGTAATCCAATGCTCAGGGACAGAGACAGAAAAAGGACCTATGTAATATCTAACAGCCCTGTGTTTTCCAAAACCTGTTATTTCCTCTCTGAAAAAACCTTCAATTTGAAGTGGAGGAGCAAAAGTAAGATCTTTATTCTTTCTGTTTTTAATATAAATTAAGAGAGGAACAAACATTGCTGTAAATAGTACTGATAAAAACAATGATAAAGCAGTCTCACCTGTTTCAGACCATAAAAAAAACATAAGACCAAGCAGTACAAAAAAAACTATAAGGATAAAATAGAATGTAAACTGTAATATATTTTTTCCGGTATCTTCACCTTTCGTTATATATTCTTTTTCGTACTTTGTTAGAGTTCGGTTCAACTCTTTTATTTTTTCAGTCAATTTTATTTCCTTAAATTATATTTCAATTTCAAAGCTATTCTGTTTATTAAAACCTGTTTTATTTTAAAATCAATGGATTTTAATATGTTTTTTTTAAAAATATCTCTATAGGGAATCTCTAATAACTGATCTTTTTGCGAAACACAGATATAACAAAAATAAAACTGTAGTAAAATCATCCCGTTATTTTTTGTTACGCCTTGTTTTTCATCAAAAATTCTAATTATTAGAGGCTCCCTATAGCCAGATGTGTTTCCATCTGAATGTTTAAACCTATCTATCAAATCAAGGTGGCAAATTGTATGAAAACAGTCACACTCAACCAAAAGGTCTGATTTTTCAAAATATTTATTTCTTATCCATTAAATCTTTAGCAAGATTTGCTTCACTTTCAAAACCAGAAGGTTTTATATTTTCCAGAAATTTTGATGTCAGGATTTTCAGATCACTATTGATCTGAACAAACTCATCATCAATTGTTTTTATGTTAAACACATTTTTAAGCAATAATAACATGTTTTTCCTACTATCTCTTAAAAAAAAAGGTCACTCACATTTAAATATTGAATATTATAAGGCAAATTAATATAGTTCGGCTACATGTTTTTTTCTTTATTTTTATGAATTGATGAGAGAACTTATGGATCCAAAAGTAAAAGCTTACAGGCAATCAGAGGTATTGGAGGAATGGGGTGCAGAAGCCGAAAGGTCCTCGTTTGAAGGTGTTGTTGAGTACCTTAACAGGATCGTTTATCAACAGACAAAGCATCCACGTTGGGCGATAATTAGAAGTCTTAGTCATGCCGGGCATGTTAGTAGTCTTAATATATTCCGCGAGAACCTGCCATCTCACGACAGTCAGGTTCAGCGTTATGCTGCAACTGGTTTGGGGCGCACAGGTGATGTAACCGATGTTTTCAGGCTAAAACATTATCTCAGATTACAGGAATACATAATATTGCGAGCTCGTGTTGCTCAAGCATTAGGTTGGTTAGGGTATAACGAATGTGTCGAGCCACTTTTCGAATGCCATATTGATCCTAATCTGGTGGTACGTAAAGCAGCGGCGAAAGCTCTGGCAAGAGTATGCAATGTTGTCGATTCTGTGGAAGAGAGATTGCTATTGGCTAGCCAAAGTGATGATATTGATCTAAAGAGATTTGCGGCTAAGACTATGGGTTATATTGTGAAAGAGAGTTGTGTCTCTCGATTAGTGGAACTGGTGTGGGAACATAATCCAAGAGTATATCGAGTTGCAGCTCAAGGATTGGAAAGGATTGTTAATCGTGGAGTTTCTTTGTATTGGCCTGTCTCTCTACGCGAAAATGTAGCCCTTGCTATTATTGCTTATTGGGCAAAAACATCTAATTATTATGATGAAACAATGCTAAATCGTTTTACTTATAAACGGACAACTATTTCACATTTGACTGGACGCAAGCAAAAGAGTATTAAAGCTGTTGGGGTAAGGGCGATCATTAAAAAGGTGAGGGGTTAGATCATTATTTTAATTTGTTATCAATTGCTCTGGTTGAGTGTAAACAAAACCACTTAAGGGAACCTCTAATAATTAGAATTTTTGATGAAAAACAAGGCATAACAAAAAATAACGGGTTGATTTTACTACAGTTTTATTTTTGTTATATCTGTGTTTCGCAAAAAGATCAGTTATTAGAGGTTCCCTTATAAACATTACTACAGTTCATTTTATTGAAAACGCAGTAGATCAGTTAAAAGGCAGTTATTAGAGACTCCCTTAAAATAAAATTGGAAATAATCATGGACGACTTTAAAAAATACCAAAGATATTCGTTTACTTGAAAGTGAACTCATGGTATTTTATTTAATATTAATGTTTTTGTTAAAAATATTTCTGATGTGACCATGTCTTTCGCTTTTCAGATAAAATTCTAAGAAATAAATGTAAAAATTAGTTTGTTTACCTATTCACTGTTTTTGCAATAATCAACAGATGGTTAAAAAATATTTTATTTGATTCTCTACATCCTGAAATTCATCTAATTTTGAGTAGAACCTGTACTTAGTTGAGCCGGTTTTTTATTATCTGATAAATTTTTCAACTCTTTTAATTTAAGGTATTAATATGAAATGGACATTAAGTCGAAAATTAATAGCCGGATTCGCAACTATGATAGTCTTAATTGTTTGTGTTGCAATAATTGTTTTTTTTAAAATCAATGAGGTAAATAATGTTCAAAAGAGAGTTCTTGAACTTCGTCAACCAACAGTCATAGCAGGAAAGAATTTACTCAATGGAATTAATGACTCCCTGGCTTCACTTCGGGGCTATATGATTCTTGGGAAAGATAAATTCAGAAAGAAACGAGCAAATGCCTGGAAATCCCTTGATGTAAATATGGGAACAATGAAAACACTATCGAAAAACTGGACTGACCCAAATAACATTCAGCTCCTGAACGAACTACAAACCGTATTAGAGGGGTTCAGAAAATCTCAGAAATCAGTGGAAGATATATGCAGAACTCCTGAGAATCAACCAGCTTTAGTAATGCTTTTAACTCAAGCAGCCCCCAGAGCAAGGAAAATGCTGGAAGCATTAACTGGCATGATTGACGCAGAAGATACCCTTGCTGCGAACAGATCCCGTAAATCACTACTAAAAGCATTGGCTGATTCACGGGGTTCATTTGCAACAGGACTGGCATCAATTCGAGCTTATCTTCTATCCGGTGATGTTAAATTTATTAAAGACTTTAATAATCGCTGGGAAACAAATAGTTCCCGATTTAGTACTATAAAAAATAGTCGTAATATATTTTCTTCTGAACAGGTAAAATTCTTCAAAATATATGAATCTGTCAGACAGGAGTTTGAACAACTACCTGATGAAATGTTTAGGATAAGAGGATCTGATAAATGGAATCAGGGGATTTGGCTTTTAGGTAATGAAGCTGCACCACGAGGTGCCCGCGCTATTATAATCATTAATGGAATGATTATTGGGCAGGAAAAGCTCATGTTGAATGATGTTAATACTTTGAAATCTGAAAGTAATTCATTGGTAAACATTGTTATAATTGTTGCTGTAATCGGTTTAATTTTTGGTATTATAATTGCCTGGAGTAATATCGTTTCCATCACAAAACCCCTTAAAAGAGTTATTTCAAATTTATCAGAAGGTTCTGACATTGTCGTAAATGCTTCAGAAGTGGTTTCATCAGGAGCACAATCTCTTGCCGAAGACGCTTCTAGCCAGGCAGCAGCCATAGAAGAAACTTCATCTTCAATTGAGGAGATGGCAGCTATGACTAAAAATAATGCAGCAAATGCCAGTGAAGCTAACAGTCTGATGAAAAATGCCAAACAGATTGTTTCAGATGCCAATGATTCAATGGGAAATCTCACAGGTTCCATGGAGGAGATTAGTAAAGCAAGCGAGGAAACATCTAAAATTATTAAAACTATTGATGAGATTGCATTTCAAACTAATCTACTTGCTTTAAACGCCGCAGTAGAAGCTGCAAGAGCGGGTGAGGCCGGGGCTGGTTTTGCAGTAGTGGCTGATGAAGTAAGAAACCTTGCGTTGCGAGCTGCTGATGCTGCCAAAAATACTGCCAGCCTCATTGAAGGAACAGTAAAAAAAATAAATGATGGGTCTATACTTGTAACTGAAACAAATGAAGCTTTTGAAAAGATGGCAGAAAATACTGGCAAAGTTGGAGGTATAGTTGGAGAAATCACTGCCGCCTCCTCAGAACAGGCTGAAGGAATTTCTCAAATTAATAAAGCAATTGCACAGATGGATAGTATCGTCCAGCGTAATGCTGCCAGTGCAGAAGAATCGGCTTCAGGTTCAGAAGAACTGAGCGCTCAGGCTGCTGAAATTAAAGTATCCGTTGAAGATTTAAAAGGCATGATAGGAAGTATTGAGGATAGACAACAACAGGCTATTAAATTGTATGATCAACCTGATGATAAAAATGTTCAACAGAAAATATTTGCTACTAAAAAAGAATTAGTTAAAGCTAAAGAGATTTCACCTGAACAGGTTATACCCATGCATGACGATGATTTTGAAGATTTCTAATTAATCCTCTTTTCAGCAGCAAGTGTTACAGGTGATACCAATTGAATGTCCAATACCGATTACAGTAGGGTACCTCTAATAATTAGAATTTTGATTTAAATACAAGTCTGAGAAAAAATAACGAGGCGATTTTACACAGTTTTATTTTATCGAAGAATGTAGTAGTTCAGTCAAAGGGCAGTTATTAGAGATTCCCTACAGTTGTTTTTTTTCAAAAACGCAGTAATTCTATTAAAAGGCGGTTATTAGAGATTCCCTGAAGGAGATCAAGTCATCAGCATAGAATATAGTCCTGTGACCTTTCAAGTTTAATTAGATAGTAGATGGAAGTAATATACAATGTTTGTATTTCAGGGACCTCATTCAAAAATAAGACAAATGTTCATATCACAATTAAGGAGTTGCAAATGCTAAGTAAATTCTATGATTTATCAATCAGGATAAAATTAATTGGCGGGTTTGGGATAGTCTTTCTTTTATTTACTTTTTCAGCTTTATTTATATATGAATCCAATAATGAATCCATTGAAATGGTACAAACTGCAGAAAAAGAAGTTTTACCACAAACACTTAACTTTCTTGAGGTTAAAAGGGATATAGAACAGATACAACAGTGGTTAACAGATATTTCAGCGACCAGGGCTGCAGAAGGCTACGACGATGGTTATGCAGAAGCAGAAAAATATTACAAGGATGCAATTAGACGGATCAACCATTCAATCCAGGAGGAGAAAAAATATGGAGGAACTGAGCTTGTTGCCCTTCTGGAAGATATGATGAAAAAGTTGAATGCATATTATGACATGGGCAAAAAGATGGCTAAGGCTTATGTGGAAAGTGGTCCAACTAAAGGTAATATTATTATGGAAGAATTTGATCCTTTTGCAGAGAGGCTTACTTCGGTCATAGATAAAATTGTCAAAGATCATGTGAAAGAACTCAATATATCTTTTAAATCAATCAATAAACAAAGTAAGAATACATCAAAAGTTGTTTTCATCTCTATGGGTTTGATTTTTATAATATCAATTTTTGTTGCGATGTTTATAGGTCATATACTAACATCATCTCTGGCAAGAGCCGTTATCTTTGCAAATAATATGGCTGAAGGAAATTTAACCCAGATATTAGATATAAATCAAAAAGATGAGATAGGAATTTTATCAACATCACTAAACATCATGTCAAAAAATTTGAGAAAGATGTTTACAGATATCGCTTCAGGCACACAAAATTTAACAACTTCTTCAATTGCTCTTTCAACGATTTCAGAATACATCTCAACAAGTTCAAAAGAAACTTCAAATACCTCAAATACTGTTGCTGCTGCTGCTGAAGAGATGTCTATCAATATGAATAGCGTTGCTGCAGCAACAGAGCAGACCTCAACAAATATCGGATCTGTAGCATCTGCCGTGGAAGAAATGGGCGCCACCATCAACGAAATCGCAAATAATGCTTCCAAAGGCAATGAAATTACTGCCCAGGCTGTTAAGAGAGCGGAGGAAGTTTCCATTAAAGTTAATGCTCTTGGAAAGGCATCGAGAGAGATCAGCGATATTACAGAAACCATTTCTGATATCTCCGAACAGACCAACCTTCTGGCACTAAATGCTACCATTGAAGCCGCCAGGGCTGGAGAAGCTGGCAAGGGTTTTACTGTTGTAGCAGGAGAGATTAAAGCCCTTGCGCAACAAACAGCATATGCAACCACTGAAATTAAAGAAAAAGTATCGGGAATACAAATTATCACAACGGAATCCATTAATGCTATTAAATCGATAGTAAATATTATTAATGATATAAATGAAATTGTTACAACGGTTTCAGCGGCTGTTGAAGAACAGTCACTTACCACAAAAGAGATTTCCAATAATGTTAGTCAGGCAGCAACAGGTGTACAGGAGGTTAATGTAAATGTAAATAATACTTCAGTTGTAGCTAAGGAGGTAACACAAAACATATCAGAGGTTAACCAGGCTGCATTTGAAATGAACAGTAGCAGCCAGAAGGTTAATACTAGTTCCACAGAATTGTCAAAACTTGCAGAAACGTTGGATGAGATGGTTGGCAAATTTACGATTTAATTGCTATATCGGTAGTGTTTATTAAACCGTGTACTTTTCTATTTTTATTAGTAAATCAGTTTAAGGGAACCTCTAATAATTAGAATTATTGATGAAAAACAAGGCATTAACAAAAAACAACGAGTTGATTTTACTACAGTTTTATTTTTGTTATATCTGTGTTTCGCAAAAGATCAGTTATTAGAGATTCCCTTAAGCCTGTCGATGTCTATGATTAAATAACAAATTTAAATCTTAGAATATTTCCTGCAAGATATTATTTTTAAAAGCAGATTTTATAAAACTAAATGTTTTTATAAAACGTTGTAATTAAAACAAAATTCATGATCATAAAAAATCGATCTAATTACAAAGCTCGTTGGTTATAAAAAGACAGTAATTAGATTCCTTATTTAATAATACTTATAAAACCAGCAGGTTTAAAATTTTTCAAATAGTTATATGCCTTCTCACCCAGGCTCGAAACTGCCTTTAATGAGGCAATTTTCGCAACCTTAAGACTGATATAATAAACAAAAATTGGGTTATTCCGATCTCCTACAGCTGGTTCTTTTACCACGATGTATTCATGAAAACACTTATAGCCATAGACGAGATCTTCTATCCACTCTTTGAAAGTCATTTCACATTGTAAATAATTATACAGCTCCAAAGCATTTACCCTTGAGGTCTCACTGCTTATACTCATTGATAAGACGGGAATCTTAGTTTTAATATCCATTTTTAAAATAGCCTTTTTGTTTAATTTCTGCGTTATGCTTCAAGTTTTTCCCTTCGAAATATTAACTATTAACTACATATTCCTGCGGGAAAAGCCCTCGCAAGCCTTGTAATTAAAACAAAAATTCTAATTTTAATAACGATTCCAATTACAAGGGTACCGTTGACTTAATAAAACCAAAAACAGCGTGTCATTCCTGAGAAGTTGGAATGTTTTTATCCCAAACATGAGTCAGGAATCCATGGTTTTTGTTTTTTTAAATTCTTTCTGTTAAAACAAAAAATCACACATAAATTTGTTTAAAAAACAGTTTTCCGAACAGGGACTAATAACAACCGATTTGAATTTGTTTTGAAACACAACAGCAAGAGTAAATCTTCAGTTAATGCAAATACAACTATCCAATACTTACTGAAGTTCCCACGGATCTTCTTATCGAATTGACTTTGACCTGAAAGGTCTGATATACAACAAACAGTCATTGGCTTAATATCCTACATATTAAGTTAATAGATGAGAAGGTGTGAGAGATCGGTAGTCTCTTGCGCTTTCGTTAGGGTTTCTAATAATTTACAATTTATCCCCATAAAAATCAATATTTAATATTAAAGATTATAAAATAAAATATCACGTATTCTTAAAATGTTTCATTTTCAGGATTTTGACCAGATCGAAATAGATAATAACTACAAATTAAATCTGTCCCTTTCTTCAAAGTTAAGGTGGATAATAGTTTTATAATAAAGATATGGCATTTAAAACTCTTTAATATTGAACAATTGCAACATTGTTCCTTTAGATATAATCTTCTTTTCGTATAGTTGCAGGATGTTTTGTTATGGTTTAGCTGAACTAAACACGAAAATAATTCTTGTTTACATACTAACTTAAAATTACTACGAGTTTAATCGGAATATGGTTTTATATTTCGAGATATTATTAAAATTTTATATTTTTATTTCAAAGCTATTCTGTTTATTAAAACCTGTAATATTTTTATATCCAATTGATTTGACTATGGATATAGTTTCTTTAAATTTGCTTCCAACATCTATCGGTTTATGTGCATCGGAACCAAGAGTAACCTTAACGCCCTCTTCATAACACATCTTAATAATATCAAAAGATGGATATGGAGCCCCTTTTTTATGTGAATAACCACCTGTGTTGATCTCTAAAACCTTATCCTTCTTCTTAATTTTTTTTAAAATATCTCTATAACCAGATGTGTTTCCATCTGAATGTTTAAACCTGTCTATCAAATCAAGATGACAAACTGTATCAAAATAGTCACACTCAATCATAAGGTTTAATTTTTCAAAATATTTTTTTCTTATCACATCCGGATGGATGTTTTTCCGGGCATCAAGTGATCTTCTGCTTGCTATATTAATAAGTTTTCCATCAATCTCAATAAAGTGAACAGACCCGGCTATAACATCAAATGCAAATTCACCTGTTATTTCTTCTATTATATCCATTTTATTTTCGAAGAAATCCACTTCAAGTCCGGATCTTATTTTAATTTTATCTTTATAACAGTTCTTTAATTCAGATATTGAAAGAAAATAAAGGGGGACCTCACAAGGTATCATAGAAGGTACTTTGAGATCTTTTGCAAGGATCAGATGATCCAGAAAACATATTTCAGCTAAACCCTTTTTAATTGCGGATTCAATATAATCCCTCATGCTTCCGGTAGCATGATTACAAAACGGAGTGTGCAGATGGTAATCTATCATGGGAACCTCTAATAATTAAAATTTTGGATGAAATGCAAGGCATTTCCAAAAATAACGAGCCGATTTTATTACAGTTTTTTTTGGAAATAACAAAGTATTTCGCGAAAAGAGGAGTTATTAGAGATTCCCTCATTTAAATTTCCTTATAGAGCATAACTAAGAGTACTCTCACCATGGGATTTCCTATCTACCCTTAACTGAACAGAAATCCTCTCTTTAAGAGAATCAATATGGGAAATTATACCGATGGTTTTACCCGTTGCATTTAAATTATCAAGCGCATCCAGAGCAACTTCCATAGAGTCTTTATCAAGTGAACCAAAACCTTCATCAAGAAATATTGAATCGATCCTGACGTTACGACTTACCAAGGATGAAAGACCAAGAGCAAGAGAAAGACTTACAAGAAAAGATTCACCACCTGAAAGTGTTTTTACAGGTCTTGATAGTTGAGCTTTAAAATCATCAACAATATCAATTCCAAGATCCTCACCCTCTTTTCTTTTCATGAAATATCTGTTGTTAAGCTTTACCAGATGCTTATTTGCCAGGTTTATCAAATACTCAAGTGTCAGTCCCTGGGCATATCTTCTGAATTTCTTTCCATCAAAGGAACCTATCAATTCATTTAACTGACTCCATTTTGAAAACTCTTTTCTCTGAAGTTCTATTTTATCTATCTGTTTCTGCTTTTTCTGCCTTAACTCAGTATCAATCTTTAATTTATTGTTGATTTCCCATAGTTCTTTTTTAAGATTATCCTGCTTTAAACTGGCAGTATTAAGTTCTCCTTCAATATCAGCTATGTCAGCATCAGTTTTTTTCTCTTCAATTTTAAGATTAAGTTTCTTTGTAAGGTCATCAATTCTTGTTTTTTCTCTAAGCAATCCATCGTCGATCTCTTTTCTTAATTTTTCAAGTTCTCTCTTATCGTTTTCATCCATTAAATCTTTAGCAAGGTCTGCTTCACTTTCAAAACCAGATAGTTTTATGTTTTCCAGAAATTCTGATGTCAGGGCTTTAAGATCACTATTGATCTGAACAAGTTCATCATCAATTGCTTTCTGCTTTTCTGTAACTACTTTAAGTTCAGTTTTTACAGAGTTCTCTCTTTTCTCAAGCATTAATATATTATCTTTGTAAAGCTGGTTTTTTCTTTGCAGATCCTTTTTAAGAAGAATAATGTTTTTCTCTTTTAAAATCTCATTTCTTTTTGTTTTTAGTGACTCAAGCTTTTCATCAAAGGATTTTAAATTCTCATCAATCTCTTTTAAATCCCTTTCAATATTATTTTGATCATTTTTTTGTATTGAAATTTTATCCTTTAAAACAGAAGAACTATTCTCAAGTTTTGATAGATTTTCCTTAAGACTTTTATACTCCTTATCTTTAAGCTGAAGATAGTCTATGAGTTTATTTTCATCACCTTTTTCATAGGTAGCTTTAAATTTATCTGCTATTTCTGAAATCTCAGTTGAAATCTGATCAATATTATCATTGTACTCTTTGATGCTTTTGATCAATATTTTTTTTTCGGTTTCCAGTAAAACGATATTATCGCGGCTTTTCTGAAGAGCTAACCTCTTTTCACCTTTAATTTTTTCCTCTTTTGAGATCTTATCCTTAATTACAGATGATTTTTCGTTAAGTAACTTTAACTCTTTAATCTCTCTTTCAAGTTCGTTTTTCGCATCAATTTTTAAATCAAGAGATTGTTTCAACTCTGATATATCTTGTGAAAAAGGCTCAGCGTTTGTTTTTATCAACTCAGATTTTATATCATTTTGTTTTATACTATTGTTATCACACACTGATAAATTGCGATTTAAATGTTCATTTTGAGTCATTAACTTTATGATCTTCTCACTCTCAGAATCTTTATTCTTATATTGAGATGAAAGCTTTTCTTTATAATCAATTAATATTGTCTCAGTTTGATTCTCATTAGTTGTGATACTTTTAAAAGGGTGATCTTTGGAACCGCAAAGGGGGCAGGGATCATTTTCGATAAGTTTTGCTCTGTCATCCTCATATTTTGAGATCAAAAGTTCTTGTTTAAGTTTGTCCTCAAACTCCTTTATTGTGTTTTCAGTGTTAGTAATATCATTTTTTATTTTCTCTCTCTTAGATTCATAATCCTTTAAAAAACTGGTATTTTTGGTGAGAGTTTCAGTTATATTGAATTTCTCTTTTATGAGTTCTTCAATTTCAGTCTCAGTTTTGATTAAACTTTCAAAGAAAGATATGGATTTCATATGTTTTTCAAGATCTTTTTCAGGATCTGAATCGCTCTTTGAATGTGATTCTATATTTTTACTAATCTCTTTTAACTCATTTTCAAAACTCTCAATTGAACTGCTTATCTCTATTAAATCTTTCTCTTTAGATTCAATATCACCTTTGGATCTTGCAAGAGTAGTTACGATCTTCTGATTATCTTCCTTTGCTTTTGAAAGGGATATTGATTTAGCATCTAATACTTTCACCTTCTCTTTAAGAAAGAATAGTGTGGTTTCAATATTTGCAAAAGATTGAATCTCTTCCAAAACATCACTGCTTTCTTTTATTTCGTTACCTACTCTTTGAAAATTATTTTTATTTATTTCCAGATCTTTTGTTAGCTCTTTTAATAATAGCTTTTTTCTCTCCTCATTTTTTGCAATATTTGAGATAGATTCTTTAGTACTCTTTATTTCACTGTCTTTTACTATCGCTTTTTCAATTGCAGCGATCTTCTCTTCTTTTAATTTTTTAAAGGATTTGTAGGATGTTGTTTCGGATTCAAACTCATTTTTTAATCGTTTTGACTCTTCGGAAAGACCTGGCTTTTTACGTTTTAAATCCTCACTGTGTTCCTCTTTTTTTGTGATTAGCTTTTTCATCTGTGCTATTTTATCATAATCACTTTTAAATACCTGAGCTTTCTGAGCTTTTTCTAATTTATAAAAATCATTGTTTTTCTCTTTTGCTTTCTCTTCAACAATATTAAGGCTTTTTATTGTTCGCTCAATATCAATTTTTAATATTTCGATTGTTTTAAGCCAGTCAGCTTTGTCCTGAAGTGAGGAGATCTCTTTGGTGACAACTCCAATACCTTCCTCAGTATTTTTTTTATTCTCTCTTAGAATTACAAGTTCTTCCTCAGTTGATGGAAGAATATCTTCAAGTTGAGCCTTAAGGCCGTTAAATTTTTGCTGCTCCTCTTTATAGATCTTGTAAGTTTCCTGAGAAATTTCTGAATAAATTGTCGTACCTGTCATCTTTTCAAGAAGATCAGCCCGCTCATTTTCTTTTGCTTCCAGGAAAGCCGCAAAATTTCCCTGGGGAAGTAGCATGGATCTTGTGAATCTATCGAAATTCAAACCAGTTATATCTGCTGTTTTTTTATTTATTAGTTTCTTTTTATTTTCAAGAATAACAAAGTTGCCATCTTCTAAAACAGACAACTCTCTTTCAGAATCCTGGAAATTTCCTGTTGCTTTGCCATAAGCCCTTCTTAGTGTCCATCTTGATCTGTAGATTTTATCCTTAACATTGAACTCAACCTCTGAAAAACAATCTCCCTTTTGTTGGGTCATAATGTTTCGAACACCTGAACCCTCAAGCCTTGGTGTTCTTTCATATAAAGCAACACAAATAGCATCTAAAATAGTTGTTTTTCCAGCACCGGTTGGTCCACTAATTAGAAAAATCCCCGCTTCCCCCAAAGGACCATTTTCAAAATCCAAATGAAACTCATCAGCAAGGGAGTTTAAATTTTTAAATCTTAAGCTAAGAATTTTCATGATTTACCCTCATAAGAACTTCATTAAATGCATCTTTTAAAAGCTCTTTCTCCCCATCCTCAAGATTTGTAATCCTTTTATCAAACACATCATTTGGTGTTAAATCATAAAGGGTTTGAACATCTTTTTCGCCATGTTTAACAAGATAGCTGTTCATATCAGATTTTTTCACAGCAAGAATATCGAATGAATTTTCTTTTTCAATTTCACGAATTTCCTCAAGGAAAGCTGTGTCTGGAACGCTATTTATAAGATTAACTTCTACCCAGACATTGTCATTAAGTTCTTTTAGAGATGATAAAACAGAGTTTTTGTCTCCCTTAAGTCTTAAAAGTTTCTGAAATTCAGGAACCTTTTTCGATTCAATTTCCACATCATCAGGATAATCTTTAAAATCAATCAGAATTATCTGTTTATCATAACTTGATTCACTGAAACTAAGTGATATGGGAGACCCACTATATCTAATTAACTCATTATCAGTAGCTTTTTGGGGATTATGAAGATGACCAAGAGCTATATAGTCAAACTCTTCCGGAAAAGAGTTTGCGGTTATTTTCCCAAGGTTTCCTATAAATATTTCACGTTCACCTTCAGATGTATTGCAACCGGCTGCAAAAGTATGGCCCATTCCAATAATGGGAACTTTATTATCCCCTCGTTTTTTTGCAGCTAAACTACAAATATCATTATAATATTTTTTAAATCCCCTTGAGTATGCTTTATTTCTTTCTTCATAACTTTCACCTGCAATGGAAAATCTTACATCTCTCTCTTTTATAAATGGAACAGCACAAATATAACATTGAATCTGTCCATTATGGGAAACTTCAATCAGATTATCCCCTGGATATTCGGCATCTATTGTTCCCTTAACATTTATATTCAAAAGCTTTAAAAGCTCTTTAGGTGCTTCGATGTTTGAAACTGAATCATGATTTCCAGCTGTAATAACTATCGATTTTATAGAACTCTTTGATATTTCCTTAAGGAAATTGTAATAGAGTTCAAGAGCGTAGTTTGGAGGATTACCCGTATCAAAAATATCACCGGAAACCAGGAGAACATCAATATTCTCTTCATCAATTAGTTCTCTTAACCACTTAAGAAAAGATTCATGTTCTTTTCTTCTTGTTTTTGACATAAAATTCTGGCCCAGATGCCAGTCAGATGTATGTAAAATCTTCATTAAAAATAACCTTAATTATTATGGTAAACCTCTAATAACCACCTTTTAATTGAAACTTTAATTATTAGATGTTCCCTATGTAACCTTAAAACCAGTAAAGTATGTAAATACCACATGAATAAAAAAACCGCATGATTATTTTTATGCTGTTCTTGCTCTGGGTCAAAATTGAAGTTAAAGAGCTTATGGGAACCTATAATAAATGAATATAAAAAAGGCTTGTAAGTTCGGGTTTTGTTGATATAACAATTTAATAGTTGATGTGTTTAATTTCAGAAAATACAATAACTACAAGGTGCAATGATGAATATTATAAAAGTTGATTTGGACAGCTCAGAGATAATCTCACTGATAATTAGTGAATCAAATAAAGATGTTGCGAAACGATTTGGATTAACTATAGAAAATTGCCCTAAGCATCCTTCATTCTGCACAATAAAGTGGGTTGCAGCAGATTTTGAAATGGGGGCAGATTATTTTCTGTTTGAGGATAATGGTATCTATAAGGGTTGTGTAGCATTTGAAAAAGCTGAGGAAAATACTGCATACTTAAACCGATTATCAGTATTACCTGATTTTAGAAGATTCGGCATTGGAGAAAAACTTGTTGATCATATCATTTCATATGCAAAAAAATTTAGAGTGGAAAAGATTAGTATTGGAATAATTGCTGCCAATATTGAGCTTAAAAAATGGTATAATAAATTAGGTTTTGATGAGAAGGAGACTGTCAAATTAACTCACCTTCCATTTGATGTTACTTACATGATTTATAATATAAAATAGTATCGGGAAACCTTAGGGTTAGGAAGAAAAAGACAAAGATCAAATTATAAAAAAAGTAATGTAATCAAATCTGTCAACTTATCACGACGTTCCCAATATCTACCAAGACATTGAATCTGTAAGGAGTTTAAGTAATAAAAATTGTAATTCAAACTCAATTATGAAATAGTTATCAGTTAACACTGTAAATTAAAGAAAACTACAAAGTGTTTCAGATAGTTCATTTCTAAAATATATAGATAATAGTGGGTTCCTATTGAGAATGTTTAAAGGCATGATCCCATTCTGGGTAAAAATACTGACTGTTTCCGGAAGTATGTTGATTCTTCTGATTTCACTGAGCCTGTTTACATATATTAGAATTGGAATGATTTCTAATGAGCTTGAACAGATCTCTAATTTTTTGATTCCCCTCGAGGATCGTATAACAAACATAGGTGTTCATGCTATCGAACAGGAGATTCATCTTGAGAGAATCTGGTTCAATTTTGAAAGAAAACCAATTAATTATTCCAAAATAGAGAAGGAAAAAAATGCCTTTGAAGAGAGAGGAAAACTTGTCGATAAGGAAATTGAAAAGGCTTTGATATTAACAAAAAAGGCACTGAACCATATTTATACCAAAAAAGATATTCTGGAATTTGCCAACATACAAACCATCCTGGAAGATATTGAGAATGAACATCAAAATTATCACGACCACGCAATTAAGATTATTAACCTGCTTCTAAATAATAATAAGAAAACTGCACATATTCTTGAGGAGAACCTCGAAAAAGAGGAAGATGAGCTTAATGAAGAGATGGAAAAAATTCTTGTAGAAATTATCCAATATACAGAACGTGCTGTTTTAACAGCTGAGGAACATGAGAAAAATGTTCTGAAAATCACAATCATTATTGTAATAGTTGCTGTAATAATTGGGCTTTTTTACGCAACAATTATGACCATTGGTTTAATGAAACCGGTTCGTGCGCTAATTACCGGAACAAAAAAAGTAGAAGATGGAGATCTATTCGTTGAAGTTCCTGTAACAACTCATGATGAAATTGGAGAGATGACCTCTGTTTTTAATAATATGGTTGTTGATATTCGGGAAAAAGAGAGAATTAAAGATACCTTTGGTCAGTTTGTTGATCCCAGAATTGTTGAGAATCTGATCAAAAGAAGTTCAAATCAGTTAAATAAAGGTGAAAAAAAGCCGATGACTGTATTCTTTTCTGATCTTGAGGGATTTACTAAGCTCAGTGAATTACTCACTGCAGATGGCCTGGTAAATCTTATAAATAACTATCTAACCCTTGCTTCAGAACCAATTATTCGATTCCAGGGAGTAATAGATAAATATATTGGGGATGCTGTTTCTGCATTTTGGGGTGAACCTTTCTGCGATGAGAATGAACATGCAACACTTGCATGTGAAGCTGCACTTGAACAGTTTATACAATTGGAAAAGCTCAGAAAAAGACTACCGGACCTCTTGCACCTTAGAAAAGGTCTTCCGTCTATC
Source organism: Desulfobacterales bacterium (assembly GCA_024226555.1). Lineage (GTDB taxonomy): Bacteria > Desulfobacterota > Desulfobacteria > Desulfobacterales > JAAELO01 > JAAELO01. Next base: position 22,023 of record JAAELO010000848.1, on the reverse strand, counting down.
GATATAAGGATCGGGATAGCAACAGGAGATTTGATTGCAGGTAACATTGGATCAACTAATTTACAGTCCTACACCGTTATGGGAAAACCAGTTGGTTTGGCTGAAAAACTGGAACAGACAAATAAAATTTTCGGAACAAAAATATTATTATCAGAACAAACGGCAAAACTTGTGTATAAAAAGTATGAATTGAGAAAAATAGGTCGGCTTACGATTAATAAATCGGGAAACAAAATGAGTCCTTATGAGTTATTAGGTCGATGTGGGGAGTGTTCGGAAGCAACAAAAGAGTTAAGAGATATTTTTCAACAAGGAGTATCTTCTGTACATAATAAAAAGTGGGAAAAAGCTTTGAAGGAGTTTAAGAACTGCTTAAGAATCAATAAAAATGATAAACCTTCTCTATTGTATCACAACAAGGTGAACGCAATAATTTCATCCGGAGGAGGAGTTTATGAAAAAAAATAAATTCAAAATATCATTGGGTATTAAAATTTTTTTTATTGTTTCCAGTTTATTATTTTTCATAATATGGGTTGCTTTTTTTTCCTATTCGAAGATCAAGGAAGTAAGTAAAGAGTTATTCAATTTATCTGAGTATATAATACCTGTAACAAACCAGATAAGTCTTGTTGAAACACACACTCTGGAGCAGGAAAAACACTATGAAAGATTAATCAAACTATATGAAATGGATGAAACTTCAAAAAAGCATAAAGATAAAGAATTTAAAGGATTTAATGAAAGAGGAGTAAAGGTTGATAAAGAGATAGAAAAAGCGATCAGGATTGTTAAGGAAGCTGAAAGCAAATCTGCGATTCCGGAAGATAAAGAATACTTCAAAAATCTGGAGCCGTTTTTAGTTAAAATTGAAAAAGAGCATCAGGATTTCCATGATCATGTACTTAAGGTTTTGACTTTCCTTAAAAAAAACAGAAAAGCAGATGCCTATGCACTTGAAGAGAAAATAAAATATGAGGAAGACCATCTGGATAAGGATATCAATGCAATATACCTAAGCCTCAGAAACTATACAAAAAAAACTGGTGATATAGTTGATGCCCACCAGAAAGATATTCTTGTTTTAAATCTTGTTCTTACAGCTTCCGCTGTTTTTCTCGGACTGCTAACTGCTTTTATTTTCACACGGGGACTGACCAGACCTGTAAGAATACTAAATTCAGCAATGCAGGGAGTAAAAAATGGAAATTATAACACTTTTCCTGATGTAAAAACTAATGATGAAATAGGAATGTTAGCTGCTACTTTCCAGACTATGATGGAGCAACTTGCCTTAAAAGATAAGATAAAGTCAACTTTTGGTAAGTATGTAGATCCAAGAGTTGTTGAAAATCTAATTAACCAGAAAAATATTACAACTGGTGGTGAGAAGAAGATTATGACTGTTATGTTCAGTCATGTTAATCAGGTTGATACTGCTATAGAGAAATTATCAGCAGATGAACAGGTTAATGTAATTAATAAGTATTTCTCAATTATGTCTAAAGCTGTTGATGATTCCAGAGGAGTGATTGATAAATTTATAGGTACAATGATTATGGCTTTTTGGGGTACACCTTTTACTTCTGAAAATAATCATCCAATACATGCCTGCAAAGCTCACTTAAAACAAAAAGAGCTTGTGAGAGAAGGATTTAAAAACTTTCAGAAGAATAACCCAAATATAGAAAAAGATTTTTTTTCTCTTCGGTGTGGAATTTCTACAGGTTCCCTGATTGTCGGAAATATGGGGTCAAACCAGTCAAAATCCTATACAGTTATTGGTGAAACTGTTAATATTGCGTCAAGACTTCATGGTGCTGCCGAACAATATGGTGTACCGGCATTAATAAACGAAATGGCAAATTCCGCTGTTATTGATAAAATTGTAACAAGAGAAATTGATACCATCCGCGTAATAGGACTTGAAGAGGGTTTAACGGTTTTTGATATTCTGTTTGAAAAAGGAGTTAATAGCAATGAAAACAATACTCTTCTTAAATTAAAAAAATATTACGAAGAAGGATTGAAATACTATAGGTATAAGGATTGGGATAATGCTGTCAAATTATTTAAGAGTTGTTTAAAAATAAAACCATCGGATAAACCTTCTAAAATTATTTTGAACAGAATTACAACTTTCAGAAAGAATCCTCCAAAAGAGAACTGGGATGGGGTTTGGAATTTAAAGAAGAAGTAAAATCTGGTCAAACATCCTTTAAAAAGGGTCTGAACATATTAAATCCAAAGCGTTTAATCAGGAAGTGGTTTTGAGGGAATTTCTAATAACTGATCTTTTGTTTTATACTGAGTTTTTTCCAAAAAAGAACTGTAATAAAACCGTTTGTTATTTTTAACAAACAGAAAATTTATAAAACTAAAGCTTTTATAAACGTTGAATTTTATCCAAAATTCTTATTATTAGGTTCCCTTGATATTGTTTGTATTGTTAGTTACATTATTTATACTTTCCCTGCCTTGATGCTTCGAGATATTTATCAAGTTTTCCGCTTTCCTTTAACCTTCTGAGTCCTTTATTAAGCAATTCAAGAAGACGTCTGTTTTTATCAACCTGTTTCGATAATATTAAATGATGGGTTGTTTCGATTATGGTTTTCGGGTGATGGGTGATTAATGCGGCTTTTTCCGAGAAATATTTATTAATAAAAGCATAGCCAGCATCAATTTCCTGAGGATAAATCTGAATTCTGCCTTTCAACAGTAAAAAGAAGTTTTTCGATTCTGACGATTCTCTAAACACCTGTAATTTTCCTGTTTTCACTGCATTATCGAACTTCTCTCCGTAGGTAAATCCCAAGACAATACCGATATTAATATCGTGCAGATCATCAATGGTCCTCCAATCAAAGCGGAAGCTTTTGAGATGAAAAAAAACTTTTTGATTGACCAGAATCGTGCTGCTGTAATAAAAATGTTTTTTTCGTTCAGAGGTCGGAATCCAGGCTGCCGTTGCATCAAACTCTCCTCGTTGGGTTAACACATATGCCCTATTCCAAGGAACCCACTTATATATGACTTTTACACCTTCCGAGGCAAATGCTTCTTTCAAAATGTGGCAGAATACTCCGTAATGCTTAAGGTTTTTGGAAATAAAGGGTTGCCATTCACCGTTCGCTATGACGATCATATTTTTCTCATCAGCGGCCACACTCTTTCCCGAACTGCAAACGATTATAAATGACATCAATACAGCAATATACATAAAGGCTTGTCTGGCTAAAATTTTATCCATTTTCACCCTCTAAAAAAGATAATTTCAGTTATAGCTGACTACGGCACTATATTTTTTCATAGTTCATGAAGAATCAAAGATAAAAAGACATCTTGATCTATCGATTTATATTGATTCCCAATAGACTATTGAGAACTTCTTCTTTAATTGCTTTAATTCGTCCCCTTTGCTCCATGTTTCTTAAAATATTTGTAAGTTCAGGAACTTTTTTTTTGTGCTTATTGTGGATGTAGTGATAAAGGGGGAAATGTTGTAAAGATGGTTCCAGTAAATTAATCCCTGATAATCCGAGTTTTTTTATCGTGATTGTTCCTTCCAAACGCGTTGAAACTGCAATATCAGCTCTATCAATGTCGATCATTTTGAACATCTGGATAATAGAGGTTACTGCCATAACTTTCATTCCATGTGTTCCATCTTCCGCAACTCTAAGGCCTCGCTGAATTACAATGTTATAAGGTCTAATACTTTTCCAGCCATGAACGGGAAATCTTTTTTTTGAAAAAACAACCCACTCTGCGGTTACGAGAGAAACGGGTATCATCACAAGATTCCGATATTTTTTTTCCAAACCGGCTTTGCGAATCAAATCGCCATCCCAATTTCCGGAATTGGCTTCTGTTATGGCACGTTCTCCTGGAGCTAATCTGACTTTAATTTGAATGTCAAGTTGTTGGTAAGCTTCTCGAAGTATTGGTTCAGAGATTTTGGTAAGGTACATACCTTGAACCCCCGTAATAACCAAATTATTTTGAGCGAAGCCTGTTATAGATAGGGACAGCAACCATAAGATTAGCATGCTTGGATAAAATTTTTTTATCAAATACATTTTTTGCCTTTCTTTTGCTATAATTGGTTCTCCTTCATTTAAGATATACAGTTTAATATTCTTTTTAAATATTAAATTAAATAATATGGAAATTAGACCAATTTGTTAGAGATTCCCTTAGATCACAAATACCGAATTCAATACAATCCAAAGCTTTATTTTAGGTGATGAAAATCACGATTTTTACAGATTTTGTAAGTTTTAAATTTAACTGAATAATTATAAATACCTAATTAAAAAAGATCAAGAAAGAATTGTTATATCGATAGCTTAACAAATTATCAATACAAATTAAAAAACGGGAATGTTGGACTTTGCTTAGGCTTTGATTGAAACATAAATGATTTCAATAATTTTTAACCTACGGGGAACCTCTAATAATTAGAATTTTTGATGAAAAACAAGGCATAACAAAAAATAACGGTTGATTTTACTACAGTTTTATTTTTGATATCTGTGTTTCGCAAAAAGATCAGTTATTAGAGATTCCCTACGATTTGTTTATCTGGATTTATGATTACTGCAAAAAATAGGTGTCCAATGATGATTTGTCCTTTGTCTGATGTTAATCAAACAAACCAAAGGGGACAAGAACTCCTGAAAATCCCTATCCCCATGGCAATACCGTTATCCCTTACTTATTTGGATTTCTTAGCATCTTTTTCTTCTTTAACTGGTTTTTGATTGTTTTGCTTTGGTAAAATTTCACAGCCACAACCACAGGATTTCTTTTTTTCTGCCATTTCTATCACCTCCTTTATGTTTAAGTTGTTAAGCATATACTTAAATATATTAGCAAAAAAATTTGACTACTATTTATCTGTCTCTAACTCTTCTAATCTTCGTTTTACGGTATTAAGTTCATTCATAAGTTCATCTTCATATTTTTTTAAGGATTCCATGGTTGCTTTATCAGATTCGTACTCTTTAATTATTCCTGATCCCTGGTATCCGCACGTGCAAACTTCTGTTAAAATTTCCCGGCAATTTTCCATTGCTTTTTCATCTATTGAATAAGGTATCCAGTATCCTTTTCTCTCGCTTCTGACAAGACCAGCCTGTTTCAATATTTTTAAATGCTGGGAAACAGCAGCTGTTGTTATGCCAATAGTCTTTGAAATTTCTTTTGCACCTAAGGGTCCCTGACCTTTAAGCATGTCAATTATTTTTACTCTTGTTTCCACACTCAGCACTTTAAATATTTCAGAAGGTTCCATTCATATTAGCCTGTTTTTTATTAAGTAGTTTAGTGATGACTTAAATATAAAACAGAAATGTATCTATGTCAAGTTCATTATGAAATGGAAAAGAAACATATCTTTAATTATAAAAAGATCCCTTTTTTTTTCTAAATCTGACTATACGGCTTTTTTTACAGCAAATTTAAAAGACTAAGTAAAGGGAACCTCTAAAAACTAGATTTTTGATTGAAATACAAGGTTGAGAAAAAAAAATAACGAGGCGGTTTTTACACAGTTTTATTTATTCGAAAAACGCAGTAGTTCAGTCAAAGTGCGGTTTTTAGAGATTCCCTAAAGCTATTATATAATGGTTGATTTCGTTTATATCATCATCAATATAGATGGTTAGTACTCCTTTAATAACATAAAAAAACTGCTTAGCTATTTTATGATAATGTTTTACTTCAGGAAACCTCTAATAATTAAAATTTTGGATGAAACACAAGGCATTTCAAAAAATAACGAGCCGATTTTATTACAGATTTTTTTGGAAATAACAATGTATTTCGCCAAAAGAGAGGTTATTAGAGGTTCCCTTATATAGATCCCAGAAATTCATATTTAATTTTTGATTGTAATCTCTCTGTTGTTTTAAAAATCTCTTTAAGCATTGTTTGTTCAATGTGAGAAAGCTTCTTAGGATTGATATAATTATCCGGTTCTTTTCCTTCATCAATAGCTGCGACTTGTGTTAAAAAACGAAATTGCATAAGATAGCTGTATGATTGTTTTATTTCAATATACCTCTCTTCAGAAATTATTTCTGTTTCTCTTAATTTATTTAATCTTTCAAATGTATTATTAGATCTGATTTCATTTTTAAGCGCAAATAATCTTGAAAAATCAACTATTGGAACCATAGCTTTCTTAATATCAAATGAATCTCTGTTACTTCCTTTTGATTCAACAAGAAAATTTCTGAAAAAACCTATTGGTGGTTTAAAGTTAATTGCATTTCTTGCAAGATTAACAAAAAAGGCCCTTTCATTCTCAAGCGATTTGAACAGATAATCTTTAAGATCATTTATTATACTGTCCTCTCCATATGCACATTTAAAATCAAAAAAAATACTTATTTGAAGAAGGTCTTCCTGATTTGAATCATAGATCCATTTAGTGTATTTTTTCTTCCAATCTTTTTTTGAGGCACAGAATTCCGGATTTTTAGCCATAATATTACCTTTACAAAATTCAAAATTTGCTTCATTTAAAAGATTGCATACTTTTTCGCCAAAACTATTAAAATAGTCATTGACCTCTTTCTCCTTTTCCGATGGAACATCCTCATAGACTATTGCATTATCCTGATCCGTTTTAAGTGTTTGCTCACCGCGACCTTCACTTCCCATTATCATAAATGCAAATTTGCATGGAGGTGGTTCTGACTCATTAAGTACAAAACTTATTATCTTCTCTAAAATTGTATCAGACACAGAGGTGACAATTTTGTTAACATTTTCAGCTTTTGCACCACTTTGTATAAGGTTCTTAATTATTGGCGAGAGCTTATCATGCTTATCCAGTATTTCAGATTCAGACATTGTTGAAGATATATCTCTTAATAAAAAGATAGGAGATTGTCCCTGTGCAGCAAGAAGTTCATTATTTGTTATTACACCAACAGCATTCCCTTCAGGATCTGTAATAACAAGGTGCCTTATATGTTCATGCATCATTATTATCAAACCATCGAATATTTCATCTTTCGTAGAAAGTGTAATCAAAGGTGATGACATTATTTTTGTTATATCATTTGTTACAGCTATATTTTTTGAAATTACCTTCTCTTTAAGATCATAATCAGTGACAATACCTATTGCTTTTCCATTCTTATCATTAACGATAATTGAACTTAACCTGTGTTGAATCATCATTAAGGAAGCGTTCTGAATAGTAGTATTTGTTGTACAGAAAAGTTGGTTACTATTATAAATTGTTGATATCGGCTGATTAAAAAAGCGTATTGAGCTATCTTCAGATTGTGCTGCTTTTCCTAACATGGAAGCATATGATTTATCTAACATCAATTTTCCGAAAGTGTTTGTAAAAAATTCAGCAAATTCAGTAAATTCTTCACACAAGGCTATAAAAATATCTTTAGGGAGTAGATAAAAATATGATTTTTCGAGTAACTTAAGAGTTCTTATTGGAACAGAATCGTTTATTAATATAGAAATTCCTCCATAAATAGCTCCTTCTGTAAGAATATCTTTAAGTTTCTTCTCATCTTTTTCCTCAGAATATTTCTCAGCTGAACCTTTTTTTAAAATCAATAAATACTCGATTTTATCCCTGCCCTGAGTGAAAACTATTTTACCCCTTGAAAATCTACCAATGGATATTAATGATGATACTTCAAGAAGTTTACTTTCCGGTAAAAAAGAGAAAGGAGCAACTTTAACAAGAAACTCATTTGCACTATCTCTTGTGAGTTCTTTTGATGCAGATTCATCAACTATAATTTTTTTATATAATGAAGTAAAAAATTCATGGAAAAAATTATATTTAACACATAAATCTTTAAATATTTCTTCCGGTATTTCATAACAGGTAGTGTCTTCATTAACAGAAAGTGTCCTAACAGCGATACCAAGATTCATAAGTATCGCAATTCCATTACAGATTTCGCCACTTCCCATATATCCGCTTAATAATCTTTTCCCCATCTTTTCTGAGAAAAGTTCCAGTTGTCCATCTATAATAACAAGTATTTTATCAAGTTTTGTTTTGCCCTGAACAGAGATTATTGTATCTTTTTTATACTTTTTCTTCTTAGTTTTTCCAGAAATTTTTTTTAATTCCGGTTCCGGAAGGAAAGAGAATGGTTTTACTTCAGAAAGATAACTGTAAATTTCGTACGCCATCAAAGTCTCCTCTTCTTGTTTCTATTTAAACAAGCTTCCATTTTAACATTATATCCTTAAAAGAACCATAATTCTATTCACCTTATTAATGTAAGGGAACCTTTGATAATTAGAAAATTGATAGAAATACAGATTGTAAAAGCTTTCATTTTTATAAAATCCCTGGGTGATTTGTTTATAAAAAAGCCTTAATTTTACAACAGTTCTTTTTGGATAACGAAGTATTTCGGAAAAAGAGAAGTTGTTAGTGGTTCTTAAGGGAATCTCTAATAACTCCTCTTTTGCAAAATACTGTGTTATTTCTAAATATATCTGTAATATAATCGGCTCGTTACATTTTCCTCAAGCCTTGTAATTAAACCAAAATTTTAATTTTTAGAGGTTCCCATTATTGTTAATTAACGATCAAAAATAACTCTGGTTTGAATACCATGCTTAGTAAACTTAAACTCGATAGTACTATTATTAAACGTTTGTTCTTTAAAAGTTTTTTTAGCAAAGTCATTAGGATCTAAAGGAACACTGTTAAAACCAGTTATATTAGATTTTACTCTTCCTGTTAATGGGTCATAATAGAACTTCTCCCCAAGGAGTGTGTTGTAGTCAAAGCCGTAAAACTTTCTTGAAAGGTCAGAATAAGGAATATTCTTATCATTTGAGTAGGTAAAAGCATTATAGTGTTTCTTGGCAGCTTTAGAAGCATCCAGAGCTCTATTCATAAAAAATTCTTTTAACTGGGGAAGGATTCTATTATATCCTTTTGGATTTAAATGAATAAACGCGTTTGCTTTTACACTATAATCCTTTTTCCCATCTTTGATATTCTTTAAACGTTTTAAAAGCATATCTTTTATAATATGAAGTTTTGTAGCTATAACTAATTTACCTCCAACCTGGGCATAGAAGATTGGCATTTTTATGAAATAGAATCCGAGATCCGCTTTATTAATAGTTTGTCCTTTGTATGGGATAATATTGTGGATTTTTATCTCATTATCTCTAAATGCACGTGAATTATTTAGAGACATCATTAACCTGTTAATCAAACCACTGTTTTTAAATTTCTGCGGGTTATTGAGATCAATAGATACAGATACAGGAAGATTAAAACATGCTGCTATAAGAGAAAAATATGCATCTTTTTTTCCTCTGGTAAACATCCTTGTATTTTTCATAATTTTCTGGTGATCAATGAGAAAAAGAAGATCATGATCATGAAAATTAATAGTTATATTATCACCCAGTATACCATCTGATCTATTTTTGTTACGATTGTTATAGTCATATTTAAGTAATGATTTTTCAAGTTCTCTTGTGAATTTACTTCTGTTTATTTTTAAACCAAGTGAGACTATAGTGTCATCGGTATTTTTTAAAGTTAAAGTCGTGGGCTTACCTCCAACCAGTTCTTCTACAGATCTGTATATTGAATTATTTATTAGTGGTAATATTGTTGTATTAATCTCAACTCTTTCCCTAATTTTTAAACTAAATCCGATTGGGTCAAAAAACTTTTCCCAGAATTTTCTGTAAAATCGTTTAAATTCCCTATATAGTCTTTCTTCTGACTTACTTATATATTCGATGGAAAGTTCGGATATCGGCTTTAAAAAGCCGATTCTACCATAACTTTTTGAATAGGGAATGGAAGTAACAGGATCTATTGAATAATCTTTTAAATCATTCAAAATTGCTTCGGTAACAAGATATTTGTTTTCAATAAGATTTTTGATTTTTGGTATTGAATCTATACCTTCATTTTTTTGAAATAAAATTGCAGAGGCTATCATTTTAAGGTCTTCATTTACTGATATCCTTCTCATTTTTCCAATAATAAAACCAGGTGACAGAGTTTTTCGTATAAAAGGATCTGACAAAAAGGCAAAAGCATCTTCATCTTTTGAAGTTGTTTTGTAAATGTTTCTCATATATAGAAAATCGTAATTACTACTCATGGAACGGATTTCTTTGTTATGAGTATCTACAACCCTTTTTATTGAAGCTATACTGTTTGAAACAATACAAAAGCTTTCAATCTTTGTGAAGAATACAGATATTGATTTGTCATTTGTTTGAACTGACTCAATCCTATAGTTTTTATACTCTTTAACTTCTTTAACTGCTTTATGATTTGAAATATAATTTTTAAATCTTTTTTGAATTTGTGAAGAAAACTTGTCAGGATCTTTAGTATCATAAATAATACTTATACCAGTGCCATTTGCAATAAAAAAATCATCTGTCGTAAAGGCGATATTTTTTATTATATTATTACCAAACCATTGCTCAAGAGTTGAGACCTCAAGCCCCATCTGTTTTACAATTTTTTTAGCGATATGGAAGTTCTTATATTCGCTGTCAAAAGAATCAAAAAATATGTTCTTTTTCTCAGCTAACTTCATAAATTCAATAGCTTTGTCAAGGGATCTTATATTTAAATAAAAATTATCAAAAGGAACAAGATCGGCAACTTTAAACGTTGCAGGTTTTTCCTTAACCATTTTTTTAAATGGTAACTCCTTAATTTCTATTCCTTTGACATGCTTTATTGGCAAATCTTTTTTGCTAAATTTTTCAGAAAAACTCCTGTAGCCAGATTGAAGAGTCTCTTTAATTGCTGTTTTACCTGACAATATATCAACAATACTTATATCTCTATCTCTGCGACCTCTTCTTCTCTTGCCAAATCCGTATTTGCCTGCTTTTCCTATATATTTATAAGGTAAAGCCATCTTCAAATAATCACTATAAAAGCTTTTATTTTCAGAGTAAAATTCATTTCGGCTAACAACTTCATTAACCCAATTCTTGACAATGGATCTATTTTTTTCTGGTTTATCAGGAGTTTTCAATATGAATTCATGTCTTTCAAGTAATGGAAAATCTCCAGGATTTTCCACTAAAAGTTTTATCTTAATCTCCCCAGGTTTTAGAAATTTACCAATTATTGCCCAGGTTTTTTTGTCTCTCCTGTAAAATGGTGAAATTATATAAGTTTCTTTATAGTTTTCACCATTTTTTTTAACTGTAAAAAACTCAGAATTTTTGAGGGATTTATTTGTTTTAAACTCAATTACGAAAAAACCTTCGTTTTTATTTACATTATGGAAATATGTTTTTTGATCAGTAACTTTAACAGAAGCTGCACTTTTTATTAATTGGTTTACAGATTTTTTATAATCACTATCTATAATATCTTTATATTGAGAAAAATTATCTCTCTGAGCTACTTTTTCTCCGGTCTGGGAACATGCCGTAATGGTTATTGTTAATAAGCAAACCAGTATCAGTTTGAACTTCATGAGTGGTAACTCCTTTTTTAAACTCTTTTAGTTTTGAAGTTTTATTATAGGGAATCTCTAATAACTGATCTTTTTGCAAAACACAGCTTTATAACAAAAATAAAACTGTAAACTTTATAAAATAAAACCTTTTTTATAAACGAATCAACCCGTTGTTTTTGATATGCCTTGTTTTTTATCAAAAATTCTAATTATTAGAGATTCCCTATAAAAAGAAAGAGTGAAATTCCTCTCCTATAAAACTCAATAACATTTTCTGAGCTATTTTCAAGCGCAAAATATAGCTAACATAAATATTAACCTTTAAATTCCAGATTAATAAAAGCATACATTTTATATACTATTGTTTTTTTTTGATGTGTTAAACAGTTCACACTTTTATATAAATAAGTGAATGTGAATATAGATGTGTTTAAAGCCACTTTGAAATAAAGTGGCTTTAAATATAGGTGTTAATGCTTCTTTCTTTTGGTGGACCATGGAAAATTGAGATCATCAAGCATAGTTAACTGATCCATAGTAAGTTTTTTCTTTTTTTTCATAGTTCTCTGGTAATTAACAAAAGAATAAACTTCATTATCTTTATATGGCGGGCTTATATCTCCATGTTCTTTCTTGTATTTTTTTAACAGATTATATTTTTTAAGCCATATTGCAGAGACTTTTCTGTTTTTATCACTTTGTTTTAAAATACTTGTTTTTGTATCAAAAGGAAATTTTATTTTTTCCAGTAAAACTTTATGCTCAGTTGAAATCTTATTTTTTCTGTAATAGTTTTTCTGCATTCTTACCCAATATACAAGATCTCTGTGTTTTTCTGAGTTCCTTGGAAAAAGAAAATCTCCATTTTTTTCTACATATCTCTTCAACCTGCCATACATTCTTTTCCAGTTCTTTTTTCTCTCTTCAATTTTTTCTTTTGTCATCTTGTTTTTATTACGGTATTTTTCAACAAGTTTTTCATTGATATCACCATAATAAGGTCTTACTAAACGCCCCTCCATTAAATCTATGCTGGTCAGAAAACTATTTTTTGATTTTCTCCAATCCTTTTCTTCAGCAATATGATTATATATTTTTCTCCATTTCTGATTACCGGAAATAACTTTTGACCATGATGACAAAGTGTAAGATGATGGATCTTTAATCTTATTTTCACGGGTTGCAGGACGTGTATGAACATAGCCTATAACGTCTTTTAACAGATCACTGTCGTTTATCACAGGAAAACTCCTGAAACGTTGTCTCCAAACCGGACCTTTTTGATCATGCTCTGAATTGTAAAATCTTGAAAATCTTTGGGCGTAAAACCTTACAAACTCCTGAAGACTAAATAGTCTGGCTCTATGCATTTTTTTCTGTTTTGATAAATTTTCTTTATCAGAATTAAGTTTTAATTTTACATAGTTGTTCCAGATCTGATTATTAAAATGTTTCTTAATCAACTCTTCAAGATCTTTATCTCTTACTCTATAGGGCTTGGGGATGCGTATCAGCATATCATACCCCAGCGAGTACACAGTGTATGCGATAACCTCTATCGCACAACATTCCGCTGATGCAAAGATAAATGATTCAAGATTTTTTTGTTCCTCTTGAGTAAGAGCTTTTAAATCCTGCCTTAATTCATTGCTTACATGGTAATACGTTTCAACATTCTCAAGAATGATTCTTGATTCTCTCATTGTAACCTCACCTGATTATTATATATGCACACATTTTAAAAAAAAAATATTACAAACCATATCAATTCAAACCCAACAATATTTACTATTCTTTAAATTTATGATGTGGAAAATCTCGATTGGGAAACAGTTCACATGCTCTTTAAAATATTGTTTTAACTAATTTAGAAAGATTCTATTTCAAAAAAGTGATTTTTAACATGTTTTATTGGTAATATCAACTCAATAAAAAAACATAATGTAGTAAATTAACTCTCTCATCGTTAAACAAATCTTTATAAATTCCTTTCATTTCGTAATTTTACGATTAAAAAAAAAATCTAACTATCTTGAAATTTATAATATTTTTATTAAAAATAAAATATTTTTCACATAACCGTAAAGTGAATTATTTAATAGTATCTATGGTACAAAAATGTTACATAAATTTTTAATATGTAACTCCAAACAATTAAATCTAAATTATAAAATGAGAGTGTATTTAAAATGAATGGGAATTTAGAACAAGCAGTTTCATCTATTAAAGAGGGTTTAAAAATTGCAACCAAAGGTCTTGTTGAAAGGGAAATCCTTGCTGACCTTATAATACTATCTGCAGTAGCATCTGAGCACCTTTTAATTGTTGGACCTCCGGGAACTGCTAAAAGTGAAGCTGTAAGAAGAGTATCTTCAACTTTAGGTGGTAAATATTTTGAATATTTGCTTGGAAGATATACAGAACCCGGAGAAATTTTTGGTCCTGTGGATTTAAGAAAACTAAAAGAGGGATTTGTAGAAACAGAAACAACCGGAATGCTACCAGAAGCTGAAATTGCTTTTTTGGATGAGGTCTTTTTAGGATCTACAGCTATATTAAATACACTTTTGGGTATTTTGAATGAGAGGACTTTTAGACGTGGAAATACAAAAATGAAATGTCCTTTGAAAGTCTGTGTTGGTGCGACTAACATGCTTCCTGACGATGAATCTCTTGCAGCTTTTTCTGACAGATTCCTTTTAAATCATTTTGTTGAACCAGTTTCAGATTCTCTTCTGGAACACCTTTTAGATGGTGGATGGCAGGTTAGAAGTAATGAAATTGTTATCAAAAGTAGTATCTCAGACCTTGAGACTTTAATTAAGGCAGCCAAAGCCGCGAATTTTAGCTCAGTTCGTTCTGATCTTGCCCATGCGATTAGAGTACTTAGAAAAGCAGGTATAAATCTATCTGACCGGAGAATTGTTAAGTGTCAATCTGTAGTTGCAGCAGCAGCAGTACTTGCAGGTAGAGAAAATCCTCAAAGAGCTGATTTATGGTCTATAATATACGTTATCCCCACAGCAGATGGTCAAAAATTAGCAAGAGAAGTTTTAAAGGATATTTTAGAACCATCTGAGAATGTTACACTTAAAGCAGCCGCAGAAGCTGCATCTTTAGGTCCGGCTGCAAGAATAGCAAGGATAGTTGAAACAGGAAAAGCACTTCTTACACCAGAAACAAAGAGCGATTCCTGGAAACTTGAGTTAGAAGCTCTGGCCCGTGAAATTGATGCTGGTTTTTCAGCTGACAATATGACAGAAGAGCTTACCGCAATTAGAACTAAAATTGTAGGGATGATTGAACAGAATGAAAATCAGATTTAAATGGGAAAACCGGGATATACCACTTACACCAACGGCTATAACAGCTAAAGGAGAAGTGTCAAAAAAATTTATTAAAAAGCTTTTGACCTATAATAATGAAGAACTTTCATTTTTTAAAGGTGGTGCTTATGGAGACTTGGTTTTTTTAACTTTTGAAAGTGATATTAACATACCCTGGGTTGATGGTGTTAATTATTATGGTTATGATCCTGAAACGAACAACCTTCTTTTACCATCACATAGTAAACCTTCTGTAAATGCCGGCTTTATTGAGAAAGCTCTCGAAATAAAAGGTTCAACTCAGTACATCTTTATGAAAGATACCAAAACTATACTCTCAACTGATCAAGCTCTCCCTTTAAAAAGAGATTTATTAATAAAATGGATTGAATCACAATGATACTTCCTAAAAGATTGAGAAACTGGCACGTTCTTTTGTCCCTGTTTCCTGATGAAATTGCTAAAGATCTTGGTGAGATAATTTTAAGGTTATCTGTGGCCATTGGGCCCTTAAAACATGGGGTTTTTAAAGGCAATGATGAACCAGATGGTTTTGAAGGCCTAACAGTAAAGGGAAATGTGGAACATCTGATTCCATCCGAATGGCTCTTAGCCGATGAAATCCCACATGAATTTGACCGAAGGGCTGCAATGGGTGAACAACTTTATTTCAGACTAAATAAAATTGAGCATAAAAAGGGACTTGTTTCTGTTCTTCTATTTGATTCAGGCCCTATGCAGCTTGGAGGACCTAAAATTGTTCAACTTGCATTATTGATTCTTTTTGCAAGACGGGCTGAATCGTCAGGAGCTGCTTTTTTCTGGGGAATATTACAGAAAAAAACCTGGAGAAGTGATGTTACAGAAAAGTCCGTAATGGATCTATTGAGAGCAGGATCGCCATATGATGTATCATCTGATATGATTGAATTATGGAAATCTAAAATTACTGAACTTGGTGATATCAGTGATTTCTATATTGTTGGCGATGAAAATCTTAAAAGGTCTTTTAAAGATAATGGCCTGATAAGTATCAATGATCTTTCTTTTGAAGAAAGCGTTTGTATTGATGTATACAAAAAAACAAATGCTAAAAATAGTCTCAGTATTGATTTACCATCTGGAATAAATGCCTTAAAAATATTGAGAAATCCTTTTCAGAGTGAATCTGTGGTTTCAGATGATATACATCAAAATACAGTTAAGCATAAAATAATTCCTTTCAGACCTCCTGTTTTCTCTAAAAACCATAGGAAAATAGCTGTTACAGTTGAAAATCCTCATACTGCTCATAGTATTTCTAAACATAAAGGCTCCTTAAAAAAAATCACTGACTCATGTGGTGTTATGATACTTTCTATACCTAATTCTGCAGGAGGTCAGGCAAAGGGGCAACATGGAAAAGCCCGCTATATATTTCCCCAATATGGTGAGGAACTGACAGGCCTTGAGATCATCAAGAGAAGATGTGCTAATATAACTATTCAAGAGGATTTAATAAAACTAAATAAATTCAATAAAAATGGAGATATTATCTCTATTAAAAATTCTGATCTGAAAATTCCTGAAGAGGGTGAAAATTTCTGGACAGTTATTGATCAGGATGATTATTACCACTCTGTAAAAAGTGTCTATGTTCTTGATTCTAAACGAGACTTGTATAAAACAGATATTCTTTATAAAGATGAAATTTTTGAGAAAATCGAATCAAACGTAGTTTTTGTTTACCACATTCATTCACTTATTTTATATGGAATAAAAAGGGAGGATGAAATTGAGATAAAAAAAATTCCTGAAGGAGATCCATTAAAATATAAACTTGAAAATGGTGGCAGTGGCAAAACATTTTTTTCAGAATACGGGTGGGGATTTGGTACAAATGGCTTAATAGCGACTAATACAAAAGGGAAAATGTGGACTCTTGATAATGGTGTTGATGTACACAGTTTAATAAACCCTCCAGATGGTGCCGAAGTTATTGGGGTTTCTATGTATAATTCAAACTATACTGATGATAATGGAGAATATGTGCCATTCATTATAGTGATTGAAAAAGATAAAAAAACTATATCCATCATAAACAGAAGTAACTACTATGAAGTCTATAAATCAGTTGAAAAAATCAGTACTATAACTGTTGATAATATGTATGGTAATGTTGCTTTTATAACTGATAATGGAGTATTTAAAGTCTATTCCATAGCGCGAAAAGAGACGCTGCTAAATATCTATACAGGAGAGGAGGTGTAATTTGAAGAAAGAATCATTTCCTGTTCTCTCTGGATATGTAAATATATGTGGTTTTTATTTTCCCAATACTGTTTTGAGTAGTAAGGAGAGAAGTAAAAGGATTCTGTCTCTTTATCGTAAAGGATGTGGTTTATACAAATATGATTGCGGTTATGTTCTTATACTACCAGATATAATACATATTAATACCTTACAATCTCCTGCAATCCCTTTAATTAATACAGGAACATTTTATTCTCAGATTATACCCAACAAATCCATGATAAAAAATCTTGATTTGTCGGTAAATTCCATATTGCTTGTTATTAAGGGGCAATTAAAAGTATTTACCCTATCCCATAAATTCTCAGTCGACCCATCAGAACTTATTAATGTTTCTGAATATGAATTTTTAAATAATTGCATAACCTTTGGCAAGCTTCCTGATCCTCCTGTAATGATGGTTAATACAGTAAAAAAAGATATCAAAGCAATCTTAGGAGAAGCATCACCTGAACCCACTATTGAACAGAAACAGATCATCAGTGATATTAAAGATATGATTGAAAAAGGTGAGATCCCCGTTTCTGGTGGTGAGAAAGTGGTACGGAAGAGCCTTGGTCTCTTAGGCGGCCTTTTTGGTATGCTTTTCAGCTCAAAAAACATTTCAAACAAAATAGATGATGAAAATGCTAACTATCAAATTAATTCAAATGGTTTGGATCTCATATCCAAAATAATGTCAAAACTTATGAAAAACCCTTTACTGTGGCGCTTTCTTGCTGGAAAACATTCAAAGTATTTGAAAAAAATGATCGATATGTTTGAAAAAGGTGATCTCTCAAATGCCCTAAGGCATGGAATTTCATTAAGTAATGCGATGGATCTGTCTTCAAAAATAGGTCCATGGAGTATGGGGCCAAGAAAAGATCTGTCTTTTACGGGGGCATCATCTGGAGGCGGATCTGCCGGAGTCGGTGAAGATACCTTTGAATATTTAAAGAAACTATATGAAAATGCATTTAATAAACTTGACCGGGAAGGAAAATTTGAAGAAGCGGCTTTTGTTTTAGCTGAGCTCATTAGTGATAGCGAAAGAGCAGTAAGTTATCTCGAAGGGAAAGAAAAACTAAAAGAGGCTGCTGAACTCGCAGAATCTAAGGAATTACCCCCCGGAATTGTTATAAGACAATGGTTTTTATGTGGTGAAGTTGAAAAGGCAATTTCCATTGCTAAAAAAACAGGTGCTTTTAGTGAAGCAGTCCTACATCTTGAACGCACCCATAAAAACAAAGCTAAAGCCCTTAGAATCCTTTGGGCTAAATATCTTGAAGGCTCAGGAGAATTTAACGAAGCTATAGATGTAATTTGGCCGGTGGAAGATGCAAGGAATCTTGCACTTGAATGGATTGAGAAAAGTATAGATACAGGAGGAGTTGCAGGAGCACTAATGCTTGCAAAAAGACTGTCACTTGTTGATGGTAAGAGAGAGGATACTAAGAAAAGAATTTTTAAACTTCTAAAAAGCATGGATGCCGAGGATTTCAATGCAAAAAGTGCCTTTGCAAAAGAGTTTTGTTCTATTGAAGAGAATGAATATACAAAAATAATTGGAAGACACACGTTCAAAACTGTTTTAAGAGAACGGGTTAATGGAGTAAACCACCTCAATAAAAGCGATCTTAACAATCTGGTAGCAAAATCTAATGACCAGATTCTGTTTGAAGATTATAAAAATCTGGATCTTTCTTTCCTCTCAAAGTCAAAAAATGAGAACATTTTTTTTAGAGAGGATCCATTAATACATACATTTTCTAAAAAAGGTGTAGTAAAAATTTTTGATGTTTGCTTGTTGCACAGGGGAAGGTTTTTAGTAGCTCTAGGGGAAGCCGGTGTTAAGATAGTAAATTCAAAATTAAAAACAATCGCTCATTTCAATGTTCCAGCCCATGCACTGGTAATTTCAGATAATCGAAACAGAGCAATTGTACTTGGCAAAAGAGGAGAAGTTTTCAGGATATCCAGAATATCAATAAATGAGAGAAAATGTAACTTCTGGTATGAAACTGCAATAAGTCAGTTTGCAAAAACATTTAACGGTGGATACTGGTTTGTGGTCAGTGATTACGAGAGAGTATCTGCAATAGATGTTCAATCAGATTCATTTCGTGCAATCTGGAATGTAAAAAATATCGGTGTGATAGCCAACTTAACAAGATCTGAAAACAATTTGTCCCTTTTTACCACTGGTAATGCCACAGAAAAATTTGTATATGAAACAGATGGTGGAATAACATTAAGAGAAAGAAAAACGATAAACACTGAACCAACAGCTTTTATCTCAATTAGCCCTGAAGGCTCACTAAGTAGCTTTTATTATCAGGAAGAGAATCTAAACCTTATTTGTGAGATGAAAATAGCAGGTGGTGTGGATGTTTTAAAAGAGATTGAGTATTATGATGGATTATCCGGTTTTCCTGTTTTTCTTGGGGATTATCTTGCTGTTCCAGTAAAAACAGATTACGGCTCAGATATTGTTATATTTTCCACACAAACCACAAGTGCAACTAAGATAGTAATGGTAATTAAACTCGAGATGTCCGATGAGCCCAAGCTTAGGCTATATGAAAACAAGCTTCTTATCGCAGACAACTATGGACGAATTATAGTTATTGATTTGGAATTCGGAGGAATTTTGTACAGTTTAGAAATATAAATGATTCTTCAAAACCATGTCCAAATACTAACTTAGAGCTTGAAGAGAAATTAAGATACCTTTTTCTCCCTTATTTAACCCTTTAATTTTATTTATTACAATTTCTACTTCTCCTATAAATTCATCAGCAGTTACAACTTTTGAATACCACATAATACCCATTGTCCCGATATTAAATTTATTGCATTTTTTAGCTTTATCTATCGCATCATTTAATAGCATAAGAACTCTCTCAACTGTTGTCTGAGATGGATTTGGATCTGAATCCCATATAAATCCTGCAAATGCATATTCAATATTAGGTAAAAAACTTTGGGAAAGAACAACATTTGAATAATTTTCAATAGCTTTTTCTAATTTGTTTTTTAGAAAAATACTTTCCTCATCATTTAGTTCGGATAGTTCATTAACAGACCTCTTAATCCATCCAAATGTATGAAAATATGCAAGAGCAGATTTTGAATAATGCATTTCTAAATCGAAGTCCTTTGACCTTCTCTTGTTATTAAAAATTGATTTTTTACTTTTATTTAAAGCTTCTTTAAAGACACTATTCATAGTACTTGCATATATTAACCAAAATGTTGACCTTGGTTTTGTTAATGAGCAAACAGCTCCCCTTGTAAGAATATTAATAGCGTTTTCTGTGGAATCAACACATTCAGCAACTTGTTCTTTAAAATCCACTTCACAGTTATTACCAATTGACAGGTACTTAAGAAAAAAAATAGGTTTTGATAAAAAAATTAAACCAGATTCAACAAATGCTTCTTCATCTAAGTCTTTACTACAGTGTTCAGTTAGATATTGAATCTCTTCAATAGCCAGTGCGTAAAACCTGTTAAAAACAAAAAGAGAATTGCTATCAAAGCCTATATTCAACATATTCACACTCATATATATCCTGAGTACAACATCATAAGGAGAATGAGTAAGAGCATGGTCTATTATTTTAATCGCGCAAAAATGTTTTTTTCTCATTGTTAGTATTTTAACAATTTCAATAACTATGAAAAGATTTTGAGGATATTCATTTAGAAGGTTAACAGCTTTTGGCATGTCATTTACTTCCTCTTCTCCAGTAAAATTGATCTCCTCAAGAAGATCATCTTCATTATCAGGAAAAAAATCCTTCTTCATAATTTCAGAAACAAAATTAAAGTACAATGGCCAGAAATGAGAAATTCTGAATGCTTTTTGTTCTTCCCCTTCAATGGTTTTAAAAGTCTTGTAATTACTGTCAAAAATAACTTTGAGGTCAGAAATCTTTGATATATACTTTGCATATTCAGTTAGAATTATAGAATTACCAGTTTTTTCTACAACCAGAAGGAATGGTTGTATATTTCTTAAAAAATCAAAATGCCCGGCTGAAATGGCAATCAGAATTTGGCTATCCATGGCATATTCTGATAGTAAAAATTTGACAAGAATCTGGTGAGAGATGTGGATTGCATCGCGAATAGCTATATTATAAAGAGAGCTTTGTCCTCCAGGCCCCCTTCTTTTGTGAAGTGTTAAGTAAAAAGTAGTATTGTTATCATCCGATGGCTTTAGCCCAAACAGATGTTGCAAATCGAGTTCTTCAATTGTTTGAGATATTGCTATATCCTTAAGCCAACGAGTTGCAAAGATTTCACTATTTCCTTTGACGCGCAAATCAACTCTGACTCCATATTCTTCGACATCTTCACCTCCTTGTGAAGGCGATCTTTGTAATCTGCTCAATGATTCATAATTATAGGACCTGTTTTTAAAAACAAGAGCAAGATAATATGATAAAACCCTTATGAATTCACGTTTTCTGGATGTATTAACAATATAATCCTTTTTTAATCTTGTAAAAATAGATGTTCTGAATTCCCAGATAGCAAAATCTGATGCATGTTTTTTAATTGCTTTAATATGATTATTCAGAGAATCGATTGTCAAAAGTTTATCAATTATATCCTGAAATGTAATCTGAGAATGGGATCTGTGTTTAGATAAGTTAAGCTGGTTTGTTTCAATAAAAGAGATCAAAGCTTTTTCTGAATTATTGGTAATAACACCTTTTTCAAAAAAAGTTTTAATGATTGCTTTTATGGTCTTTTCCCGTTCATTATCATTGGTCGCATTTTTACTTTCATTTCTGAATTCATTTTTAAACTCTGCATATGAGGTTTTATCTGGAAACATATTTAATACAGCGAGAGATAGATCTTCTATAGATTCTTTTTTACTAGCCATTTTAGCTCCATAAGGAAACCTCTAATAATTAGAATTTTGGATGAAATACAAG
>JAAELO010000847.1 GCA_024226555.1 Desulfobacterales bacterium | reverse complement strand
TCTAAGTAACACTTTTTATATATTATGTGTTATTAGGCAGTTAGGTTCCAGAATATCTATTCTGGAGGAGTCGCTAATAACTGACTTTTAACTGAACTACTTCGTTATTACGAAAAAAAACTGTTGTAATGTTTATAAATTAAAGCGTTTTATAAACGTCGTATTTCAATCAAAATTCTAATTATTAGAGGTTCCCTAAGAATTAAATATTCTTTTGTTAATCAATCAGGAGGGTAAATGCAAAATATTGATCAGATCAAATCTTTCCTTTCAAAAAATCAAAGCAATAATATATTAAATTCTTTGATGGATAATCTTAAAAAAGGATTGATTGAATACTGGATTACTGCTGAAAAAATACTTGATAATAGTGGAGTTAAACTGAAAAAACCTGATTTTAATTACTACTCTCTGGAAAAAAATTTTTTTTCACTGATTTTTTTATATTCCTATTACAGAGCTGATATTTCAACTGACAGGATCGTTTTATATGCAACCATAAACCAATGCTTAAGAGGTATGGTAACAGGTTGTGACAATATACTTGATGATGAATACAAAAAAACAATCGATACTGATTTACCGGAAAAAGGTTATAAATTTCGTTCTGTTCTTGATATTATGACTTCCGATAGAATTTTATTTCATATTTTGCAAAAAAGAGCTCTTCAAGGTGATATTTCCTACGAGTCTGTGGATATTGCTGTTGATGAATCACTTCGTTGTCTTCTTAAAAGTGGTGCCCAGGAAGCTTCTGAAGAAGAAGGTGTTAGTGAATTTCTTAAACCGGAAATTGTTCTTTCAGGAATTCATCACTATAAAACAGGTATTTTATTTCAAAGTCCATGGGCCATTCCATCGGTTTTAGAACATAGCGATACTCAAAGCCTTACTGACATTAAAAAATCA
Organism: Desulfobacterales bacterium; assembly: GCA_024226555.1. Classification (GTDB taxonomy): domain Bacteria; phylum Desulfobacterota; class Desulfobacteria; order Desulfobacterales; family JAAELO01; genus JAAELO01. The sequence goes on along the minus strand of JAAELO010000847.1, from coordinate 3,053 downwards.
TTATACGATATGGGTATGGGCTGCCAGATAATGGATGATATGGTAGATCTTGCCATGGATATCAACATGAAAAGACATAATTATGTTGCTTCTCTTATATTTCATTCAGATACTATTGAGAAAAATATTCTGGAAGAAGATATCACTAAAGGATCATTTCAATCCTCAGATAGTTCTTATCTGGAAAAATTTCCCTTAGCTATGAAGGATGCGGCTAAGGTTTCATATGAATATTTAAAAAGAGGTACAGAAGTATTATTTAAAGATGAACATATGTTTATGAGAGGCTTTGCAATAAATTTTGTAACAAAACAAATTGGAGCTGAATCTTTTTTTAAGGAAAATAATTGAGTAAGCTAATTTATATTTTATTTCTTATAAAAACTGCTACAAATTTCTTACTGCGCTCATGGAGATCAACCAGTGTTTTATCATTTATGATATTTTCAGCAGTTGGAACTATGGTTTTTCTGTCTGCGCTTGCTACTGGTACTAATGATGCAATGATTCGAAATTCTGTCGGACTATTTTCTGGACACATCTCAGGCTTTAATCTTAATGATAAAATGTCAGAAACATCTTTTCAACACAAAGATGTCGCCTCAATTCTTAAAAGACAGGTTATCAATGGTATTATATCAAAAAATACCAACATTCATCGGGTACAACTGACTGGAATTAATCCTGAGGAAGAAAAAACAAATACCGGACTTTGGAAGAAAACTGTTTCTGGTAAATACCTGGTTAAAAATTCTAAAGGATTATACATTGGGGCTAATTGCGCAAAGTTCCTCAATGCTGGTATCGGTGATAAAGTTAAATTTACAGATTTATCAGGTAAAAGTGAACACTACTATACTATAAATGGAATATTCAAAACCGGACTTACTGCTTTTGATGATAACAAAATTTTCTGTGATTCTGGTAATCTAGCTTTCCAGACACAATTGTTGAATGTAGCAGTATTTCTTAAAGAGGGAGCTGATATTCCTGAAATTATCAATTCCTTTAAGAATAGTTCAGCTAATGAAAATTTCCTGGCCTGGTACGAAATGATGCCAGACCTTAAACAACTTATTGAAATGAATGATATTAGTATGGGAATTTTAACAACAATTGTGTTTACAATTCTTTCCATAGGAGTTTCATGTGCTTTTATGATATTTGTACTAAAAAATCTTCATGAATATGGTGTAATGAAGTCCATGGGATTATCATCCTCAGAAACAGTTTTTCTTATTTTTACTGAAGTTTTTATCATGATTTTCTTTGCAGCTGCAGTTGGTGTTCTTTTTGGTTTATTAGTTGTTCAGATTATTTCAGGTAATGGAATAGATATCTCTTCTGTTACTTCCCACAACAAGTATTTTATTATTTCAGGTATTATCTACCCAAGGTTAACATTTTCAGATTTGATACTACCTCCTGTTATGTCCTTTGTTTTCTGCATATTAGCTGCTGCCTGGCCAGCATACACTGTAAGTACAAGTAAAATATCAAAGGTTATGAAAACAATATGATAAGTGTTGAATCCATATATAAAAAATTTTCTGCCGGTCGTAGAAAAATTCAGGTTTTGACAGACATATCATTTGAAGTTGAACAGAATGAATGTGTTGCTATTAAAGGTCGATCAGGTTCAGGTAAAACAACTCTCTTAAATTGTATGGCCGGAATCGAAAAACCAGACAGTGGTAAAGTTATATCTCTGTCAAAAGAGCTTTCATCATTGTCTCCAGGTAAAGTATCATCTTTTTTAAGAGTAAATACAGGTTTTGTATTTCAGCAATATAATCTTCTTTCTTATTTAACAGTTTATGAAAATATAGCATTTCCTCTCAATTTGAATGGAATTTTTGGGATGAAAGCAAAAAATCGTATTCACAAACTTCTTGATATGATCGGTATGATTGACGCAATAGATGCTCTTCCAAAAGAACTTTCAGGTGGAGAATCTTTAAGAATTGCTGTTGCAAGAGCACTGATACATAAACCTAAAATTGTTTTTGCAGATGAGCCCACGGCAAGTCTCGATTCGAAAACAGCAAAAGTTATTCTGGATTTATTAACTAAAATCAGTAAAGAACAAAAATGTTCGGTTGTTTTTTCAACCCATGATGAGGAGATTTTGAATCAGGCAGATAAAGTACTTGAACTTAAAGATGGGAGAATACTATGAAAAAAATTATAGTTGTTTCACTTATTTTGCTATCAGGATGTGCTTATTTAGGTTTTCACGGTAAAACTGTTCGTAATTTTCCGGATATTCATGAAGATGCATTAACTGATGTTGAATGTTTAGAATGCCATCACCCGGATAATCTCTACGAAAATGCTCCCGAATCGCCACACCCCGGTTTTACAGGTTGTTTGAAATGTCATAATGATCAGATTGAGAATTAAGCAACAAAATTTGAGGTTTCTTGATTTAAGTCATATCTTTGAAATAATATTTCTGATATTTTAATAAAAATAGAACCAGAAACAATATTATACAGGGAAATAGATATGAAGTGGACTCTGGAAGCTGAAGAAGAGATAAAAAAAGTTCCTTTTTTTGTAAGAAAAAAAGTAAAAAAAAGGGTTGAAAAAGAAGCTCTTGCAGAAAATAAAAATATTGTAACAATTTCTGAAGTAAAATTAACTCAGAAAAGATTCCTTAACAATATGTCTAAGGAGGTTAAGGGATATCAAATTGATTCCTGCTTTGGAAGTGGTGGTTGTCCTAATAAAGTAATTGATAGTGATAACCTTATAAAAAAGCTTAATGTGATGCTTGAAGATGAAGATCTTTTAGGTTTCCTTCAAAAAAGTGTAAAAGGTGATCTTAAATTTCATCATGAATTCAGGGTTACAATCTCCGAATGCCCCAATGCATGTTCTCAACCTCAAATCAAAGATATAGGTATTATAGGCGCATTTGAGCCATATGTCTCAAACAATGAGTGTTCCATGTGCCAGATGTGTATCAGAACATGTAAAGAGGATGCCATAACATTAAATGATGAAGGTCCTGAAATTGATTTAGACAGTTGTCTTCTTTGTGGTCAATG
>JAAELO010000846.1 GCA_024226555.1 Desulfobacterales bacterium | reverse complement strand
TAGCGACAGTGACCGCGGTGACCGAGAGCGATACGAACGCGGGCAACGATAGCGACGATGCAACCCTAACGGTTTTGGCGGTAGATCTTGGCGTGACGAAAGTAGTGGACGACGCGACGCCGAATGAGGGCGACGTTGTGACGTACACGGTGACGCTGTTGAATAACGGACCGGACACTGCCACGAGCATAGAGTTGACCGACGCGCTGCCGAGTGGCGTGACATACAGCAATGCGGTAGTGAGCCAGGGCAGCTATGCATCGAGCAACGGGCTGTGGACGGTGGGTAGCCTGGCGAGTGGATCGAACGCGACGTTGACGCTGACCGCTGAAGTTGATGCCGGCACGGCTGGGACGAGCATCACGAATACCGCGGCAGTTACGGCAGTGACCGAAACGGACACGAATGCCGGCAACGACAGTGACGATGCCGAACTGACCGTACTGGCAGTAGACCTTGGTGTAACGAAGGTAGTGGACGACGCGACGCCGAACGAGGGTGACGTGGTGACGTACACGGTGACGCTGGTGAACAACGGACCTGATACTGCCACGGGCATCGAGTTGACCGATGCACTGCCGAGCGGGGTGACGTACAGCAACGCGGTAGTGAGCCAGGGCAGCTATGCATCGAGCAACGGGCTGTGGACAGTTGGCAGCCTGGCCAGCGGTTCGAACGCAACGTTGACGCTGACGGCTGAGGTGGATGCCGGCACTGCGGGCACGAGTATAACGAATACCGCGGCAGTTACGGCAGTGACCGAGACGGACACGAATGCCGGTAACGATAGTGACGATGCCG
>JAAELO010000845.1 GCA_024226555.1 Desulfobacterales bacterium | reverse complement strand
ATCTATTCCTTCACTATATCTTTAAAAATAACAAAAAAAAATAATTTCAGTGCTTCGGCCTGCCCTGCGCAATAGCGCACGTTTATAAATTCCATTTTTTCACCTTCAAAATACCATATTTTTCATTCCTTTAATTCCAAGGGATGTGGGCGGTCATAAATGGTCATAAGCTAATGGTTAATAGACGATAGGGGAAGAGATGGCTTTTAAGACATAAAAAGGGAATAATATGATTTGGAAGGGGCAAAAGATGGTGTTAATTTCTAATATGCATAAGGCTGTTTTCATTTGGTTATTCGGAAGTATATTCTATAAGATGCTTTGGAGTTTGAATTCGATTGCGCAAACGACAGTTTGGTGCCCTCTTTCTCTTTTGTTCGAGTGTGCATGTCTCCCGCCGCAATACGCGCAAGACAGGTTGACTGAATTGACCATGGACATTACGGAATCGATGGAATTCAAACTCCAAAGCATCTCATAGAATATACTTCCGAATAACCAAATGAAAACAGCCTTATGCATATTAGAAATTAATACCATCTTCTGCCACTTCCAAATCATATTATTCCCTTTTTATGTGTTGAAAGCCATCTCTTCCCCTATCTTCTATTAACCATCGGTTTATGACCATTTTAATTAATCCACTCAAATTTCATTTTTTTAATCAAAATATTTTATTCAAAATTT
>JAAELO010000844.1 GCA_024226555.1 Desulfobacterales bacterium | reverse complement strand
TAGCTGCTGAGACAAAAATGTCAAAGAACTGGTACGACTTCCTTCACGATTCAGAGAATAAGCAACAGCTATTTGAAATTTTAACCAGCAAACTTCGAGAGCATAAATTTCCTGACTATGTCATGGTCGTAATAACAAACGGCCAGTCAGTTGGAGCTGTAGGAGTGCAGTCAAGTGAATTTGCCTTTCCAAATTGCAATCACGAGGAGGCAGATACACGAATCTTTATTCATTAAAAACATGCAATTGCATTGGGTGCAAAGAGGCTTCAAATTCGCACAGACAACATTAGTCTGGTGGCTTGATGCAGATTTTTAGATGAATTGTTAGAAAGTGGATAAAAGCATGAAAATTGGTACACTTATACTTTCTAGCCTCCTGATTAATATTAAGATGGGAACAATCAAATATTTTCACGTTTTGACAACATGGCGGCAATTTGAAAATGATGACATCATCAAAAATGTATGTGATTTTGTTAGGTACTCAGAAGACGGATAGAGGTTTGAAAATTGGTTGATTTCAATTTTCTTGCATCTCAAACTAATGTGCAACAGGAAAAGCATTTATAAACACTCTTTGTTAGCTGGCTTGAAAAAATAATGACGTCAGCAAAAATTATTTG
>JAAELO010000843.1 GCA_024226555.1 Desulfobacterales bacterium | reverse complement strand
GCAGCTCTTGGCATGACTCCCGATGAAGCTACAGGTAAAAAATGTTACGATCTTTTTAAAACACCCCACTGCAGGACAGAAAAATGTGCCTGTGCACAGGCCATGGAAACTGATTCCATAGTAACTGAACAGACCATTGCAAGGCCTAAGGAAGGAGTAATAATTCCCATAAAATATACCGGAGCACCGATCAAGGATGCAAAGGGGAACATTAAGGGTGTTCTTGAGTATGTAACTGATATAACGGAAGAAGCGAAACAAAAACAGGATTCGGATGAGAAGATAAATAATCTTAACTCCATTCCTACACCTATAATGGCAACTGATACTGAATTTACAGTAACATATATGAATCCAACAGGTGCTTCTGTACTCGGTATGAGTGTTGATGAAGCAATAGGTAAAAAATGTTACGATCTATTCAAGACACCCCACTGTAGAACAGAAAAATGTGCCTGCGCTCAGGCCATGAACACAGACTCCATAGTTACAGAGCAAACCATAGCAAGACCAAGGGAAGGAGTCATAATTCCCATAAAATATACAGGAGCTCCTATTAAGGATGCAAAAGGGAACATTAAGGGTGTTCTTGAGTATGTCACTGATATAACAGAAGAAGCAAAACAGAAGCAGGATGCGGATGAGAAGATAAATAATCTTAACTCTATTCCTACACCTATAATGGCAACCGATACTGAATTTACAGTAACATATATGAATCCAACTGGTGCTTCTGTACTCGGTATGAGTGTTGATGAAGCGATAGGTAAAAAATGTTATGATCTATTCAAGACACCCCACTGTAGAACAGAAAAATGTGCATGTGCCCAGGCGATTAAGACAGATACCATCGTTACTGAACAAACCATAGCAAGGCCTCGTGATGGGGTTGAAATTCCTATAAAATATACAGGAGCTCCCATTAAAGATGCAAAAGGGAATATTAAAGGTGTTCTTGAGTATGTGGTTGATATGACAGCCCAGGCAGAAGTGGAAAAGATGGTTTCCAAAGCATCGGATATTGTTGCTTCACTTGTTACAGAATCCAAAAGCAACATGGATGATGTTGCTGTAAACATGGAAACCATGAATCGTCTGCTTGAAGAGGAAGGACTGTATCTTGATGAATCATCTAAAAAAGTATCTGATATGCTTATTAGTTCAAAGGAGATGTTTGAGCTTGCCCAAAATGCTGCAACCCTTTCGGAAGATGTTTCAAAAGATACTGATACTGGCAAAAAAGCCGGGATTGAAGCAGGTACAAAACTTAAAAATATTAACGAATCGATGCTCAGAAACAATGAGATGGTATCAACCCTTGTTGCACAAATGGAAAAAATAAGCAGTTTTGTGGATATTATTAAGGATATTGCTTCCCAGACCAATCTTCTTGCTTTTAATGCTTCCATTGAAGCAGCAAGGGCTGGTGATGCAGGAAGAGGTTTTGCTGTTGTTGCTGATGAAGTAAGAAAGCTTGCAGAAAATAGTTCAAAGTCAGCAATCGATATATCCAACATCGTCAAAAATATTGAAAATGACTCACGGGAAACAATCAGTTCAATGAAAGATGGTCTAAAGATGCTGAATGAAGGTGGTGACGTTATTAATAACGCTTTAAATTCTCTTGATATGATATCAAACGGAATGACTTCAATCTCAGATTCAGTTGAAGATCTTAGTAAGAAATCGGACCTTCTTGCCCAAAATGGTGAGGATGTTATGAAACAGATCGATACTGTAGTTAGTTCAGCAAATGAGAATAATGAGTCCACAAAAAAAGTAAATATAAGTATTCAACAAACTGTAAATGCCCTTGACGGACTGGGAAAATCTTCTGGGGATCTTAATGTAGCAGTTAAAAAGCTCACTGATTAGTATTAATGGGATTCTCTAATAATTTATATCACAAGACAGTTTATTAGAGATCCCATAGTTATCCCTGATTAAATTGGAGAATTGAGCTTGAAAAAGATCTTTTCAAAAAAACTTATTCTGAGAATGATTGAAGAAAAAGATCTGCCACTTATCGTAAAGTGGAGTAATTCAAAAGTTGCTACCGGTGAATATTTGTCCATGGAACAATATTCACCGGATGACTGCTTAAAAAAATTTGAGAACAACTACTTCTGGAATGATAATTCAAAAACATTCATAATTGAATTGCTTAATGGCAAACCTATTGGGACAATACACTACTGGGCAAAACCCGATAAAAAAAAGATTGTAAACATATGTGTAAAAATCACCTCTGTAGGTTTCAGAGGGAAAGGATATGGATATGAAGCACAAAAAATCCTCATTCTGAATCTTTTTACCAGGATGTGGTGTGAGCTGATAGAAATGTATACTGATATAGATAATATTATTGAGCAGGGGTGTCTGGCTAAACTGGGCTTTGAATTTGTTGAATCTCTAACCTACAGGGACAGAGATGTAAACAGGCTTGGAGTTTTATACAGGCTAACAATTGAAAAATTTAATGAATTGATTATATACAGGATTCCTGAATGAAAAAAATCATCGGTGTTGTCTCTGATAACAGATATCTTGATCACAAAATTGGACAATTAACGAAAGAGTGCCCTGAAAGGCTGAAAAACATCTACCTTGAAATTGAAAAACCTTCTTATTCAAAATATTTGAAAAATTTTTCTCCAAGAGTAATCACAGATCAGGAGTTATTGGCTGTACACTCGCAATTCTATATAGATCAGATAAAACATTACTGTGTTCACGAGAATCCCTATGCCTACGATAGAGATACTTATCTTATGAGGGAATCTCTTTACACATCTCAGCTTGCCGCAGGTGGCTGTATTGTCCTTGCAGATGCGATAATGACGGGTGAAATAGACAGAGGTTTTGCTCTTGTACGACCTCCCGGACACCATGCGGATACAGGACGGGGAATAGGTTTTTGCATATTGAACAACATAGCGATCACTGCAAAATATCTTGAAGATAAATATAAGTTAGACCGTATTTTAATAGTAGACTTCGATGTCCATCATTCCAACGGAACTCAGGAAATTTTTTACCTGTCTGATAAAACTCTTGTAATATCTATCCATCAGGAAAATTTATTCCCTTTTTCAGGAAAAACAAATGATTTGGGTAAGAAAAATGGTTTGGGGTACAACATAAATATTCCTGTAAACCCACAATTTGGAGATCTTGAATACAAATATATTTTTGGGAAAGTCATTCAGAATATAGCAGAACAATACCTCCCGCAGATTATACTTGTATCAGCAGGCTTTGATGCACATATAGACGATCCGATCAGCAAAACTTCTCTTACAACAGGAGGGTTCAGGGATATAACAGAGATACTTAAATATTTTGCAAAAGAGTTTTGTAATGATAAACTCTTGTATATCCTGGAAGGAGGATACAATCTTGAATCCCTAAAAAATTCAGTAATGACATCTATCGATTCTCTGGTTGAATCGGATGTGAAAAAACCTGGTTTTGGTTTGTCATCAAGGGTTGAAACACTCTTAACTTCAGGATTTTTTAACATCATTAATGGAAAATGGACTATTGTCTGATATTTGATTTATGGGAACCTCTAATAATTAAAATTTTAGTAAAATAAAAACTAAAGCATTTTATTTGCGTAATGAAATACAAGGCATAACGTTTATAAAAGCTTTCAGTTTTATAAAATCTACAAAAAATAACGAGCCGATTTTATTACAGTTTTTTTTTGAAATAACACAGTGTTTCGCCAATAGAGAAGTTATTAGAGATTCCCTTATAAAAATGTACTTAATAATATGAATAAAAAAGTTACAATAAAAAGTGAACTTGATACGATTTTCCTTGAATGCAGAGGGTGTGGACAATGCTGCAAAGGTTACAGGAAAATACTTCTCATGGATGATGAAGTTGATTTTATTAAAAAGATGGGAGGTTATGTTGGTGTTATGGTCAGGATGAACGATTTAAGAGATAAAAAGATGGATGAACTTGTTGAGGAAGCAAAAGAAAAGGAGGATATTTACATGATCCATCCTGACGAAAAAGGTTGTATATTCCTTGAAAAAGTTAATACTAAATTTCGTTGCAAAATCTACAATTACCGTCCAAAGACATGCCGGAACTTTAGATGCTCCCTTGCAGGAAATCCCCTGATGAACATTATTTTAAAAGATCCTGTTTGTTTACTTTCTAAAAAATAGCAAACCCTTTGTAAATTTACAGTAAGAAGCTCAAAGGGCATGATGAAATAGATCTCTCTCTTAAGGCAGGATAATTTGATTATCATGTCTTTCCTTGTTCAGAAAGTGTGTTTGATTTAGTAGGAAATGCATCAGATATTTTAGATAATTAGTTTTCAAAAATATAAGGGCAGGTTTTTATATCCTTGCCCTTTTTCAATGAACTACCCTGTTCAATATTAAGTAAAGTTTTAAAGTAAACAATGGTGCCATCCTAATTATACATTTTATTGTGTGGTGTATCAAAAGATGAATTGATAAGAAAGAATAGAGAAGATAGTCCCTTTAACATAACCCCTCCTTTTATTCATAATTAAATCCCAGGTAGAATTAACCATATTGACAATTATAATTGAATATTTTATAAGTAAGTTCTGACTTACAAATGCATTTTGATTCTAATAAGTTAAGGAATTTAGAAAAATGAGTTCCTTACATAGGTGGATAAAATAAGGTAAAAATATTCTTACCTATGTAGAATAATTAAAAAATATTATTTGCATTATGTAAGTGAGGACTAACTAAAATAATGGCATTTAGAAATTAATTTTTTTATAAGCAACTTGTTTTCTAAAGATAAAAAAGGAGGACTAAATGGATTATAATAAAAAAGGATACTATCCTATTGCATTGGTCAACGTAACAAATAGATGTAATCTTAAGTGTAAGCACTGCTTTGTTTTTAGAAATGAAAATCCAAATGATGCAAGCGATGAAATGGAAACAGAGGAGATGCTGAAAAGGTTGAAATCTTTGCAGGCTGAATATGGCATTGAACAAATGCTATGGATGGGTGGAGAACCAATGTTAAGGCCTGATGTTTTAAAAAAAGGAATCAAATTTTTTGAAGTTAACAGAATTGTTACAAACGGACAATTTGATCTGATAGATTTACCAGGATGTATTTATGTTATTTCTGTTGACGGACCACCAGAATTAAATGATGAAATACGGGGAAAAGGAGTTTTTAACAAAGTTTTAAAAACACTGTCACGTATACCGGATAAGTTCGGTTCAAAAGTTACGTGTCAATGCGTGGTAACAAAGAAAAATCAGGATTCATTGGAAGAGCTTGTTGAGTATATTAGACCAACAAGGGCAGAAGGTATGGTTTTTACTTTTTACGTACCACCTAAAAATGATAAATCGGATCAAAAATGGGAATCATTGAAAAAACGGGATATAGCTGTTAATAAAATTTTTCAATTAAAAGAAAAATATCCCGATTTTATATTAAACAGTTATCGAACTCTTGAGTTGATGCTTTCTGAAAATTCAAAAAATGTTACAGACAACTGTCCATTAAAAAAATATGCTTTACCACTATATCTTGAAGGTGATAAATTTGTAAGACCTTACTGTTGTTATGGAAATGATGTGGATTGCGATCTATGTGGTGCATGGCCGGTTTTTTATGTTGCATCTAAAATTGAGAGTTTTGAATTGATTAATTAAGGGAATCTAATTAACACAATTTTCATTTCTGCTTAAAAGGAGAATATGATATAAAGATTATATCTGCTTTGTTTTAAGCCTTTATAAACAAATGAGGCGGCTCCTCAAACCTTCAAATTAGCATTTATAAGCTAACCTTAAAAATGGTGAGGATATGAAGAATTTAAAAATAGATTTTACTATATGTTTATTATTATTTCTTTTTCTTTTAGCTTTTCCTACGCAATCCTACTCAATCAACAAGAATCAATACTATGAGTACTACAATAAAATCCAAAAAAATAAAGATTGGGTTTTAGGAGAAAAAGTATTCAAAAAAGCAGTTAATAAATATCCTGATGAGATTCCTTTTCATAATATCTTAAACTATATATTGCGAAGCCAGAAAAAATATTCCGAAGCTTTGAAACAGATGCAACCAGTTTATAGAAAGTACCCGGAGAATAAAGATGTAATAGAAAATTATAAATGGAGTCTTCATTTTTTAGGTTGGGATAAGGATAAACAGAGAAAAAAACAGGAAGCCTTAAAACTTTTTGAGAAATCATATAGACTGATAAATGATGAGCAGTGGGGAATAAATAGTTGGGGGTATATTCTTAAAGAGGTTGGACGTTTTGATAAGTCTATTCAGGTATTACAGAATGGAATGAAACTTTTTCCTGAAAACAAATCAATAAAACTGAATATGATATCAGCCTTACTTTTAAGAGCTAACAAAAACAGGGATAATAATATGTTAGCCAAAGCAAATGAAGATTATCAAAGAGCCATTAAAATTGATCCAAAAGATCAATGGGCTATTTTAAATTATGCTATTTTTAAACGTGTTAAAGGTGATTTTATTACGTCTGTACAGTTACTTGAAGAAGGGTTAAGTCGTTACCCTGAAAATAAATATTTCAAGCCAAACCTTATCCATACAATTTTCCAATTTGGTAAAAATGAGCATAAAAAAGGAAATATCGATAAAGCTATCTCTATATTTAATATTGGAAATAAAAGGTTTCCGGATTCAATCTGGTTCTATTATTATCTTGCTGAGTTCAATAAAGAGAAAAATAATTATGAGACAGCAGCTAAGTATTTAATTAAAATGGCTGCTAAAAATAATAAAAAAAGAGACAGTAAAGAGTACTATCATGTTGAAACATCGATTTATCACAGTATAAAACAGATCTTTTACCATATGACCAATAACAAAAAAACTACCAGAATATTCCAGATTTTAAATATATTACAAAAATACATGGATAAGAAATACTTCATTTTACAATTAAAAGGTATTCAAACATATCACTCAGGAGAAGAAGACAAGGGAATAGATCTGGTATATCAAGCTTATGATTTCCTTATCAAAAAGCACCCTCAATATAAAGACCCCCTTGTTGTAGAATTTCCCTTAAGAGGAACTTATGCAATCTCGGGAAATAGTCGAAGAAATGCTATCACACATGCAGGTTTAGATCGTTTTTCTTTCGATTTTACAGGCATTACTAAAGATGGTGCTACCAGAAAAAACAATAAAAATGGCATGGGAGAAAACGCAGATTATTTAGGTTTTGGAAATCCTATTTTTGCAACGGTTGATGGGGTTGTAGAAATAGTAATTGATAAATATGCTGATCTAAAACCCTCAAACCACTACAGTTTAGTGAATGGGAATTATATCTCCATTAAAGACAATAATGGGTTTCATCATCTTTTTGCCCATTTGAAACATAAGTCAGCAAAAGTAGTAAAAGGACAAAAAGTAAAGTCTGGAGAGATAATTGGTCAAATAGGAAATACCGGAATGACTACCATTCCACATCTACATTATGGAGTTTATTCTAAAGATTGGGTTGTGACGCTGCCTTTAAAATTTCGAAATTATAAACTTATTAAAGAGGATCTCACAAAAAAAGGGAAAAAGTTAAATGAAACCATGATCAACGCGATCCCATCTCATAACAATATTGTGAAATCAGAATAAAAAGTTTTTTAATTACTTTGAGGGAACCTCTAATAATTAATATTTTGGATGAAATGCAAAGTATTACGCCAAAAGAGGAGTTATTAGAGATTCCCTTGATTAATAAAATGAAGCACTCTTTGATCTTGTCCATATCCCTGGAATAAAAAAAAGTGAAGTAAATAAATTTGTAAAAATTGAAACACCTGCACTACATGCAAACTAAGCACACGAACATGTAACTATGCCAAAAAAAGCGTAACAAAAAAAATCGTAGGGGGCGGATTCCATATCCGCTCTCTTGCATAACGCATATCCAACAAAAAAAGGGCAGAAATGTATTCTGCCTACGGGAACAAAACTGCGGGATTATCATACAGATAATGCAATCATTTTAAACGTCATACAACTGACACAGGGGGCAATAGAATACATTAAAATGAAAAACAAAATATTTTACCACCATTTGATAAACGCATTTGGCAACGAAATTATTGGGAACACATCATCTGTAATGATAATGAAATTTAACAAAATATAAGATTATTTCAGAAATAATCCCATAATGTGGAAAATTGATAAATTAAATGGTGGTAAGGGAAATGTTGTAATGGTATCATTAAAATCTTATAGGTCTTGCGAAAGGTAAGGCTATTCTAACCCTAATTAGGATATAATTATGCAGGATGATAAAAGGAGTTACCAAAAATCATTTATACTGGATATGGACGGTGTCGTCTATACCGGTTCAGAATTGATTTCCGGTGCAAAAGAATTTGTAAACAGGCTTAAACAAGGGAATTATAAGTTTCTGTTTTTAACTAACAACTCCTATCATACCCCCCTTGAGCTGAGGGAGCGACTATTAAAAATGGGAATAGATGTTACTGAGGATTATTTTTATACATCAGCCATGGCAACAGCAAGCTTTCTCAAAGCACAAAGGCCAAATGGCTGTTCTGCTTATGTCATCGGAGGCAAAGGCGTTATCAGTGAATTTGAAAAGGCTGAGATTGAAATAACAAAAAAAAATCCTGATTATGTTGTCATCGCAGAAACAGAGCAATACGATTATGCCAAAATCATTGAAGCTACTCTACTGATTCAGGAAGGCGCAAAATTTATTGCTACTAATTCAGATTTAACTGGTCCCAGCCTGAGAGGACTGGTTCCCGCATGCGGAGCCTTAGTCGCCCCAATAGAGAAGGTTACCGGAGTTCCCCCATATTTCCTGGGTAAACCAAATCCAATCATGATGTTTTTAGCCCGGAAAAAATTAGGGGTTCATTCAGCAAACTGTTTTATGATTGGAGACAGGATGGATACTGATATTATAGGTGGTTTGGAATCCGGAATGACAACAGCTTTGGTTCTTTCCGGGGTGACAACCAGGGAAATAATGGACCGGTTTCCCTACCAACCCGATTATGTTTTTAATAATCTTGGAGAAATTGACCCTGAAACAATTTTATCAAAAAGGAACAGGGTAGAAAAATAAACTAATTAATCACATTAAACCACCAGCTCTGCTGGTGCGAACCTGAAAGGCTCTGCCGGTCAGGTAATTTTGTGATATACCTTTTCCTCGAGAGCCCCGGGGGGCAGATTTTGAGGAGAAGGGTAATATGAGAAATTACCAGAGTTTATCCCATTTAAGGTGAGATTGTAAATACCATATTGTTTGGGTTCCCAAATACAGAAGGAAAAAACTATAGGGAATCTCTAATAAACTCTCTTTTGGCGAAATACTTTGTTATTTCCAAAAAAAACTGTAATAAAATCGGTTCGTTATTTTTTGTGAAGATTTTATAAAACTGAAAGCTTTTATAAACGTTATGCCTTGTATTTCATCCAAAATTTTAATT
>JAAELO010000842.1 GCA_024226555.1 Desulfobacterales bacterium | reverse complement strand
TTGGCGAAATACTTTGTTATTTTTTGAAATGCCTTGTATTTCATCCAAAATTTTAATTATTAGAGGTTCCCTTTAAATAAAATTTCTCAATTTCATTATTTAAGGGATTTGCTTAAATAATATTAGTCATATAAAATAAGTTTCATTATTTATTTTCTATTAAAAATACTAATCAAGCGGGAGAAATTATGAGTAACTCTACAAATGACAGTTGGATAGGTCGTAACTGGAAATGGTTTGTACCTTCACTTATCGCCTGTTTTATTGTTCTAATATTCAGTTTTTTTATGATTGTAATGGGTATATTAAAATCAACAGATGCATACCAAAAAGGTGTTTCCAGTGCATTGGCTAACAAAGAAGTTCAGGAAGCTCTAGGTGAGCCTATTACTGTTGGGTTAATTGTCTCTGGAAATATCCAGGTCACGAATGATTACGGTTCTGCGAATATGTCGATTCCTATTGCAGGACCTAAAGGTGAAGGAATTATCTTCGTTGTAGGTAATAAAATAGATGGAAGATGGAATTATTCACATCTTATTGTTCAACTCGTTGGTAGTAATAAGCAAATTGATTTGCAAAATAGATAATGGAGTCACCCATATGGTTGTTGACCAACTCCTTAATATGAAGGGCTTGACACCATTTTTTCTTTTGAAATGCTTGAGTCGTATGGCGGGGTTTTTCTCTCGCAAGCTGTCACCTACGTTTCTGAGGAAAGGAACCGTAAGGCTAATTAATGGCAACTGGACAACAGTGGCGTAGGTCGGGTAGAGCGAAGCGAAACCTGACAATTTTACTTCTTTTCATTAAAGACAAAAATAATGACAAGGGGTCGCATTTTCATGACCATGCATTTATTCAGATTCCTTGCTGCATATCCATTACGCTGAGAACGCTAAAAAAGATCCTCATCCATTTTACTTCGCTCTATTTTTTTGATCTTTGCTTATGATATTTAATTCGCTCTTCTATTTTGATTTTTGAATAATATTTCTTTATAGTCTTGACCCAAAGAGGACCATATTTTTTGAAAAATGTACCTCTTTTAGAAAACACTATATATACAGGCACTTCTCTCTTCGTTCTAAAAATTTTGTGAAAAAGATTCACTTTTAAATCTGGAATTTTATCTTTATTTTTTTTAATCAAAGATTCAAAGCTTGAATCAGCAGAAAAGAAGTAATCCCCCCGTTTTTTCAACATTTTTTTTAAAAGAATTTCATGCTTATTAACAATTTCTTTTCTGTTTTTTGGTATGGTATTTATAAATGCATCGATCTTGTTACCAAAACTGTTGCCTCTTGTCATCTGAAAAAGATATTTCTTAAGTCCATCAATACTTTCAACAGCAGTCACAGATTTTTTCGCTTTTAGAGCATAAGCACTAATAGTTGACTTGTTAACAAATGCAGGTTCGTCAGTATAATAAAATACCTTCTCTCTTGCTTCAGTCTTGTTAGCTCCAAGAATCATATCTAATTTACCCACTTCCAGAAGTTTTTGACATCTTTTCCAATTTTGAATAACTTGCATTTCTGTTTTAACACCATGGTCTTTTTCAAATTGTTTTAACTCTTCAATAAGAATTCCATCATAACTGTTATCAATTGGATAGATCCAAGGGCTCCAATTTAAATATGCACTCCATTTAAGAGTGTCTGCTCCATGAACATTAAATGTTGTAAGCAAAAGAATTAAAAAAGCCAGTAATAATTTTTTCATGATAACTCCTTTTTTGTTGAATGTTCTAACAAATTTATTTTGTCATAAAATGACCCAGGTATTGTCTGAATTTGAATACTTTACGTTTTTACGAATCATACTATACTTAGGTATTTTGCATTTCTTATATTATAACGGAGTTAAATAGGAATCACTTGTCATTCTACCACATGTTCTATGACAATGGCATTACATTTATTTTGGTTAACAAAAATATACCGATTTCTTCAGTAGATTAAGACTATTTTATTTAGTTGTCCAGGTTAGTGATTGATGTTCAATATGATATTTCGGCTTTTTGGCTATGGAAACAGGTTCAATATTTTATTTTACGTTTAACCTGGAGAATTAATAATGAATTTTGGAAATGTTTTTTTTAAATTTATAATTCTATTATCAGTTTTGATGCTTTGCATGTGTTAAAACCTGTCCGGAAAAGGCAAAGCAAATGAATGAACCAACTTTTGATGCTGCAATTCAGATGCTACACCAAAATTGTCAGGAAAGAAAAGATCCCGGATTTATTTATAGAAAACTAAAATCAGGAAGATAGCCAATGTCAGGTTTTTATTTTTTGCATTATATAAACGCACATTAACAAGGATTAATAAAGACAATAAGATAAAATCTCGGTTGCCTTTTTTTAAAATTGAATTTCTACATCGCTTCAATGTGCATAAAATGCACCCTTTTTTTATGTTAAAATATTTATTTTTAAAGGGCCTGTTTTCCACACTTCTCCTATTGAGATCATAATAATGATCTGATTAAAATAACCTAATATTTAATCAAATAAAAAGGCAGGTTATAAACCTGCCTTTTTTATTTTATTCAATACTCACAATTTCAGAGTTTCAGACTAATAAGTCAAATTTCTTGAATTCATAAATACTTAATCAGCTTTTCTTCTTAGAAATGTTGGTATATCAAGATCTTCATTATCTAAAACAATGTCACTAAACCCTCTCACAGATTCTTTGATTGAAGATACAGCCTCCTCTTTCACTTCCTCCTCCTCCTCTTGCTTAACAGAAACATCTCTTAGGTTTATCTCTACTGGCTCAATAGCAGGTTTATCATCTTCCTTATCAATACCAGTTGCTATAACTGTAACTCTTAGTTCATCACCAAGGGATTCATCAATTGCCTGGCCCCAGATAATCTCAGCTTCATCACCAACCTCTTCGTAGATTCTGTCAGAAGCTTCGGTCATTTCGTCTAATGTAAGATCACTTGTACAGGTGATATTCATAAGAACACCTTTTGCGCCACCAATCGAAATATCTTCAAGAAGTGGGTGAGAGATTGCCATTTCGGCAGCTTCTCTTGCTCTGTTCTCACCTTTTGCAACACCAATACCCATAAGAGCCATACCTGCCTTTGACATTGTTGTTTTAACATCCGCAAAGTCAAGGTTAACAAGACCTGGTACCATGATTAAATCTGTAATACCTTTCACAGAATGATGTAAAATCTCATCAGCTTTTAGAAACATATCAAGCATGGTTGCATTTTTAGATGCAATTCCTCTAAGTCTGTCGTTAGGAATTGTGATAACAGTATCAGCAAAACCTTTCAGGTTTTCAATACCTTTTTCAGCCTGATTCATTCTTTTCTTTCCTTCGAAAGAAAATGGCTTTGAAACTACCGCAACTGTTAAGGCACCCATCTCTTTACAAATATCTGCAACCACGGGAGCTGCCCCTGTACCTGTTCCACCACCAAAACCTGCGGTAATAAAAACCATGTGGCTGCCTGCTAAAGCTTCTCTAATCTCATCTTTGTTCTCAAGAGCTGCATCTCTACCAACATCAGGATTTGCTCCTGCGCCAAGTCCTTCTGTTAATTGGTTTCCAAGCTGTATCTTAAGGTTAGCCTGTGAAATTTCAAGTGCCTGAGCATCAGTATTTGCAGCAATAAACTTTACACCCTGGAGGTTTGCAGAGATCATATTGTTAATAGCATTTCCACCAGCTCCTCCAACACCTATTACTTTAATTTTTGCTGATTTGTCACTTTCAACGTAAGAAAAAGTCATTTTTTTACCCTCCGGGGTTTATTGATTATAATTATATTTTTTGTTTTTTTATTTATTAAATTACTTCGGTAAACCATTTTTTCATCCTTCCCATTACTCTGTTAAAAATATTACCATCTCTAATTCTGAATTTTTTAGATGTCTGGTTTTTTGCCCCATGAATGACAAGCCCCACACCGGTAGCAAATCTTGGATTACTTACAACATCCACAAGGCCTCCAATTCCAACTGGTTTACCTAACCTTGTTGGAAGATTGAATACATTTTCAGCAACCTCAGTTAAACCATCCAGCATGGATGAGCCGCCTGTAACAACAACTCCTGATGTAATAACATTTTGAAGTCCGGCACTAATAATCTCTCTTTTTACAAGAGTAAAGACCTCTTCAACCCGGGGTTCCAGAATCTCACTTAAAACCTGCCTATGCAGCTTTCTTGATTCTCTTCCACCCATTCCAGGAACTTCAATTATTTCTTTGCTGTTTTTTACATTTACACATGTGCCGCTATTTATTTTTATTTTCTCAGCTTCTGCTATTGGCGCACATAATCCAACAGCTATATCATTGGTCAGGTTCTGACCACCCAAGGCAAGAACCCATGTATGCCTGATATTGTTTCCGGAAAAAATCGCAAGGTCAGTAGTTCCACCTCCTAAATCAAGGAGTGCAGTTCCAAGTTCTTTTTCTTCTGCTGTTAGAACCGCTTCACATGAAGCAAGTGATTCAAGAACTATATCATATACATCAAGTCCAGCTTTATTAGCACATTTTACGATGTTATGAGCTGATGTAACGGCTCCGGTTACAATATGGATTTTAGCCTCAAGTCTTACACCAGCCATACCAATCGGATTTTGAATCCCTTTTTCACCATCTACAATAAATTCCTGGGGAAGTACGTGGATTACTTCCCTATCCATTGGTATTGCAACAGCTCTTGCAGCCTCAATAACTCTATCAACATCAGATTGGGAAACTTCTCCACCCTTTACAGCAATAATCCCCTGGCTGTTAAAACCTGTAATATGGCCACCTGCAATTCCTGCATAAACAGATGTTATTTCACACCCTGCCATTAGTTCTGCTTCTTCAACAGCTTTTTTGATTGATTCAACAGTTGATTCTATATTAACAACTACACCTTTTCTGAGCCCGACTGACGGATGTGTACCAATTCCGATAATATTAATATCATCACCTGATCTTACACCGACCACGGCACAGATTTTGGTTGTCCCAATATCAAGACCTACAATTATCTCTTCCTGTACCTGCATAATGCCTCCTTTATTTTACAGCGGGCAACGCTTGTTTAACAACTATTCTATTTAAATTACACAAATCCATGGAAGTGATTTTTTTTCCCTTATCTTCCATAAAATTTAGTATTTTAAGTGCCCTGATAAATTTTTGTTCAAAATCATCAAAGCAGATTTTTAGTTTCTCAACTTTTGCAGTTTTAATTACTAATCCTGTTTCATTATCTGCAACAACCTCTTTAATGCCATATTTATGAACTACTTCACTTTTTATGGTTTTAAGTATATCAAGTACAGACATGTATATTTTATTATCACCTGAAAGAATGTCTTCTTTTTTTAAACCCTTAATTAAGGGGATTTTAAGAGATTCGCTTTTATCAAATCTTTTAAAAGGTACTCCTTCCTGATCTATTAGATATTTTTTTCCAAGGTCAACAACTGCTACTTCCTTATACTCGGTTATATCTATTTTAAGACATCCAGGAAGATCTCTTTCCACATATACATTTTTAATCCATGGATGATTTTTTAATCTTCTTTCTAAAATAAAAGTATTAATTGAAAAAAGATTCATACCTGTCTTTAGATTTCCATATTCAACTATCTCTTTTTTTGAAAGATATCTATGTCCTGTAACTTTAATTTTTTCAGTAGTAAAATAACTACTTTGATTCACAGAATCGTGAGCGTATATGAAAACAAAACCTAAAATACACGTTATAGTTACTGTGCAAATTAGCCACAAAAGAGAGCTTATAATCATAAAAAATGGTTTTCGCTTCTTTTTACTTTCACCAAAATAAGAGAAACTTTTTTCAATTCTTTTAGGAACCGACAATTTGCACCTCTTCTTTAAGATTTATTTGAAAGCGTTCATATACTTTTTCTTTTATAATGGATGCAAGATCTAAAATATCATTTGTTGTTGCATCAGAACTATTTATTATAAAATTTGCATGCTTATTAGAAACCATTGCGCCACCGACTTTTAAACCCTTTAACCCACATAAATCTATTAGCATGCCTGCTGGTTTTTCACTAGGGTTTTTAAAAAAACTACCACCATTCGGATATGAAAGAGGTTGATTCTCTTTTCTTTTCTTAAAAAGCTCTTGTGATTCCTTCTTCAAACTTTTACTGTCGCCAGCTTTTAGTTTTAAGCTAACATCAGCTATTATGAGATTTTCATAAGTTTTATTTAAATGAGTAAGAGATAGTTTTCTATAAAAAAACTTTAATTCCTCTTTTTTCATCTCAATAAGATCACCTTTATCGGTTATAAATTTAACCGAATGAATCACATCTTCCATCGAGCCCATTTGAGTTCCTGCATTCATCCAGACCGCTCCACCAATGGTTCCAGGAATTCCAACCGCAAAATTCATACCTTTAAGAGAATTTTCTATTGCAAAGTTACACATCGTCTGTGTTCTTATACCCGCTGTAGCTAAAATATATGTGTTAACTCCTTCACTTTTTACTATTTTTTTCTCTTTTAAATCCTTTGTTGAAAGAACAACACCTTTTACTCCATTATCTTTTACAAGTAGATTTGTTCCACTACCAATTACAAGTAAAGGAATGTTTTTTATATTTATATAACTAATAATCTCTGCAAACTCTTTAATAGAAGTTGGTTTGATGAATACCTCAGCATCTCCACCAGTACGAAAACTGGTATGCTTTTTCAACGGCTCATTAAAATGAACATCACTGAATTTTTCTTTAAGCTCATTTTTTGTAGTATCATTCATCATCTTACTTAACCTTTGGGAATTCCTAACAATTGCCTTTTTATCGAACTACTTATAAAACAAAAACGTTTTAATTTTGTTTGCTTCACGTTTTTAAAAAAAATAGCTGTAGTAAAATCAACTCATTATTTTTTTCTCAGCCTTGTATTTCAATAAAAATTCTAATTATTTTGAAATTCCACGTTTTAAAAACGCCTCTCCAAGTTTAACAACATCTCCTGCACCAAGTGTTAACAGAAGATCTCCCTTCTTAAGGAAAGTTTCCAGATACTCAACTGCACTTTCTCTTTCTATATATTTTACGTTATCATGGCCATTTGCAATAACTTCATTACACAATGATTCACCACTAATACCTTCTATTTCATCTTCACTTGCAGCATATATTGGAAGCATTATAAGTACATCAGCATCAACAAAAGCCTCTGAAAATTCTTTAAACAAAGCCTTTGTTCTTGTAAATCTGTGCGGCTGAAACATCACGACAACTCTGTTTTCAGGCCAGCTCTTTTTCACTGCATTCAATGTTGTCAGAATCTCAGTTGGGTGATGTCCATAATCATCAACCACTGTAACTCCATTTTTAAATCCTTTTTGCTCAAGCCTTCTTTTTACACCCTTAACATTTGAAAGAGTCTTTTTTATATCTTCAAAATCTATTTTTAGCTCAAGCCCTGTTGATATAGCAGCAAGTGAATTAAGTACATTATGTATACCCGGAACTCCAAGCTCAATAGTTCCAAGCTTTTTGTCCTTTAAAAGTACATCAAAAGTACTTCCATCTCCCCTGGTGCCTATATTATCAGCCCTTAAATCTGCTTCCTTTGAAAATCCATATGTTAAATACCTTACATTAATATGGGGTATGATTTCCTGAACATATGGATCATCAACACATAAGATAGCAAGTCCGTAAAAATGTGTTTTATTAATAAAACTTATGAAAGCATTTTTTATGTCATCAATTCCGTCATAATAATCAAGATGTTCCCTGTCTAAATTTGTAACAATAGATATAGCAGGATTATATTTTAAAAAAGAACCATCACTTTCATCAGCTTCAGCAACTATATATTGGCCTTTCCCTTTAAGAGCATTTGTTCCCCTTCCTATCATTTTACCGCCAACAACAACTGTTGGTGAAAGGTTTCCTCCTATTAAGACTTCTCCGGTTAAAGAAGTAGTTGTTGTTTTCCCATGTGCTCCTGATACAGCAACAGTATGTCTTGTTCTCATTATCTCTTTCAACATATCTGCTCTTAAAATTACCGGTATGCCAACTTTTTTTGCTTCAATAACTTCAGGATTGTCTTGTCTTATAGCTGATGAAATAACTAAAACATTTGCATTTTTAATGTTATCTCTTCCATGCCCTTCAAAAATATTAGCTCCAAGGCTTTTTAATCTATCAGTAATGTCTGATGTTTTCAGGTCTGACCCGGATATTCTGTAGCCATCTATGAGAAGAATTTCAGCGATTCCACTCATCCCTATTCCACCAATTCCGGAAAAAAATATGTGATAGTCTTTACTAAACATTTATACTCCTAAAACCTTGTAACAATCTTCAACAATATCACTTGCTGCATTTGGTTTACCTAATTTAAGGGCATTTTCACCCATCTTATTAATCTCATCTCTGTTCTTTATAAAATATGATATTTTCTCAGCAATAAACTCGCCTGATAATTCACTGTTTTTCATCAATAATCCGGCATTTTTTCTTACCAGAGACATTGCATTATGTTCCTGATGATTATCTGCGGCATATGGATAAGGAACATAAATTGATGCTTTACCCATTATTGTAAGTTCTGCAATAGTTGTAGCTCCTGCTCTTGATATTATCAAATCCGCATTCTCATAATGTTCATGCATATTGTTAAAAAAAGCGCTTACATCTGATTCTATGTTATGCGCCATATATGCGCTTTGCAGTTCCTTTTCATCGTTAGCACCTGTTTGATGGATAATTTTAATATTTTCTATCTTTGAAAGTATTTTAAGAGAATCCTTCATTGCCATGTTTATGCTATGAGCTCCCTGGCTACCTCCTGTAATAAAAACAGTAAAAAGACCATCTTCCTCATCTGTATTTTTACTAATTTTCATCTCTGAGCGTACAGGATTACCTGTTAATACAAGCTTCTCTTTTTTTACTTTAAGTTTTGTATTTTCAAAGGTTACATATATTCTTTTTGCAATTTTACTAAGTGCTCTTGTTGTAATTCCTGGTATTGCATTTTGTTCACAAAGAACAATTTTTTTCCTTAGAATAAAAGCTCCAATTGCAAAAGGTGCTGATGAATAACCTCCTAAACCTATAACTATATCAGGGTTAAATTTTCTTATTATTGATATCGCTTTTAAAACCCCTAGTGGAATCATTCCAAGTGATTTTAGCTTTCCAAATAAACCGAACCCTTTAATTCCTTCAGATTTTACTACTTTATATTGAAATCCTTCATTTTTAACTATTCTGATCTCAAATTCCTTACCTGTGCCTGCAAACATAATTTCATTATTACTGTCAACCTTCATAAATGTTTGTGCTATAGCAATTCCTGGAAAAAGATGACCTCCTGTTCCGCCACCTGTCAGCATTATGTTTAATGATCTTTTATTCACTTTTTTTATCCTCACCAATATTCATTAATATTCCAATCGATGTCATATTAATTAAAAGAGATGTACCACCATAACTTAGAAAAGGTAATGCAAGACCTTTTGCAGGAAGCAATCCAAGTACTACTCCCATATTAATTAAAACCTGAACCGAAAGTGATGTTACAATTCCAATAGCAAGAAAAGTTCCAAAGTTCTCTTTTGCACTTCGTGCTATAGATATTCCTCTCCAGATAATTACTAAAAAAAGCATAATGATAAATAGCACACCAATTAATCCAAACTCTTCACCAATTACTGAAAAGATAAAATCAGTATGTGGTTCCGGCAGATAGAAAAGCTTTTGATAACCGCTTCCAACACCTGTTCCTCCAATTCCACCTGTTCCAAATGCCATAAGTGAATGTACAATCTGATATCCTTCATCCGATGAATATTTAAAAGGATCTAAAAATGTCATAATCCTTTTGACTCTATATTCTGCTTTCATCATATACCAGATCAATATTGGTATTACTGGTAGAGTAGTAATCGTTAAATGAGCAATTTTTACACCACCCACAAACATCATAATCCAGGTAATTAAAATAAGGATAACTATTGATCCAAAATCAGGCTGAATTGCTATTAACAATGTAAAAACAAATAGTACAATAACATGTGGAACAAAACCAATTGACAGATCTTTAATAAGATTCTGTTTTTTTGTTAATGAGTAAGCAAGATAAAGAATCATAGCAAACCTTGCAAATTCGGAAGGTTGAAAAGATATTACTCCCAATCTTATCCATCTTGTTGCTCCACCAGCTTTAAAACCGATTCCAGGAATAACCACAAGAACCAAAAGAATAAATGCACATAAAAGAGCTGGATATGTTAGCTTTTTTAGAAATCTATAGGGCAATTTGTAACCGCAATAAAGCCCTGCCAATCCTAAAAGTGAAAAAACAGATTGCTTCTTAAGAAAGAAGTAACCAGATCCGAACTTTTTAAGCGCGAGAGCAGAACTTGCGCTATATACCATTACAATCCCAATTCCCACAAGAAACAGTACTGGAAATAAAAGTTTTATATCGTATATAGGTAGTTCATTTGTATGTGTATTATTACTATTCAACAATTGCCTCTATCTCTTTAAGGAACCTGTAACCAGTTTGGTAAATTCTTCTCCTCTGTGGATATAACTATTAAACATATCAAAACTTGCACATGCTGGAGAAAATAACACAATATCTCCTGGAACTGCCATTCTTCCTGACATAACTACAGCTTTTTCAAGAGTTTCTACTCCTGTTGTTTCTGCCAGATCTCCAATAGCTCTCTTTATTTCATCCTTAGCTTCACCAAGAACTATTACTTTCTTTGCATGCTTTTCGATCGAATCTCTTAATATTCTAAAATCACTATTCTTTGATCTACCGCCAAGGATTAAAATTACTGGTGTAGTAAAAGACTCCAAAGCTCTTATAACTGCATCTGTATTTGTAGCCTTTGAGTCATTAAAATATTTTACACCTTTAATGTCTTTCACAAACTCTATTCTGTGAGGCAGACCTTTGAAATTCATAACTGCTTTTTTAATGCCATCAACTGTAGCACCCATAGATGCCGAGATTAGTGCAGCTGATGCAATATTTTCATAATTATGCTTACCAAAAATATTTATATCTTTACATTTGATCTCAAATACACCTGTCTCAATTGTATTAAATTTTATAGAATCCTCATTTATTTGAGCACCAAATTCATTTTCATCACCATTTATATAATACTTCCTGCTTTTAAGAACTTTACTTAATTTTGTAATACCTGAATCATCTAAATTAACAACAGAAACATCATCACTGGTCTGATTCTCATAAATTCTTCCTTTAGACCTGGCATAAGCCTGAAAATCATCATATCTGTCCAAATGGTCATCAGTAATATTTATAATAGCTGAAGCATTGGCTCTAAAGTTTTTAATAGTATCAAGTTGGAAACTACTTAATTCAAGTACAACAACATCAACTTTTTCATCCATATCGATATAATTAATTAATGGTGTTCCAATATTTCCACCAACAAAAACCTTTTTACCGGATTCTCTGAACATCTCTCCTAAGATAGTTACTGCTGTTGTTTTGCCATTAGTTCCTGTAATTGCAGCTATTGGTTCTTTAATAAACTGAAATGCTAATTCAATCTCCCCAATTAATGGAACACCACTTTCAAAAGCTAACTTAACAGGCTGTAGTTTATGTGGGACTCCTGGACTTATTACCATTAGGTCCGATCCATAAAATGATTCTAATCTGTGTTCACCAAGCTCAACATTGATTCCTTCAGACCTCAGAGTTTCTGATATTTCATTAAGATCATCAGTGGTTCTGTTATCTGTTATAGTTACTTTTGCTCCTCTTTTGTTCAGAAATCTTGCACAACCCTCACCGGATTTTCCAAGACCAATAACAAGAATTTTTTTACCTTTAATTTCCAATGTTTCTACCTAATTTTTAAAGTACTCAATGAAATCAGAGCTAAAGTAATCGCAACAATCCAAAACCTGATTATTACTTTTGGTTCAGGCCACCCCTTTAGTTCAAAGTGATGATGGAGTGGTGCCATTCTGAAAATTCTCTTACCTTTAGTGATCTTAAAATAACCAACCTGAAAAATAACTGAAAGAGCCTCCATCACAAATAATCCACCTGCAATAACAAGAAGAATTTCCTGTTTTGTTATCACAGCTATTGTACCAATGAGTCCACCCAGTGATAGAGACCCCACATCTCCCATAAATACCTGTGCAGGATAAGAGTTAAACCATAAAAATCCCATTCCGGCTCCGGCCAGCGCTCCGCACACAACAGTCATTTCTCCACATAGCTTAATATGTGTGATATCAAGATGTTTCGCCATTTCTAAATGCCCGGTAACATATGAAAAAACCATATATGTAACTGCTACTATCACAACAGGTCCTATTGCAAGACCATCCAAACCATCTGTTAAATTTACTGCGTTTGAAGTTCCGGTAATAACGACAGCTGCAAAAAGAATATAAAAAATCCCAAAATCAGGTTTTACATTTTTAAAAAACGGAACTATTACCTCTGTAGAAAACCCAGGAGTATTATAAACCATAATACCTGTTATTAATGCTATTACAAAAAGAAGGATAAATTTTCCTACGGCACTTAAACCTTTACTCTTCTTTTTAACCTGCATCATATAATCATCAATAAAACCGACTAATCCAAAACTTAATGTTACCCAAATCGAAATCCAGATATTTGGATTAGTGAGATCTGCCCAGATCAAAATGGTTACAACAATTGAAAATATAATCATTACACCACCCATTGTGGGTGTACCTGCTTTATTAAAATGAGATTCCGGCCCATCATCTCTGATATATTGTCCAACCTGCATTTTGCTGAGCATCTTTATTACTTTTGGTCCAAGTAAAAGACAGATTAAAAATGCTGTAAGAGTTGCATAAATCGTTCTGAAAGTTATGTATTGAAATATATTCAGAAACGTTAAATACTCATGTAATGGATAAATTAAATTTTTAAACATAAAACTATAAAATCCTTAAATGTATGAAATACAGTGTTTTCAAAGGTCAACTCAATCACTGTTTCCATGGTTCATAATCGCTTTTGTGACCTCTTCCATTTTCATGGATCTTGAACCTTTTACAAGTAACCAGTCGTCCCGATCAACAATTTCTTTTAAATTTTCGATAATTTCTTCTTTTGTTCCTTCAAAAATATCGCTATCAGGCAATCCGTTAGATACTGCCCCTTTTATAATGCTTTTAGCAAAGGTTCCGGTAACATATAGTTTTTCAATTCCTTTGTTAGCTACCATCTCACCAACACTTTTGTGTAGATCTTCAGATGAATCACCGAGTTCAAGCATATCAGCAAGAATTGCAATTCCTCTTTCCTTTTTTTTCAAAAGCTTTAATGTGTTTAATGCTGCCTCCATTGATGCAGGATTTGCATTATAAGTATCGTTAATTACATTGAAACCAATATCTGTCTCTTCAATATTAAATCTGCCAACAGCTGGTTTAAATTTTTTAAGACCTTTTCTGATGGCTGTTGGTGACATCCCTGCACAATAACCTGCTGCACATGCTGCAAGGACATTTGAAACCATATGTTTTCCATATATCGGAAGTTCCATTAAAATTTCTTCACCTTTAAATAATACAGAAAAGTTCATTCCATTTTTACCAAGCTGAAGACCTTTGGCTCTTATATCTGCATTTTTGGATCTACCAAATGTGATTACTTCAATATCATTATCTTCCGCCTTTTTTCTTAAACGTATTACTTTTTCATCGTCGGCGTTTAGTATGAGTTTACCTTTTCTTTTAATTCCATCAATGATCTCAGCTTTTGCATTTAATATATTTCTTAAGGAACCAAGACCTTCAATATGAGCTGGTCCAACGTTAGTTATTATTCCAATATCCGGCTTTGCAATCATTGAAAGATTATGAATTTCACCAGAATGATTCATACCCATCTCAACTACGGCCCATTCATGTTGTGGACTTAAATCAAGAAGTGTTAACGGAAGACCTATCTCATTATTAAGATTACCAGTTGTATAATGTGTTTTAAAATCTTCACTGAATACTGCTTTGGTCAATTCCTTTGTTGTGGTTTTCCCATTAGAACCAGTAATCGCTAAAACATCAGCTTTAGACCTTAATCTTTTAAAATGTGCTAATTTCCCCAATGCTTCAACTGTATTATTAACAGCAATGCAAGTACCATATTTTGCAAAATCAGTTTTGATTACCTCATTTATTCTGTCTGAATTTATCAGGATGCACTTTACTCCACTCTCAATGGCTTTATTTATAAAATTGTGACCATCAAAATTTTCACCTTTTATTGCTAAAAAAACCTCACCCTTTTCTATTGTTCTCGTGTCAATTGATATACCTTTATAATTGCTATCATCCTTTCCGCAAATAAGTACACCTTCTGTTGCTTCAAGAATAGTGCTGTATTTCCAGCCAATTGGTTCGTACCTTTTTTTCATTTTACATTAGATCCTTTGCAATTATACTATCATCAAACGGGAATCTTTCTTTTCCTATCTCCTGATAATTTTCATGCCCTTTTCCAGCTATAAGGACAATATCTGTTTGTTTTGATACTTTTATACCTTTTTCAATGGATCTTTTTCTATCAGCGTCAATATAATAAACTTTATCTAATGAATTGATTTCATCTATATCAATATCAATTTTCCTGGCATCACTTTCTTTTACACCTTCAACAATATCAGCAATTATAGCATCAGGGTCTTCAGTTCTCGGGTTATCAGATGTAATAAGTGAAATATCACTGTATTTACATGCAATTTTTCCCATTATTGGTCTTTTAGATTTGTCTCTATCTCCACCGCAACCAAAAATTGTTATCAGACGACCTTCACATAAATTTTTAAGAGTGAGAAGAACGTTTTCAAGAGCATCTGGAGTATGGGCATAATCCACAAACACATTCCTACCCTCCTTTACTCTTTGAAGCCTGCCCGGAACCACAAACTCTTCCATACCTTTTTGAATATCTTTAAGTGGTAAATTAAGCATAATTCCTACACCTGCAGCACCTAACAGATTTTCAAGGTTATGCTTTCCAACTGCTGATGTTTTCAGATCAAAATCACCTTTTTCAGATCTGATTTTACACACTATGCCATCAATATTCATCTCAACAGATTCCGCATAAAGTTTTAATCCATCTGTAGTACCTGTTGATATTAAAAATGTATCATATTCAGAAAGTTCTTTATAAATCTCCTTACCTTCATCAAATATGCAATTAATCACTGCGCCTGTTTTTTTTCCGCTTTTTTGCAAAAGGTCATTAAATAATCTTTTTTTACTTTGAAAATAAGATTTCATATCACTATGAAAATCAAGATGATCCTGACTTAAATTTGTAAATACAGCGATATCGAACCTTGCATCGTCAACTCTGTTCAGGTCCAATGCGTGAGATGATACCTCCATAATCACATGTGTAACTCCATCATCTTTCATTTCAGAAAGTATCCTTTGAAGATCACAGGACTCTGGAGTTGTTCTGGGATTTGAAAATATTTTACCATTATATCTGTAATTTACGGTTCCAATTACTCCTGATTTAATTCCTGCTCTGTCTAAAATACTTTCAATCATATAGGTGACAGTTGTTTTTCCATTTGTACCTGTAATTCCTATTAAACATAACTTTTCTGAAGGTTTTCCATAAAAAAGATCTGAAACCTTAGATAATGACTTCCTTGTATTTTTAGAAAGTATTAGTACAGAATCTTTTAAAATCTCTTTTTTGATCTCTTTTTCAGAAATTATAACAGAAGCTCCTTTTTCAACAGCAGCTTCTATATAATCATGACCATCTGCAATAAGCCCCTTCACAGCAACAAAAAGACCACCATTTTCTACATCCCTTGTATCAAAATGGATTGACTTGACTTCCATATCCGGATCAAAACCAATAGGTTCGATGATCTTTTCAAATGTAAGTTCTTTAAGGATATGGGAAAGTTTCACTATTTTCTCCCTGCAACATTTATTTCATTTGTTGGCAACACTTTAAGATAATTTAAAGTTGCCAGTGTTATTCTTTTAAAAGCTGGTGCTGCAACCTGACTCCCGTAATATTGCAGTTTTGGTTCATCAATTACAACAAGCACTGCTATTTTTGGATTTTCAAGAGGAGCAAATCCAAGAAAAGATGCTATATATTTCTTTTTTGAATAAGTTCCATCACTTTCAAGTTTCTGTGCGGTACCGGTTTTCCCACAAACGGTATAGCCTCTCAAAGCGGCTTTTTTACCGGTTCCACCATCTGCAACGACTGTTGCCATTATATCTTTAATATCATCAGCCGTTTTTTTAGAAATACTTTCTCTTACAACAGTTGGCTTTGTTTTTCTAATAACCTTACCTTCGGCATTCAATACTTCTGAAACGATATATGGCTTCATAAGCTTTCCACCATTTGCAATTGCGCTCACAGCAGTAATTAATTGAATTGCTGATACTGCAACACCCTGACCAAAAGCTATATTACCGGCATCTATATCTGCCCATCTCCTATAATTCGATAATATTCCAGATGTCTCACCTGGAAAATCCACTCTTGTTTTATAACCAAATCCAAATTTTCTCAGTGATTTGTATAACACTTCCTTACCTGTTTCTTCTGAGATTTTAACAGCACCAATGTTACTTGAAGACTGGACTACCTGCTGAAGTGTCAGCCATTCATGGGGATGCGTATCAGTTACAGTATTTTTTCCTATTTTATAAGAACCATTTTCACAATAATACTTACTTTCAGATGTACTTATACCTGTATCTATAGCTGTAGATGCCAAAAAAACTTTCATGGTTGAACCAGGTTCAAAGGGATCTGTAACAGCCCTGTTTCTAAGCATAAACCTTTTAGACCTTTTAACCGGCCTGTTTGGATCAAACTCAGGAAAATGAGCAAGAGCTAAGATTTCACCTGTTGAAGGATTCATAGCTATTGCCATACCAGATTCAGCATCAAATTTTTCAGCACTCTCCTTTAGTGCTTTTTCAGCTACATACTGAACTCTACTATCAAGAGTTAGCTTAATACTGTTCCCATGATTCTCTATTTTTTTATTATCAAAAGTGTGTAGCCTTCTACCAAGGGCATCCTTTATCACTGTTACACTGGTATCAGCACCATTAAGCAAAGTATTATACTTGTATTCAAGCCCCTCCAGACCAGTACCATCTAAACCTGAAAAACCTATCAACTGTGCAGCAAGGGTTCTGTTAGGATAAAACCTTTTGTATTCCGGAATAAAAAATACACCTTTGTGATCTATTTTTTTTACCTTTTCTTCCTCTTCAGGGGTGACTTTTCTTTTAACCCACACGAAAGAGCTATCAGAAGAGATTTTTTTAAACAGTGACTTTCTGTTTAATTTTAAAATTTTTGAAAGTAGTTTTGTTATTTCCTGTTTATTTTCAATTTTAGTAGGGTTTATGGCTACAGATTGAGACTCCAGACTTACTGCTAATTCCATCCCACTTGAGTCTAAAATAGCTCCTCTTTTACCTTTTACAGTAAACGATTTTTTAAATTGCTTAATAGCTCTCTTTGTTAACCACTCTCCTTTAAAGCACTGAACATCAATTGCCTTGATCGCAACAATAAAAAAACAGAAAGTAAAAAGAATACCAATAAGGGTTATTCTAAACTTTATAAAACGATCTGTATCACTGCTTTTATCTCTGTTTTTAAACATCTTCCTACTCTAATAAGATTATTTGTTCCTGACTTGGCATAACCATATCGCCATATTTTTCTGCAATTAATGCAATTCTTTCAGGTGATTTATATTGATTTTTCTTAACCTGAAGAGAATCTCTTAAATCTGTTATTTTTTTATTTTCTGCATTTAACCTTGATATTTTGTACCCTGTTTCGATGCATTGTGTTCGAACCCATGTAAATATGAAAAGTTCAGCTATAAAAAAAACAAGAAAAATAAACAGTATTTTTATCTGTTTACTGCTTAATTCAGATTTTTTAATAACTTTTGAATACAAATCACTTCCTCATTAGCTTCACAGTTTGACAGCTGCTCTTAGTTTTGTACTTCTTGCCATAGGGTTATCGTTAATTTCCTTTTTGCCTGGTATTACAACTCTTCTGGTTAACGATTTAACGATTCTCTTTTCATCACAAACACACTTTGGAAAATCTTTTGGGCAGATACAATCAATCTCAAGTTCTTTGATCTTCTTTTTAACAATTCTGTCTTCAAGTGAGTGAAAAGTTAAAACACATAGTCTGCCATCAGTATTTAAGAGTTCATGAAAGCTATCCATAAAAGTTTCAAGCCTTTCAAGTTCTTTATTTACAGCAATTCTAATCGCTTGAAATATTCTGGTTGCAGGATGAATTTTCTGTTTCATTCTATTTTTAACAGGAATAGATGCAGTTACAATTTCAGCAAGATCGATACTTGTTTTAATTGCCTTCTCTTTTCTCCTTATAACTATATTTTTTGCAATTCGTCTTGAGAATTTTTCTTCCCCATATTTGAAAAAAATTTCAACAAGTTCTTTTTCACTTAAAACATTAACAAGATATTCAGCTGTATGCTCAGCTTTTATGTCCATCCTCATGTCTAATGGCTCATCTTTTTGGAAGCTAAAACCTCGTCCACTTCCAGAAAGCTGGTGCTGTGAAAGTCCAATATCTATAAGAATTCCATCCACAGCTTCAATATTCAAACCCGAAAGAATATCTGGTAAATTAGCAAAATTATCGTGAACAAGAGTTACTCGTTCTTTATACGCACTTAGAACATCTTTTGCATTTTCAATAGAATCGATATCCTGATCAATTCCAATAAGTCTTCCATCAGGACCAATCTTTTCTAATATTGCTTTTGAATGTCCACAGCCACCCAATGTTCCATCAACGTATATTTTCCCAGGTCGTAGATCCAGATAATGAAGTACTTCATCCGGCATCGCAGATATATGTTTGTATCCCATTTTACAATCCTAACTTGGATATCTCTTTTAAAACATCCTCATCAATCAAATCATCCTTCATTTTATCATTTTCCATATCCCATTTTTCCCGGGACCAGACCTCAAAGGATTTCAGGACACCTACAAGAACAATCTCTTTTTCAAGTTCAGCATAATCCCTTAGTGAGGGCGGTATTAATATTCTGTACTGCTTATCGCAGGAACAATCAAAAGCCCCGCCTATAAAAACACGCCTGAGCCTTCTGTATCTTTCATCTTTATTACTTATGGAAAGGACATTTTGTTCAATAATGTTCCAGTAATCATAGGTATAACCAAAAAGACATTTATCCATAGTCGCAAGCATAATCCCGTCACCACCGCCATCTTTGATGAGACCACGGAATCTCGCAGGGATAATAACCCGCCCTTTTTGATCTATAGTATGAAACGAAACTCCCCTGAACATTTTCTCACTCCTTTTAAAAGCAAACCACTTTAATCCACTTTTTATACAATTTTAAAGTGTTTTACAGAAGTGTCAAGTGTAAAACAGCATCTTAATTATAATAAAAGCCTTATAATGCAATACTGACCAGCTTACCAATTTCACAAATCCCTATAAACAATCAATCCAACAGTAAAACCTCTGGATCTTCTATTCTCTTGGTTTTATGATTTATTTTTCAATCTTGGTTCGTTTTTATAAAGTGGAGCATCGTGGAGCTATAAAAAAACACGATTGTTTTTGATCTTCACCACTTCAATTTTGCCAGAAAACAGAGTTGATTCGAATTTAATGACCCCATGCCTTTATCCAAATGTGGAGGATATTCCCAATCTGACATTTTTATGCCACTCTTTACTTTTAAATTGGACATTCAAGTGAATAAATGAGAATATTTTTGAAAAATAATTAGAGGGAACCTCTAAAAATTAGAATTTTGGTTGAAACTCTTATAATATTTCCAATTTTATAAGATACAAGGCTTGAGAAAAATGTAACGAGCAGATTCGTTTATAAAAAGATTTTATTTTATAAAGTTTACAGTTATTTTTTTCTCGTAACACAGTAATTCTGACAAAAGGGCAGTTATTAGAGATTCCTGGAAAAGACAAAGAATAACTTCTTAGTCAGGAGGAGTTTTAATTTATGGAAATAAAACAGTTCAGATATTCAGCAGACAATCTTTCATACATTATTTACAATGGAGATGAGTGTGCAGCTATTGATGGGGGAGCCGCTGATGAAATACTTGATTTTATTAACAATAAAAACATAAAACTCAAGTATGTTCTTAACACCCACGCACACCCGGATCATACCCCAGGAAACAGTAAACTCCTAAATGAGACTGAATCAAAATTTATAACATGTGAGAAGCTTGCAGAACAAAAATCTTTTATGTTAGGGACTGAAAATATTGATATTTTGAGCACACCAGGCCATACAGAAGATTCTATAACATTTCACATCATGCTTGAAAATAAAAAGAACGCATTAATAACAGGAGATACTCTTTTTAATGGTACTGTTGGGACTTGTTTTACAGGGGATTTAGAAGGTTTTTTGAAATCTGTAAATCTCATCTTAAAGTTTTCAGAAGACACTCTCATATATTCAGGGCATGATTATGTCAGAGCCAATATTGCTTTTGCAAAAACTATAGATCCTGAAAATAACAACTTTGACAAATACCTGAATAAGCATGACGAGTCACATGTAACATCATCCTTAGGTGATGAACTTAAGGTAAATCCATATCTTAGATTTAATGATCCTGCTATGATTGAAATTATGAATAAGAGGAATTTACCCGTTGAATCTGAAACAGATAGATGGAACTCCATAATGCATGTGTATTAGTAAAGTTTAAGCTTGAATAATAAAACCCATTGTGATTATTGTTCCTTTTTTTAATAAAATACTGGGAAATAAGTGGTTAAACATAAATCAAAATTTGAAGGCCCTGAAAAGAAGCTTGAAATCCTTCTCAATAAGAAACTACCTGATTTAAAGGATAATAGTTGCAAAAAATGGGATAGAGTAGTTAAGAAGAGCCATGCTAAAATAATAAGCTACATATCAAATGGAACATTAGATGCATATCTTCTTTCTGAATCCAGTCTTTTCGTGTGGGATGACAGAATTTTAATGATTACCTGCGGAGATACAACATTAGTTGATGCAATACCTGATATATTAGAAATTATTGGTGATGCGAAGCCTGTACTTTTTTATGAATGTAGAAACTTTAACTTCCCAAAGCTGCAACCTTCTGATTTCGATAAAGATATTGAAAAAATAAAAAAACATATTGATGGTTCGTTCTGCAGACTTGGCCCTTCTTCATCTAACCATATCAATGTTTTTAGTTCTGAGGTTTCACAAACCAATCAGAGTGCTGATGAAACACTTCAGATTCTGATGGATGATTTTGATCCTTCACTCCTTGATAAGTTTTCTAACGGCAATGGCAATAATGTTAACAACATTATTACTAAAACCGGGATAGCAGATATTTATGATGGAATGAAACTGGATGCTTATCTATTTTCACCCCATGGCTTCTCAATAAACGGAATCTTAAATAAAAGCTATTTTACAATTCATGTAACACCACAATCAAAATTTTCATATGTGAGTTTTGAAACAAACTTTATTGAAGATAATTATACCGAAACTATTAAGAAAGTTGTTTCTATCTTTAAGCCTGAACATTTTTCTGTTATTCTTACCACTAACCAAAACAGTACCGATGACAAAATGTACTCTGTAAATGAAGGATACAAAATAACAGAAAATGAGCACTCCACTCTTAATAGTGGATATAAAGTAGTCTTTAGAAACTACAGGAAAGAAATAAAATAATGCAAAATAAAAATAAGCTTGACCTATGGGTTAAAGAGGTTTTTCAGGATAACGTATCACTTGGTTTCAGAGTAGATAAGGTTTTGTTTTCAGAAAGAAGCAAATATCAGCAGGTCGATATCGTTAAAACAACCGGACACGGAAAGATGCTGTTAAATGATGGTATGGTAATGCTGTCTGAAAAAGATGAATTTGTTTATCATGAGATGATAGCCCATGTTCCACTCTTTTCCCACCCCAATCCTGACAATATTTTAATTATTGGGGGAGGAGATGGTGGTACTGCAAGGGAGGTTTTAAAACATAAAAATGTAAAAAAAGTTACTCTTGTTGAGATTGATAAATTGGTTGTAAATGCTTGCAAAAAACATCTTCCTAAGCTTAGTAAATCCTTTGACGATCCTAAAATGAATCTTTTGATTGATGATGGTGTTAAATTTGTAAATGAAACAAAAGATAAGTTTGATATAATTCTGATTGATTCAACAGATCCGGTTGGACCAGCAACACCACTTTTTAACAGAGAATTTTATGAAAGCGCGTCAAAGATACTTAATGATGATGGAATTCTAATATCCCAGGCTGAATCACCCTTCTACAATCAGGATATTCAATTATCCATGATGAAAGCACAAAGGGATTTCTTTAAAACTCTCAATATCTTTCTTCTTTCAAATCTGACATATCCTGGTGGTTTATGGAGCTTTGGATTTGCATCAAAAGGGGATATAAGCTTTAAAACAGATACAACTGAAAAGTTCAAAGATTCAGGTATTAAAACAAAATATTATAATCCGGATGTTCATTTGGCATCATTTGTACTTCCTGATTTTATAAAAGAGAATTTGTCTGGAATTATCGATAATTAAAAGGGAACCTCTAATAATTAGAATTATGGTTGAAATATAGTGTTTATAAAAGCTTTAGTTTTATAAAATCTCTGCGTGAGAAAAAATAACGAGGCGATTCGTTTATAAAAATGCTTTTATTTTATAAAGTTTACAGTTTTTTTTTCAAAACAACGCATTAGTTCAATCAAAAGGCAGTTTATTTGTGATTCCCTAAGGGGAACCAATAATTAGAGATTTCCTGATTTTATAGATTTTTCCGGAAAATATAAACTTAAAAAACTATTTGGAGAACTTGATGAAAAAATTTTTTTTAATGATATGTATCGCGCTACTTACCAGTTCAGCACTTGCTGACACGAAACCTAAAACAGATATGGAAAAATCAAGCTATGCCTTTGGCCATAATGTTGGCGCAAACATGAATAAAGGCAATATTGAAGTTGATATTGAAAACTTCATCAAGGGCATGAAAGCAGGTCTTTCAGGAAAAAAATCCATGTTTTCCCAGGCGGAATCAAAAGAGATTATGATTCGTTTTCAGAAAAGTTTAATGGATGCAAAATTCAATAAAAATAAAGCAAAAGAAGAGCAATTTTTAACAGCCAACTTACTGAAAGAAGGCATTAAGGAAACACAAAGCGGCCTCCAGTACAAAGTGATAAAGAAAGGAACCGGGAAAACTCCTACACAGACAAATAAAGTTACAGTTCATTATAAAGGTACAAAACTTTCTGGACAGACCTTTGACAGTTCATACAATAGAGGAAAACCAATTACATTTCAGGTAACAGGAGTTGTTAAAGGTTGGCAGGAAGCTCTTCTTCTAATGAGGGAGGGAGCAAAATGGCAGCTTTTCATTCCCTCAAGACTTGCTTATGGAAAAAGAGGAGCTGGACGATCCATTGGTCCGGGAGAGATGCTTCTTTTTGATATAGAGCTTATATCTGTACAATAGATACATTTGGGCTGGGTTCATCCAGCCCTTATTTATCTATAGATTCTTTTCTAATCTTTTTGATCTCTTTGTTATTCATACCAAGGGATTCCAGAAAATCCTGATGTGCCTCAGGTGATACTTTTTCAAATTCAACATGCCATTTATTAAGATCTTTGTCGCTCATCCCTGAAGCTTTTAGGATTTTTATCCAACTCTTCTTATCAAAGGTATTTATCTTTGCAGAGCTTGAAGTGTTTTTCAGCATATCAGTTATTTTTCTCTGCTGTCCTCTTAAATTAGAAATCTCTTTGTTGAGAACAACTAATCTTTTTTCAAGGGCAGGAACCATTATATTGTTTTTAGAATCCAATATCATACCTATATCTTTTAAAGGTACGCCTGCTTTCTTGTATGTATCAATTTTTTCCATCCTTAGATTATCAGCATCTGTATATATTCTATAATTTGCAAATGATCTTTCTGACGGTGACAAAAGGCCTATCTTGTCATAATAGATAAGTGTCGACCTTGAAATATTATATTTTTTTGATATTTGACCAATTGTATACATAAACCATCCTATTTTATGTAAGCTTTTATAATTTCTTATTATTAGAGGTTCCCTATATATAATGAATAATAGATTTTTCCTACTTATAGGTTTTCATCACCTTCAATTTAAGTGTCATGTCATCTATTTTATTTTTATAGATTATTATTTCATATTAATGGATTTATCTGTTATAAATTTTTGATTTTTAACATTTTACTTTAATTGAGTATCAATGGAAAATTTTACAGTAACTGTCACATGTCTTTTAATTGGAATGATCATAAGAAAGGTTCCTGACTTCCCAAAAGAAACTGGAAATATTTTAAATCTTTTTGTTATTTACATCTCTCTTCCAGCGCTTATTTTACTAAAAATACCAGAACTTCCATTTTCTAAAAACATTTTTATTCCTGCACTAATGCCATGGTGTATGCTGGTATTTTCAGTAATAATTATCCTCCTATTATCTAAGGTTTTCAAATGGAACAGATCAACGACTGGATGTCTGCTTCTCTTGATCCCTCTTGGCAATACATCTTTTTTAGGTGTGCCTATGGTAAAAGTTTTTTTTGGTAACCATGCAGTATCCTATGCTGTTTTATATGATCAGTTAGGATCATTTCTGGCATTAGTTACATATGGATCTGTTATAATTGCTTTTTACGGATCAGATGAAAACAATCCAACATTTGGTGGTGTACTAAAAAAGATAATCTCCTTTCCTCCTTTTATAACAATTATAATTGCATTGTGTTTAAGGTTTTTTACCTATCCGGATATAGCCGTTAATCTTCTAAAGCTTCTTTCATCAACTCTTGTTCCCGTTGTAATGATAGCTGTTGGCTTTCAACTCACATTAAGATTAAGCAGAGAAACCATATCACAACTTTCAATTGGTCTTTTCATTAAACTTATCATATCCCCTGTTGCAGCTTTGGTATTTTGTAAACTTGTTGGATTAAATGGATTAGCAGTAAACGTATCGATCTTTGAATCAGGTATGCCACCAATGATTTCGGCCGGAGCCCTTGCCATACTTGCCAACCTTTCACCAAAACTAACTGCTGCTCTGGTTGGAATAGGCATCCTTCTAAGTTTTATTACACTTCCACTAATATACAATCTTTTAAATATATAGGTTTCGGAAAGTTGATAATTTATTATAAACTTAATAGTCCAGTTGTTATTTACAAAACATTGTAGCTTGCACTCAAGGCATTTCGCCACTATTTTGACATATCTACTATTCATCCATATTAATTTATTGGATATTTATAAACAACTGATATGATATAAATATATTAAATGTATATTTAATATATACAATTAAGCTATTTTCCTTGTTTATGGGTTAGAAAAATGTGTTTTTTTTATAATTATGTTTAAAATAAACTGTTCGACTATATCGAAATGAAAAAAAATATTTCGCAATAATTCTCATTCCGCATTGCATTAAAAATAGTGTAAAGCATTTATTTTTAGGTCGATACACTCTTCGCGAAAAAATATATTACTGCGAATAGAATTGTAACCGATAGAAATAATTAATCTTTTTTGATTTATTTATT
Organism: Desulfobacterales bacterium; assembly: GCA_024226555.1. GTDB lineage: Bacteria > Desulfobacterota > Desulfobacteria > Desulfobacterales > JAAELO01 > JAAELO01. The sequence goes on along the minus strand of JAAELO010000842.1, from coordinate 10,769 downwards.
TGACAGGAGATTTTTATTTCATTAAATTGTGACTTAAAAGTACAAAAAAACATTTTTTTTAAGCAAAACAGACAAAAAATTAACCATTTAACAAAAAAATTTAACCAAAACATAAAAAGTGGAAATTGAGTTTATTTAGTATATTTTCGAAATTATGAAAATTGCAAAACAAATCCAGTTTTCATGAATCAGGAGGAACGTTCATGAAAAAAATTATTCTTTTAACAACAATCCTAACACTACTAATTTCTGTTAACTCTTTTGCAGCTGATGAATCATTTGATGCAACTATTACAATTAGATCAGCTATAACAATAGATGAAGATCTTACATTGAGATTTGGCGACCTGGAAACAACTGGAGCAATTCAAACTGTTACTGTAGCTACTGGTGATGCAGGTGCTGCTCAATTTGATATAACTGGTGATGTTGGGGTTGCTGTTACGTGGAGTGTTGTCGAAGCAACAATAAATATGACTGGAGCTGGTGATGATATAGTAGTTAATGCTTTCACAGTATCAGGTGGTGGTACTGGAAATTTACCTCAAGTAGATGTAACAGTTGGTGCAACAGCGAATGTTAATGCTAATCAGGCAGCTGGTATTTATACTGGTTCTGCTACATTTAATGCCGTATACAATTAATCTTTATATCTAAAACTAAATTGATTAAGAGAATAATAGCTGCTAAATTGCAGCTATTATTTTTTTATAAGAAATTAAAACTTTAATGATGAATTCTATTAAATTATTAAAATTTCTGTTAATTCTTGTACTATCTTCAACAATCTCTTATTCACAAACTATCACCAAAGACAGTGATCTGACTTTTCCTGGTGTTATATCTGATTCCAATACTATTATAGTCGTTACTCCTTCAATGAATGGCTTTGCTGCGGAGTTTGAATTTCAAAGCGACCCATCAACAGCTGTGACCGTAACAGTAGAAGGGGGAGGTGTGCCTACCTGTGAAATTATTACAGGTGGTGGATGGCTAAGTGATTGGTTTTCAAATTTGATGTGTGAGTGGAATAATACTGGAATAACATTTAGAGATTTCACTTTTGGTGGTGATTTAAACACCAATGGTACAGGAACTACAGACTCCATACTTGGCCGTCTTAATATTAAAATAGGTGGTACTGCCGATATTCCTGGAGGAGCTTTAAGCGGAGAGTTTCAGGATAATCTAACCCTTCGGGTCACGGGCTCTGGAATTAATGAAACAATATCATTTTTAGCAAGAATAATTTCATCTTCAAATTTATCCATAACAATTGCAAAAGGTATTGAGTTTCCAATAACAGAGCAACTACCAAGTTCTCAAAATATAGTAGTATCTGCATCTGATCCTGGGGCTGCAGTGTTTCATGTAATTGGTGACCCTTATGATTCAATCACAGCCTCTCTTCCATCAAGTGCTAGTATTACAAACGGAAGCAACGTAATAACTCTTAACACTTTTTTATTTGGTGGTGGATTTAATACATCAGGTAATGGAACTTTGGATAATGAAGGAAATATTACAGGATATATCGGAGCAACTGCAAATGTACCTGCTAACCCTTCAGCCGGGACTTATACAGGCACGATAACTTTAACAGTCGTTAGGAACTAACTATAAAAGATGTTGCCATTAGTTACATATCCCCTTGAATATCGAAATAATGCACGATATAGTTATATTTTATATTGTCTAAAACTCAAGGAGTTAGCTGATGCTTAATAGAATAAAATTAATAATGCTTTTTGTACTAATCATTTTTACAACAACAACATTTGGAAAATCTCTTTTCCTTGTGGCACCAGGTGTATTACATCTTAATCTCAAAAACAAAAGATCCATTGAATCATTTATTGTAAGAAACACCGGAGATGAAAAAATTCGTTTGAGACTCACTCCTATCTACTTCCCAATCAATTCCAAATCAATGAAGATGGGAGAACCCTTAAATAAAGAAGTTGTGGATGATATATCCAAAAATCTGATTATAAGTCCAAAGATAGTTTCTTTAAAGCCCGGCCAGAGAAGAACTGTAAGGGTTGCATTTCGAAAAACCAGAAAACTTGAAGCGGGTGATTACAGAGCCCATGTCTTAATCAAATCCGTCAATCCTGTTAAACAAAAATTTAAACCTAGTACCGAAACTAAAGGGGTTAGCCTTAACCTTAATATAAAACTTCAAACAGCCATAGCAGTATATGTTCATTCAGGAAAATCAAATGCATCTCTTGATTTTGTATCCTCAAAAGATAAAAAAGGTAATATCGTCATTACTTCTATAAATAATACAAAATTCAAATATGATGGCTGGTTTCAGATAGTTCAGGGTACAAACAAGAGCAAAGTTGAACGTTTTATGGTTTTTCGTGAAAGCAAACGTAATTTTTATATTAATGATAATAACCAAAAAAGTTTAACAGTAAAATGGGGCTATAAAAATGATAGTCTCGATTTTGAAAAAAATTTCAAATTCAAATAATACAGAATATTATAATTTAAATTACTAATTATAATTGCAAATATATTTCCTAAAACACAGTAGATAAAATTTCAGCTTAATCAGTGAAATAGAAACTAAATGGATAATAATACTCTGCATATAAATAGTAATTTTTTTATAAATTCATATCCCAGATTTATTAAATTATTCATTATATTCCTTTTATTTGCACCTTTTGAACTGTCAATTGCCCAGGAAAACAAACCAGAACTCATAGAATCTTTTATAGCTTTTCAGACCTCTAAAAAATCCGGTGATAAATTTTACAGGATCATGGTTGATGACTTTGAATGTCCTTACCTTGATTTAGAAAACATTTTGAAAGATCATTTAGGTCTGACACCAAAGATTGATGTTAGTAAAATAACCTGCTCTGTGGATATCGTTATAGAAAAATCAGTTTTTCGGATAGATGGTATCAAAGGTGAATATGAAATTAAATCCTCAAAAAAGAATATAAAGCAATCTTTTAAAAAAGCTCAGATCATTGTTCATGAAGGAAAGCTATGGATTCAATACGTTTTACTCTCGCAATGGCTTCCTGTCAAAATAAACTGGGAACTTGATAGATATTACATGCGTTTTATCCCTCAGTTTCCTCTGATAAAAGAGATTATTAAAAACAGAGAGAGAACCAGAAGAACTGATAGAGAAAATGTTCTTAACAGAAAAAAAATTAACAATATAAAAGCAATTAAACCATCCGGAAACTTTAATACTGAATTAAGATTAAAGCTGAACAACTCTTATACTGATAATAACAGTATTGATGATAGGTCAATCTCATATTTTGCTTATGACCTGAACAGTGATATCTACGAGGGAACCTTTAAAATTAATGGGCTTTACACAAAAGCTACAGGAAGTGATCCGGAATCAAGTGTTCGATGGAAATACAAAAGAGAGGAACAAAAATATTTTCATCTTTTCGAAGCAGGCAATATTTTTAACACAACAACTGCACTCTTAAATCCTACTGTAATAGTTAAAAACGGTATAAATATTAAGAGACTCCCAAAAATTGAGGGAATATCAGGGTTTAATTTTGAGGGCTATACCCAACCAGGAACAGAGATCGATATTTATGTAAACGGATTTTTATCTGAAAGCTTAAAAACAATTGATGGCAAATATGAAATTAATAATTTTAAAGCATCTGGTGGTGAGGTTGTAATATTAAAATTTTATTTTTCAGATGGTTCTTCAAAGATTAAAATGTATCAGATCTCATCTGATGGTGGAAAGCTAATACCTGAGGGATCCTGGGACTATCAACTTTTTACTGGTCAGGAAGATGACGATGATAAGGAGGAACGATATGGATTTATTAATCTAAAGTATGGAATATTTGACAATCTGTCCATGGGTTTACACTCTTACACATATCCTGAAACAGATGTCAGTGGTTTGGAATTTGTATGGAAACCAGTGGTTGGTTTGTATTTAACATCAGAACATATGTTTTCAGAAGGTACGATGGGAAATGCATTTGCCATTGAAGGAACATATCTACCCAGTTCATTTAGATTTGAAACCCGTTTCATTGATGAGAACAGCCCCATTATAGACATACAATCAAGCGAAAAAAAGTATCCTGAATACAGTTTTCTTAGATATTCCATTAATAGTGCAGGATGGTACTTAAGATGCCAATATACTGATTCTACTGATCATATGAAATATGAGAGTATAATTAAGAAAAAGGTTATGAGAAACCTTACACTATCAACTGAAAACAGTCTCAAAACGTTTAAAGATAATACAACTGATGATTTTAAATCAAATATTATTATTGCAGAAATAATGCTCAGGAAACATAATATCAGGCTATCCTGGAATATTGATACATATCAGAGTCTGTCTTACAGGTATCAACCAGGAAGAGATGCAAAATACTATTGGAGCGCATCATACAATAGATATGAAACCAACAATGAGTATGATGCTTTTCTGAGTTTTACATATAAATTTGGTGATTTTTTAACCACACAGATTAGCCTGTCTGATGATTACAGAAAAATTGAGAACAGCTTAGAAGGGATAATATCAGGTAGCAAAGGTCCTGAAAAATCTGATCAATATGCTATGGGTACTCTGTATGGAGTTGTAAAAACGCCAGGTGATGATAAGAGCCCATCAATAGCCATAGAGGGTGCAACTGTTATGGCCGGATCAAGAAGAGCTGTAACAGATAAAAATGGGAATTATATAATTCATGGTTTACCTGTTGATCAGAGAGTCGTTTTTAGTGTTCTCCCCAGTACTCTTGATGTTGGTCTTACACCAAAACAAGAGTTCAATGTATTTAAATTCAGACCAGGTACAATTATTGAATATAACCCTATTTTTCAAAAAACAGTTGGGATTGATGGTGTAATACTATTTGACGGAACAATTCCAGCAGGTGCTGAAATTTATGCACATCATATTGAAACAGATAGAGTTGTCGCAACTGGAGAAATTGATCCTGATGGTTTCTTTGTAATTGAAGGAATAATTCCAGGTCTTTACAACTTTGAAATAAAAGGTATAAGAAAGGATGATGCGGTCTTTGAATATTTAGTTAAAGGTGATGAAGATTGGATTTCTGAGTTAAAATTCAAAGTAAAAACACATTAAGTCACTGTTATTATAATATAAAACAACTTGATTTATCTGTTTTTAAGTTGTAATCTTTTACATAGGATTTAATATAAGGGAACCTCTAATAATTAGAATTTTGGATAAAATACAAGGCATTTCAAAAAATAACGAGCCGATTTTATTACAGTTTTTTTTGGAAATAACAAAGTATTTTGCCAAAAGAACAGTTATTAGAGATTCCCATAATAGAAATAATGTGTTTTTATTATTCATTTAAAAACCACGTTTTAGTATTTTATCTCTGAATATAAGTTAATCATCTGGTTTCCATTTTAGACGTATCTACAAAAAACATAAAATCAATGTTTTTGTTTAAGAAATTATGAGACTAACATGACTAAAGAAATATTAAGAAATAGTTCTCCAGTCAATTTTAGAAATATTTAACTACTTTTAACCTTGAGCAGGCCTTAAAAGATGAATAAACGGTTCTATTACATTCTTTTTTGTTTCCTAATATACGGGGATTGCTATGCAACAGATCAAACATTCAGCATCACTATAACAATACGAAAACCAATAACTATCCTGGTTACACAGGAATTTGATTTTGGCACACATGAACTTACCGGAGCATCATTTAATGTTACAGTTGAACCGGAAGAAAAAGGAAGTGCGATTTTTAAAATAGAAGGAAGCAACTCAAGTGTATCATATACTGTTACTGAAGAATCCATCCAGTTATCAAATGGTAAAGAATCAATAAAAGTTAGCGATTTTAAGGTTACCGGGGGTGGTACTACTGGTACTGGCAATATAGCTGAAGGTGAACTCAAAAATGTGGGCGTTGGAGCTACTGCCTACATCGCGTCAAACCAGGCAGATACCACCTATTTCGGTAATGCAACATTCAGAGTCACTTATAATTAACCGTATTAAATAATAGGAAAAGAAAATCCTCTGGCAAGATGATCTGCTCTTTTTATCATCTCAGGAAGTCTGTTTTCTCCAGCCATACCTTTTACGTTTATTGCTGATTTTTTATTATCGACTCCATCTGAAGTCACAAATAAAGGTTTTTTACTATCTCCTCTTAAAACTTTTTCAGCGAAAAAAGAACCTTTAAATGAGTTTTTAGCCACACCTATAACCTTTTTACTTTTACCAAGAGCTTCATAGAGATAATGTCCGAGTCCGGGTCTGTTTTCTTCAAGCCAAACATGACCATCAACTACTATAATTTCAGGATTTTCGCTCATTTTATTTAAACAATCCAAAAGACAAGGCAACTCCCTTTTATAAAATTCACCGGAAATATAATCACTTTGAGCAGGAAGTTCTGTTACATACTCTTTTACAGGTGTTTTATCACTCCAGTTATCAATTAAAACACATCCTGTTTTAGATACCTTATCCCCATATTGTACATCAAATATTGCTATCATAAAAAAAACCTCTCGGTACCTCTAATAATAAGAATTATGATTGAAATTCAACGTTTATAAAAGCTTTAAGTTTTATAAAATCTCTGCATGAGAAAAAAAATAACGCTGTAGTTCGATCAAAACAAACAAAACTAAAGCCTTTTGTTTTATAGGCAGTTATTAGAGATTCATCTTATTTAAAAGCTACCCTGTTCCGTCCACTGTTTTTAGCATCGTAAAGGGCACTGTCCATACGTTTAAATATATCCTCAAACTTCTTATCTGATACTCTTGCACATGTAACCCCCGCACTTATTGTAATTGTTACTGTTTCTTTTCTATGAATAAACTCTATTTTCGCAACTGTTTTTCGAAATCTTTCAGCAGCATCAAGAGCGCCTTCTTTATCAGTTTCCGGTAAAAGTGCAACAAACTCTTCACCACCAATCCTTGCTAAAAAATCGCTTTTTCTTAACAACTTTGTAACTCTTTTAATAATCTCTTTTAAACAAACATCTCCAATTGCATGTCCATATGTGTCATTAATCTTCTTAAAATGATCAATATCAAATATAAGAATAGCAAACATACTTTTATATCTTAAATATCGGTCCATCTCCTCTTTCATACGATTTTCGTAGGCTCTTCTGTTAGCAGCGCCTGTTAATGGATCAATATTAATCTCTTTTTCAAGTACTTTAGCTTTCGAATTTGCAACTTCCATACTTTTCTTCATTTTACCAAAGTATCCTGCAAGCTTACTAAATCGCTTTTCAGAATCTCTATTTCTTACAATTGCATCCATCTTTTGTTTTCTAATAGCTTCATTAATACCTGAAAGTCGCTTTACAACAGTCCCTCTGAGTTCCTCTATGGTTTTGCCTATATTAACGGAATTCTCAAGGTCTGTTATGTTGTTTTCAAGAAATTCATGAAAGTTATCATGGGAGGTTTCTGATTCGTTAAGACTTGAGAATGATTCTACTATAATGCTGTCTATATCAACTACTTTTTGTCCGATCTCTTTTATAAAAAGAGAGGTTTGTTCTCTATCTGAGTTTACATTTGCAATATATTCCTGAAGAAGATCAACAAGTGATTTACTAATGACACTAAAATTATCAATTTTAGTAGTTTTATGCATCTTTTTTTCTATGGCAAGTAGCTTTTCAAGATAGTTATCTCTAAAAACCAGTTTAAACTCATCAATAATTTCCTGGAATATCTGAGTAAGTTGTAATGCATATTCAATTCCATCCTGATCCAACCCCTGGTTTGATTTCGTCCATTTACCCAATAAACCAAGACTTTTGCTCTGTTTCTTTGGTTTTAAACTTTCACGTTCATCATCAGTTTCTGTGAGAATTGTATCTTTTAATTGGTTAAATGATTTTTCAAGTAATTGTTTATCAGCATTTTTCTTAATTAAAGCTTTGAACTCTTTAATTTGAAGATCAAGAGTTCTATTATCGCTATATTTTATCAACTCACAAAAAAGAATCAGAATACGTTTAAAAAAAGCATCAGAAGATGAATCAATATCATCAAATCTTTCAAGTTTTTTTAACAGATGATCCTTCTGTTTATTAACTCTTTCATTTTCTTTTGATATGCTTTCAAAATCGGTCTCAAGGTTTTCATATTTACTTTTCCAGGAGTCAGCCAGGCTTAAGTTGGTAAGAAAATTTGAAATTTCTGTTTTTTCACCAAGTTTCTCTTTAAATGTGGTTGGGTTCAATCTCTCCCCGGAGCTCGCTAACTCCTTCATCACTTCAAGGGTTGTCTTGGAAATAAGATCCAGTATTTTTGATTTGTCTGCCATGAAACCCTCCCATGAGCGATTTTAAGACCATTTAACTGTTATAGAGGTACCCGATATTTAAATCTGACTTTTTTCCACTTTTTTTAGAGCGTCATTTGGACCAAATAGTATCATAACATCCTTACTTTTAAGAATAAAGTCACCAGTAGGTATTTTATTCTCAGATGTTAGTGAATCTTTAATTGTAACAACCTGTACTCCATACCTGTTATTCAAATTCAGATCCTTCAAACTTTTGCCAGAGAGCTTCTCTTCAACTTCAAGTTGTGTAATACTAAATCCTTCAATAAAAGGTAGATAATCTATCATATTTGGTGAATTTAGTTTCTCTGCTAACGATATTGCCAGGTCTTTTTCAGGAAAGAAGATTTCATTGACTCCAAGTCTTTCAAGAATCCTACCATGGGGCTCTGTAATAGCTTTTGCAATTATGTTCCTGGCACCAAGCTCAATCAAATTTTGTGTTGTTAAAATTGAGTTCCCTAAAATTGAGCCTATACAAACCACAACATAGTCCATTTCATCAAGACCAAGGGCTCTTAAAGCTTCAGGGTCGGTTGCATCTGCGACAACAGCCTGAGTAACATCATCTTTGATTTTTTGTATTAGTTTTTTACTATGGTCTATGGCGATAACATCATGACCTTTTTTATAAAGATGTCTTGCCAGATAATACCCGAAATTTCCAATACCTATAACTGCAAATTGTTTCATAATTTATCCTATCATTACATTTTCTTCAGCGTATTCATATTTATTCGATAATCCTCTGCTAATTGCAATACCAATCATTAAAGGTCCTAACCGTCCAATAAACATCAGAGTTGTAATTATTATCCTCCCCATGTTTGAAAGAGATTCAGTAATCCCCATGGAAAGGCCTGTTGTACCAAAAGCACTTGTAACTTCAAACATAAGTTCAATAAACATTCCACGACTTTCAGATGGATTTCCCTTTAATTCAGTCATTAAAATCAGAACAAATCCTGTCATGATTATAAAGGTACTTATTATTAAAATATTTACAGCTTTTGTTACGCTCTCATCAGGTATTTTCCTGTATGCAAAGGATGTGGACATATTCCCTTTAATTCTGTTGTATCCTAAAAGAAAAAGAGTTGCCAGGGTTGTTGTTTTAATTCCTCCCCCACAAGAACCAGGGGATGCACCAACAATCATAAAAATCATACCAACAAAAAGAATCTGGTTAGTCAAACTCCCTATTGGGATAGTGTTAAAACCTGCGGTTCTAAGTGTTATGGATTGAAAAATAGATGCGAGAATTTTTCCACCAAAACTAAGTTCTTTCAAAGTATTATTCCATTCAAAGGCCATTATAAGAATTGTGCCAGAGAGAATTAAAACAATAGAGGTAATTAGAACTAGTTTAGTATGGATACTTAATTTTTCCCACCTCTTTTTTTTACCTGGGAAGTTATCCTTTAATTCAAAAACAACAAGAAAACCAAGACCACCTGCAATTATCAAAACAGATACAGTTAAACTAACCACAGGGTCATTTACAAACTGTGACAAGCTACCATTAAAAAGTGAAAATCCAGCATTACAAAAAGCACTTATTGAATGAAAAATTGCTTTATATAGAGCTTCAGAGAAAGGCATCATAAAAAGAAATCTAATGAATAGAATTATTGCACCCAATATCTCAAAAAATATAGTTAACAGAACCACACTTTTTAATATTTCAAAGGGTTTTAAACCTGTATATGAAAAAGTATCCTTGATTATATTTTTTTCTGCCATATTTGCTCTACCACCTGCAACCATAATTAAAAGTGTAGAAATTGTCATTATACCAAGTCCACCAACCTGGATAAGGAGTAATAAGACAATTTGACCAAATACAGTCAGCGTACTTGCAACATCTATAACTGAAAGGCCTGTAACGCAACTAGCTGAAGTTGCGGTAAAAAGAGCATCTATAAAACCAAGGGAATTCTGTTTACTTGATATCGGAAGCATCAGTAACAATGTTCCGATAAAAATCACTGATATAAAACCATACACTGAAATACGAGCTGGAGATTTTACAGATAACAAAAAAAGTTTTTTCAAAAAAAATAATCTTTTTATTGAACTAATAAGAATTAATCTTATTTTTGGCAGGAATATCACCGTTATAAAGTAACTTAATGATTTGTAAAATTCTACTAAACGGGACATATTCAAAACCTTATGGAATCACTAATAATTAGAATTTTGATTGAAACTCTTATAAAATTTCCAATTTTATAAGATACAAGGCATTAGAAAAAATAACGAGCTGATTCGTTTATAAAAAAATTATTTTATAAAGTTTACAGTTTTTTTTCTAATAACTCAGTTGTTTTGATTTTTAAACAACTAAAAGTAATTCGGTCAAAAAGCAGTTATTAGGTTCCCTTATAATAATTTGTTACTCAATAGCTCAAAATTC